>NZ_GG666295.1:616483-619253 GCF_000159095.1 Anaerococcus tetradius ATCC 35098 | reverse complement strand
ATATCTTGACTGGAAATATTTATTGCTATTTAGAGAGGTTCAACAATATGGTGATGATGGCATAAGGGATACACCTGTTCCCATACCGAACACAGAAGTTAAGCCTTATAACGCCGATGGTACTCGGAGGGCAACCTCCCGGGAGACTAGGAAATCGCCAAACAAAAGGCAGTTTATTCTTTCGAGCGAGTGACTTTAATATTTACATTTAGAGTAACTCCCGAGAGACTGTCAAAATGCCTAAATGGCATTTTGACCCTGAAACATAGCTGCGTATGCAGCGAAAGAGTTTGCGTAAGCAAACGAGTTTCAGTGGAAATCGCCAAACAATTACGCTTATGCGTTTTTGCGCTTAGGTAGCTCAATGGTGGAGCACCCGGCTGTTAACCGGTAGGTTGTGGGTTCGAGTCCCACCCTGAGCGCCATTTATTTAATTTATTTTATCGCGGGATGGAGCAGTCTGGTAGCTCGTCGGGCTCATAACCCGAAGGTCGTAGGTTCAAATCCTGCTCCCGCAACCACATGGCGAAGTAGCTCAGTTGGCTAGAGCATTCGGTTCATACCCGGAGTGTCAACGGTTCAAGTCCGTTCTTCGCTACCAATAAATTAGGGTCAAGCTTATGCTTGATCCTAACTGATAATTTTTAATTATGGCTCCATGGTCAAGTGGTTAAGACACAGCCCTCTCAAGGCTGTATCATGGGTTCAAATCCCATTGGAGTCACCACCACATGTGACCATAAGACTTTATTAGGCTTTTCTTTTAAGGCCCTATGGTCATAATAGTATAAGTTTATTATTTAGGCCCTATGGTCAAGCGGTTAAGACACCACCCTTTCACGGTGGTATCCCGGGTTCGAATCCCGGTAGGGTCACCATTATTAGTCAAATTAGACTAGAAAAGAACATCTTCGTATAAGAGGATACCACCGTGTTCACGGCGGTAAGTTCTTTGGACTCACTGACGTTCGTCTCAAAGATTTCAAATCTTATGATTTGAAACCCTAAAAGGGACTGGGTTACGAATCCCAGTAGGGTCACAATTATATAATTTTAATTGTTAAAACACTTATTATGGAAGTATAGCTCAGTTGGGAGAGCATCTGCCTTACAAGCAGGGGGTCACAGGTTCGAGCCCTGTTACTTCCACCATGTTTATCATCTTATGATGATTTTTGGCTCGGTAGTTCAGCTGGTTAGAATGCCGCCCTGTCACGGCGGAGGTCGTGGGTTCGAATCCCATCCGAGTCGCCAAAATAAATACACGATTTAGATGTGACTTCGCAAAATATCCGCCGTTACGGCGGAGGAGTTCTTCGGACTCACTAGCGTTCGTCTCGAAGATTTCAAATCCCATCTGAGTCGTCAAGTTTCTAGCAGACTTTGTTAGATTCGCTGATGTAGCTCAATTGGTAGAGCAATTGATTTGTAATCAATAGGTTGTAGGTTCAAGTCCTATCATCAGCTCCATAATTTTTAATATGCGGATGTGGCTCAGGGGTAGAGCATCGCCTTGCCAAGGCGAGGGTCGCGAGTTCGAATCTCGTCATCCGCTCCATATATGACTTACGTTATGCGTAAGTTTTTTATTTTTAATTGCTTATTTTTATTGAAAAAATATATTTTTGGCATATAATAATTTAGTATCCATATGCGGGTGTAGCTCAGTGGTAGAGCCCCAGCCTTCCAAGCTGGTTGCGAGGGTTCGATTCCCTTCACCCGCTCCATGCGTTATTAGCTCAGCTGGATAGAGCGTCTGGCTACGGACCAGAAGGCCTGGGGTTCGAATCCTCAATGACGCGCCAGGATTATAGAAGAGTTTTGATTTTTCAAGACTCTTTTTTTAGGCTCTTTGTCAAATCGTGTTGGTAAATAAAAATCAACCAAATTCTTAATCAGGGATAGAAATTTCTATCCCTGAATTTTTTAACTAGCTAATAAATTTCTGGTGATAAATATTCTTGTTCTAAAATTAGCAAAATTACTGTAACCAAAGGCTATTCTCTTTAAGACTTTTATGAAGTTGTTAACACCCTCTATAGGTCCATTAGAATAATCATAGATAAATTAGTTCTTAATATATTCTAGGTAATAAAAACAAGTATCTATTGAGGTTTTCATTTTGTCACTCACCTTATCTTTAAAATAATTTAAATGATATGCAAACAATTCAAAATCCCTTTTCTCAATATCTTCCCTCAAGCATTGGTAACATTCATATGTATCTTTCAAGGTTTTATCAATGTTAAGACTAATATCCACTATATCCTCATCAGATACAAGACTGTCAGGGAAATGAACACGTTTAAAAAAGTGTATAGGATTAAGTAACTTGTAAGGTTTTAGAAAATGTTTCCAATATTTCTTAAGTCTTTTGTATTTAATATTGCTTGTAGAATAACCCTTCATTGTATCAATCCTTGTATGGTTAAAAGAGTTAGTAAAGAGCTTTACAATATGAAATCTATCTATAATGATTTCTGAATTAACAAAGAGTTCTTTGATAAGTGAAATATATGGACTATACATATCAATACATACAGTCTTAACCTTGTCTCTAACATATCTTGGATAACATAAGAAATATTTCCTTAGGTAAGGTAACTGTCTATTCTCTACAACATCAATAACCTTGTGATTATCTGAATCTAGATATATAAAACTCATGGCTCCTTTAGCATCCTTGGTTGACTTAAACTCGTCAAATGATAGGTGATAAGGTAAATATGAAAAATCTACATTGAATTCATTATCAAGCTTAGCCATGAAC
>NZ_GG666295.1:470826-615291 GCF_000159095.1 Anaerococcus tetradius ATCC 35098 | reverse complement strand
CAAAAAAATCGTGCTGACAGAAGTATCATTTACTTCTACCAACACGATTTATTATAGGCCCTTTTTTTATTGCTTTTATTGATATATGGTTTAGTTAAAATACTTTTTTATAAAAAAGTAATGCGAACGACTTGCAAATAGCAAAAAAAGTGATACATTATATAATGCAAATCAATCGCATATGGAGGATTTATGAAAAGATATTTTAAGGGACTAATTTTTTTAGCTATTATTTGCGTCTTTGCTTGCAGTTCTTGTTCTAGAAATGAAAAGATGAAGACTGATACGGGAAAAGAAGCTAATGGAAAAAAAGTAATTTATGCCAGCTTTTATCCAGTGGAAGATTTAACAAAAAGAATTGTGGGAGATAAGATGGAGGTTCGTACTATTATAAAAGCAAACCAAGAGCCTCATTCTTTTGAGCTTTCTACAGATGATATGAAAAATCTAACTGGGGCAGACCTTGTTGTTTATAATGGGGCCGGCATGGAAAGCTTTATTGATGATTTGAAAAAGGGCATTAATGATGATGATAAATTCCTAGACTTATCTCAAGGTCTTTCCCTTTTGGATAGTTCAGATGAAGCTAGTGAGCAAAAATCAATAAACCCTCACACATGGTTGTCCATTAAAAACGCCATGGAAGAGCTTGATACTATTTATAAGAAGGTTTCTTCTATAGATCCAGCAAATGATGCCTACTACAAGGCTAATTTAGATAAGTCTGTTAAGGAATTTGCGGATCTTGATAAGGAGTTTGAAGATGAGCTTTCTAAGGTTAAGTCAAAGGATAAGTATTTCGTTGTAAGTCATGCTGCCTTTAATTATTTGGCAGATGATTATGGGCTAAAGCAAGTCGCTGTTACGGGAATTTCTCCAGAGGATGAACCATCAGCCAAACAATTAAAAACTATAGCTGATTTTGTTAAGGCCCACAAGATTAAGACGATTTTCTTTGAAGGTAAGGCGACACCAAAGGTTGCTGAAACTTTAGCGAAAAATACTAATACTAAAACATCAACTCTCTATACCCTAGAAAACCTCACTGAAGAAGAAGCCCAAAAGGGATATATCAACCTTATGAGGGAAAATTTGAAGAATCTTGTGGCATCCTTCAATGAATAAGGCTATTTCTATCAAGGGCCTGGACTTTGCCTATGACAAGGAAAAAATTCTCGAAGGTTTAGACTTAGATATAGGCCTGTGTGATTTTGTTGCTATTGTAGGGGCTAATGGAGAAGGTAAGTCCACCCTTATTAATCTTCTTCTTTCAAATCTAAGAAAGGATAGGGGGACTGTAAGGATTTTCGGTGATCTTATTGAAGAGAACAATCATTTTTCCGATATTGCCTATATCAGTCAAGATGCTGTAAGAGCCTACAAGACTTTTCCAACTACTATAGAAGAAGCTGTAAAGATTCACACATCTTTTCTTAAAGTAAACAAGGATGTTGATAAGCTTCTTGATGAAGTTGGTCTTAAAGGCCATAAAGATAAGGCACTAAGCGAATTATCAGGGGGTCAACTTCAAAGGCTTGGCCTCCTCCTTGCCCTTATCAAAGATGCCAGGTTAATTCTTCTAGATGAACCTACGACAGGAATTGATAAGACTTTTTCGAAAGAGCTTTTTGTGCTATTAAAGAAAATGACCCAAAATGATAAAACAGTTGTTATTGTAACTCACGATTTAAGACAGGCAAGCTTTTATGTTGATTACGCCTTTAAAATTTTTGATAAAAAGGCGATACTTATTGATAAGTCAAGGCTTGAAGATGTATTGGAGTAGGATATGTTAGATATATTTCAATATGAATTTATGAGAAGGGCCTTTATAGTAGGGGGGATTCTTGCAATAATCCTACCTTGTATGGGCCAATCAATTCTGATAAAAAGACTTTCAACAATTGGAGATACCCTTTCTCACTCATCCCTAGCGGGCCTTACCATAGGTCTTGCCTTTGGTTTTAATCCCCTATCTACCGCTATAATTTCTTGTATAGTGGCTGGAGTTTTAATCGAATTTATTAGAAATAAATTAAAAAATTATCAAGAAGTTTCGACAGTTATAATCCTTGCGGCTTCCATTGGACTTGCAGGAATTTTCTCATCTTTGGTGGAAAATACAAATTCTATCTCTTCCTATCTATTTGGTTCTATTGTAACTATTAGTGATGGGGAGTTTTATTTGGTGCTTGCTATAGCTAGCATAGTTTTACTATGCTATGGACTTCTTTACAAAAAACTTTACCTCAGTGTTTTTGATCCCCAAGCGGCAAGAATTATGGGTATCAACACAAGCTTTATAAATTTCATGCTTACAATATTAACAGCAATTACAGTTTCAATATCTGCAAGGACAATAGGTTCATTAATTGTATCATCACTTTTGGTGATTCCATCCCTTACAGCAATTGAATTAAGAAAAACCTACAAGGCGAGTCTTATCGTATCTATAATTTTATCACTCGTTTATGTTTATCTCGGTCTTTTGCTTTCTTATCATTTTAACCTAAGACCTGGTTCGGTAATTGTTTTAATATCAGTAGTATGTTTACTAATAATAATGTTAGTAAAGAATAAATAGGAGAATAATATGAATAAAATGCACATAGGAAAAATTATGGCTGTCTGCTCTCTTTCGGCAGTATTACTTTCATCTTGTTCTATTTTTGGCAAAAAGGATAGTAACAAAAATGAAGTTAAGAAAAAGGAAACAAGTTTTGTTAGCAAGAAAACTAGCTACAAGAAAGATAAGACTACAGAAGTATTGATTGATTCAGAAATCAAGAAAGAAGATATAGTTAGAGTTGTAAAACATGGCGACCATTGGCATGTTTTTACCAAGGATGGCAAGGAACATATTACCTACACTGATCCAGAAAAAATGGGAGATAAGGCAATGGATCTTGTCAGCGTTGTTTCAAAAAATGTTTTAAGTGGTATGGATGTTGTTTCAATCAAAAAACATGGCGACCACTGGCATGTCTATACCAGAGATGGAAATGAATACCTAACCTATGAAGATCCATCAGCTCAATTTCCAAATATTAGAGTAGGAGTTTATCATGGTAGTCATGGGTCAAGTGCGAAAACTAATGGCAAAAGTAGCTCTAAGGCCAGAAAAGTCAAAGAAAATCTTGAAGATAAGGGAGAATATGTAGTAAAAATTCTCCAACACGAAGATCACTTCCATATTTATACCAACAAGGGCAACGAATATATATCCTATGAAGACCCAAGAAGTCTATATCCAAATGCAAGTTTTGGTCAATATGTAGGCAGTCACGCTTCTTCTCATCAAATAAGTAAAAGTAGACCAGAAAAAAGATGGACAAGTAGCCCAAGTGTAAGTTCATCAAATAAATTAAAAAATATAGACAAACTTGTAAGGGTAAAAGATCCCGTTGAGCTTATTAAAGAAGAAAAGAAAAACCAAGAAAAGGTTGTGAAAATTCTAAAACATGAGGACCACTACCATATCTACACCAACAAGGGCAATGAATATATCTCCTATGAAGATCCAAGAAGTAAGTATCCTGATGCTGAATTTGGAATCTATCATGGTAGCCACAGTTCAAGTCAAAAGAAAGAAGAAGCTTTGGTTCAACCACCAAAAGTAGATCAACAAAAGCCTCAACTTTCCAAAGAAGACCAAAGAAATAAGGCTATAAGGGAGATGAAAATTGTAAATATAATGGGTCAAGAACCAGCAGACCTTTTTGATATAGTAAAAATCCTAAAGCACGAGGACCATTACCACATCTTCGATTCAAAGGGAAGGGAATCAATATGCTACCAAGACCCAAGAAGTCTATACCCTAAAGCCTACTTTGGTGATTATGAAAAAGTTAAAAAGCCTCAAGTAGAGCCTCAAGTACAAACAGAGCAAAAGGAAGAAACTCCTAAGCCTAGTGAAAAGAAAGACCAATGGCCAAAAAATATAGTAAGAATAATTGACCACGGCGATCACTGGCACTTATTTGATAAGGATGGAAATGAAACTGTAGTAAAAACTAATCCAAAAGACCATTATCCAAATGCTGAATACATTGATGAAAGCAAGCATAAGTCACATATAGAGGTTGACGATAGTGAAATCTTTAGCTATGAAAGTATTAGACCACAAATAATTGACGAGAAAATCAAGGCCTACATGGATGACAACTTAAAGAAGATGTCAGCCTATGGAGATGTTCCAGATGATGGCAAGGAAGTCTATGGATCTGATGGACTAAGAAAGAATGTATTTTATTGGCTTCATGGGGGTCATTACCATGCCATAAGTATCAAACAAATTATCCAAAGGCAAAAAGATAAGGAATTTGGACCATATACAGCCAAGGATGTTGTAGCTCTAATGAAATACAAGATTGAAAATCCAAGCACAGATTTGGAATACAAGCCACAAGTAGAAGGCTCGGAAGTAGTTGAATACCTACAAGCCTATTACAAGATTAAGGATCCTTTTAGGATTCAACAAATAGTAAATGATATTTACATCTATTCAGGAGATGAATCTATAGCATTAAAGCTTAGTGATTTCGAAAAGCTTGATGGAAAAATCACATACAATAAAGTTCTGCCAAAAATTCTATCAGATAAGGAATTAGAAGAAAAAAAAGCTACAAAAGAAACTGAAGATAATAAAGATGAAGTAGCAAAGGACGAGAAAAATCCAACAAGCCCTGCTAAAGAAGAAAAAAATGAGGATGAAACAAAAGTATCTGACCAAGAAAAAATCGACACTAAGCTAGACCCAGAAAAAACCAAAGATATGGATGCTAATAAAATAGATGAAGAAAATAATTCTTTAGATAATAAGGGTCTGTAGACAAATTGACATATCAACCCAGAAGCTAATAAAAGCTCAGGGTTGATATTTTTTTACTTATCATAAGCACAAAGATATAATTAAACATTTCATAGAGGATATTAGGGCAATCTTCATAAAAAAATCGTGTTGGCGGAAGTTTTTTGCTTTAGCCAGCACGATTTATTATCTTATTTATTTAACTTTTCAAAGTAGTCTTTAGTTTGGAAACGAACTTCCTTAACTAGGAGGAGCAAGGCTAGCATATTTGGGATAATTACAAGACCCATAGCTATATCTTGGATAGTCCACACAAGACTGATTTTACCTAGACAACCTATGATGCAAAGGAAAGGATAAATATATTTAATCTTATCAGTAAACTTTGCTCCATAAGCATAGGTAAAGGACTTAGCAGCGTTAAACCATTGACCCATGAGGGTTGTAAAACAGAATATCAACAAGGCAAAAATTGCGAGATAGGAGAGAGGTTGATAAACTGTTCCTATAGCTTGGATTGCCATGTTTGATGCCTTGATAGTTTCTCCATCCAAAGGTATTTGAGAAACACCAATTGTAATAGCTGTCATTGAGCAGATAAGGATTGTATCAATAAATACCTCTGTAACTCCAGTAATTCCTTCTTCTACTGGATGATTTACAATAGCTGTTCCGTGGGCGAATGGTGCAGTACCTTCACCAGCTTCGTTTGAATACATACCCCTTGCTATACCATATTGCATGGCTTTGGCTATAACAGTACCTGCCACACCACCAGCTGCTGCCTTAAAAGAAAAGGCTTGGGTAAATATTTCCCTAAAAACTAAAGGTACGTTTTTAATATTTACAATTATAACTAATATACATAAAACAACATAAAAAATTGACATTATTGGTACTAGATTAGTTGCAAGCTTTGCCAATCTCTTTAAACCACCGATTGCTATTATAAACAAAAGACCTGTAAGAATAAAGCCTGTAAGCAAATTATTGAAGCTAAAATTGTCTTGCAAGATAGTAGCAATGGTATTTGATTGGACTAGATTTGCTCCCATCATCTTTATAGTCATGAGGATGGCTATAACTATACCCAACTTTGGTGATTTTAGACCATCTCTAATGTAATACATAGGACCTGATAGGATATTTCCATCTTGATCTTCGCCCCTATATAATTGGGAAAGGATGATTTCTCCATACTTTAGGGCCATGCCAAAAAATGCAGCAAGCCACATCCAAAAAACTGCCCCAAAACCACCAGAAACTATAGCTGTTGCAACACCAACGACATTTCCACCGCCGATATTACCTGCCAAGGTTACCATCATGGCTTGGAAGGTAGATAGAGAGCCCTTTCTCTTTTCTAGATTTCTCTCCTTAAAACTCTTAATCAAAGTTTCCTTCATTATGTAAGCAAAATGCCTAACTTGGACAAAGCCTGTCGCAAAGGTATATAAAATTCCAAGTCCTAATAAAACATAGACAAGCCAATTGCCCCAAAGCATTTTATTAATACTTTCTAGGATAAGTTCAAATTCTTTCATAAATTCTCCTTCTCTTATCTAAGCTCTTTAACAAATCTATCTGGATAATCTGATATTATAGCATCAAAACCAATATCATTTAGTTCTTTGAAATCATAAGGAATCTTATCACTAGTCCAAGCATTTACAGTGATTCCCTCTTCGTGGAACTTATCCAACAAGGCCTTATCGACAGTCTGAGCTATTGGATGGTAGATTTTAATGGAATTTTCTTTTAAGTATGAAATAGGGTCAGCTATAATAGACTCTTCTAGAAAGGCAAGCTTTAAACTATCATCTATATCCTTCATCCTAAGGATACTTTGGTGGTTGAAGGATGAGATAATTACCTTTTCTTCCATAGAGTATTCTTTAATAAGGTCATACAATTTCTTTTCTATACCCTCATAAAAGAAAAGTCCGTTTTTAATTTCGATATTAGTCACTATGTCAAGATCTTTGGCATAGGCAAAATATTCTCTAAGAGTTGGGATTTCTTCATGGTATTGTTCATAGCCATTAGCTGCATCATATTTTTTAAGCTCAGCTAGGCTTAAATCCTTAACCAAAATATCAACTCCACAAGTCCTAATGAGATTTTCGTCATGGATGATAACCAATTCCCCATCCTTTGTTAGATGGACATCAAACTCCACTCCATCTGCACCGACTTCGATCGCCTTCCTGTAGGCTAGCATGGTATTTTCAGGATAGGATCCCTTAAATCCACGGTGTGCTAAATTTAACATAAGTCCTCCTTAATAAATAGTAATAATTTTAGAAAATAAAAAAGCATAGGCTTACCCTACTACTTGTACATGTCTTATCTCTAAAATATTAAGTTTTTTTAATTATAATATATGGATAATAATTAGTCAAATATATTTTAAAACCTTTTCCTTCCTTGGGCGGAATTTACTTGCTAGGAAAAATTTCTATTGACATCTTTATGTTTTGTGATAAAATTATCATATTATTATATAAGAGCGAGCAGTGATTGATAGATTTATTTGTCACTGCCTTTTTGTTTTTAGGAGGGAATCATGAATTGGGATTTGAATTTTAACTTACTTTTGAGAATATTTTTATCTTGTTTGAGTGGTTATGCAATTGGGGCAGAAAGGGCCAGCAAAAACAAGTCAGCTGGATCTAGAACCCATACCATAGTTTGTTTGGGCTCTTGCTTAGCTATGATTATTTCAAAGTACGGATTTTATGATGTCAAAGACTACGATGCGGCAAGGGTTGCGGCTCAAATTGTATCTGGTATTGGTTTTCTTGGAGCTGGTATTATTTTTGTAAAAAATAACGATGTTACTGGCCTTACAACAGCAGCAGGGATCTGGACTACTTCTATTGTTGGCATGTCTTTTGGAGCAGGTATGTATTTTCTCGCGATTATAACTACATCCTTAATCATTATCTTGCAAAACTTTTTGCATGTTGCTGATATTTTTCAGAAGCATGACCAGTTTAATATTCTAATACAATCCTATGATTCTAATGTTGTAGGAGATATAGATGAATATATAGAAAAGAATAATATAGCCAAGAGGGCCTATAATTTGAAATATAAGGAACAAATCTATTATTTGAGTTTTAAGATTTATCCAAAAAATAACCAAGAAATGACAGATTTCTTAAATCACATAGAAGCTAACCCAAGTATAGAAGAGTTTAAGGTCTTTTAAATTTGTAGCTTTTGAATTTTAAATACATCTTTTAATAAAAATATAAATAGCTACTTAAAAAGCTCCTTTGTTTTCTAGTTTGTATTTGTCAAGCTAGAGATTAAGGGAGCTTATAGTTTTCTCACTCTTATAGGATTGTAGGATTAAAATATGCCTAGACGCTCTTTTGACTTTTCCAATGGCAGGTATTTTTTTCTATTAGTAAAACAAGCTTATAAAGAATCAATCCTAACAGGGACATGACAATTATCCCACCATACATTTGTTCATATTCTCTTCTTCCCATTGTATCTAAGATAAAATATCCCAAACCATCAAAAGAAGCGAAAGTTTCTGAAAAAAATAAGACTGATATTGCAGTTCCAATACAAATTCTTAGGGCTGTCAAAATATCGGGTATGATATAAGGCAAAATCAAATTTATTAATATATCCTTGAAGGACTGACTAAGAGAATACATGGATATATATAGGTCCCTTGGAAGATTCCTAACAGAATCAATTATAACTAAGAGCAATTGAAAAAAAATAATCGAGCTTATCAAGACTATTTTCGACAAATTGCCAAGGCCAAAAAACAAAACCAAGACTGGCAAAAAAACCACCTTGGGTATGGGATACAAGCTCGATACTAGGGGGTAAAGTAGCTGATAAACTTCTTCTTTATAGCCAATTGGAATACCTATTGCTAGGGCAAAAAGCAAGGAAATTAATAAACTAAGGACTATCCTCATCAAACTTATGAGGGCATGCTTTAATATAAGTCCCTTTTCTATTGCTGTGATTAGCCCATCAAGAGTCGCTAAGGGACTTGGTAGAAATGCCTTGTCGACTAGGAGGCTTAAAATTTGCCAAAAGATGAAGAATATCAAAAAAACAAATATTTTACTTTTAACTTTCATTTATTTCCTCTTTCAATTTATCCCTCAATATTTGATAGATTTCTTTTCTGTTATACTTATCAATATCAAAAAATTCATAGTGCTTATTTTTAGATAAGAAGAGGAGTTTATCAGAAAGTTCAAGGGCCTCATCTATCTGATGGCTTACCAAAATTGATGTGATAAAATGTTTCTTTTGTAAGTTTGTATAGTAATCTTTTAACTTTTCTCTGGTTATTTCATCCAAGGCGGAGAAGGGCTCATCTAAAAGCAAGACAATCGGCTTTGTTATCATAGCCCTAGCCAAGGCTACTCTTTGTTTCTGTCCGCCAGAAAGCTCGTAAGTATATTTATCAGAAAGCTCTCCTAGATTAAAATATTCTAATATAGCATCTACTTCTTCTTCTCTTATAAGCATCTTATTTTTCAAGAATTTTCTAGGTAAGTCTATGTTTTGGCGGACAGTTTTCCAATCAAACAAGCCATAATTTTGTAAGATAATTTTGATATCCATTTGAGGTTTCTTTAAGGGCTTATCTTTAAAGGAAATTTCCCCCTCATAAGAACTGTCGATTCCTGATAAAAGTTTCAAGAGACTGGTTTTGCCACAGCCTGATTGTCCAATTACTGCCCATCTTTCATTTCTATGTATTTTCCAATTTAGATTTTCTATAACATACTTGTTATCATTTTTGTATTTGAAGTATAAATTTCTTATATCGTATAATAAATCACTCATTTTTTAATAAATTCTGTACTTACCAAGTCTTCGTAGGAATAAGGCTTATCTATAAGTTTTTTCTCTAACAACCAGTCGCTAACTCTTTTTACATCTTCCTTGCTTGGAAGCGTGTATGGGCTAAAGCTTGGTGTTTTGTAGCTATCTTTTATATCATCAGAAACTCTTGCATTTTTTATGGCAAGCTCCTTATATTTGTCAGGGTTTTTGTTGATTTCATCCATGCTATTGAAATACACCTTCATAAAGCTTTTAAGCTCATCCTTATTACTATCAATAAATTCATCTCTAGCTAGGATAACTGATTGAGAAAAATTCTCGCTTAGGAGGGTATCATCAATTACAGGCTTACATCCATTTTTTATGGCAAAGCTTGCTAGGGGATCGGGAAGGATGGCACAATCAATATCCTTGCCTTGAAGAACAAGTTCCATCCTTAGCAAAAGATCTGGGACGTTGACCTTTTTAATCTTTGAAGAGTCCAAATGTAAATTTTTTTCGTATTGGCACATTAGGTAGTCCATCATAGTATTGTCAGATATGGCGACTTTTTTTCCATATAAGTCTTCTGGCTTTTCTATATTACTAGATGGAGATGAAACCACAACAAATCTTCCTTCTCTGACATTAGCTCCAAAAGCATAAGAGATTACCTTAGTATCAAGGCCGGCTTTTTTTAATAAGGCTTGGACTATCATATCATTCATCACTATGTCAAGTTGGCCTGCTTCCATTGCCTTTGATTGGTCAAGGCTTGATTTGAATGGGAAAAGCTCGACATCTAGGCCAGCTTTGGAGAAAGCATCCTCTTTATCTGCAACAACTAGGGGCAAGACATCATCAATAGAAAGGATACCTACTCTAATTTTCCCCTTGCCTTTTTCACCTTCACTAGTAGCTTCCTTATTCGTTTTAGGCTTAGCGGTAGATTTTGACATTTTATCTCCCTTAGTCGAGCAAGCTGTCAAAATTATTAGGAAGAGTAAGAGCATCATTGACAAAACATTTTTTTTAACTTCTTTCATAGTTCACCTCATATAAAATATAGTTGTTAATATTATAACATAAACAAGATAAAATTAGTCTTTAATCTTTAAGGGCTAGCTTATTTATTTTCTTAGAAAGAGCTAATTCTTGATATATTAAGTTTTAATAATAAAATAAAGTAGAACACTAATAAGAATAGCTAAAAAAGGATAGATTATGGATGAATTTATAATATTAATTCCTGCCCTAAATCCTCCCAAAGACCTACTAAGTTCTTACATTGATGAACTAAAGGAGAAAGGCTTTAGGAGAATTCTTCTGGTAAATGACGGATCTAGAGCGGAATATGATGAATACTTTAAAAAATTTAAAAAAGATGGGGTTGATGTCTTTAGCCACTACAAGAACTTTGGTAAGGGAAGGGCCTTAAAGAACGCCTTTAATTATATCTTAAATACTTATGACGATTTTTCCTATGTGATTACAGCGGACTCAGATGGTCAACATAGGGCGGAAGATGTTTTTAAAATTGCAAAAATCGCCCAAGAAAAAGAAGTCGCCATGTATTTAGGATCAAGGGACTTTAATAAGGATAATGTTCCTTTTAAATCTTCTTTTGGTAATAAAACCACAAGTTTGGTCTACAAATTAATGTTTTATGATAAGATAAATGATACTCAGACAGGCCTTAGGGCTATACCTAAATCTTATCTAGCAGATTTTCTTGATCTTCCTGGAGAAAGATTTGAATATGAGATTAATATGCTCATCAATTCATCTCAGACAAAGAAGAAAATGATTGAAATTCCAATAGAAACAGTTTATTTTGATAATAATAGCGAAACCCACTTCCATCCTATTAGGGATTCTTTTAAGATCTACAGGGTTATGCTAGGCACATTTTTCAAATTTATTCTAGCTTCCTTGTCTTCTTTTGTAGTAGATATTGGAGCCTTTACGATTTTAACAAGAGCCTTGGCAGGGGTATTGCTAAATTCAAGCAAAATTATTTGGGCATCAACTGGCCTTGCTAGGATAATTTCAGGTATATTTAATTATAATATCAACAAAAATCTCGTCTTTGCTGATAATAAGAAGGAAAAGAGTAAGTTTATAAAGTATGCGACCTTGTGGCTATGCCAACTAGTTCTTTCCGCTTTTTTTGTGGATATGATTTTTGAAAGAGTAAATATGAATGCAAGTCTGATTAAGCTTATAGTCGATACCATTATTTTCTTGCTTTCTTTTACGATACAGAATAAGTTTATTTTTAAGGTAAGTGAAAAATGATATATCTTTTGTTAATAATCTTAGGGTTTTGCGGTTTTTCTGTACTGATAAGGGATAAATTTGCCTTGGAGATATACTTTATCCCCTTCGTGTACTTTTCCTTTCTTAGTAGTTTAGTTTATATTTTTGCCCTAGTTGGCTTTATGAAGGAATCAAGCTATATCTTCCATGGGGTCTTTGGAGGGCTTTGTCTATATTATCTATTTAGAAAGAGAGAGGTCTTTAGAGACTTTATTGACTATTGGATTTTTGGCATAATTGGGATTTTTATTATCCTTTACCTAAAAAATGCCCAATTCCTCCACTATGATGATTTTAGTCATTGGGGCTTGATTAGTAGATTTTTGTTAAGTCATGATAGGCTAAATCTTGGATCTGATAAGCTTATAAGCTTCACTTCATATCCCCAAGCTAGTGCTTATTTTATTTATGGGCTAAGTAGACCCCTAGGATTCTCAGAGCCTATTTGTTTTATGGCTAATGCTCTTGCAGTTTTGGCTGGATATTTTCCTATCTTTAAGAAGAGCAGGGATAATAAATATTTGACACCAATACTTATCGTTTTTGCCATTTATATATTAATGGATAATGTTCAGATAAATAGCCTTTTAGTAGATAGCTTACTGGCAACAAGCTCCTTTGCTCTTCTTGCCTTTGTTAGTCAATATGATTTTGCGGAGAATAAAAATCTACTAATTATTTTGTTGCCGATGATTATATCAGTAAGCCTAATAAAAAATTCTGCTTTATTTTTTGTCCTAGTCGCATCTTTGTACATGCTCAAAAAATATTGGAAGAACGATAAATTGGTAGGTGCTTTCCCTCTTGTAATAATGTTTTTGACCAACAAGTCTTGGTCAATCCATGTTAAGAGAAACTTTACCGACCTCGGCAAGCATAGCATGAGCTTTGCTTCCTACAAAAAAGGTCTTTCGACAAAGAACTTTTCAACAATCATGCAAATAAGTAAGAATTTTTTGAAGGCTCTATTTGAAGAGAGAATAATTCTTATTTTACTTATTATCCTAATTGTTGCATATTTTATAGCAAATAAGGATAAGATTTATAGAAATTTGCTCATATTTGTTGGAGTCGTGTATTTATCCTATCAATTAGGTAATTACTTAATGTATATCTTTTCAATGCCTAGCGGAGAGGCCATCAAACTTGCCGGTTACGGTAGATATGTAAAGACTATAAGAGCATATCTTTTACTCATAAGTTTCTATTGGATGCCCTTTGATAAGAAGAAAATCATAGCTATTATGATGGCTGTCTTTATGGTATTTTTATCCTATACTCCTATTAAAAAACTAACTTACAAGGATAAAAATAGAGAAGTTTATGCTAGTAACAAGGAAAAATTATCAGAAGCAAAAATTACAGGTGAAAATAAAAAAATTCTAGTGAAAATGAAGGAAGAGGATAAATCATCTTATTATTATTTCATGGCGAAATACCTATATAATAGTCCTAATCTGGTAATCACTTATCCACAAGACAATAAGACTTACCAAGCTAGTGATTTTGATTATCTTGTAGACCTTAGCAATAAGTAATATTAGGGAGCTTTATGCTCTCTTTTTTTGCGAATTTTATATTTTGCGTGTAAGTCGAGTATGATATACTATATACAAAGGAGATATGATGAAGAAAACACTTATGTTAATTGACGGGTCTAGTTTGATCTTTAGGGCTTTTTTTGCCCTTCCTAAGCTAACAAACAACGACGGAGTCATGACTAATGGCGTTTATGGTTTTCTTACCATGTACAAAAACGCTTTTGATAGATATAAACCTGATTATATTCTAGTTGCCTTTGATAGGGCGTCAAAGACTTTTAGACATAAAGAATTTAAGGACTATAAGGCAACTCGTAACAAGATGCCTAGCGAGCTTTCTTATCAATTTGGAATCCTAAAGGATATCTTGGATTCTTTAAATGTTAAATACACAGACCTTGATGGCTTTGAGGCTGATGATATTGTAGGAACTTATGCTAAGATGGCCCAAGAAGCTGGCTATGATTCAGTCCTAATTACTGGAGATAGGGATTATTTACAATTAGTTGATGAGAAAATTGTAGTAAATCTTACCAAAAAGGGGGTGTCAGAAACTAAGGAGTACACTCTCGCTACTATAAAAGAAGAATTTGGCTTAACTCCTAAACAACTTATAGATGTTAAGGGTCTTGAGGGAGATAAGTCTGATAATATTCCAGGAGTTGAGGGAATTGGTCCAAAGAAGGCTATAGAATTTATTCAAAAATATGGATCAATCGAAGGTCTTTATGAGCATATAGATGAGATTTCTGGCAAGAAAACCAAGGAAAGACTTATTGATAGCGAGCCTATTGCCTATATGAGTAAAAAAATCGGGACCATTGTTACTTCCGCTCCAGTAGAATATGAGCTTGAAGAATTAAAGGTGGCTGAGCCTGACCTTCCTAGCCTTAGGGAGAAATATTCTAAGTATAATTTCAATAAGTTCATCGAGGACATGGACGGGGAAAAAAGTGAGATTGTAAAAAAGGATTTTACTTACAAGAAGCTAGATGATTACGAAAAATTTGCAGATAAAATAAAGGCAAAAGGAGAGGTCACTTTCAAATGCCTCTATGAGGGAGAAAGCTATATACACAGCAAGGTTTATAAACTTGCTATAAAGACAAAGGATTCTCCGGCCTATATTCTAGACCCTGACCAAGCTTTTATTGATAGCTTTAAGGATGTTTTTGAAGATGAAAAGATTTTAAAGAATTCTTTTGATATTAAGGAAGATATAGTTTTACTAAACAAGCTGGGCATTGACCTAAATCTTCCCTTTGATGATCTAATGCTTATGCATTATCTAATTGATCCATCTAGGTCATCTTATGATTTAAAGACTCTAAGCCAAGCCTATCTCGACTACGAAGTAATATCTGAAGTTGACCTTCTAGGAAAGGGGAAGAAGTCCCTAAGCTATGGTGAACTTGACTATGATAAGCTTTCAAATTACTTGGCGAGTGAGCTTAATGCCATAGAAGATGCTAAGGCTAAGTTAGTAGATATGCTTAATGAATACAAGATGTATGATCTCTATGAAGATATAGAAATTAAGCTTTCCAAAGTCTTGGCTAATATGGAAATCGTAGGCTTTGTTACTGACAGAAAGGTTCTTCTAGATTTAAAAGAAGATATAAATAAGGATCTAGAAAAATTAACTAGTGAAATTTACGAGCTAGCTGGAAGCGAATTTAATATAAATTCTACCAAACAATTGGGAGAAGTCTTGTTTAAGGACTTAGACCTTCCAGTCATAAAAAAGACCAAGACAGGATTTTCTACTGATGCGTCAGTCCTTGAAAAACTAAGGGATAAGCATCAAATTATTCCTAAAATCGAAAAATATAGGGAGCTTTTTAAATTGCAATCAACCTACATTGAGGGCTTGGAGAAGGCTATAGATGATGATGGAAGAATAAGATCGACTTTTAGGCAAAATATAGCCGCCACAGGTAGGCTTTCTTCCCAAGATCCTAACCTTCAAAATCTTCCAATAAAAACTGACGAGGGAAGGCTAATTAGAAAGGCCTTTAAGGCGGGCCAAGGAAAAATCTTAATAGATGCCGATTATTCACAAATTGAACTAAGAATCCTAGCTTCTCTCTCAGGGGATGAGCATATGATAGAAGCTTTTAGGAATGGAGAAGATATCCATGCAAAGACTGCATCAAAGGTCTTCCACACTCCCCTTGATGAGGTTACGAAAAGACAAAGATCCGATGCTAAGGCGGTAAACTTCGGCATAATCTATGGGATAAGTGATTACGGGCTTTCTCAAAACCTTAATATTCCTAGGAAAGAAGCCAAAGCCTATATAGACAACTACATGGCTAGTTACCCATCAATAAAAGCATACATGGATTCTATAGTAGAAAAAGCTAAGGAAGATGGTTTTGTAGAAACTCTCTTTAATAGAAGAAGATATGTGCCAGAAATAAATTCCAAAAACTTTAATGTAAGAAGCTTCGGCCAAAGGGTAGCCCTAAATACACCTATCCAAGGAACGGCGGCAGATATAATAAAAATTGCCATGATAGAAACCGACAAGAATCTCAAAAAAGCAGGTCTTGATGCAAAAATTGTCCTCCAAATCCACGATGAAATAATTCTTGAAGCAAGCCTTGAAGATAAGGATTCTGCCATGGAGATACTTAGAAATTCTATGCAAGAAGCTGCAAATCTCAAAGTCCCTTTGATAGTTGATATAGATACTGGAGAAAGCATGTATGAATCCAAGTAGGATTGTAATTACAGGAATAATAGCATCGGGTAAGTCCACCCTTTGCGATATCCTAAGGCAAAAGGGCTTTCTGGTAATAGATGCCGATCAGGTAAATAAGAAACTAATCAAAGAAGGCGGCAAAAACTATCTAGCCATAAAAAGCGATGAAGTCTTTGCTCCTGCTTTTGATGGAGAAAAACTTGATAAGAAAAAACTGGCACAACTAATTTTTGCTGACAAGGAGAAGATGGACAGGCTAAATGAATTAAGCCACAAAAATATAATTGAAGAAATAGATTCTATCATAGATAAATCTAGTAGGGATAAGGTCTTTATAGAAATCCCCTTATTCTTTCAAATGAAAGAAACTTTTCCATGTGATAAAATTATCCTTGTAACAGCAAAGAGGGATGTCCAAATCCAAAGACTCATCAAAAGAGATGGTATTAGCCTTACTTACGCCAAGAAAAAAATAGAAAGCCAAGATGAGCTTGAAAGAATGAAGGAAAATAGCGATATCATTATTGATAATAGTGATGGTGTTGACAAACTAAAAGAAGAAATAGAAAAAATCTTAGACAGAGGTGACTTTTAATGAAAGTTGTAAAATTTATAGGAAAATCTTTGGCATTTTTGCTCCTTGCCATAGGGATATTTTTTGCAATAGTATATGGCCTTATAGCCTATCAAACATCAAGGACTCAGATTTCCTACCAAGAACAAATCTACGAACATTCAGAAAAATACAATATTGATCCCTTGCTTACTGCATCAATAATTAAAGTTGAATCAGATTTTGACAATAACGCCCAAAGTCATCAAGGGGCTCATGGTCTTATGCAATTGTTGGATGATACAGCCAAACATTCAGCTGAAGTAGTAGGAATAGATTATTATTCAGAAAAACTCAATGATGTTGATTACAATTTGGACTTAGGAATCGGCTATTTCGATTATCTTTATAGGTATTACAATAATAAGGACCTAGCTCTAGCTGCTTATAATGGTGGAGTTGGAAACGTTGACAGCTGGATAAAGGACGGGACAATTGATAAGGACAATCCTAATCCGCTTGATATTCCTTTCGAAGAGACTAGACAATATGTAAATAAGGTTAATGCCAATTATGCTGTCATGAAAAAGTTTTACAAGGATGGACTACCTAGCCAAGAAGAACTTCACAATCTAAGAAGACTTAGCCTTAAAAATTTCAAAATTTTTATTAAAGATTTTGTCAATAATGTAAGATAATCATTGAATGTAAAGCGATTTTAAATTATAATAGTAGAAGAGCAAATATAATATAGAAGGAGAAATTTATGGCACTTAATACCATTACATTCAAAAATGGTGTGCACATGGAAGAGTACAAAGAGCTTACTGAAAATAGTGAGCTTAAATTTGCGAGTATTCCTAAACTTGTAACAATTCCTCTAATCCAACATATAGGTGCACCTAGTAAATGTCTTGTTGCAAAAAAAGACGAAGTTAGTGTAGGTCAGCTTATAGGAGAAGCTGTCGGAAATTTCTCTGCAAATATCCACTCCTCAGTAGCAGGAGTGGTAAAGGACATTATCGATATACAATCCGCCTCAGGCAAGCCATGTAAGGCAGTAGTAATTGATACCGAAGGTTTCGACCAAGATAAAGAATACATAGAAAAAGATAATGTAGACCTTAGTGCAGAAGAAATAGTAGCAAAGATTAAGGAAGCTGGAATAGTAGGTATGGGTGGTGCAGCCTTTCCTGCTCACATCAAATACATGCCAGCCAAAAAAGTCGACACAGTAATAGTAAATGGGGCAGAATGTGAGCCATACATTACTTGCGATGACTATCTAATGAAAAATAGACCTCAAAGGATTCTCAAAGGTCTAACTCAAGCAATTAAAGCTGTAAATGCCGATAGAGGAATCGTTGCTATAGAAGATAATAAGCCAAAAGCATACGAATCTATGACCAAGGCTCTAGCTGAGTTTGCTAAAGAAAACTCAAATTTCAATATCGAAATCAAACAATTAGAGACAAAGTATCCTCAAGGTGATGAGAAGAGAATGATTGACGTAACCTTAAATCGTCAAGTTCCTAGTGGTGGACTTCCTATGGATGTTGGAGCTATAGTATCAAACGTTTCAACTATGCATGCAATTTATGAAGCAATCTATATGGATAAACCCCTCTACGAAAGAATAGTAACAGTAACTGGAAAATCTGTTAAAAACCCAACCAATATGCTCGTTAGGTGTGGTACAGAATTTGGTCACTGCATAGAAGAAGCAGGTGGAGCAGATGATATTGCTAAACTTGTAAATGGTGGACCAATGTGTGGTATTGCTCAACCAGACCTCAACAGACCAGTAGAAAAAGCAAGTAACTGTATTTTAGTTTTAGCATCTGATCAGGCTCAACCATTAGAAGTTAGCCCATGTATTAGATGTGCTAGATGCGTTGATGCTTGTCCAGTATATTTACTTCCACTATATATCCACAAGTTCTCCCTAGAAGAGAGATTTGAGAAGGCCCAAGAGCTTAATATCATGGATTGTATAGAATGTGGATCTTGCTCATTCGTTTGTCCATCAAACAGACCTCTTGTAGAAGCTATTAAGTTTGGTAAGAGACAAATTAGGCAAGCAGGTAAATAGGAGGAGTATATGGAAAATACAAAACAACTATTGGTAACAGCTTCTCCTCATGTAAGGAGTGATCGTACAGTTACAAAGGATATGCTAGATGTAATTATAGCTCTTATACCAGCAGGCCTTGCTTCAGTATATTACTTTGGTTACAGAGCCTTGGTACTTATCCTAGCAGCCGTAATAACTTGCGTGTTATCAGAATATATATTTAATAAAGCAATAAAAAGAAATCAATCAATCAAAGACCTTTCTGCTGTAGTAACAGGAATACTACTAGCCTTCAACGTTCCTTGCACCTTACCAGTGTGGCAAATAATCATAGGATCAATGTTTGCGATAGTAGTAGCTAAGATGTTTTTTGGTGGAATCGGACAAAATATTGTAAACCCAGCCCTTGCAGCAAGAGCCTTCTTAATGGCTTCTTGGTCACAAAATATGACAACTTTTGTTTCACCACAAAAAGTTAATTTGATTAGCACAGCTAAGGACATTTCAACAGTAACATCAGCAACACCTCTATCAGATCCAGCAAGTTACAGCACAATGGACTTATTCCTAGGTAATATTCCTGGATGTTTGGGTGAAGTATCTGCTATAGCACTTCTAATCGGTGCAGCTTATCTAATAGTAAGAAAAGTAATTCACTTGAGAATTCCACTTACATATATTTTGACATCAACAGTTTTGTTGGGTATTTTTGGAACAGGATTTGCTGATTCTCTAAGAAATATTCTTTCAGGTGGTATGATTCTAGGTGCCTTCTTCATGGCAACTGACTATACAACAACACCTATTACAAAAACTGGCCAATATGTTTTCGCTTTAGGTTGTGGTATCCTAACAGCAGTTATTAGAACCTGGGGTGGATATCCAGAAGGTGTTTCATATTCAATATTATTAATGAACCTAATTGTTCCTATAATAGAAGCTTACACTAGACCAAAGACATTTGGTAAAGCAGAGGTAAAGAAAGGAAAAGACAATGAATAATAGTTTAAAATTAGGCTTGAAATTGTTCTTAATTACTTCAATTACAGCCTTTGCCCTAGCCTTGACAAACAATGCAACTATGCCATTAATCGAAGCCAAGGCCCAAGAAAAACTTCAAAAATCATTGGCGACAGTTCTTCCTGCAGATTCTTATGATGAAGTAGATGTAGCTGATAAGCCTCAAAGTATAGAAAAAGTATATAAAGCAAATGGTGGCAAGGGAGAAGGATATGTATTTCAAATCAGTTCTCCAGGAGGATACGGCGGACCTATAGAATTTCTTATAGGTGTCGATGCTGATCACAAGATAACAGGATTTGCCCCACTAAATCACTCCGAATCAGCAGGCTTTGGTAAAAGAATGGAAGATGACTTCTTTAAAGAAGGCATGGTTGGAGTAAGTATGGATGGAGAAGTTAAGGCATCAAAAACCGGTGGAGAAAATGAAATCGTAGGAATCACAGGCGCAACCATATCTACAGGTACAATACTTAGGGGTATAAATGACGCTGTCAAAGTCCTCGGTGAACTTAAATAGGAGATATTATGGAACAACAATTAGATAGACCTATTGAAAATAAAAAAGAAAAAAAGGCTCCTAAAGAAAACTTAGGCAAAGTATTTTTGGAAGGTATTTTTGCTAATAACCCAATCTTTGTTCAAACTGTAGGTATGTGTTCAGTATTGGCTATATCTTCATCCTTGACCAATGCTTTAGGTATGGGAGTATCTGTAACCTTCGTAGTAGTAATGAGTAACTTGGTAATTTCTTTACTAAGGAATTTTATCTCTGATGAAATAAGAATACCTGCTTTCATAGTAATTATTGCAGGTTTCGTAACCATTGTACAAATGTCAATAAAGGCTTATATGCCAGCTCTTGATGAATCCTTGGGTATATTTATCCCACTTATAGTAGTAAACTGTTTGATTCTTGCTCGTGCAGAAGGATTTGCTTCAAGCCATGGACCATTTTCTTCAATTATTGATGGTATAGGTCAAGGACTTGGCTATACACTTGCTATATCAACCCTAGCTTTCTTTAGAGAGCTACTTGGAGCAGGAACACTTTTTGGAAAAACTATAATTCCACAAGCTTATACAATTGGATTTTTACAACAACCAGCATCATCATTTATAGTTCTTGGTATGTTAGTTGCAGCATTTAATGCAATTTCAAAGAAGAGAAAATAAGAGGAGATATTATGGGAAATCTATTTTCAATAATCATTGCAACTATTTTCGTAAGTAACTATGTACTCGGTCAATTCTTAGGTATCTGCCCTTCACTTGGTGTAACAAGCAAGGTGGAAACCGCCAGAGGAATGGGTTTGGCAGTAATATTCGTTATAACCCTAGCATCTATTATCACTTGGATAATTCAATACTACATACTTAATCCGTTAAATATTGGATTCTTACAAACAGTTGTATTTATATTAGTAATCGCAGCCTTAGTACAATCAGTAGAAACTGTAATGAAAAAATCAATGCCAGCTCTTTATGGAGCCTTGGGAGTATTTCTTCCACTTATTACTACAAACTGTGTAGTTTTAGGTGTTGCTATTAAGGCAATTGAGTCATCATACACTCTAATAGAGACAATAGTTTATGCACTTTCTGCATCAGTTGGTTTCATGCTAGCAATCATGATTCTTGCCTACATTAGAGAAAGAATAGAATATAATTCATTACCAGAAACCTTTAAGGGAGTACCTATAACCTTAGTTACTCTTGGACTTATGGCAATATCCTTTATGGGTTTTGCAGGACTTTGATAGGAGGAAGTTATGATAGAAACTGTTATAATACCAATAGCCGTCTTGGCTATCCTAGGCTTTGTCTTTGCAGTAGCCTTGGGATTTGTCAGTGAGAAATTCCATGTAGAAAAATCAGTAAAAGAGCAACAAGTTAGAAACTGCTTGCCAGGTGCTAACTGTGGTGCTTGTGGATTCCCTGGCTGTGATGGACTTGCAGCAGCTATAGCAAAGGGAGAAGCACCAGTTAATGCTTGTGCTATTGGTGGTAAATCAACAACCGATGCAATAGCTGCGGTTATGGGAGTTGAATCTGCTGGTGGAAGCGATAGAAAAGTCGCTATAGTTAAATGTGACGGAACATGTGATGCCGCAAAAGACCTTTATGCTTATTCAGGTCTTGAAGATTGTAGAGCTCAAATTGCCCTCTTTGGTGGTAAAAAAGCTTGCAACTATGGTTGTCTTGGTTGTGGATCTTGTGAGAAAGCTTGTCCATTTGATGCCATCCATGTTAAAGATGGAGTAGCCCTAGTAGATAGAGAAAAATGTGTTGCTTGTGGTAAGTGTGTTACAACTTGCCCAAAGAATATAATAACCCTTGTACCATTTAGTCAAAAACAAGTTGTTATTTGTTCAAGCCATGACAAGGGCAAGGACGCAAGGACAAATTGTGGTAATTCATGTATAGGTTGTTCAATTTGTGCAAAGACTTATCCAGAAGCCTTCGCTATGGATAACTTCTTATCAGTTGAGCAAATAGGCAATGAATTTGATCATGACTTGCTAAAACAAGCAGCAGAAAAATGCCCAAACAAATGTATAGAAGTATTTGAATAAGATAAAAACAGTGCGGAATTTCTGCACTGTTTTCTTGTGCCTAAAATTGACAATATCAAGATAAAAATGATAAACTTAAAGTCGAGGTATAAGATGAAAATTAAGAAAGCTGATATATTTGTTATAATATTTCTACTGGTATTTTCCCTAGCTTCTTCTTTGATTATTTCAAGGATTACATCTAAAGATAGGGGAAATATTTTAGTTATTAAGCAAGATTCTAAGGTAATTAAGAAAGTGCCACTGACTAAGGATCAAAAGTTTAAGATTGAATATAAGGGTCATTATAATATAGTTAAAATAAAAGATGGCAAGGCTTTTGTTTCAGATGCGGATTGCTCTGATAAAATATGCACACATATGTCTCCGATTTCTGATGTAGGAGAGACTATTATTTGCCTGCCACATAGGTTGTATTTAGAAGTCTATTCCGAAAATCCTAAGGATAGTAGGAAAGATAAGATAGATAAGGTGATTAGATGAAAATGGATGTAAGAAAAGTTACAACTTTAGCCCTACTTACGGCGATGGCTCTTGCTATCTCCTTGTTGGAGCATTTTATTCCCATGCCTGTTCCAATTCCGGGTGCAAAACTTGGACTTTCAAATATAATATTATTAGTAAGCTTGTATTTTTTCGGACTTAGGGCAGCTCTTTTGATAGGAGTTCTTAAATCATTCCTCTTGGTTTTGGCAACAGGTATGGTTAGCTCCTTCTTTTTTTCAGTAGCTGGAGCAATTCTTGCAAGCCTTGCTATGAGTCTTTCTTTAAGGCTGTTAGAAGATAAGCTTAGTTTTATAGGCATAAGCGAGATTGGAGCTTTTTTCCATAATTTTGGTCAAGTTCTTGTCGCTTCAATAGTTATGGGCAATATTAAGATGTATTATTACTTTCCCTTGCTAGTATTTATAGGAACTTTTAGTGGATTTTTTGTCGGCCTAAGTTCTAATTATATTATTAAGCACATGGAAAAGATTGGGATAATAAAAGATGAACAATTCAAAAAGAATTAAGGATTTAGATCAATTCGACAGACCTAGGGAGAAGATGATAAGAGAAGGCTTCGATAGTCTAAGCGATGAGGAGCTTTTGGCTATTATCCTTTCAACAGGCAACAAAGAAAAAAACGTCATAGACCTATCCAAAGAAATTCTAGATACCTTTAGCTATGAAGAACTTTTGGAGATAGAAGTTGTAGAGCTTCGCCGAATTAAGGGAATCAAAGAAGCTAAGGCTAGTAAAATCGTAGCCGCCCTCCAACTGGGTCGTAGGATTAATGAGAGAGTCTTAGATAGGAAGATTGAAAAAATAACATCTAGTAATGACGTTTATGAAATAATGAAAACAAAGCTAGAAAATGCCAAGAAAGAATATTTTTATGCAATCTTACTGGATACTAAAAATGTGATTATTGCTAAGGATTTTGTATCTATGGGAGATTTAAGCTCTACTATAGTTAATCCTAGGGAAGTCTTTAAGAAAGCTATAAAGAAAAGTGCAAAGTCAATGATCATTGTTCACAACCATCCATCTGGAAATCCAAATCCATCAAGGGAAGATTTTGCAATAACTAAAAGACTAGCCGATTCGGGCGAGCTTTTGGATATTGAAGTATTAGATCATATTATTATTGGGAAAGATTGCTTTTATAGTTTTAAAAAAGAAGGAAATTTGTAAGGGGTGTAGATGATGAGATTTAGAATGATTGCTTCAGATTTTGCCATAGATCTTGGCACAAGCAATATCTTAGTATATAAAAAGGGTGAGGGTCTGATAGCGGAAGAACCAAGCTATTTACTCTTGGATGATAATAATAGCAAGGTTTTGGCTATAGGTAATGAGGCTAAGGCCATGCTTGGCAAGACCCACGATAATGTAAGGCCAATAGTAAATGGCAATATAACTGATATAAACCTTACAGAAGCCCTACTTAATTATTTTTTCAAGAAGGTTAATAGTGGATTTTCAATTCTTCAACCAAGGGTTGTAATTTGTGTTCCATCTGGCATTACCGATATTCAAAAAAGAGCAGTGGAAGATGCAGCCCTTCATGCAGGAAGTAGGGATGTAATCCTTGTAGATGAGTCTTTGGCGGCAGCTTACGGGATGGATCTTAATCCTGACCAGCCTAGGGGAGTCTTTATGCTAAATCTTGGAGCTGGGGTAGTTGAAGCTACTGTCCTTTCCTTAAATGGGGTAATCATAAACAAGAGCCTTAATAAGGGTGGCGATTATATAGATGAAGAAATTATTGAATATTTTAGAAAGAACTTAGGCTTAGAAATAGGCAAGAATACTGCTGAAGAAGTAAAAAATAAGCTAGTAAGTCTGAGATTAAAGGATAAGAACCTAGCAATGAAGGTTGATGGCAGAGATCTTGCTAGTGCCATGCCAAAAACGGTAGAAGTTACTAGCAAAAGTTTAATTGAGTGTATAATGCCATTTGCAAATGAACTTTGTGAGATGATTTATGAAGTTTTGGAAAAGACTCCTCCAGAAATTAGCTCTGATATAAGAAAAAATGGAATTTTCCTTACTGGTGGGCTAAGTTTACTAAAGGGTATGAGCGAATATATAACAGAAACGATAGGCCTTCCAGTTTCTATTTCCGAGGATCCTCTAAGGGATGCCATCAAAGGAGCAGGCCTTATTTTGGATGATCCTGATAGATTTGTGAAGTATCGTAAGTAGGTAATTATGGCTTATAGAAGAAAGAAAAAAGATAGGAAGGGATTTGTAGCAACAGTAGTAATCTTACTTATTATAATAGCTATCTCTTCTCAAACTAAAAATATTAATCAAACAGGATCAAACATAGCCAACAGCATATTTTCACCAATAGAAAAGCTAAGCTATTCTATCTCATCCATTATTAAGGAGCAAGTCGAAAGGTCTCTTGGTTCTAAGGATACAAGGGCTGCTGTCGAAAAGCTAGAAGAAGAAAACAAGGCCTTGGAGATAGAAAATGCTAAGCTAAGTACCATAGTTAGCAAGAAAGATTTCTTGGAAGCTGAGAAAAAAGCCATGGAAGTTAGCGAAAATTCATATATGAAGGCTAAGGTTGTTAACACCGATTCCAATTCCATGAGCAAGAATTTTACCATAGATAAGGGAAAAAAGGACGGAATCGAAGTAAACGACATAATCTTGCAAGCCATAGGAGATAGCAAATACTATACAGGTCTTGTAGGCAAAGTGGTTGAAGTCTACCAGACGACAGCAAGAGTTGAAACAATTAACTCTGTATCTAATAACGTCTCCTTCATTGACTCCAAAAGTGGAGATTATGGGGTAATTGACAACTTTACCCAAAAGACTATCCAAGGCTATATGCTAGATGTTGATAGCGAAGTTAATGTAAAAGATGTTTTACTAACAAGTGGACTTGGAGGCGTATATCCTGCAGGAATCTATATAGGAACTGTATCTAATGTTACCATGAGTGAGGATGCTTTAAGGAAAAACATCACCCTCAACTCACCAGTAGATTTTTCTCACCTTTATAGGGTTTTGGTCTTAAAGCAAACTGACCAATATAATGTAGATGAAGTAATAGAAAACGAAGACTACCAAGGAGATAAGGATGAATAAATTTAAAAGCTTTATATTATTATTAGTATCATTTATCCTACAGACTTCTGTATTTTCTAAAATAGATATATTTGGAGCAAATATCAATATCCTAATACCTGCTCTTGTAGCACTAGCTCAATGTCTACCTAGCAAAACATCTTCCAGATGTGGACTGATTTTGGGACTTGTCGAAGATTTTCTCCTAACACCCTTTATAGGGGTAAGGGCCCTTTCATATTTTGTAATAGCCTATCTTGTTGGAGAAAGCAAATTACAAAAAGATAGGTCGACAGGAATATGGCTTACAGGGCTATTTACTATATTCAATTTCTCCCTAGTATCTATAATTTATTTCATATTGGGAAAATCATTAAGCGATATATTTAGCTATCTACCCCTTGCTCTAGTAGTAGAAGCTATCCTTAATTCCCTAGTTTACCTAATCTATAACATAATAGTAAAAAAGATAATGTATATTCCTACCTATAGAATATGAGGGGGTCTTTAAGTGAAAAAGACAAAAGAAAAAAGACTGATATTTGTTCAAGTCTTGGTTGCAATCTTGTTTTTGGCAATAGGCTTTAGACTTTTCAAGGTCATGCTTATCCAAGGAGATTATTATAGGGACTTATCAGATAATAGAAAAGTTAAAGAGGTAGATGATATTGCCAGTCGTGGTAATATCTACGACAGGAATGGAAAAATTTTGGCAACTTCTATTCCTTCTTTTGCTGTTCAATTATACAAGGACCAAATGTCAAGGCTTGATGATAATAAGAAAATAGAAAATATTTCAAAACTTGTAGACATCCTTGAAGAAGACGGCGTTAACTATACAGAAGAATTCAATTTAAGACTAAATTCTTTCGAATACAAGGATAAGGAAAGCTACTTTACCCACAAGCATATGCCTATGGATACAGTAGTAAGAAAGCTTATAGATAATGATTTGATAAGGGATCTGGTAGAATCTACTTATCAAAAGGATAATATTAACTATGAAACAGCTAATACTGCCTTGCTCGCCCTAAAAAAGAGGGGGATTGATATCCCTTGCCATGTCAAACAAGTAGACGGTAAGCTTGATTTAAAATTCAAGGAGAACTCAAAAGATAAATTAAAGGCCATAGGAGCATCAAGTGATGATGACCCAATGGATGTGATAGTAGATGCCATAGGAAATGATAAGTCAGTAATCCTAACTATCCTCCAAAATTCTCACGCCAGAAAACTCGCCTATGACTTGTTAAAGGAAAAAGACCTAGCTGATGATATAATTCTAAAGGATTGTGCTGTAAAAAGCGATGAAGATTATATAGAAAAGAAAGCTAAACTTCATAAACTATATAAAAATATCAACTATCAAACAAGTGCTGCTGATGATTTCTACGAGCTAGTTAAAAACTCAACAATAGGAGAAGTTTTAACTGAGGCAACTGTAGATGATAAGGGTGAATACATAATTCCTGCCAATATCCTAATCGAGGAATTGGAAAATATGGGGATATATGCGAACTTTGAGACTGAAGTAATTACAGAAAAGAAAGATGATAAGAACAACTACTCAGTAGATTTAAGATTCAAAAACCCACAAGCAGGCTCACCTGTAGAAGAACTAGTTAAACTTGCTGATAAACATAAGCTTCTAAAGAAATTAATCCTATCAAATGATATCAAATACATGGCACAAAATGCCAACACCAAAAACAATATCTACCCAAATATAGATATAACTGACGATGATCCAGAAAATTGGACCTATACTTTTGCTAAAGATGAAAAGGACTTCTACACCTATTACGCCCTAAAGGATAGGACAAATTCGACTGATGAAGTTGTCGATATCTTAAGCAAAGAAGAAGATGCAGGAAAAATCCTAGCCTACATAAAAAAGGTAAATAAGATAGAAAAATACAATGACAATGAGGCTATAGGAATCCTTACCATAGACAATAAATTAAATAGACAAGGTAACTTCGGCTATAGGCCAATCAACATAGTCTATCACTTGGATGAATCGACAGTTCTTAAAATAGAAGAAAAAATCGACAAGGCTTCAGGAATCATTGTGGATACAATCCCAATAAGAAATTATCCAAATAGATATTTGGCCAGCCACGTCCTAGGCTATATGGGCCCTATTGCAACAGGAAATGAAGTTAATAAGTATGTAAATGAAAGGGGCTATCTAAGAGATGAAATCATAGGAAAAACTGGTATCGAAGAATCCTACGAAGATAACCTCAAGGGAAAAAATGGTAGAAGCCTAGTTACAGTTGACTCTGCTGGTAATAGAAGGCAAACAATCTCCAAGTCTACATCTGAACCAGGAGATGATGTCTACCTTACCATAGATCGTGACCTCCAAGAACAAGCTGAAGAATCCCTCAAGGGAGTGCTAGAAGCCATAAGAGAAGGTAGGAGTTATCAATCAAAATACGGAACATTCTCTCCTATGAGGTCAGCTCCAAACGCAGAAAGTGGGGCAGTTGTCGTATCAAATGTCAAGACAGGAGAAGTCTTAGCCCTAGCTTCTTACCCAGATTATGATCCTAATATTTTCGCAACAGGAGTTTCCTCATCAGATTGGGAGTCCCTCCAAGTTGAGGAAGGTTCAGGCCCTCTTGTGCCAAGACCTATGCTTAATATAGCAAGTCAAACAGCGGTAATGCCTGGTTCAACCTTTAAGCTTGTAACAAGTCTTGCAGCTCTAGAGAAAGGCCTAGACCCTCTAGCTACTAACTATTGCCATGGTAGCATGAATATTGGTAATAGGAGATTTTCTTGTTTGGTATGGTCAGAAACAGGTCATGGTCATGGAGAGGAAAATCTATACGGGGCTATCAGAGATTCTTGTAACTATTACTATTATTGCCTAGCCCTAGGCAAGAACCCAGAAGATGGCGATACTCTCGGAGTAAAGCTTGAACTTAATGATATAAGACTTGCAGCAGAAAAGCTTGGTCTTGATCAAAGAACAGGCATAGAAATAAATATACCAAGGGAAAGTCTGGGTAACATTCCTTCAATAGGCAAGAAAATCGAAGTCACTAAGGCCATGCTTAGAAAATATCTTGAAAATAACCTCACTGTCTTTATCAAGGATGGTGTTAAGAAAACAAGAGATGAATACAAGAAGGATATTGACGAGATTGTCTCCTTTGCAGATGATCCAAAGAAATGGACTAGAGATAAAATCATAGATTATTTGGATGAAAAAGGCTATGATTCAATGGGCATATACGATGGACAAATAGCAGGCCTTGCCGATACTATAAAATTCACCTACCTAAACCAAGCTAATTGGGATGTTACGGATATGCTAAACATAGTAATAGGTCAAGGTCAAAACGCCTACACTCCTTTACAGATGAATAGGGTAATGGCAACCATCTCAAATGGTGGCTACCTCAACAAATACACTCTAATAAGTAAGATTGCCAACCATGATTCTAAGGAAGTTCTCTTCAAAAATGTTCCAGAATCAAAGAGAATTGACATAAATGATACTAAACACCTTGAAGATATCAAATATGGTGCACTCTTAGTAGCTCAAAACAATCCAATCCTAAACAAAATGCCAATAGATATAGGAGTTAAGACTGGTACAGCCGAAGTAGAAGGTAAAAACGCAGACGGTTCTGACTATTCATCCTATGCTTGGATGATAGGCTTTGCCCCTTATGATGATCCAGAAATTGCCGTATCAGTAATCCTTACCCAAGGAGATACTAGCTACAATGTTAGTCCTATAGTGAGGGATATAGTCTCAAAATACTTTGATCTTAATACAGGTGCGTCTAACTCATCTGATTCGAAGGCTGACTTTAACCAAGTTGAATTTGGAACAAACCCAGCTACAAGAAATATGGACGATGAAGCCGGTATGAATCATGAAGGTAATATGAACCATGATGGAGCCATGAACCAGGAAACAATGAATCATAAAGGCCACGAAAAAAACACTGAAGGGAATTGATCTTTTATGAAAGTTTATATAATAAATTCAAGCGAGTCTAGGGCGAGGGTTAGCTTTGCCCTAGCCCTAGCAAAAAGCCTAAAAAAAGATGGCAAGACCCTCCTCATATCGACAAAAAGAAATGATGTAAATATAGAAGATTATTTCGGAAAAGATGGAATGATTAGCTATGATTTGGCTGATTACTTCAAGGAGGTCTATAGCTTTAAAGATGTTAAGTGCCATGAAGAAGAAAATCTAGACTTTATCATCGCTCCCCTCCTAGAGGGAAAACATGAAATAAGCAAAGAAGATTTGCAAAGACTGGTCAAAGAAGAAGCCTATGAATATATAGTAATAGATAAGCTCGACTTAAATCTAATAGATGAGAAAAAATCTGTAAAAATAATTAAGATAGACCAGGTCAATGAACGTATAGAGGAAGATAGCTTTTTTATAGATGAAGTCGATGAAAACTTAGATATCAGGCTATTCAAAGAAAAAATTGAAGCAAAAGGAAAAATCTTTTTAGGAAAAAGAAGAGCCAATGAAGTCTACGATAAGATAATCGACAATCTCATAAATGGTAGAAATACAAGCATAGCTAGCCTATCATTTTTCGAAAAGCTAAAGATGAAGTTTAAAAAATGACATCCTATGTATTTATAGACCGAGAAAAAAAACTTCTTGGCAAATTAATAGACGACAAAATAGTAGAAATCAAATTTTTTGATAGTCTCATAGGAAATATATATAGGGGAAGAGTTGTAAACAAAATTGATGCCCTAAATGGCTATTTTGTTGAATACGATAAGGGAGAAAGCCTTTATCTAAACTCAAGTATTCCCTACAAGATAGGCGATAATGTAATCGTTCAATATGTAAGAAATCCAGCAAATGGCAAGCTTGCCCTTGGATCTCTTAATTTTAAAATAGAAAATGAATCCTACTCAATAAAGAGATTCCCACCAAAGGCGGGGCCAAGGCTAAAAAAGGGCAAGAAAAAAGATGATGCTTCCTATAAAGAAATCTTTGAAAGAAAGACTAGGCTAATAGAAGAAGAAAAATTCTTTCCAACTCCCAAAATCCTCTATAAAAACTCTTTCTTAGCTTCTTATTTATCCAAAAACAAGGACCTAGAAGTAAGAGAAGTAAATATTGAAGACTTTAATCCCTACAAGGAAGTATTAAAACTGATAAAGGATCCAAGACCAAGCCTTGGGGACTCATCACTAATAATTGATCAACTAGAAACCCTAACTGTAATAGATGTAAACTCATCTGCTGAGAAATCAAAAAACAATAAAGACAAATTTTTGGAAAACATAAATCTAAAGCTAATCGACCTTATAATTTATAACCTAAAAATTAGAAACATAGGTGGTATGGTCCTTATTGATTTTCTAAGAAACAAAGATAAGGAAAAAATCGAAGAAAGCTTCAGACAAAAAGCAGAAGAAAAAGGTCTAGAATGTGAAATCTATGGCTTTAGTCTCATGGGGCTATTTGAAATGACCATAAAAAGAAGAGGAGCTAGTCTAATAGATGAACTTAGAAGAAGAAAATTACTTCTCTAAGCCAAAACTATGGACTAGGTCCTCTTTTTTCTTTTTACTAAATTTTTTAATAGTACGCTCAAGCCTTAGCCCTTCAGACATAGAGGAAACTTCCTCATAAAAAACAAGCCTAACTGGCCTTCTGCCACGAGTGTACTTAGCTCCTTTGCCCTTATTGTGAACATCAACTCTCTTATCAATATCATTAGTATAGCCTGTATAAAGACTATCATCTGCACATCTTAAAATATAAACAAAATGACTCATGAGAAAAGCTCAGCTATAACCCTTCCTATGATATCAAAATCAAAGCCCTTAGAAGCCAAATGTCTGTAGACCTTATTCTTACTCTCAAAAGAAAAATCTCCACGAGCCTTTTTCTCCGCAAAATAAAAAGCCTTCTCATACTCCTTATCATCATCAATAAGATCCAAATTCTCATCGATAAGAGAATCAGAAACTCCCTTTAGCTTTAACTTATACTTGATTTTATTCTTAGGCCAGCCATTAATAGAAGACTTATCAGCAATAAAAGACCTGACAAAGGCCTCATCATCAATCAGATTATAAGAAATAAGAAAATCAATCAGCCTGTCGATTACATCCCCATCATAGCCCTTATCCTTGAGAATCTTTCTAATCTCAAAACTAGTCTTTGTAGCATAAGAAATACGACTAAGAATATAATTCTTAGCCCTATTATAAGAATTATCGGCAAGAATTAACTTATAAGTATCAAAATCAAGCTCAGCATCCTTAACAATATGTAGCTTATTAAACAAATCATAAGAAATATAAAAAAGCTCGCCAGAAATATCCAACCTACACAAGTTGTACTTATCAGAATAGCTGATTTCTTTTACAATCATAGACCGACAAAAGAATTGTAAGCACTATAGATAATAGGGGCTATCATTGAAATAGCAATAACAATTGCAAAAATTTTAAGTATAGTTTTTCTACTGTTCATAATTCACCTCTACTCATATTCTACTACATAAGCCAAAAAATAAAAACTTTCTAAAAAAACTTGCACGAAAATAAAAAACATGGTATTATAAATATTGTTGAGAGAGAGATAAAGCAATTAAATACTTAAAAAATATAAATAATTGTTAGAAAAACTTGACAAGCTACTTCATAGATGGTATCATGAAATAGTGATGGCTTGGTGGGTATGGTCCAGTTGGTTAAGACACCTGGTTGTGGCCCAGGAGGCCGTGAGTTCGAATCTCACTACTCACCCCATATGCGGGATTGGCGGAATTGGCAGACGCGCTAGACTTAGGATCTAGTGGGAATTTTCTCGTGAAGGTTCAACTCCTTTATCCCGCACCAGTAACGACGTTGAGAAATCAGCGTCTTTTTTTGTGCTTACAAGTATGGAGGATTTATGAGTTGCTAGGGGGATATTTGTGTTGATTAAAGATTTTTATAGTTAGTTATTTCTTCTTGACTGGTGAGTGATTAACCATATATTTATTTTAGGTTCGTATTTTCTTATGAACTTTATATTAACTTAATATTTCTGACAAAGTATTGCCACAAATATCTTGTATTATTAGTAAAACAGGAGGTAGTTATGAGAAGTAATAAATCAGGTGGAGCTTTTTTCCGTTTTTTATCTGCTTTTTTGGGAGCTATTATTGGTGGCTTTCTTGTATTTTTTCTCCTAAATGGGGAAGTTTTAAAGGATAAAGCTAGCCTTAAAGAGTCTGATAGCCCAAAGCAAATAGAAAGTAAAGAGGATAAGGCTTCTAATAAAGATATTAATATTAAGGCTAATCAGTCTATAGAATCTGTTGTTGTTAAGAAGTCTATAAATTCGGTTGTTGGTATTAATACAATTTCCGAGGTTACTCAGAATACATTTTTCGGCCAACAGTCTGGTTATGTGGAAGGTATTGGTTCAGGTTCTATTGTTACTGAGGATGGTTATATTGTAACTAATTCTCATGTAGTAAGTAATGGAAATGTTAGTCAGATAAATGTGCTTTTTTCTGATGGTAAAACTAGTGAGGCTGATCTTGTTTGGAATGATGCAGCCCTAGACCTTGCTATTATTAAGGTTAAGAAGAAAAATCTTCCTGCTATTGAATTAGGTGATAGTGATAAGGTCGGTATTGGTGATAAGGCTATAGCTATTGGTAATCCACTAGGCTTCGAGCTTCAATCAACTGTTACTAGTGGTATTATTTCAGGTCTTAATAGGTCAGTTAAGTTTAATACGGGTGTTAGCATGGATGGTCTTATGCAGACTGATGCTGCTATAAATTCTGGTAATTCTGGCGGGGCTCTTCTTAATACGAATGGTGAGCTTATAGGTATTAATACTGCCAAGGCTGGTAATAGCGATGGAATTGGTTTTGCTATTCCTATTAATATTGTTAAGCCTGTTATAGAGAAGGTAAGAAAGACTGGTAAGTTTAATTCAGTTTATCTTGGTATTACTGGTCAATCAATTGATTATCTAAAACAAGTTCCAAACTTTAAGACTGATAAGCTCGGCACAGATAAGGGAGTTTATGTAGTTTCTGTTTTTGATAAGAAGAGTGATATAGAAAAAGGCGATGTGATTACTGCCATTGATGGTAAGGATGTTAAGGATATGAATAGTCTTAGGAAGGTCCTCTTATCATATACTGTCGGAGATAAGGCAAAACTCACTGTTTATAGGGATGGAGCAAAGAAGGAGATTGAGGTTAAGTTTAATATAGATTCATCTAATATAGATGAGTTTGATAAGGCTAAGCCTAAGAAAATTAATAGTAAAGACGACACTGACGATGAAAATGAGAGTGATTCAAATCCATTTTTCAATCTTCCTTAGATAGTTTAAGGCTCTTGTAAGTTATGAAAAGTAAGCTTGCAAGGGCTTTTTTAGTCAATATTTTATCTTGACTTAGGCATGTTTTTGGTGTATAATAGCTAAGTCAAGTAAAAGACTTGACAGGTGATTTTATGGAAAAAATAGTAAAAGTGGCTCAATTATTTGATATATACGGCGCACTTCTTAATGAAAAACAAAGAGATGTTATTAATTGTTATTATAACGAAGATTTATCTTTGCAGGAGATTGCTGATAATACCGCTAGGAGCAAGCAAGCTATATCGGATATGATGGCAAGGTCTGTTGATAAATTATTTGAGTTTGAAGATGAGCTTTCTTTACTGAAAAGCCGCGAGGAACTGAAAGATTCTCTTATTGGTATAAGAGAGCTGATGGAAAGTTCAAATTATGAATTAGCAATTAGTAAAATAACGGACGTAATAGATAAGATTTAGAGAGGGATGCTATGGTATTTGAAGGCCTTTCGGAAAGACTCCAGGAGACTCTTGGAAAGCTTACAGGAAAAGGAAAATTAAGTGAAAAAGATATAGATGCCGCTATGAGAGAGATAAGGCTCTCTTTACTAGAAGCAGATGTCAACTACAAGGTTGTAAAGGACTTTGTGAAGACAATCAAGGAAAGATCACTTGGGCAAGATGTTATGACTTCCCTATCGCCAGGACAGATGGTAGTCAAAATTGTAAACGAAGAGCTAACTTGTCTAATGGGTAAGGAAAATTCCAAGCTTGACCTAAAGGGTTCTACACCTCACATGGTAATGATGGTAGGTCTTCAAGGTTCAGGTAAGACAACCCATTCGGGAAAGCTTGCTTTAAAGCTAAAGAAGGAAAATAGAAATCCTATGCTTACTGCCCTAGATATTTATAGGCCTGCTGCTATTGAACAATTAAAGGTAGTAGGTAAAAATGCAGGGGTTGAGGTTTTTGAGAAAGATAAGCAAGACCCAGTTAAGACTGCAAAAGAAGCCAAGGATTATGCTAGGGCTAACAGGCACGATGTTGTTATACTCGATACAGCTGGACGTTTACAAATAGACACCGACCTTATGGATGAGCTTAAAAATATAAAAGAAGCTGTAAATCCAGATGAAATTCTTCTTGTCGTTGATGCTATGACAGGTCAAGAGGCGGTTAATGTTGCAAAGACTTTTGACGATTATCTAGATATAACTGGTGTTATACTAACAAAGCTAGATGGTGATGCCAGGGGTGGTGCAGCCCTATCAATCAGGCAAGTTGTAGGTAAGCCTATCAAGTTCATAGGTGTTGGAGAAAAACTAGAAGACCTAGAGCCTTTCCATCCAGATAGGATGGCAAATAGGATTCTAGGTATGGGAGATGTACTTTCTTTGATAGAGAAAGCTGAAAAGCAACTTTCCCTAGAAAATGCTAAGGAGTTAGAGCGTAAGATGCGTGAGCAGACTTACACCTTAGATGACTTCATGGAGCAAATCCAACAAATAAGGAACATGGGCCCCCTAGAAGATTTGCTTGCGATGATTCCTGGAGTAAACTCCAAGATGCTAAAGGGAGTAGACATTGACGATCGAGGATTTGTAAGAATCGAAGCTCTAATCAATTCTATGACCAAAGAGGAAAAAGAAAAACCTGAGATTATTGGCAAGAGCAGAAAAGATAGAATAGCCAAGGGCTCAGGGGTAGATGTCAAAGAACTTAACAAATTGCTCAAACAGTTCAAAGAACTGAAAAAAATGATGAAGAAAATGACAGGCATGAAAATGAATAAAAGAGGCAGAAGATTACCAAAGTTGCCTTTCTTTTAAGCCTAAATCAAATAGGAGGAAACAATGGCAGTAAAAATTAGATTAAAGAGAATGGGACAAAAGAAAAAACCATTCTACAGAGTTGTAGTAGCAGATTCAAGAAGCCCAAGAGATGGTAAGTTCATCGAAGAAATTGGAACATACAATCCAATTTCTAATCCAAAAGAATTTAGAATTGACAACGAAAAAGCTAAACAATGGATTAAGAACGGTGCAAAGCCAACATCAATAGTTGAAAAACTATTCAAAGACAATAACGTATTAGCATAAGATGAAAGAATTAGTAGAACTAATTGTAAAAGAATTAGTAGAAGATAAGGAAGCTGTTTCTATCGAAGAAAATAGAAATGGCGGAGAAGTAGACATACTTATCCATGTAGCAGAATCCGACAAGGGTAGAGTTATAGGAGTTCGTGGAAATATCATCAATTCCATAAGAAACATAGCTCGATCTTGTGCAATCAAGGAAGATGTTAAGGTCAACATAAGAATATGAGAATAACAGTAGCAGAGGTAATAACAACTCATGGCATTAGGGGAAATGTCAAAGTTAAGACTTATTCCGACAATGAAATGAGATTTAAAAAAGGAGCAAAAGTTTATATAGGAGATGAGCTTCTAACAATAGAAGATTCTTTCAATCAAAAAGGAATGATGGTTCTAAAGTTTGATCAGTACAATGATATAAACGACTCCCTAAAATTAGTAGGCAAGGACATAACCATAGAAGAAGAAGACTTGGGAGAATTAAAAGAAGATGAGTTTTACATCTACAAACTCATAGGACTTGACACTTACTCCAATGGGCAAAAAGTGGGTAGGGTCAAAGACGTAATCACCGGAGTCTATCCAAACGATGTTTATGTCATAGAAACTATGGACAAGAAAGAAATCTTATTACCAGCCCTAAAATCTGTTATAAAAAATGTTGATATAGAAAACAAGAAAATAGAAGTAGATAACCTACGAGATTATGAATAGAGTTACCATACTTAGCCTATTTCCAGAAAGCTTCGAGTTCTTAAAGACTTATGGAGTAATAGGAAAAGCAATAGAAAATAAAAAACTAGAAATAAAATTAGTAGACATAAGAGATTTTAGTAATGACAAGCACAATCATGTAGACGATACAGTTTACGGCGGGGCAGCCGGCATGCTTATCAAACCACAAGTAATCTATGATTGTTTGATGTCTGTAAAAAAACCCCAATCAAAAGTCTGCTTCATGTCAGCAGCAGGCAAGAAATTAAATCAGGAATTAGCAATCGACTTTGCAGAAATCAAAGATCTAATAATAATATGTGGTCACTACGAAGGAATTGATGCGAGAATCACTAACCACTATGTCGACTACGAAATATCTATAGGAGACTATGTCCTAACAGGTGGAGAAATACCTGCCATGGTACTTATAGATTCAATGGCAAGATTCATAGATGGAGTTGTAGGAAAGAAAGAATCCTTAACTACAGACTCCCACTACAATACTCTCTTGCAACAAGATGAATACACCAAACCAAGAAACTTCAGAGGCTACTTCGTGCCAAATGAATTAGTTAGCGGAGATCACAAGAAGATTGCCGCTTGGAATAGGAAAAGTGCAATAGAGAAAACAAAAAGAGTTAGGCCAGATTTATACGAAAAATTCTTACGAGAGGAGAGCAAAGATGGAATTAATCAAAAAAATTGAACAAGAAAATCTACGTAAAGAAAACTACGATTTCAGAGTAGGAGATACAGTAAGACTAAGCTACAGAATCAAAGAGGGAGATAAGGAAAGACTTCAAGACTTCGAAGGAACTGTAATCTACATCAAAGAAGGTGGAGTAAACAAAACCTTCACAGTTAGAAGAATCAGCTACGGAGTAGGAGTAGAAAGAACTTTCGCTTATCACTCACCAAAAATCGAAAAACTAAGAGTTGTTAGACGTGGTAAGGTAAGAAGAGCTAAACTTAAATACCTTAGAGACCGTCAAGGTAAGGCAGCTAAAGTTAAAGAAAAAACAAATTATTAAGATTAAGGACTTTTGCAAAATATATTTGCAGAAGTCTTTTTTTGGTTATTTTCATGATTTATGATATTATTTTATTAAATCATATATACATAGAGGCTAAGATGACAGATGAAAGAAAAGAATTTGGCAAAAAATTAATAGAAATAAGAGAAGTAAAAGGCCTAAGACAGGCCGATGTAGCAGAGATATCAGATATAAGTCAAAGAACAATAGGTAGGCTAGAAAGAGGAGAAATTTTTAATCCATCCGTAGACAGTCTAATTGAATTATCCAAAATATATAATATTGATATCTTAACCCTATACAAAAAATATATCTATGGAAGTTTTTACATACTAGAAGAAATCAAGAACTTACTAGATATCAATGCAATGTTTCTAACAAAGGATATAAGAATAGACCTTTTAGAAAAAATAGACTTAATAAAAGATTGCAGAGAACTAAAAGCAAGGAAATACGAGATAGACATCTTAGATCTATTTATACGATATCTAAACTGTGAGGTAACTAGCGAACAATTAAGTGAAATATACGAGGACCTATCCTCAAGTAAGATCAAAAGAAAAAACTTCGAAAATCTAGACCTTCAAGGCATAGACCTCCGCATATTATTAAATATAGCAACCACTTCCCAAGATTTTAAGGGAATTGATAGGGTGGAGATATTTAATAAGTGCAAAAATCAAGATAAAGATAAAATAGTAAAAATAGCTACTTGTAATAACCTTGCTAATTGGAATATAGTAAATAAAAATTATATAGAAGCTATTAAAACAACAAATGAAGGGCTAGTATGTTCAAGAGAAAACTCATCGATAGATGCTTTTTTATACCTATATTTTGCAAAATTTATTGCTTGTTATAGAGCTCATAAAAATTATGAAGAGCCATTAACAGTAGCAAAAGTCTTATTGGAAAATATCTTAAATAAAGATTTACAGGTTCTAATGAATAAAAAAATAGAAAATATACTGGTATAAACTGAAGAGTAGTAATGGAATCTAAATAAATATCGCCCTAAAAGTAGAAAGCTTTCCTAGGAAATTTAGCCCGATATACCTGAAGTATGTTTCATACTTCAGGAATACGAGAAAAAGATTCAATTGAGTTTTTTAATAATTATTGGACGATTAATATAGTGTAAGAGTAGTGAAAGAGCTAGACTATTTTATTTATCCAGAAACGTCAATTTTTAAAATTAAATATAATCAGATTTATATGTAATAGATTTAATCATAATAATATTATCTTCATCATCAGCTAAAGATTAATTGATATTATACAAAAATTGTGTTAATAGCATGACTAAGACTATGGCTAAAAATTTAAATTTTTTCATAAAATCACCTCTGTCTACCTTATATAATAAAGAATACTAATGACTTTTTCAAAGGCACATATGCCTTTGAAAATTCGAATATATTGTTGTATCCTTATATCGAGAATATTCATAATAAAAATAGTAGGAAAATATGAAAAATAGAAAATTTAGAAGAAGTAATAGACTCTTGAAATGGGGGATGTTTTGTCGAAAAAAAGATTGTTAATAATAAGTATGATAAATGTTGTGATCCGAAATGTTATAGATATTTAGGTGTGTAGTAATGTTGGTGTATCTTTTTAAGAAAAATAAAAAATTGTTTATCAAAAGCCTTATATTTTTGTTATTATTCTCCTTGAGTAGGCCAGTTTTTTCTAAATTGATAATTTATTATACCAATTTATCAAAATCATAAACTGGAGTTAATATTGGATATTTGCTATTACCTGGCTTATTGTATCTGTTGGGGTACTTTTTGGTTAATTTATTATCTGAAAAGTACTTGGATAAGTTTATGATCATGTGTAAGCAATGCTTAAATGAGGGAGTCTATGAAAGCTTGCTGGATAGGCATGGATTAAACTTTGATAAATCGTATTTAACTAGTATCTTTACAAATGATATAGATCAGATTTCGAATGATTATATCCAGGGATTGACTCAAATTGTCTATTTTATAGTGTCTTTTCTGGGTGCAAGTCTAGTTATATATTCCTTATCTGGTAAGATTTTGCTATATTTGATAGTCATCTCTACTCTAACTTTTATAATTCAAAAATTACTTGCGAATACTTTAGCAGATAAGCAATATTCATACAATACCAAGTTTTCAAAAATCATAAAAATATTAAATGAAAGTATTGATAATATTAGAGAGATAAAGATTTATAATTTAGAGGACAAGTTCAGATATAAGTTTAAGAAGGCATCGATAGAAGCTAATGAGGAACTTTTCAGGTTGAATTTGTCTGAAGATATGGTAGAAGTTATTAATCAGACATCTGCTAGTTTGATTGAGGTTGGTCTATATATTGTAGGGGTTGTTTTGATTATTGATGGTAAGCTCACTATTTCTGAATTGTTAGCGATTGTAGTTTCTTGTGATTCTATAACTCTTCCTATATATGCATTTTCCAGAACTTATGCTAAGTTTGCAAAGACTAAGAAAACAAGGGAAAAACTAATTGAAATTATAAATGGGTCCAATACATCTAAGGGCGATTTTAAAATATCTACAATAGATGAAATAAGAGTGGACGAATATGCTTGCAAATATCAACTTGAACCTATAAGTGATAGTTTTAGTTTTTCAATTAACTATGGAGAGAAAATCTTGATTGTAGGGGAGAATGGAGCTGGAAAATCTACGCTTATTTCTTCAATACTAGATTTTTCCAGAAATCATGTTGGTAACATATTTATAAATGGAATAAACATAAAAAACATAGATAAAGAGTCATATTATAAAAGGATATCATTTTTAGGTCAAAGATATATTTTAACAGAAGATACTATAAGTAATAATATAATAGGAAATGAAGTTTATTTGAAGGAAAAATACAATAGAATAATTGATGGATTAAATATTAAAGACTTCGATAAAACTACAAGGGTTAATGAAGATAGAGATAATTTAAGTGGCGGAGAAATGCAGAAAATAAGTATAGCAAGGGCTATTTATAAGGATAGCGATATACTTATTTTAGATGAGCCATTTTCCTCTCTCGATAGGAAAAGTGTTGACAAAATATTGGATATACTGCTTAGGGATGAGAGAAGTTTAATAGTGATTGCCCATAATTTGAGTAACGATAAGATTAATAAATTTGATAAAGTTGTTCATATCAAAAGAAAGACTAAATATTTGTAATTATGGTAATAAATATGCCATAAGTTTTTATATCGTATTATCTTTATACGTTATATTTTAAACATATACATTAACATGCATTTTACACTTTTAATAATTTAAAATGGAGTATTTATGGAAATTACATTAAAAAATATAAGTAGATATTATAAAAATAGACTAGCGGTAGATAATTTTACATGGACGATTAATTTCGATAATAATAATATTTTTGCCTTAATTGGTCCAAATGGTGCAGGTAAGACTACTATTCTTAAAATCATATCTGGAATTTATTATTTCGAAAGCGGAGAAATACATTCATCTTCCCAAGATAAGTACTATCCTATCTGGGCGAGGGATAATATATCCTTCTTACAATCAGGAGATAGGGGCCTTAGATTTAGAAATTCGGTTTATGACAATGTTAGATATTTCGGAGCCTTGAAAGGAATAGATTTCAAAAAGGTGAAGGAATTGTACGAAAGCTATAGCAAATTATTATCAATGGAGGAGTTTAGAGATAGAAATGTTGGAGATCTATCTACTGGTGAGAAGAAAAAAGCTGCCTTATTGTGTTGCTTGTGCTCGGATAGCAAAATAATTATTTTAGATGAGCCTTCTGATGGTCTAGATATAGATGCCAAGCTCAATTTACAAAAGATAATACTGAAAGTAGCAAAAGATACAGATAGGAAATTTATAATCTCAACCCATGACCTAGATTTTATAAGTGATATAGCAGATAACTATACATTTATATCGAAAGGCAAAAATACATATCAATATTCTTCACAAATGACCAATGAGGAAATAAGAGAAAAGTTTAGGGAAGTTAACTCAAATATTTAGGAGATAGTATGGACTATATAAATTTAATCAAAACCGAGCTTAGTTTGGATATAAAAAAGATAAGAAGTTATAAAGTTAGCTTCGTAACAGATATATTAATATTCGCCATTGTATTATTTTCGATATTTATAACAGGTCTTGACTCAGCCTTTGCCGACTCTTATGGAATAGACATTAATTCAGGGAAAATTATAGTTCTCATTGGTTTTATATTTTGGCAAATATCGACTACTGCCCTAGGCTGGAGCTCAGCAAATATTAGGGGACAGTCTGTTTCTGGAACTCTTGAATTAAAAATGCAGAGCAAATATTCGGCAGAACTATTACTCTTTATTGAGATGCTTACATATTTATTTATAAGCTTTTTAAGCTTTTTCGTGATTTTCCTAATATTTATTTTATCTATAAAGGCAGATACAAAAGATATTTTATACATATTATTATCTTACCTAGTAGCCTTCCCTGCATTAATAGGTATGTACGGACTTGGACTATTATTAGGAGGTATATCCCTAATAGAAAAAGAAATAGGAAGTCTAGTATTTATTTTACAATCAGTGTTGATTTTTTTATCAGATATGATCGAAGTGAGAAGCAGACTATTTAACATAATCCCATTTAATGCGGGCATAAAAATAATGAGACAGATGTATTTGGGACAGAGTGTAGAAGCCTCTTTAATAGTTGATTATTTGATTTCTAATGCAGTATGGATAATTCTGGGAGTGATATGCTTTAGATATCTATTAAAAAGGGTCAGAACAAGCGATTCTTTTAACAATTATTAGCTGATTGTATTAGTAATAAAGACATGAGATATTATTTAAAGCAGACAATTAACTAAACTTTAAGCTTAAAAATATATCGGAGAATTAAATAATCAATTTAGAAAGCGTTGAAATTTAAAATAAAACTTATAAGAAAAAGAATGGGATAGTTATTGTATTGAAGGATTTTCTGAGAAAATATTTAAAAACTACTAATCTATCTATTAATCTGGCTTCCATTTTCTGATACTGTGTGTAGTCTATTTCCTAGTATTTCCAAGAAAAATATACCTACTAAAATAAGAGTTTTAGTCTATAGATCTGGGCTTAAGTCGCATGTTTTTTTATTTGTATAAGTACGGATATTTTATGTATAATATATAGAAGAGAATACGGAGGATAACAATGACTATGAATATTAACTGGTTTCCTGGGCATATGAAAAAGACCAAGGAAATTATTATAGATAATTTAAAGCTTGTGGATGTGGTTTTGGAGATAATCGATTCTAGGATTCCTATTTCATCTAGAAATCCCATGATAGATGAGATTATCGCTGATAAGCCAAGGATAATTATTATGAATAAATCAGACCTATCAGATCCAGAAGTGAATAAAAAATGGATAGCTAAGTTTAAGGAAGAAGGGATTCCTGCTATCTTGATGAATTCTAAGGAAAATGTCCCAGTAGATAGGATATATAAGGAAGCAAAGATTCTCCTAAAGGATAAGTTTAAGAAAAATGAAGAGAAAAATATCGACAATCCTTTGATTAGGATGATGATAGTAGGTGTTCCTAATTCTGGTAAGTCTACCTTTATCAACAAGCTATCTAAGAAAAAGGGAGCTAAGGTAGGGAATCGTCCTGGCATTACTCAAAGTAAGCAATGGATAAAGGCTGGGTCAAATATCCAACTACTCGATACTCCAGGTATCTTGTGGCCTAAGTTTGAAGAAAAAATCGGCCTCCATCTTTCTTTTACCAACGCTATAAGAGATGAGGTTTTAAACATAGAAGATTTAACCTTGAAATTTTTGGAGGAGATGAAGGAGATTAAGCCGGAAGCCCTTGTGGATAGGTATGGAATAGAACTAGAGGTCCCTGCCCTAGAAATTTATGAGGCTATAGCAAAAAAGCGTGGAGCTATTATAGCTGGTGGAGATTTTGATTATACGAGAACTGCCAATATTATCCTAAACGACTTTAGGTCAGGTAAGCTTGGTAAGATTAGTTTGGAAAGACCATGAAATATTCTCCTTACAATGATGATATAAAAAGAAAAGTTCATGAAAAATATGAGCTTATAGCAGGAATTGATGAGGTAGGTAGGGGACCCTTGGCAGGTCCCGTCGTAACTTGTGCTCTTATTATGAAGAAGGATTCGAAGATAGAAGGGGTTACTGATTCAAAGAAGCTTACTCGTAAGAAGATGCTAGTCCTAAAGGATAAAATCCTTGCCGATTGCCTAACTTATGCTTATGGCTATGCCAACTCTTTGTTGATAGATAAGCTTAATATCAAAAACGCCACCCACAAGGCTATGGAAGATGCCCTAAATAATCTTAAAATCCGCCCAGAAATCGTCCTAATCGATGCAGAAAGGATAAATACCGACCTCCCTCAGATGAATATTGTAAAGGGGGATCTCAACGAATACGTTATATCCTGTGCTTCAATTCTTGCAAAAATTAGAAGAGATGATATTATGATTAACTTTTCTAAAATCTATAAAGGCTACGGCTTTGAGACTAATATGGGCTATGGAACTAAGAAACACTATGAAGGCCTAGAAAAGTACGGAGAAACTCCAATTCATAGACAGACCTTCCTAAGGAAATTTCACGAAAGGCAGATGAGCTTTGATGACTTATAAAAAACAATTTGGAGATTTTGGAGAAAATTTGGTAGAGGATTATCTAAGAGAAAAATCTTATACAATTCTCGATAGAAATTATAGAAAACCCTTCGGCGAGATTGATATTATTGCAAAAATTGACGATTTTATAGTCTTCGTCGAGGTAAAGACTAGGAAAAATAGAAATTTCGAAAATCCATCCGAAGCTGTTACTCCAAGCAAACAAGCCAAGATTATAAAAGCTAGTCAGGCCTATCTAATAGAAAATAAGCTAACAGATTTTTTGATGAGATTTGATGTGGCGGAAGTTGTAGTTGAAAGTAGAGAGATTAATTATATTGAAAATGCCTTCTGAGTTAACAAAAAATGAAATTATTTTATATCTAAATTACATATATCTTAACAATATGACCATCCTAAATCTTTATGAAAATACAAATCTTGATAATTTTTTTCAGAGGGATTTAAGAGAATATGATTTCCTAACAGACCAACAAAAGGAAAAAATCTTTAGTGCAAAGAATTTAGAAGATTTTAGGGCTTATCTTGATAAGGTTCATAAGTATGATTATAAATATGTGACTATGCTAGATGAAGCTTACCCTACTAACCTTATTTATATAGAAGATAGGCCGGCTATCTTGTATTACAAGGGAGAATTAAATCAAGAGCTTGACAAAAATTCCTTAGCCTTTGTTGGTTCTAGAAAATGTACTGATTATGGCAAGTGGGCTTGCAGGATGTTGGCTGAAAAGATTGCCCTTTCTGGAATTACTACAGTGTCTGGTCTTGCCTATGGGATTGATGCGACTTGCCATAAGGCGACCCTTGATGTAGGAAAAAGAACAATAGGTGTTATCGGTTGTGGGATTGATAAGATTTACCCTAAAAAAAATAGGGACCTCTATAGGAGGATAGAAGAAAGTGGTCTTATCCTTTCAGAATTTCCTCTAGGAACTGAGCCAATTTCCTATAATTTTCCGAGAAGAAATAGGATTATATCAGGGATTTCCTTGGGGACTGTAGTAATTGAGGCTAGGGAGAAATCTGGAACTATGATAACTACAAGGTGTGCCCTAGAGCAGGGTAGGGAAGTTTTTGCCCTTCCTGGCAATATCAATTCCATTTATTCTAAGGGGACCAATAAGATGATTCAAGAAGGAGCAAAGCTCGTTCTTGATGCAGATGATATTATTGATGAGCTTGATTTTATCTTGGATAGTGATTTTACAAAAAGAAGCCTTGATTATACAAAACTTGATAAGGATGAGGCTTTAGTGGTAAGATACATTGAGAACAATCCTAATGCTAGTAGTGATAAGATAGCTTATGATTTGGAAATGGGAATAGACCTTGTTAATTTCCTACTGACATCACTAGAGCTAAAGGATTATATAGAAAATATTGGAAATAATGAATTTACTATAAAGGAGTGAGTATTTGGCTAAGAACTTAGTAATAGTGGAATCTCCAACCAAGGCGAAATCTATTGCCAAGATGCTTGGAAGAAACTACAAGGTAATGGCAACCATTGGCCACCTAAGAGATCTTCCTAAGAGCAAATTTGGTGTAGATATAGAAAATGACTTTGAACCAGAATACATCAAGGTTAGGGGACGAGCAAAGACTATTAATGAATTGAAAAAGGAAGCTGACAAGGCAGAGAAGGTTTATCTTGCGACAGACCCGGATAGGGAAGGAGAAGCTATAAGTTGGCATTTACAATTTCTCTTAGGCCTTGATCCTCATGCGAAAAATAGAGTTGAGTTTCACGAAATTACCAAAGAAAATATAAAAAATGCTATAAGAAATCCGAGAGAAATTGATCAAAACTTAGTTGATGCCCAACAAGCAAGACGTGTAATGGATAGGATTGTAGGTTATGAGATAAGTCCGATTTTGTGGAAGAGAATCAAATCGGGCCTATCTGCAGGTCGTGTTCAATCAGTAGCCCTAAAGCTAATAGTTGATAGGCAAAAGGAAATTGATGACTTTATTCCAGAGGAATACTGGACAATAACAGCCCATCACAAGCATGATAAGCTAAAATTTGATTCGGAATTTTATGGTCAAATTAATAAAAAGGTTAAGATTTCTAAGGAAAGTGGGGCAGATAAGGTTCTTAGTAAAATTGATAAGGATAATTTTAAGGTCGTAAAAATCACAAAGACTAAGAAGAGTAGAAAGCCTCAAAAGCCTTACACGACTTCTACCCTCCAACAGGACGCTTCAAATAGGCTTGGTTTTTCCACCAAATTTACTATGCAGCTTGCCCAACAACTCTTTGAGGGTATTGACGTAGGAGATGGTAGTGTTGGTCTAATCACTTACATGAGAACCGATGCCAATAGGATATCCAAGGAGATTGTAGGAGAAGCCCTCTCATATATAAAAGAAAAGTATGGGCCAGAATATGCTTCAAGGGGCAATACCTATGAAGGAAGAAAAAAAGGTAGTCAAGACGCCCACGAGGCCATAAGACCTACATCAATTAGGAGAAATCCCCTAGAGATAAAACAATACCTAACTGACCAACAATACAAGCTTTACAAGATGATTTGGGAAAGAGTTGTAGCAAGCCAAATGACTGACTACGAGTACCTATCAACCCAAGTCCTCTTTGATAATAATTCTCTTATCTTTAAGACAAATGGTAAGATTACCCTCTTTGAAGGCTTCAATAAACTATCTTCTGCTAATGAAAATGAAAATATCCTTCCAGAACTTAAAGAAGGAGATGTTATTGGAGCAGAAAAAATAGATAAAGACCAACACTTTACCAATCCACCAGCAAGGTACACAGAAGCCTCTCTAGTGAAAACTCTTGAAGAATTCGGCATAGGCAGACCTTCAACCTACTCAGCAACTATCAATCAAATAATATCAAGAAACTATGTTGAATTTGAAGGAAGGAGCATCTATCCAACAGATTTGGGTAAAACTGTAAATACCTTCCTCCAAGAAAACTTTGATGATATTATAAACGTAGAATTTACGGCAGAAATGGAAAATGCCCTAGATAATATAGCTGAAGGAGAAAGATTCTGGAAAGAAACTCTCAAAGCCTTCTACAAGGACTTCGAAAAAGACATGAGGGGTGTAAAAAAAGACGAAAATGACTATAAGGTCAAGGATGAAGTTCTCGATGAAAAATGCCCTAAGTGTGGCAAAAATCTAGCCATCAAACATGGAAGAAATGGCAAGTTTATAGGTTGCACTGGCTTTCCAGCTTGCGATTTTACTAAATCCATCATCAAGTCTACTGGGGTTAAGTGCCCAAACTGCAAGGACGGAACTCTGATAGAGAAAGTTAGCAAGAGGGGAAAGAGATTTTACGGTTGCGACAACTATCCAAAATGTGACTTCGCCCTATGGGACCCACCAACAGGAGAGAAATGTCCAAAATGTGGTTCGCTCTTAATCCATAAGAAAAATAGATCGACAGATGAAATCAGATGTTCATCCTGTGATTATATAAAAGAAAAGAAGAGATGAAAATAACGCTGCATGTGAATCCTGCAGCGTTTTAGCTTATTCATTAATGTTTTTGTAATTGTCTAGCTTTGATGTGCAATGTGGACATCTTGTAGCTTCAAGTGGGATTTTGGATTGGCAGTAAGGACAAGTTTTATCAGTTTCTTCTTCTTTATCGTCCTTATGTCTTGAGTTTAGGGTCTTAACTATTACAAACATAACAAAGGCTATGATTAGAAAAGATATGACAGCATTTATAAAGTTACCGACCCTTAGGCTAGCTCCTCCAATATTTACTACTATATCCTCATAATTGATACCAGCAGTTAGACCTGATATTATTGGCATCAAGATATCATCTACCATGCTCTTAACTATTGCTGTAAAGGCAGAACCCATGATTATACCAATAGCCATGTCAATTACATTGCCACGAGATATAAATTCTTTAAATTCTTTTAGCATTTTTCCTCCTATTTGTTTCTTGCCTTACACTTATACCCAAGTAAAAAGATTATAATTATATATTTGACTTTACTAGCTTAATTTAATATTATTTTATATAGGAGTTAGGATGAAAAAATTATTAGTCGATGATGAATTTTATAATGAACTAGAAAACTTTGCAGTCTTTATTCCTATAATAGAAGTAAAGGGTACAGATCATATACTTTTTGAAGTAAGAAGTGATAAAATTTCCCAAGCCGGGGAGGTTTCTTTTCCTGGTGGAAGGCTTGAGGAAGGCGAAGATTTTAAGAATTGTGCCATAAGAGAGACTATGGAGGAACTTAACTTAAAGATAGATGATATAGAGTATATGGGATATTCTTCTATGTCTTTAAATGCATCCTATAGGCAGGTCAAAAGTTTTTATGGTAAAATTAAGAAAAATATTGAAGATATAAAGTATAATGAGGAAGTGGCATCTGTTTTTGCAGTAGATATTTTTTATTTGAAAGAAAATCCCCCTACTAAATATAGGGCTAATTATAAGATGGATTTTCCCGAGGACTTCCCTTTTGATAAAATACCTGGTGGAAGAAATTACAAGTTTTGGCCTGGTCATAGGGACTATTATTTTTATGATACCAAGCCTATCATATGGGGTCTAACTGCAAGACTATTAAAGAATTTTATAGAAAGCTGGAATATAGATGAGAGATGATATTAAAAAAAGATTTATAGATTATGGTAATGATAAGGATTCCATAGTCTCTATTTTCTATGTAAAATCTAATACAAACGACGAATTTATAGACCTATACACAGTTGTAGATGAAATAATTATCGGCAAACTTGAAGAAGAGTTAAAATTTTTGTTTGATGATATTATTCTTATTAACAGGATCAAGAATAGCTTTGAAATTGATAAAAACAAGCAGAATTACACAATACTTGAGCTATACAGGGCCTGTGGTGTAAAGATTTCTGAGTCAATCATAGCCAAGGATTTGGCAGAAGATTTTATAAAGAAATTACCTAGTGATATTGAGTTTATCTACAATAAGCCTGGTGAAATTGATCTTAGCCCAAACAAGGATTTTAAGCATGATACTCCAAAAGAATATGAATTTAAGTCATGCGTAGATAATTTCTTCGCCAATGCCATGGAAGTTTCCCTTTATATCAACCAAAAAGATCCGATAGCTGCCTCAATTAAGATGGAAGATTTGCGTAGACAGTTAATCAAGATGTTAAACTTCCACCTAATAGACAAATTTTATGGTCTAAGGAATATGGGCAAGGATGGCTCTAATCTTATCAACGGCCTTAGCAAGGAATACAGGGAGGATTTGGAGTTAAGTTTTAATACCAATGACTTAGTTGATATATATACTTGTCTATTTAAGGCTTGCAATTTATTTAGGAAAGTTGGCATGCAAGAGGCAGCTAATCTAGGCTTTCCTTATAACAAAGAAGCTGATGTCAATACCCTAAAGCTTCTTAGAGATAATTATAGAAAGTTAGAATCTTTTTTAAGGTAGGTAAGGATGAAATTCAAAAAAACAATGCTAATCAGCCTATTAACCCTAGTTTTTCTACTAATGCCAGGAGAAATTTTTGCTGCTCAGACTAGGGTAGTGGGACTTGATTCCAATGTTTCTTCTTATCTTATTGGTAATGAAGAAACAGGTGATGTCTATTACGAAAAAAACGCCGATGAAGCAAGACCAATGGCATCATTAACTAAGCTAATGACTTTTCTCCTAGTGAGGGATGCCATTGAAGAAGGAAAAATCAATCTTAACACATCCGTAAAGGCCGATAAGAAGGCTGAGGAGCTAACAAGTTGGGAATACTCCTCCCTTGGTCTAAAGGAAAAGGAGTCTTACTCAGTTGAAGAACTTCTCCAAGGCCTTATAGCAGTAAGCGGTAATGATTGTGCCTATCTTTTAGCAAAGACAGTAGCAGGTTCCGAAGAAAAATTTGCAACTCTTATGAATGAAAAGGCTAAAGAATTGGGACTATCTAGCCAAAAATACTACAATGCCAGTGGAATAGAAACTAAAGATAATAAGGAAAATCAATCATCAGCAAGAGATTTGTTCAAACTATCTTCCTTTATTGTTAGAAAATATCCTGATATCCTAAGATATTCAACAATGGATGAAGTAAATATTCCAGGAAAGGGCATAAGAAAAACCTCCACTATCCCTCTAAGAAAAGATATAAAGGGAGTTGATGGCCTAAAGACTGGAACGACAGATAAGGCAGGCTATTGTCTAGTAACTACTGTTGATATGAAGGAGCTTGATGGAAGTGATGATTTTAGATGTATAGGTGTAGTTATGGGGGCTGACCAAAAAGACACTAGGGAAAGTGTAATGAGTGATTTGATCTATTACATTTCAAGATTTTATTCCTGCAAGAAGGTCTTAGATGTTAATAAAAGCCTCGATAGTATAGAAGTAGGATCAGCTAAACAAGGCTACATAGAATTATATCCAAAAGAAAATCTATCAATAATCTCCAATGACGATAAGAAAGTTGCTACAAAAATCACCCTCAATAAGGATATTAAGGCTCCAATCAAAAAGGGAGATATCCTGGGTAAGGTTGATGTGTCTTATGATAATAAATACCATGTAGTCGATTTGGTCAGTGGCAGTGATGTCGAAAGAGCTAGCCTTTTTACAAGAATTGTCAGAAATATTGAAAATAATGTTAATTTCTTAGTTGACCTATTGATTGCAAGATAAAAAAGCATATAATAATAAAGGACTGTTTTTTGTCCTTTATATGTATCGGTAGCTCAGCTGGATAGAGCACCGCCCTCCTAAGGCGGGTGTCGGAGGTTCGAATCCTCTCCGGTACACCAAAAGTTGGCTGTTGTTTATCAACAGCTTATTTTTTTATAAAATAGGAGCTAAGATGCTAGAAAACGAGATGATAAATAAAGAAAAATTTAGCGAAGAAGACTACTTTTTTATGGGTGAAGCTATTAATGAGGCAAGGCTTGCAAGATTTATCGAAGAAGTCCCAGTGGGAGCTGTTATAGTCCTAGATGGAAAGATTATAGGAAGGGGTCATAACTATACCTTTAAGGGTAAATCTGCCCTAAAGCATGCAGAAATTATGGCAATCAAAGAAGCAAGTGCCTACATAGATGACTTTAGGCTCGAAAGAGCAACTATGTATGTTACTATGGAGCCATGTTCCATGTGTGCAGGGGCTATAATAAATTCTAGGATAGATAGGCTAGTAATAGGCATAAGAGATCATAAAAGAGGAGCTTGTGGGTCAAATACCAATATAACAGGAGATAGGAGTCAACTTCACTATCTAGACGCAGAATTTGGACTCAGGGATGAAGAAGCCTTGTATGAAATTCAAACTTTTTTTAGGTATCTAAGAGAAAAGAACAAGAAGAAAGATAAATAAAAAAGGACTTTAAGGTCCTTCAAAATTATCAATCATTAATTTCTGCAATAAATTGCCATGAAATGTTGTATTTATCTATCAGAGTTGTAAACAGTTTTTTGTTTACCTTTTGTGGCTCCATAGTAACAGTGGAGTCTTTCCTAAAGTTCATATAGGCTCTGTAAAGATTATCAGAGCTGGTTTCTATTACGACTCTGACATTGTTGCCATTTTTTATCATCCTATCATTAGCAACATCGTATAAGTAAACTCTATTATTATAAATATCAAGATAGGAATTATAAATCCTATTTTTAATGTCTTTTGGATGATTATATTTTTCGAAATCACTATATCTAATTATTTTTTTAGGTTCTTCAATACCAAAGACATTGCAATAATATTTAAGGGCCTCTATACATTTTCCATCTGTAAAAGCTAATCCTACTGCCATAACTATTCCTTTCTGTTCTATACTAATAATTTATCACAATATCAGTCGATAAACAAGCATAGTTAATAATTAAACTAAATGAATTTTTCTATTTAAATATTAGCAAGAAGAGTATAATATTATAAAGTAAACGATATATATTTTGTATAAAGGAGCATAAAATGAAAATTAGCCTTATTGATCCACTAGAAGTTGACAAAAAGATTATTGAAGCTAATAAGAAAAAAATCGAATCTATGGGTCATGACTTCGAATACTTTGAGGAAAGTGCAAAAACTGACGAAGAAAAAATCGAGAGACTAAAAGATACAGATATTGCCATCATAACCAACAAGCCTTTAAGAAGTGAAGTCATAAACAAGACCAACTTAAAATTAATAGATGTTGCCTTTACAGGAGTAGATCATATTGCTCTTGATACTTGCAAAGAAAAGGGCATCAAGGTATTAAATGCAAGTGGTTATTCTGATGATTCTGTAGCAGAGCTTGTCATCGGTCTAACTATTGGAGTTTTGAGAAAGTTTAACGAAAATAGGGAAAATATTTTTAACGCTGGCGACAATTACCTTCTAGGCGAGCTTATCAAGGGCAAGACTTTTGGAGTAATAGGAACAGGCCATATTGGATCTAAACTTATAGACCTACTTTCTGTTTTTGGTTGTAAGATTATTGCTTATTCAAGGACTGAAAAAGAAGAAGTAAGGGCTAAGGGAGTTGACTATGTTGACCTTCAAAGCCTCCTAAAAGAAAGTGACATAGTATCCCTCCACATTCCAAACAACAAAGAAACCAAGGGATTTTTGGGTAAAGCTGAGCTTGACTTAATGAAAGAAAATGCAGTTCTAATCAATTGTGCTAGGGGAGCTGTAGTAGATAATGACTATATAGCTAAACTTCTCAACGAAGATAAACTTAGGGCAGGTATTGATGTTTTCGATATGGAACCACCACTTCCTGAGGATTATCCACTAAGAAATGCTAAAAATGTAATCCTTACCAATCACGTAGCCTTCTATACCAAGCAAGCTATGGAGATTAGGGCTAATATTGTTTTTGACAACCTTTATAAATATTTAGATGGACAAATTGTTAATGAGATAAAATTATGAGTGATGTAAAAATTGTAGCTATAGCTGGAGGCTCTGCTTCTGGCAAAAGCTCTATTGTAAGAGAAATTGAAGCCTACTTCAAAGATGATTTGATAGTTATTGGTCATGATAACTACTACAAGGCCCACGATGATATAGACTTTGAGCAAAGGGCTAAACTTAACTACGACTATCCAGGTGCCTTCGATAATGATTTATTTTATAAGGATTTATTAAAATTACTCGAGGGTAAGGAAATTGATATGCCCATTTATGACTATAGCAAACATACTAGAAGTGATGAAACTATAAGAGTCAAGCCTACAAAGATTATCCTGATTGAGGGAATCTTAGTCTTGTATGATGAAAGAATCAGATCAATTACCGATACCAAGGTCTTTGTGGACGCTGATAGTGACGTTAGACTTCAAAGAAGAATCCTAAGAGATACTAAGGAAAGGGCGAGGTCTATTGAATCAGTCTTGACCCAATATATTAATCAAGTTAAACCTATGCACGAAACCTATGTAGAACCTAGCAAAAAATACGCAGATATTATTATTCCAAGGGGAGCTAGAAATCTAAAGGGAATTCAAATTTTAAAAAGACACATAAAACATTTGATTGAGGAAGAAAATGAAGGTTGATATAATTGAAACTGATTATGCTTTTATAGAAAGTTATTTAAGTGGCCATTCGTCTATGGGAGCTGATATTTGGGGTGCCCATGATGATGGGGGCGGATATTATATATTTAGGGTCCTTGCACCAAATGCTAATGAAGTTTTTATTAAAGGAGATTTTACATCTTGGGAAAATATCAAGATGACTAAAAATTTCAAATATGGCTATTTTTTCACCAAATTAAAGGCTAAAGTTGGTGATTATTATAAATATGTCATTAACCATGAGGGAAATTTCGTAGAAAAAGCAGATCCTTTTGCTAGGGCTATGGACAAAGAAGGTGATTTTGCAAGTATTATCACAGATGATACTTACGATTTTAATGATTATGACTTCATAAAAAATAGGGATAAGAATTTTGATAAGCCCTTAAATATTTATGAAATTCACATAGGTAGCTGGCTTAGATATGGAAATAGTGTAAACTTCTTAGATATAGTTGACAAACTAGTAGCTTATGTTAAGGAAATGAACTATACCCACGTTGAAATCATGCCTATTACAGAATATCCTTACTACCCATCCTGGGGCTATCAATCGAGCGGATTTTTCGCTACAAGCTCTAGGTTTGGAAGCCCAGTCGACCTAAAGAAGTTTGTCGACATCCTCCATCAAAATGGCATAGGAGTTATCCTCGATATGGTAGCAGTCCATTTTGCAAGCGACTATTTTGGCCTTAACCACTTCGATGGAACTGGTATGTATGAGTCAATCTATCCAGACTTGAAGTATTCTGAGTGGGGCTCAAATAATTTTGATTATTCTAAAGGTCATGTAAGAAGCTTTATGAAATCTGCCTTTTCTTATTGGATTGAAAATTTCCATTTCGATGGAATAAGAATTGATGCAGTTAGCTACATGATCCACTACAATGGCAACAAGTATCGTGGAGTCCACTATGATAATATTAATTTCATAAAAGATCTTAACGAAACAATCCACAAGGCCCACCCAGACGTCATGCTTATAGCAGAAGATTCTTCTGACTATCCGCTAGTAACAGGAAAAGTCGAAGATGGCGGACTTGGTTTTGATTATAAGTGGGATTTAGGTTGGATGAATGATACCCTAAGATATTTTAAGACAGACTCCATCAATAGGATAGACTATCAAGGCAAAATTAATTTTTCTATGTTTTATTTCTACAATGAGAGATTTATTCTGCCATTAAGTCACGATGAGGTAGTTCATCTCAAGGGAGCAATGATTAATAAGATGAGTGGCTCTTATGAGGAAAAATTCAAACAGCTCAAGCTCCTCTACACTTACCAGATGACCCACCCTGGTAAAAAGCTAAACTTTATGGGTAATGAAATAGCAACCTTTGATGAATGGAATGAAAATGCTTCAATAAATTGGGATATATTAAAATTCCCAGTTCACGATGATTTCCATAGATTTATAAAAGACTTAAACAAACTCTACAAGGATGAAAAGGCCTTTTTCGAGAAAGATTATGAGGGTGAAGGCTTTACTTGGAAGGTTGTAGATGATAATATCAATTCTGTCTTTGCCTACGAAAGAAGGGCGGGGGATGATAGATTCCTTGTAGTTTTAAATATGACTAACACCTACAAGAACGCTTATCACATTTACTATGATGAGGATTTAGAATTTGTAGAAGTAATAGATTCCTTATCCGAAAGTTATGGTGGAAGTAGATGGGAAAAGAGAAATATTAGAATAGAGAAAGGAAATAATTTAGTAGTAGAGCTTTGGGAATATGAGGCTCTCGTATTAAGAGTGAGGAAATATGAAAGTTAGAAAACCAATTAATCTATCATGGCTTGTCGAAAAATGGACCTTGATAGATGAAGACTCATATCTAAAGAATATGTGGTTAAATACAGAATCTTTAGATTTTATTAGGATAAACAAGGAGATTCAAACACCTGAAGATATTGAGGAAAATTATATAGATATAGATCAAGATGTGGAAAATTATTTGCTATTGCCAACAGCCGATGAGCTCGACGAGCAAAGACTTAGAGAAGCCTTTGTGGCAAGCCTAAACAAGCAACAAAGAGATAACTTCCAAGATAACTATGAAGGAATTGCTCCTAGAGAGGAATTTCTCGATATAGTCTATGAAGAAGGTCTTGAAGGTGTTTGGAATGAATTTAGAGATAAGGCAGCAGCGGATATATTGCTAAATTGGGCCCTTGAGGAATCAATCCCAGTTAATAAGGATATGGAGACAATTAATATAAACAGATTATGAGATTAAAGAAGATATTTTACCCCTTGGCTATGGCTTTCTTATTAGCAGCTTGTGCCAATGGATCAAAGGATAAGGAAACTAAAGAAGAAGTAAAGTCCAATCAAGTTAGTCAAGCAGAAGACCAAAAGGACGCCGAGGATGATAAGTCAGATGAGAATGAAATCGACGTAGATTTAGATGACTCAGAAGAGCTTCCAAAACTAGATAAGACCTACTATGAATATTTCGATACTGTTACAACTATACTTACCTACTCTAAGGATAAGAAAAGTTTCGATAAGCATTGCAAGCTTTTGGAAAAGGAACTTGATAGATACAACAAGCTTTACAATTCTTACGATAGTTTTGATGGAGTTAACAACTTTAGAACAATAAACGATAAGGCGGGTATAGAACCTGTTAAGGTAGACCCTGAAATTATCGAATTGATAGAATATTCTGAAAAGATATATGACCTAACTGGTGGAACTATCAACATAGCTATGGGTTCCTTATTAGGTTTGTGGCATCAATATAGGGAAATGTCCATAGATCATCCTGAAAAGGCTGCCATCCCAAGTGAAAAAGAACTTACAGAAAAGGCAAATCATAAAGATATAAATTCTATAGTAATAGATAAGAAAAACTCTACAGTTTATATAAAAGACCCAGATGTACAAATCGACATAGGAGCTATAGGTAAGGGTTTTGCTACTGAAAAAATAGCAAAAAAACTCAAAGAAGCTGGCTTTACTAAGGGGATAATCTCTGTAGGTGGAGATGATGTTATTATTGGAGATAACCCAAACAACAGCCAAGGTCTCTGGAAAATTGCAGTCCAAAATCCCTTCTTGGACCAAAAAGATAAGCCATATTCTTCTATAGTTTCAGTTAAAAATACATCAGTCGTAACCAGTGGTGACTATCAAAGATTTTTCACAGTAAATGGCAAGAATTATCACCATATAATCGACCCTGCCACAAGATATCCTTCTACTAGATGGAAGTCAGTTTCAGTACAAGCTGACAGTATCTCCCTAGCTGATAGTTTATCCACATATTTCTTTATAATAGATCATGAAACAGGTCTAAAGAAGGCAAGGGAAAATAAGGTAGAAGCTTATTGGATAGACCCAGAAGGAAACGAATTTAAGACAGACGGCTGGAAGGCAATGGAAGATGAATAAGAAAAAATAAAGGAGGCAGAAATCTGTCTCTTTTTTGGGTTGGATAGATTAAATAAAAGAAAAATCCAAGATTATTTTAAGTCAGAAAGTAAGTAGAATACTTAGGTCATGGAAAGGCTAATTGAGAATTTTTTTAAAAACATCGAGAAATCTTTTCATAAAACATTTAGTAAATGTTGGTATTTAAGGACTTTTGCCCTTAGAAAATAAAATTAGCTAAGCCTAATAAAAAATTTTTTTAGCATCTTTTCATCTTATAAAATCTTGGTATAATACTTAGATAATGATTGGAGGTCAATATGAAAGAAGCTTTTAATAATGATAAATATATAAAATTGCAGTCTGAAAAAATTGAAGAGAGAATTTCGCACTTTGACAAACTCTATTTGGAATTTGGAGGAAAGCTCTTTGATGATGCTCATGCATCAAGGGTCTTGCCTGGATTTTTGCCAGATTCTAAGTTGAGAATGCTCAATAATTTGAAGGATAAGGCAGAGATAATCATAACTGTAAATGCTAATGACATCGAAAACAATAAAATCAGAGGTGACAATGAGACATCTTATGACCAAGAGAGCATAAGACTAAAACAAGCCTTTGAAGATTTCGGTTTCAAAGTAAGTGGTATAATAATTACCCAATTTGATAATCAAGCCAAGGCTATTAAGTTTCAACAATACTTGGACAATCTAAATATCCCAAACTATAAAACCTATAATATTGAGGGATATCCAAATAATATTGACCATATTATATCCAAGGATGGTTTTGGAAGAAATGAAAGACTAGTTACTACAAGACCCCTTGTAGTAATCACAGGACCTGGTCCAGGTTCAGGAAAAATGGCAACTTGCCTATCACAAATGTACCTTGATCATGAGGCAGGAATAAATGCAGGCTATGCCAAATTTGAAACCTTCCCAATTTGGAATATCGCCCTAAAACATCCTGTAAACATGGCATATGAAGCTGCCACAGCAAATCTTGATGACGTAAATATGATAGATCCATATCATCTTGATGCCTATGGAGAACTTGCTGTAAATTACAACAGGGATGTCGAAGCTTTCCCAATACTAAAGAAGATGTTCGAAAAAATCATGGGGGCTTGCCCTTACAAATCACCAACTGATATGGGTGTAAATATGGCAGGCTTTTGCATAGAAGATCAAGAAGGTGTAAGTCGTGCTAGCAAGGAAGAGATAATTAGAAGATATTACAATACTCTTATTGATTATAGATATGCCAAAGAAAGCTACCATGCAGTAGAAAAAATCGAGATGCTAATGAGCCAACTTGGAATCACTCCTTTAGATAGGACTGTTGCAGTTAAGGCTAGAGAAAAAGCTAAAGCAAATAAGACTGAAGCCTTTGCTATAAGACTAGAAGATGGTGAGATTATTACTGGCAAAAAATCTGACCTCCTATCTGCTCCATCAGCTTGCATTCTAAATGCCCTAAAAAAATTGGGTAATCTCGATGATGATATCCTTCTAATATCACCTCATATTATAGAGCCAGTATCAAATCTAAAGACCAAGTCCCTTGGAGGAGTTGAAACCTCACTAACAGCAAATGAGATGCTCATAGCCCTATCAATTTCAGCAACAACCAATCCTCTAAGTCACATGGCAATGAAGCAAATTACTAAGTTAAGGGGACTTGATGCCCATTCAACTGTAATTTTAAGTGACTCACAAAGGTCCATGCTAAGAAAACTTGGCCTAAACTTTACCCAAGACCCAATCTTACACCATGATGATTATGAATATTAAAAAAAGGAGCTTTACGCTCCTTTTTTAATGGAAAATTTATTTTTTACTATTTGTATCATCGTATTCTATATAGTTAAAATAGTGGTCGACTTCATTTAGGTCGGCATTTTGATAGATTGTTTTCATCCCCTCATTCATTTCTCCTATTAGGGCTAGGATAGAAACTCTAAAGGAAGCTTGACCGAACATTTTATTTGATATATTCATCTTTGCCTGCCTAATAAGTTTATTGTTGGCTAGGCTTTTGGCAAGGTCTACTCCTGTAATTTTGGGTTTTTTGGTTATAAATATTGAAAAATAGTCGAGGAGATCTCTTAGGGTATTGACTTTCCTTACCAAATGTTTGTAGGCTAGGTTAACTGGAAGTCCCTTTGTTTGGACTAAGCTATCAAAAAATTTCTGTTTTGAGCCATCTTTTTCAAGTTTTATAGAAGAAGAAACTACATCGAATGTCTCATTTATCTCATCTTTTGCGTAATCAAGTATAGCATCAACAAAATCATATGACGGATCATTAATATTTTCTATCATTTTTTCAACAAAAGGAGGTTTTTTCTCATTTGTTGTTGACCTATATTGGTAGATATAGTTGGCAAAATCATAAAAAGTATGGCCTTCATCATCTATGGGCATAGCAAAAATCTTCTCAGTAATTTTATCCATAGATGAAATAAGGAAATGTGGAGTAAGGACCTTTTCTGCTTGACCAAGGATTTCATCAATTGCATCTTCTATACTTGTAGCTTTAATAAACAAGGTATTCATCAAAGCCTTGATTCTAAATTCATAATTATAGTTGAGATTGCTTATTACGATTCTTCCTACATACTTACTATAAATTGGAAAGTAATCGGCAATCATAGGAAAGACTACTTTGTTCATGTAGTTGTTATAGGGAATGTCTTCGCCAGTTCTTGCCTTTAGGCTATCTATAAGCTCTTTTTTAAAACTTATCTTATCAAAAAAAGGGTTGTTGGCTTGAATCCTTATATAATTGTGAATCACATCCCTAAGGCTTAATTGGTTGGTCATGGTGTGGACTATGGCATCATCTACCTCGTGGACTTGACCAAAATGATCAGTATAAGAAAAACTATCAATCAGTTCGGTCGTAACATAAATCGAAAAGGCCTTGTCTGTTGATGTATTATTATGAATAAGAAGGTGCCTTATAGGAAGTGGGTAGGTTATAGTAGAACCGGTTTGGATATCATAGATTGTATTATTTTCTTCGCTAGTGTACTTGGCGGTTCCGTTTTCATGAAGATGGCCTGTAAATATAAACTTAACGCCACAATCCGCCAATATTTCAATCGGAGTTTTTTGATTAATCCTAGGGTCTTCATCAGTAAATTTATCCCTCCACTCCTTGATGATAAAAGGAGAGAAGGCCAGTTCTTGATTTCTAAAATTAGGCAAGAAAGCATGGTGGGCTACTACAACTACCATATCCTTTCTTTCTTTGGCTTCATCAATTTTTTTAATGACCCATCTGAGCATCTCTATGTTGATTGATCCTGGAATGTTTTCCCTGTCATCCCTGTGCTTTTCCTCAGAATCTGCCGAGTAAATAGAAGTATCAAGCATAATAATAGAAACGCCATTGTCATTAAGATGTTCTTTTTTTATGCGAGCAAGGTATGAAAAATACCCTTGGGCATAGTAGGAGTATTGGTCAGCTCTCCCATATTGCTTGTTTATCCTATCCAAATAATTTTTAAAAATTAGGCTATCCCTATAAAATTCTAAGATGGAATCATCATCATAGACAAAATCATAGATTTGTTCAAACTCTCTGGGACTTACACTTCTTGCAGGTTTATCCTTGGAGAAATCAAAGGCTCTGTGGTTATTTAAGTCATGATTGCCAGGAATCATTAGGACTTTTCTATCAGGGTCTTTATCCTTCCAAGCTTTAAGGTAAGTAGCAACTAGTTGATGCGACTTGTATTCTCCTTCTTTTGCCAAATCTCCCGGAAGAATTAGAAACTTACTATTTGCCCTGTCGACAATTTCCAAAGCCCTCTTAAAAAGGGCCTCGCTTTCTACGACTAATTTCCTTTCTACTTTAAGTTCTTTAATAAATCTTTCGCTAGGGCCAATGAGCTCTCTTGCCAAGACATGGGGATCTGAAATAATTGATATATCAAAATCTGTTATAGATTTATTATTAATATTATTTAATCTGGTCATAAGGATATTATACTTATTGCTTATATAATTACATCATATTTAGTAAATACTTTTTAATTTGAGAAATTTATGGAGCCTTCTTATTATCTATCATTTAAAGTTTGTATAATTGAGTAAAGAGAAAGAAGTAGTAAAATATTTATAGCTTAATTTTTTTTATTAAGTGAAAGGAATTTTATGGAAATTAATAAAAATTTGAGAAAGATTATTGAATTAGTCTTTATGAGTGCCCTAGTAAGCCTTATTATATTCGCATCGAATATATCCTTACTAATACTGGCTACTGCTCCTGTACTTTTAAGTATCTATCTCTTTAAGAATGGATTTGCCGAATTTATTTTACTAGGAATTACTAGTTTGATTTTTGGACTTATGTATATGAGTCTTAGTGAAGCTTGTATGCTTACGCTTGCAATATTTTTAGTATGTCTAATCTTATCCCTTCCTATAAAGTATATAAGAAGTGATAAGCTACAGATTCTTACAAGTTTTGTTCTTATAAGCCTTGTCTTGATAGGTTTTTATACATATGGTCTAATGAAAGAAAAAGTTGATTTCGATAGTTTGGCTAGGCAAGTCAAGCTTTTAGTCGAATCTTCTATTGATTATAAGATGGATATAGAAATTTATAGGGCAAGTCTTAGCCTATATCCAGCTATCTTTGCATTTTTTTCTTTTATTTATACCTTGCTTGCCCTTAAACTAATTAGAAATTATGCTAGTATAAAACTTGATGGTTTTAAGGATTTGACTAAGGTAAATGAGCAAAGGATAAGCTATAAGGATCTTCTTATTATTGGACTTACTTGTGTTTTAGCTTATGGATTTTCTTATTTATTTAAGCTAAATATGACCTATGCATCTTTAAATATTATTATGATTTTCCTAGAGCTTTTGGCTTTTAATGGATTTTCTCTTTATGATTATATGATTGCAAGATCTAATATTCCCTTATCCAGAGGCTTCCAGTGGTTTTTCGTCATTATTTTAATACAATTCTTGCTAATTTTTTTCGTGATTTTAGGATTTATTGATATAATACTAGATATAAGAAAGAAAAGGAGCTTAAATGAAAAATAATGATGAGTATGTAGGGTTAAATAATATTATTGCTATAATGGCTCTTCCTAGTATAGCTTCTATAGTTTTATTTTATTTTAACGAGATTATCGGTTCTATTTCCATAATCCTCAGCATCCTTCTTTACTTCTTTTTGACTAAGATTAACAAAAAGAAGAAGGATGATTTGCAAGCATATGTCGATCAAATGAATGTTTCTTTTGATAGTATAACCAAAAACGTAGTATTCGAGATGCCTTTTCCTATTGTTATCGTAGAAGACGATAGGACAATCAAGTGGCACAATACTTATTTTAGGGACTTGTTTGACAATAAGTCTATAGTAGGAAATAAGATAGAAGACTTCTTGCCAGAATTTGCTGATTTTGATTTTAAGGAAGATGGTCTAAGGACTCCTAGAAATATAAACATCAAGGATAAAGTCTTGCAGTTTTATTATCAGACTATAATCAATGACGAAGATGGTAAATCTCAGACTTTTCTTTATGGTATTGATAATACTTATGATGAGTCAATCAAAAAGTTGTTTAAGAATAAGAGACTTGTCTTCTACTCAGTCTTTATAGATAATTACGAAGATATCAGAAACGCAACTCAATCAATTGATAGACCTGCTGTTTTAGGAGAAATCGACAGGGTTATCAATGAATATTTCAAAACATATGATGGTATAATCCGCAAGTATGAAAATGACAGGTTCATGGTAATTAGTGAATATCAAGATTATAGGAAAATCTATGAGTCTAAGTTTTCAATTCTTGATCAAGTTAGAAATATCCAAAAGGGTAATAGCCTTCCACCAACTCTTTCTATAGGAGTTGGTATAGCAGGAGCTAAGCCTTCTGATATTTATTCTGATTCGAGAGAAGCAGTCGACATAGCCCTATCTCGTGGAGGAGATCAGGCGGTAGTAAAACTTGAAGATAATTATGAGTATTTCGGTGGAAAGACCAAGGCCATAGAAAAGACCAGTAAGGTTAGATCTAGGGTAATATCTCAAGCCTTAAAGAGGATGATGCAATCATCTCCAGATATTTATATAATGGGTCATAACAATCCTGATATGGATTCTTTTGGTTCATCCCTAGGAGTTTATGAGGGTGCTTACCACATGGGTAAGGAGGCCTACATTGTCCTAGACGAAGTTACAAAGCCAATCGAAAATATGTATCAAAGAGTAACTAGTGAGTTAGGTGAGCTAAGGGCTAACATTTTGACAGAAGATGAAGCACTTGCTAAAATTAGTCCACAGTCTCTGATTATAGTAACCGATAACCATAGGAAAAATTCAACAGAGGCTCCAGCTCTTCTTGATAAAAACGACAATATCTTTATTATCGACCATCATAGGAGGGGCAAGGATTATATAGCAAATGCAACAATTTCTTATATAGAGCCTTATGCTTCAAGTGCATCAGAGCTTGTAACTGAAATTTTATCCTATCTTGACGAGGACTTTAGGGCGAGAACGCCTGTAGCGGAAAGTCTTCTTGCGGGAATTACAGTTGATACCAAAAACTTTGTCTACCAGACAAGGGTAAGGACTTTTGAAGCTGCTTCAATTTTAAAAAGATGGGGAGCAGATTCAGTATATATTAAGAGAATGTTTAAAGATGACTTTGAAATAGTAAAATATAAGTCAGAGGTTATAGCTGATTCATTTATTGTTAATGACTCAATAGCCATAGCCCACTTTAATAGAGATATCGATGGATCAACCCTCATAGCTTCGCAGGCTGCGGATGATTTGTTAAATATAAAGGGAGTCTTGGCAAGTTTTGTACTTACCATATCCAATAATAAAATTCACATATCAGGTAGAAGCTTAGGCGATATATCGGTACAATTAATACTAGAGCGTATCGGTGGTGGCGGTCACTTAACAGCTGCTGCGACCCAATTAGATATGAGCATGGAAAATGCTGAAGACATGTTAAGAAAAGCAATTAATGAATATTTAAGAGAGGAAGAAGAAAATGAAAGTAATACTAACAGATAATATTGTAAGAGTTGGCGTTAAGGGAGACCTTGTAGATGTAAAGTCAGGATATTTTAGAAATTTCCTTGACCCACAAGGAAAGGCTGTAAAGGCTACAAAAGAAAATATGGCTGAACTTGAAAAGATGAGAGAAGAATTAAAGAAAGAAGAAGCTGAAAATAGAAAAGAAGCTGAAGCTCTTAAAGAAAAAATCGAAGCTTTAACTCTTACAAAGAAAGTTAGAGCTGGAGAAGACGGCAAACTTTTTGGATCAGTAACAAACAAAGACATCGCTGAAAGCCTAGCAAAAGAAGGTATCGAAATTGACAGAAAGAGAATCGAACAAGTAGAAAAAATCAATGGACTTGGTGAGTTCGTTCTTAATGCTAGACTTTATGAAGGAGTTAATGCTGATCTTAAAGTAAACGTAGTAGCTGAGGTAGAATAATGACCGAGGGCCTAAGGCCCCTACCAAATGACTTCTTAGCAGAGCAAGGAATAATCGGAAGTATTCTCGCCAAAAACGAGACTTTTGATAGTGTAAATCAAATTATAAAACCTGTAGACTTTTATGATTCTAGAACGCAGAGGATATATAAGTCCATCATCAAGATGTTTGAAAAAGACATCAAGGTAGATGAGATTTCTTTGATATCCCAGCTGAAAGATGAAAATATATTACAAGAAGTTGGAGGGGAGGAGTTTATCACTGAGATTACCCTCTCCTCATTTTATACTCCAAATGTCGATACATATGCCAAATCAGTCAAAGAAAAATCTATTCTAAGGAGTCTAATAGGGGCGAGTGAGGATATTATCGATCTAAGTTACAGGCACGAAGAAAAAATTGAATCTATTTTATCAACTGCTGAATCAAAAATTTTTGAAGTTTCTCAAGATAATCACAACAAGGGTCTGGTAAGATTATCTGAAACCATGGAAGAGACCTTACAGATGATAAATGAACTAACCCTATCTGATGGCAAGATTACAGGTGTAACAACTGGTCTTGAGACAGTGGATAATAAGCTTTCTGGTCTCCAACAATCTCAATTGATCCTCCTTGCAGCAAGACCTGCTATGGGAAAGACTGCTTTGGGTCTTACTATGGCTTGGAATGCAGCCAAGGCTGACAAATCAGTTGCCTTTTTCTCTCTAGAGATGTCAACCTACCAACTAAATCAAAGGCTTCTATCAATGGTTTCTGTTGTAAAACTTGAAAATATCATTAATGGTTCTATTAGGGATGAAGATTGGCAACTTCTAATTCACGCAACCAAATTAATTAGATCAAAGAACATCTTTGTCGATGAAACTCCAGGTATTACCCTTTCTGAGATGCGAAGCAAGCTTAAAAGACTAAAAGCAGAAGTTGGACTTGATCTAGTTGTGATTGATTATCTCCAACTTATGCAAGCAGATAGCAGACAAGAAAATAGGCAAAATGAAATCGCTTCAATATCTAGGGGCCTAAAAAGTCTTTCTAAGGAACTTAACTGCCCAATTCTTTCCCTTGCCCAGCTATCTCGTGAGGCAGACAAGAGGGCTGATCATAAGCCAATTCTTTCAGACCTTAGGGAATCTGGAGCTATCGAGCAGGATGCTGATGTCGTAATGCTCTTGTATAGAGAAGACTACTATGATGAAGAGGATAATCCAAATATAGCTAAGCTTATTTTTGCCAAGCATAGAAATGGTGCAACAGGCGCAGTCGAATTATTCTTCAACAAGCCTTGCACAAGCTTTAGAGACCTAACCCAAAGAGAGCAAAATGCCTAGGATATATCTACAAAAAATGAATATGGCAACTGCAAAGCTCGTTAGAGAATGGACAGATTTTAATGATCCAAGGCTTATTGGCTACAATTACGCCAAGCTATCAGACTTTGAAATAAAATTATGGTATGGATCTATTACAACTCCAAGGAGAAAGTATTTTGCAGTAAAAAAATTAGATGATGATAGATTTATTGGCTTTATAGGTCTTAAACAGATTAACCCCATAACAAGAAGAGCGAAACTTGGTATAGTTTTTGATAGTGCCTATGTTTCCATGGGCTATGGGACGGAGGCAATAAAACTTCTTTTGGATAAGGCCTTTAGTGATTATAAGCTAAGAGAAGTAAGTCTTGAGGTAAATTTATTTAACGAGAGAGCCTACAGGGCCTATAGGAAGTGTGGTTTTAAGCAAGTGGATTCAAGCACAGAAGTTTTTGAAAACCAAAATATAGACATGGATGAGAGGTATTTTGTCGATAAATCTGGACTGATTTATTCGAAAATACTTACGATGATGATTACAAAGGATGATTATTATGGACTTTAAGATGCAAGATTTAAAATTAGATATGGGTACGACACCCTTGGAAAATATGTTCTTGAATACCTATATCCAAATGGCGGACGGGGATGCTATTAAGGTCTATTTGTTAATATACAAGGATTGCTACGCCTACCAAAGGGTAGACGTGGAAAAAATCAAAAGACAGTTAAGATTTAGCGATGAGAGGTTCCAAGAAGCTGTAGATTACTGGGTGAATATGGGAATATTCAGGCAAAAAAGAGCCGACAATGGAACAGATTTTATAGAGATAGTATCTCTTAGACAAATGTATTTTGGAGATAGCGTAGACAATCAAACAAGCGAAGCTGCCTACGATTTAGCCCAAAGAAAGTCTATTATGTTTACCAATATCGAAACAATCATTGATAGAAACCTCACACCAGCTGATATAACTAGGATTCAAGAAACAATCCTTGAATATAATTGTGACCCAGAACTTGTCACAGAGGCCTTTAGCCAGGCTAAGCAAAGTGGAAATGTTGATGTAAAATACGTCATGGGCTTTATCAAAACTTGGCGTGATCAAAACATATCTTCCCTAAATGATTTGAGGATGAAAGAAGAAAGAGATAAGCTTCTTAGGGCAAAGTCCCCACGCCAATATAGAAGAAAGGCTAATCCTAAATCAGGAAGACTCACTCCAAGGTCTGAAAGTGATATATCTTCCTTTATCCAAAGACGTAAAGAGGAAAGGCTTAACAAAATTTTAGAACAAAGGGGTGAGGAAGTTGACTCCTAGTCAAAAGGCAAGTGCCATTCTAGCGCAAAGAAGAGAAAATGACAAAAAAGAGCAGAGGATGAGAATTGAGGAAGTCTATAAAAAAGTCCCTCAAATCAAAGCCCTTGATAAGCAAATCAAAGAGCTAGGCTTTAGAACTCTAAGCCGTATAGCTTGCGGAGCTGATACAAGCGAGGATGAAGCAAAGATTTTGTTTTTGACTGAAGAAAAAAAGAGAATCCTAGCCGAAAATGGCTTTACAGATGATTATATGGACATCAAATATTATCACGATAAGTGCAAGGATACTGGCTTTGTTGGAACAAAGATGTGTACTTGCAGGAAGCAGTTGATAATTGATCAAAAATATGACCAATCAAATATCAAAAACCAAATATCAGAAGAAAACTTTTCCTCCTTTAACATAAACCTATTTTCCAAAAACACTAACAAGATCTATGGGGTAAGTCCTTATGAAAATATCACTTATGTTATAGCAGGGCTTAAAAAATTTATCAATAATTTTGCCTACGAAACAGGCAATATCTATATCTATGGAGATGTAGGAAGGGGCAAGACCTTCCTAGTTAATTCCGTAGCCAAGGAGATTTTGGATAGGAATTTCTCTGTAGTCTATATGACCTCAACCAAACTTTTTAAATTCCTAAACGACTATCTTTATGCCTTTGAAGATAGGAGAGAAAATCTCGAAGAAAAATATAGACTGATTTTCGACTGCGATCTTTTGATAATCGATGATTTGGGAGCTGAAGCCAGTCGCCAATCCGATAGGGCGAATCTTTTTGATGTAGTAAATGAGAGGATGAATGAGGGAAAACCTATAATTTTCTCATCCAACCTCAATGAAGAAGCCTTAGAAGAATTCTATGGAGCAAGGATTTTCTCAAGGATAATGGGCAACAATAGTAGAATTTATGAAATATTCGGCGAAGATTTGAGATTGAGGTAAAAATGCTAGTAGTAGACAAAGACCAAATGAAAAAAATCGATCAGTATGCAATAAATATATTAAAAGTACCATCCATCTGCCTGGTAGAAAGGGCAGCCCTTGCAGTGTTAAAAAACATCAACCTAGAAGTAAGGTCGACCTTTGCCATAGTAGTTGGATGTGGAAATAACGGAGCTGATGGTCTCGCCCTCGCAAGAAATCTCCTTGCCATGGGTAAGTATGTTGAGATATATATAGTAGGAAATATGGACAAGGCAACTGAAGACTTTAAACAAAACTTAGAAGCTTGTAAGAGGCTAACTGATAAAATCTATCCTATAGTAAGCATAGAAGACTTATCTAACATGGAAAAAAATCTCGAAGAAGTTTCTACCATAGTCGAAGGCCTCTTTGGCACAGGCCTAAATAGGACAATCCAAGGAGTCCCTGCCTATGTCATAGCTCTAATTAATAGATGTCTTAAATACACTATATCAATAGACCTACCATCAGGTCTTGATGCAAGCACTGGCAAAAAATGGGGAGAAGTAGTTGATTGTGACCTAATAGTAAGTATGCAGCTTATGAAAAAGGGAATCTACGAAAGAATAAATCTTAGAGAAAAATGCCTAGTAGAAGATATAGGCATACCTCAAAAGGCAATAGATGCTGTTATGAAATAATTGAAAGGTGGATAGGGGTTGTTAAAACAACCTCTTTTATTATGGAAAAAGAAATTATACTTTACTTACTTTTAATAAACATCCTAGCTTTTGTCCTTACAGTATATGACAAATTAGCAAGCAAAAAATTTAGGAAAAATAGGATAAGGGAAAATATCCTCATCCTTGTTGGATTTTTGGGAGGAGGCCTTCTTATGTATATAACAATGAGAATAATAAATCACAAGATTAGGCATAAGAAATTCATGCTAGGCCTTCCTCTAATAGTTATTTTTCATTTATTTATTATTTATGCTTGGTCCAAATCTTTATGGGGCTAGAAGATAGCAAGCAAAAAGACGAAAATCACTCGATTCTCGTCTTTTTTCTTATCTATTCAAATCATAAATTGTCTTTAATCCAAAAAGTCCTAAATAGGGGATCTCTTGGATTTTATAGTTGTCATCATCTAAGAGCTTGGCAAACTCGCCAGTCGATATTATCGTCGTTTCTTTGATATCTAGGTCGTTTTCTTTTATGATTTCTTCGACTATGGCTGAGATAGCCTTTTGGTAGGCAAAATATATACCCTTTTGCATGGCCTTGGTGGTAGAGTTTCCTAATATCTTATCGCTCTTTTTTATTTCTACTTGGAAAAGTTTGGCACTTTCCTTGGCTAGGGATTCTTGGAAAAGACTTGCTCCAGGCATAATTACTCCTCCCAGAAATTCTTTTTTGCTATTGATATAGTCGATTGTAGTAATAGATGAGGCTGAAATTATTACTATATTATCCTTATAGAGTTTTTTTCCTCCAACAGCCCTTATTATTCTATCGCTTCCTACGTCCTTGGGATTGTCGTATTTGATGTTTATTCCAATTTTAAGACCTGCCGATATAAAGATGGGGCTTTTGCCACAAATCAGTTTAGAAACTTCCTCATAAGTCCTATCGACTTCTGGGACGACTGATGAGATTATAAAATCGTCAATTTCTTTTGAGTTTATATTTTTTTCTCTTAGGAGTAACTTGATTAATAGGCTAAGCTCGTTTGATGACCTATCTTGATTACTTTTTATGCTGAAATTGTAAAGCATTTTATCTTTGTCGAAAAGACCAAAGTCAGCCTTTCTATTTTCTATATCAATTGCTAGAAGCATTTTATCTCCTTGATGATTTTAGAGCTTTAATAACAGCTGTGGAAAGGATGACTGAAAGGATTGCTTCAGGAATACCACTTGTAATTGTTACTCCAAGGATTGCAGATCTTGCACTATCCATAGGAATACCCAAGGTTGTTACATATTTTTCGGCATAGATTAGATAAATTCCACCCAAAACTAGGATGGTGTTGGTCATAGATCCTACAAAGGCTCCGATAGCTATTGGGAAATCCCCCTTGGCAGATTTTTGTGAATAGATAAATAAGCCGATAACGACAAGGAGCAAGACGCCTACAAAAATTATATTCATAGTTGACTTAGCTGCTTTTATGTTTTTTACAAGTAAGTAAACTAGGGCAAGAGCAATGATAGCCCACAAGCCTTTGGCAAGGCCCTTTAGCTTATCGCTATTTATCTTTGTACAAGCCTTATAAGCATAGTAAGATGTTATACCAATCAAAATTCTTGGAATAACCGAAATAATTGGGTTGTAAAATACGAAGGATACAGGACTAGGATTTCTTAGTAGGGCATTTAAGAGTGAAGATACACCAAAAATCAATCCTACAAGAGCACCGACAATAGGCCCTTCTGCAATCGCACCTATAATAACGGGGATGTGCATGGTTGTCGCATTGATGAAACCCAAAGGGATAAGACCGAGTGGTGTCAGACTTAGCACTATGGTGATAGCACCAAGCATAGCTGACGTTACAAGCTTTCTACTGCTGATTGTTTTCTTATTCATAATTACCTCCTGATACGGTTCACTGGGATACCGTTCATATGCATCAAAAGATGCTAGAAAAATTTACGCCTACAATTTTATTTTAGTATCTCCAAATAAATGTGAAATCTAAATCTTTCTAATTATAGACTACTAAAATTATAACTAAATTTCTTAGATAAGTAAAGAAAAAAATTCCCCAAGCCCAGCTTGAGGAATAAATCTAAGGACGAACCTTATTTACATTTAGTATTTTTCTGCATACGAGTTTGGCAAAGTCATCGCTTCCTTCGACATTTGGGTGAACCTTATCGACTGCTAAGAGATTTTCCTTATCCTTAATAAAAGCTCTCCAATCAACCAAGTGAGCCTTAGGGTTCTTGTCGGTAAAGGACTTGATTTGATCATTTACCTGGTCCATATAAGATTGAAGGTGGCTGGTATTTACAAAATACACATCTCTGCCGTCAGCTTCGTCTACTATAGCCTGCATATCATCAGTTGACTTAAAACCATTAGAGCCAAGGACGACTAGGATTATATCGTTAAGTCCATTAGAAGCCTTCACATTATTAAGAGTATCAGGTCCATCCCACATATTTCTTCCCACAAGACCATCAAGGTAGAGATTAGGGACTAAAGATCTTAGGTAAGAATCAATATTTACAAGAACTGAATCACCGATAGCGGTAATAGAAATATTTTTTAGATATTCTTTTTCCTTGTCTGTAAAGTTGAAGTCGTCATAGGCTTTTTCTTCAAAATTACCGCCTTTGTTTGGACTTTCTTCTTTCTTTTCTTCTTTAAGCTTGTCATCTTTCTTTTTCTTGTTAGTGTTTTTCTTAGCTTCTGCGTTTCTTTTCTTGATTTCCAGTTCGTTTTTAGCAAATTCTTTCTTAAACTCTTCCATTTGAGCTTCTTTTTTATTGCCAATCACTAGGGAAGTCGCATTTAAAATTCCCACAAGGGCTAGGGCTATCGCCAATTTCTTGATCTTATAGGATTTTTTCATCCTTCTTAGGCTATAGGAAAGCTCGGATAATATAACTAAAATACCTAATTCTACTAAGTAGAAAATAGCCTTCGAAGAAATTTTATTCCTAAAGAGATAAAGCATAAAAATTTGGACTATATATTGCCACAAATAGTAGTAGTAAGACCTATCTCCAAGCCAAATCATAAACTTAAAGAAGGGATTATGATCCCTATATCTTATAGGATTGTCTACTTCCAATTTATATATAAAGGCTAAGAAGAGGCAAACAAGTAACTGATATATAAGGAAAAATGTCCTATAAACCCACAAGCTTTTGCCATCTATGAAGAAGAAGGGAAGGATTATTGCTAGGAAAAGAAGCAAAGAAGTTTTTTTCCTAGTAAGCCTATCCAACAAAGTTCCCCATTTTTCGTAGGCAAGATAGCTAACTGAGCCTAAGAAAAATGCACTAAGCCTTACATCTGTCCCATAATAAATCCTAATAACGCTAGCCTTAGTAAAGGATAGGTAGTAGCTAAGAATTATTGATAAGATACTAAGTCCTCCAAAAATATAAATCCTAAAAGCATTCAGATTAAGCTTATTAATAAGATAATCTAAAAGATAATAGATAAGTATATATTGTAGATAGACTGCTATATACCAAAGGTGGGTAAAGATATTAAAATTACCTGACCTATCAAAATAAGAAATCCCCTTAACAATAGCCCTAATATTTTCGTAGGCAAACATGGTAGCAAGAGAACTTCTCACACTATCATCAAAAATATCCCTAGCAAAAATCAAGGAAACAAGAAGGGAAATGGCTATGATAGACCACATAGGAGATATTATTTTAAATAATCTCGCCTTAATTTTGTCTATAAAAAATTTAACTTCAACTAAATCATAAGTCTTTGTCGACGATTTGGCTAGGAAAAATCCAGATATAATCATAAAGATTATAACTCCCAAAAAACCACCACTTAGCCTGTGGCTAAACAAGTGATAGATAGAAACTGCCAACAAACTTACTGCCTTTAGCATGGTAACATAGTTAAATTTCACTTTCTTCATTCTTTTATTTTTCATTAATCTTCCTTCCTAACTTATACATTATAGCACAACTAGCTTAAATTTGCATAAAAAAACAAGGTCTTGAGAAAAAAAATATTTAATGTATAATGAGTATAAATTTAATATTGCATTGATAAGCCCTAGTAACTAGGAAAGGCATATAGAGAGGAGATGGTTGGTGAAAATCTCTTGCAGGGAACTAGTGAATCTAGCTTTGAGCATATATATTAATTAAGGCAAAGTAATTTGCATAATTTGGGTGGCACCACGAGACCTTCGTCCCAATTGGGCGGGTCTTTTTTTATTGGAAAAAGGAGAAATAATTATGATTGATATTAAATTACTTAGAGAAAATCCAGAATTAGTTAAAGAAAACATTAAGAAAAAATTTCAAGAAGAAAAACTTAAACTTGTAGATGAAGTCCTTGAACTTGATGAAAAACTTAGAGCCTTCAAAACTGAGGGAGACAATCTAAGAAGTCAAAGAAATAAGACTAGCAAGGAAATCGGCGCCCTTATGGGCCAAGGCAAGAAGGAAGCTGCCGAAGAAGCCAAGAAATTGGTAAAAGAAATAAACGATAAGCTCCTCCACATAGAAAGCGAAACAGAAGAATTTGCCAAAGAAGTCAAAAAAAGAATGCAAGTCATCCCACAAATAATTGACGATACTGTCCCAATAGGAAAAGACGATACAGAAAATGTCGAAATCGAAAAATATGGTGAACCCCTTGTACCTGACTACGAAATCCCTTACCACATAGACATCATGGAATCCTTTGATGGAGTTGACCTTGATGCAGCAAGAGAAACATCAGGAGCAGGCTTCTACTATCTAAGAGGAGATATAGCAAGACTACACTCAGCTATCCTTTCTTATGCTAGGGACTTCATGATAGACAGGGGCTACACCTACTACATCCCACCATTTATGATAAGATCTGACGTTGTTACTGGCGTAATGAGCTTTTCAGAAATGGAAGATATGATGTATAAAATAGAAGGCGAAGACCTCTACCTAATCGGAACAAGCGAACACTCCATGATAGGTAAATTCATCAACACCATAACAGAAGAAGAAAAAATGCCACTCAAGATGACCTCCTACTCACCATGCTTTAGAAAAGAAGTTGGAGCTCACGGTATAGAAGAAAGAGGAGTTTATAGGATCCACCAATTCGAAAAACAAGAGATGGTAATAATCTGCAAACCAGAAGATTCCAAAACCCTCTACAACGAACTATGGAAAAACACAGTAGACTTCTTTAGAAGCCTAGAAATCCCAGTAAGAACTCTCGAATGTTGCTCTGGAGACCTTGCAGACCTCAAGGTAAAATCATGCGACGTAGAAGCATGGAGTCCAAGACAAAAGAAATACTTCGAAGTAGGAAGCTGCTCTAACCTAGGAGATGCTCAAGCTAGAAGACTTGGCATAAGACTAAGAGGAGAAAATGGAACCTACTTTGCCCACACCCTAAATAACACAGTAGTAGCTCCACCAAGAATGCTAATAGCCTTCCTAGAAAACCTACTCCAAGAAGACGGAAGCGTAAAAATCCCAGCCCCACTACAAATGTATATGGGAGGCAAGGAAAAAATCGAACCAAAAAATAAATAAAAAGAATTAGTCCCCCGCAAGGGGGATTTTTTAGTGGACAAAATTAAAACATAATTTACAAAAAAAGTAAGCATTAATTGCTAGAATTGATAAACAAATTTAACAAGAATATTTGTAAAAATATTTTCCGTGATAATATATTATAAAAACATGATATTTTGACACGGGGGGGGAGAAGAAGCAAAAAGCTTAGCTGACGATTAGCTAAGCTTTTACTTTTGTATAATATAGGAGAGATTTATTTTAGTATAATGCGTTTACTTCTACACCGAATCCTGAGATTTTATCTATTTGTGGATAGGCGATTATGATTATTGATCCACTTGCTGGGAGTTTATCGAGATTGTTTAGGACTTCAATCTGATACTTATTTTGGCTTAACCAGTAGTATTCGGCTTCTAATGCTTTGTTTTTATAAAAACTCAAACCTGAGTCAGTGTTTAATGTTTCATGACCTATGGCAGTTATTTTTCTTTCTTCGTTTAGGAATTTTAGGGCTTCTAATGACCAGCCTGGTGTGTGTTCTATACCATTTTCATCTTTATTAATGAAAGCTTTTTCGTCATCAAATTTTGTTGACCAGTCGCTTCTTAGTGCTACGAATGAGTTTTCTGATATTAGTCCGTACTCATCTTCAAATTTTAGTATATCATCTACGCTAAGTTCATAGTCAGGATTTATTTTTACTTTATCGCTTATGTCAATCACATATAGGGGAAGACATCTTTCAAAAAATGGTATATCTAGGAGTGTTCTTGTATTTTTAGCAAAATGATTTGGTGCATCTATATGCGTGCCGTATTGACTACCGATTGTAATTTCATTTCCCCAGAAGCCATCTTTATCTATTGTAGCTATGTTTTTTATTTCAAGTTTTTTAAAAGCTTCAAAGTGGGGAATATCACTTGTTACTGTGTGACTTAGGCAGATGGATTTTCCTTTTTTAAGTTCAGCTAATAGATTTGTGTTGGTAGACATTATTCGCCCCAGAATTCTTCAGCGAGTCTTTGTCCTTGGTCAATTTTTGCCCATTCTTCTTCTTGGCTAAGTTCATTTCCGCAATCGCATGAGGCAAAACCACATTGGTGGGATAGGTAGAGTCTGTTTTTGTCTATAATCTCACTTGCTTTATTTAGGAGGTCAAGGGTTCTTTCTTCATCATCAAGGCTATTTGTCTTACTTGATAGAAGACCTAGGACGATTTCTACCTTATCTCTATCTTTAAATACTTCGAGAGCCTTTAGTGAGCCAGCTCTTTCGTCATCCCATTCAAGATAGAACCTATCGTAGTGTTGATTTTTGAGGAAGAGGTTGGCTATGGAATCATAAGTTCCAGCTCCGAAAAATCTTGATGCGTAATTACCCCTACAGTTGTGGGTGTAAACTAGAAGGCCAAGTTCATGTCCGTAATCAATAACTTCATTGTTTATTGCTATATATTTTTCAGCTAGTTTGATGTCTTTGAGATCTTCCTTGCTTTCGCCATCAAATTGGCTATTGTCAGCTTCATCGGCAAATTGTTCCCACAAGCAATCATCAAATTGTATTATTTCACCACCTATAGCTTTGAAATCGTCCAAAAATTCCTTGTAGGCATTGATAAGATCTGTGCAGAAATCTTCGTTTGACCTGTAATAACTAGAATCTTTTACGAAACCGAAGTTAACAAGTTCTCCGTAGATGTGAGCAGGGGAAGGGATACATTGTTTTACTTCGCTTCTTCCTGCTACTATTTCTTTAAGTCTTCTAAAGTGGTTGATAAATTCATGGTTTTTGCCGGAAAGTTTACCAACAAGTCTGATACCTATATCACGTCTTGTTTCGTACTTGTGGCAGCCATCCTTATCTTCAAAGAAGTAGCCTGAATCTTTTATAAATCTTTCAACCCCATCAAGTCCCCAAAGAAAGTCAAGATGCCAGAGGGATTTAGAATATTCTCCATCAGTTACTTGAACAAGGCCATGGGCTAGTTGTTTTTCAACAACGTCTTTTACCGCTTCATCTTCACATTTTTTGTAACCTTCTAAATCTTCGTAGAAAGGATAAGTGATATCTTCTCTTTTTTCTATTTCTCTTTTGTATTTTAGTAAATCTTCATTTCTTAGTAGTGATCCAACAGTTAAAAATCTTTTTGACATATTATTACCTCTTTTTATTATTTTTTTTCTCGAAACATTCTATTAATAATTGGCGCCAATAGAAAATTTAACTATGTATATCCTCATAGGTGAAATCAAAAAAAGCCCCGTCCAATAAAGGACGAAGCTAAAGCTCGTGTTACCACCTAAATTTTATATTAATCTCACAATTAATAACTCATCGGGTACAAACATACCCTATCGCTATAACGGGCGAGACCGTCTTATCTTAAATATCGGATAAGAAACTCAAAGGCCATTTTCAATATAAACTTCCTAAACTATTTTCACCAAACATAGTCTCTCTGTGTAGGTCCTTCATATCTACTTTTCTTCTCACAGTTTATTTTCTATGTTTCACATTATACATGGCTTTTATTTTTCTGTCAAATTTTTACATGAAATATTTATCAAAGAGAAAATATCATTGTCGAAAAGCCCTAAATCAGTCATTTTTAGGTGGGGGATAACTGGAAGGGCCATAAAGCCGAGGCTCATAAAAGGATCTATTCCATCATCTAGACCGAGATTTTTTAATAGCTTATACAAAACTTTATAGGACTTATTGAGTTCATTTATAGATTTTCTAGACATTAATCCTGCAATTTCTAATTTCAAATCACCAAGAATTTCTCCCTTTGAGCTAACTACAAGGCCTCCTTCAATATCAATTAGCCTATTAATAGCAAGTATTAAATCCCTATCATTATCGCCAATAGCAACTATATTGTGGCTGTCATGGGCTATAGTAGAGGCTACAGCACCATTAGTAATTGGATAGCCTGTAATAAGTCCTAGACCTATGTTAGTTTTTTGGCTGTACCTATCGCAGACTACGATTTTTTTGATTCCATCATCAGCATAAGAGAACTTTCCATCAAGGACTTTGACTTTTCTAATCAATTTATCTGTAACTAGGCTATTTTTGTTCATTCCTATTACAAAAACTTGGTCATTTTCTAAATAAATATCCAAATCCTTCTCTTCGATTTTTCTAGCCCTCATAGGAGATTTGACTTTGTCTGTAAATTTTTGCTCATATTTTTTGAAATATTTTCCCTTATCATAAACAAGCTCGCCCTTGTAAAAGACGCTTTTACATTTTAAGTCCTTGAAATCATCAAAAAGGAAAAAGCTAGCCTCATAGGAAGGGGCTATGGCTCCAAGTTTATCGAGCTTATAGGCAGAAGCTGTGTTTATTGTAGCCATCTTTATAGCATCAATTGGATCAAGGCCATAGGCTATTGCTTTTCTAACATTATTATCGACAGAGCCTTCATTTGTCAAATCCTCAGGGTGCCTATCATCTGTACAGAAAAAGCAACGATTTAGATTATTTTTGTTTACTGCTCCAATAAGATTGTCGAAGTCTTTGGCAGCAGAGCCTTCCCTTATTTGAATAAACATTCCCTTTCTAAGTTTTTCTTTCATCTCTTCTTGACTTCTACATTCGTGGTCTGTAGCTATACCAGATTTTATGTAGATATCGAGATCTCTGCCAGTTAGCCCTGGACAATGACCGTCAGCTGTTAAATTTCTTTCCTTAGCCAAGGCGATTTTATCCAAGATATCCTTATCTTGATTGACAAGGCCTGGATAGTTCATCATCTCTCCAAGTCCTAGGACATTTTCGTGGTCTATAAGCTTTGCCAAGTCTTTAGCTAATAATTTTGCCCCGCTTGTCTCAAAAGATGTGGCTGGGACACATGAAGCTAGCATCATATAGATATTAAAAGGCAAATCTTTTGCCTCATCTAAGATGTAGGTCATTCCATCTAGACCACAGACATTTGCAATTTCGTGGGGGTCAGCTATTATAGTTAGGATTCCCCTACTAGTTAGGTATTTACTTAACTCGGCTGCTGAGAGCATGGAGCTTTCTATGTGGACATGGCCATCAATTAAGCTAGGGCATAGGTAGGCCCCTTGGGCATCAAAATATTCTTTAGCGTTTTCATAATAGGGACCAAAGCCCAAGATTTCTCCATCCTTTATTGCAAGATTTTCTTCAAATATTTCTGCATTAAAAACATCAATTATTTTGGCGTTTTTTATGATTAAATCAGCTTTTATTAAATCACTCATAAAACTACCTCCCAAGTATCTTTTAATTATTATAACATTTGTGGGAATTTATGTAAACGTTTGTACAGCTTGTGAAATTAATAAAAAAACTAGCCCCTAATTCACAAAGGAATTAGGGCTAGTTTATATAAATTCTTCTTCTGTCAAAATATAGTCTAGTTTTATGTCGTGATCTTCTATTGGTAGATTTTTGGATTCGAAAACTTTTGCAAAGAGACCAAGGCTAGTCGTCTTGGAATTTTTGAGAAAGCTATCATAAAATCCTCCACCATATCCAAGTCTATTTTTATTTCTATCAAAGGATAGGCCAGGAGTAAGTGTAAGATCTGGGTCTTTGATATTTATACCAGAATAGGAAGTTTTGATTGAAAATTTATCTTCTTCAAGATCGTCTACATTAAGGAGTCTATTGGCAAACATCTTGCTATTTTCTATGAAGGGAACATAGACCTCCTTGCCATCAGCTAAGGCTTTTTCTATTATTTTCTGTGTTTGAATTTCTTTATCCATAGCCACATAAACAAAGATTGTCTTAGCCTTTTTGTAGAGGTCTTTTTCTATTAGCTTATCAAAAATCTTATCTGAAATTTCTTCTATTTCTTCTACATCCATCTCACGGCGGAGATTTAGGAAGAATCTTCTAAATTCGCTTTTAATCATAGGTCCTCTTAATTATTCTTAGTATTTTTTCTTTTATGCTTTTTTTATTTCTTATATTTTTGTCAAAATAGTCTTCCTTGTAGCCTTCCCTATAGGCTGCTATACATTCAGCACCAAGGATTAGGATAGTTGATATCATCAACAGCCAGATAAATAAGGCAAGGATACCTGCCAAGGCCCCATATACTAGGGATTGGTTGGAGAAGTTGTTTGTGAAGTAGGAATATATGAAGCTAGCAATAAAACTTGCAATTGTCGCAAATAGCCCACCACAAAAGGCCTCCTTTACACTTATTCTATTTGAAGCATTGGAAGGGGAATACCTATAAAAGAAACCTACAGCAACAGCCATGATTAAAAATGGGATTGCTATACTTGTAAGCTTAAAAATAGGCGAAGAGATCATATCCAAGCCCTTTTGTACATTTGTGTTGAAGTGAATGGTAAATTTTTCGATTATTTGAGCATTAAAGATGCCAATAATACTTGTATTATATACTTGAAAAATTAGGACAAATACAAGCAAACTAATAAATATAATCGTAAATAAAACACTCATTATTCTTTGTTTGATAGCTTGTTTGTTATTCTTTAGGCCATAGGCATGGTTTATAGCATTTATAAGTTTATTGACTCCCGAGGTGGCAGAAAATAGGGCAAAGAAAATCGTAAGTGTTGTAACGGTTGGTGATTGCGATGAAGCAATCAAGATATCAATAGCTTCAAGAATCAACTTGTTAGTAGTCTTTGGTAGAAATTCTAAAAGATTAATTATTAAATCTTCCTTACCCTCCAAAAAATATGACAGGACACTGACGAGAACCATCATTAGTGGGATTGAGGCTTGGAGGAGGTAGAAGGATAGGGCGGCTGAGTAGGTCATTATATCATGCTTAACCACCCTATTTAACAGATTTAATAAAAATCTCTTGGTCTTAGGCTTCTTTATCTTCATCTTTCAAATACTTATCAAACCAAGCCTTAATCTCTGTAAGCCTTTTAATTCTACCCTTAGGCCTACCAGATCTTGATAGCTCGTGATTTTCACCATGGAAGATATACATTTTAGTGTCAACTCCATTTTCTTTTATCCTCTCATACATCTGTATACCCTGCTCGAGTGGACATCTGTAGTCCTCATCTGAATGGATAAAAAGAGTTGGAGTCTTTACATTCTTTGCGTGCTTGAGAGGAGATTTCTCCCAAACTTTTTCGAGATTATCCCACATGTTAGCACCAGTCTGATCAGGGGCAAAATAGTAGCCTATATCACTTACTCCATAAAAGCTTAGCCAGTTAGAAATTGACCTTTGAGAGCAAGCTGCCTTAAATCTATCTGTGTGACCTATGGCCCAATTGGTCATAAAGCCACCATAACTTCCTCCGTAAATCGCCATCCTGTCCTTATCGATTTGCGGATATTTTTCTATAGCTAGGTCGGCAAAGTTCATTAGATCGTAAAAGTCTACTTCTCCATATTTTCCTCTTATATCAGAAAATTTTACACCTCGTCCACTAGAGCCATGAGGATTGGTATAGATAATAATATAGCCAGCATTGGCAAGGACTTGGTGTTCGTGATGGAAGATATCAGAAAATTCTGTCTTAGGTCCACCGTGAACTGAAAGGATAGTAGGGTATTTTTTATTTTCATCAAAATCTTTTGGTAAGATGACATAGCCCCCGAGCTTATCACCATTAGAGGTAAAATCAAAGCTTTCTATTGGACATACCCAAGTAGCTATTTTATTTTCAACTAAGATATCTCCAGTTGATTTTTCTTTTAACTCACAAAGGCTATTTGATGAAATAGAAGAATAGTAGATATCATTTGTTCCAAGGGCAAAATCTTCCACTTCTGAAGATATTTCTTCTCTTATTTCTCCAGCTAGATTTATAGAATAAAGCTTGCTTTTTTCATATTCTGTAACTAGGAAATAGAGCCTATTATCCTTAACAGCAAAGGTCTTAGTAGATCCAAAACGTGCATCAGTTCCTATGGAATTGCCAAAGGCCATATCAAAATCGTCCGGACTAATTTTTTTATAAGCTCCATCAAAATCACAAGAGTAAATAAAAGAATCTTCGTTGACCCCACCTTTTTTCATATTAGTTCCAACAAAAATTATCTTATCTTCGATAAATCTACTTGTATAAAAAGAAAATTCTTTTTCGATAAGGCTAGTTAGTTTTTTACTTTTGATATCATATAAAAGTAGGTCTTCTCTAAGCTCCATTACTGAATTTGGACTATAATTTGCCCTAAATAACAAGAGCTTGTCGAAGTTTTCGTTAATATCAACAAAGCTTAGCCTGTCTTTTTTATCTAAGTTAAGAATCAATTCGACCTTATCCTTCGCCTTATCGTAAAAATATAGGGCAGAGTCTTCGTCTTTAATGAAGCCTACTCCATTTAGATAAAAAGGAAGCTCGTTAATTTCTTTGAAATAGGAATTTTCTTTCTCTTCTTCCTTAGCTTCTTTGGATTTCTTATCCTTGGCTTTAATTAGGTATAAATCATCCCTAAGATGTCTAATCATACTAACATCTTTTTTGATTGAAAAATATTTTTGACCTACGCCAGAATCTTTCTTGACAAAAAATATGTCTTCATCATCATTACTTTCTTTCTTGTAGACGAGCTTAGAATTTTGGTTGAAGCAAGAAATAGAAGCCTTATTATCATCAGTTACTTGGAAGTTTTCCTTACTTGTTAAATCGTAAATCCAAAAATTTGTATCGTATTTGTTTTCTTTATAGTTAGCCTTAGTTTTTTTGTAGACTAATTTCTTATTATCTTTTGATATATCAAGACTAGATAAAAACTCGTAATCAAGTATATCTTTTATTTCTGTATCTTTCATATTTTCTCCTTTGTACATCTTTGTTTATTATACTTGATAATTGAAAAAAATTAAAAGAAAACGTTTATTAAAATTGATTTTGGGTAAATTAATAAAAAGACAAGAGGAGGGTATTATGAAATTAAATTTAATAGCCAAGAATTTTACACTAACCAATGATATCAGAAATGAATCTATCAAGAAATTTGAAAGGCTAGATAAATACTTCCATGACCAACAAGAGATGGATATTAGATTTGCCAAAGAAGGAAATGACTTCGTAGTAGAAACTACAGCAGTTCTTGATGGTGGCAGAATCCTAAGATCTGAAACAAGTGATAATAGCTACCAAACAGCTATTGATAAGAATATCGATGGTCTTGTTAGACAAGTAATGAAAAATAAGACCAAGCTAATGAAGGGTAGACAAAGTGGAGCAAGCATTAAGTTTGATAATTTCGAAGCTTATGATGACAAAAAAGATGACGAAAAAATCAACATCGTAAGAACTAAAGAAATTAATGTAAAACCAATGAGTGCTGAGGAAGCTATCCTACAGATGGAATTACTAGATCATAACTTCTTTGTATATCTCGATAGCGATGATATGCAAGTGAGGGTTGTATATAGAAGAAGAAAAGGCGACTACGGACAAATCATTCCTAACCTCGATTAGTTATATCATTTCGACCTAACAAGATTTTCTTGCTAGGTCTTTTTTCTTGATTTTTATATTTACTTTACCAAAACAATTTTGCTAAGAAATTTAGTAGCAGAGAATTTTTAATTTTTATGAGATAAAAGTGTTAAAATTATCAAATAGATATTTTTTTATGAAAATTAACTGGTATAGTAGTAAGAGCGAATATTTGAAGTATAAAGAATATATTTTACAAAATTGAAATTATGCTTTAAGATATATATGAAAAACCTATAGGAAGCTACTTATTTTGCTTTCTTGGGAAGAATTGGAGAGTGAATAATTTGGCATTATTTAATTTTTTTAAGTCATTTAGTCAAAAAGAAATCGATCAAAATATGAAATTAGTTGATCAAATTCTTGCCCTAGATGAGAAAATGCAAGAACTGACAGATATTCAGTTACAAGGAAAAACAAGTGAATTTAAACAAAGATTAGCTCAAGGTGAAACAGTTGATGACCTCCTTGTTGAAGCCTTTGCTGTTGTAAGAGAAGCAAGTTTTAGGGTTTTGGGTATGAAGCATTATCCAGTCCAACTTCTTGGTGGTATTGTTCTTCACAATGGACAAATTGCAGAGATGAAGACTGGTGAAGGTAAGACCTTGGTAGCAACCCTACCTGCTTACTTAAACGCCCTTACTGGTAGGGGAGTACACGTTGTTACTGTTAACGACTACCTAGCTAAGCGTGACCAAGAGTGGATGGGTAAGGTACATACTTTCTTAGGCCTAAGCGTTGGTTGTATTATTTATGGTTTAACCAATAGTGAAAGAAAGAAAAATTACCAAGCAGATATCACATATGGTACAAACAACCAATTTGGTTTTGACTATCTAAGAGATAATATGGTTACCTACAAGGATGATATGGTACAAAGAGATCTCCACTATGCTATAGTAGATGAGGTTGACTCTATCCTTATAGATGAAGCTAGAACTCCTCTTATTATTTCTGGCCAAGGGGATGAGTCTACAGATACTTATGTTAAGGCCAATGAGTTTATCCAAACTCTAGAGGGAAGAATCCTTGATCCTAACGAAGATGCTGATATAGATCCTTTCGATAGGGAGTTTAAGGTAGAAGATGTAGACTTCCTTGTAGATGAAAAGAGAAAGACATCAAACTTAACTGAAAAGGGTACAGCCAAGGCTGAAAAGTTCTTTGGTATAGATAACCTTTCAGATACAAATAATATAGAGCTAGCCCATTATATCAACAACGCCCTAAAGGCAAATACTACTATGACAAGGGATATTGATTATGTAGTTAACCACGGCGAAGTTGAAATTGTAGATGAGTTTACAGGCCGTATTATGCAAGGTAGGAGATTTTCTGATGGTCTTCACCAAGCTATTGAAGCTAAGGAAGGGGTTGAAGTTAAGGCGGAAAGTAAGACTCTTGCTACTATTACCTTCCAAAACTACTTTAGAATGTATGATAAGCTTTCAGGTATGACTGGTACTGCAAAGACTGAAGAAGATGAGTTTAGCGAAATTTATAAGCTTGACGTTGTAGAAATTCCAACTAATAGACCTGTTCAAAGAAAAGACGATGTGGACTATGTTTACATCAATGAACGTGGTAAATTTAATGCAATCATAGATGAGATTAATAGGGTTCACGCTACAGGTCAACCAATCCTTGTAGGTACTATTTCAATCGAGGCTAGTGAGAGATTATCAGCTGAGCTAAAAAAGGCTGGCATAACTCATACAGTCCTAAATGCTAAGAACCACGAAAGAGAAGCAGATATTGTTGCCCAAGCTGGTAGACTTAACCAAGTTACTATAGCAACCAACATGGCAGGTCGTGGTACTGATATCATGTTAGGTGGTAACGTAGACCACATGGCTATGTCAAGACTAAAAAGAGAAGGAGTAAGCGAAGAGGTTCTTGAACAAGTAGATTCTTTTGCTGAAACAAGTGATCAAGAAGTACTCGATGCTCGTAAGAAATATAGACACTATAAGGATATATACAGACCAGAAATTAAGGCTGAAGCTGAGAAAGTAAAGGCTGTTGGTGGTCTATATATCATAGGATCTGAAAGACACGAATCACGTCGTATAGACAATCAGTTGAGGGGTCGTTCAGGTCGTCAAGGAGACCCAGGTAAGTCAAGATTCTTCATTTCTCTAGAAGATGACCTAATCAGACTTAATGGTGGTGAAGCAGTAGCTAAGTTTGTAGAAAAATATAACTACGACGAAAATGAACCAATAGTTTCAAGACTCGTTACAAAGTCTGTGGAACGTGCTCAAACAAGGGTAGAAGCTAACAACTTCGCTACAAGAAAAAGAGTCCTCCAATACGATGATGTTATGAATAAACAAAGAACTATCATCTACAACGAGAGAAAAGAAGTTCTTTATGGTCAAAACATGAAAGAAACTATTATAGCTATGATTAAGGATGTTATAGCTAATGCAGTTTATACTTTCACCAACCCAGAAGTTAAACCAGAAAACTGGGAGATGACAGCCCTACTAAACTACCTTCACGGTCTTGCTATTCCTGTAGCTAGCCTTCACTTTGAAAATATCAACTCCTATAGCCAACAAGACTTGATTGATTATATTACAGATGCAACTCTTGCTAAATATGAAGATAAGGAATCAAGCTTTGGCCCTGATAATATGAGAGAAGTAGAAAGAGTAATCCTACTTAGGGTAATAGATCAAAAATGGATGGATCATATTGATGCCATGGATCAAATGAGAAAGGAAATCGGCGTTAGAGCTATGGGCCAAGAAGACCCAGTTAGGGCTTACACTAACGAAGGTTTCGATATGTATGAAGATATGACAAGATCTATCCAAGAAGATACTGTTAAATACATGCTAAGTGTTGAAATTAGACAAAATATTGAAAGAAAACAAGTCCTAAAACCAAGTGAAGAACACCTTGAAGATATAAATGATGATAAAAGTGATGAGAACTTGGAAGGACTTAATAGAGCAGAACGTAGAAGACTTGAACGTGAAGCTAAAAAAACTAATGTAAAGAATTAAGATGAAAGAATTATTTGAACTAAGGTCTGAGATTGAAGACCTATCTCAAAAACTAAAATTAATCGGAGATTCTCTTTGACCCAGCTAGTCTAGAAAAAGAGATTGGAGAATTGGAAAAGAAGTCACAAAGTCCTGACTTCTGGAACGATTCGGACAAGGCTTCGCAAATCATGGCAGATCTTTCCTTAAAAAAGGAAGACCTAAATGAATACAAAAAGCTAGAAGAAGGTATTAGGGATAATGTAGACTTGCTTGACCTTGTTGAGCTTAGCGATAATAAGGAAGAGGATACTGTTAATGCTGTAGAAGAGTCCCTAGAGGCTTTATATAAACTAGCTGATAAGATGAAACTTAAAACTCAGCTAAGTGGAGAGTATGACAAAAACAATTGTTATATCTCAATAAATGCAGGGGCAGGTGGACTCGAAGCTACTGATTGGGCTGATATGCTCTTTAGGATGTATAAAAGATATTTCGATAATGTCGGCTACAAGTATGAGTTAAAGGACCTTAACAATGAGGAGGCGGGAGGTATCAAATCTGCTACCTTGCATGTGAAAGGCCCTTATGCCTATGGTTATCTAAAGGGCGAAAAGGGGGTTCATAGACTTGTAAGAATCTCACCTTTTGATAGTCAATCCAGAAGACATACTTCCTTCGCATCAGTAGATGTCTTTCCAGAATTAGATGATAATTTAGAAATTGATATAGATCCATCTGACTTGAGAATTGATACCTACAGGGCAAGTGGAGCAGGGGGACAACACGTCAATAAGACTGACTCCGCTGTAAGAATAACCCACATCCCAACAGGGGTAGTTGCCACAAGCCAAGCAGAAAGAAGTCAAATACAAAACAAGCAAACAGCTATGAATCTTCTCATGAGTAAGCTTGTCCAAATCAAAGAAGAAGAGCAAAGAGAAAAAATAGAAGATATCCAAGGTAAGTATTCTCAAATCGCTTGGGGTAGCCAAATTAGATCATATGTTTTCCAACCCTATACTATGGTTAAAGACCACAGGACCAACTACGAGATGGGAAATGTTGAGGCTGTAATGGATGGCGACCTTCAAGGCTTCATTGATGCCTACCTTGCAAGCAAGAATGATTAGGTGGAAGGTTACTCCTTCCCCTTTTTTGAATAAGGAGGAAATTTTGAAAGATATAATTCTTACAGGTGATAGGCCAACTGGTAGACTTCACCTAGGCCATTATGTTGGAAGCCTAAGAAATAGGGTAAGGATGCAGGAAGAAGCTAATTATGACAGGATGTATGTTATGATTGCTGATAGCCAAGCCCTAACTGATAATTTTGATAATCCAGGAAAAATCAGAGAAAATCTTATTGAAGTAGCTCTAGACTATCTAAGTGTGGGTCTTGATCCTAACAAGGTAACTTTTTTTGTTCAATCTCAAGTCGAAGAGCTAACTGAGCTTACTTTTTATTTTCTAAATCTTGTTAGTCTATCAAGACTCGAAAGAAATCCAACTGTAAAAGCAGAAATTAAATTAAGGAATTTTGAAACCTCACTTCCAGCAGGCTTTATAATCTACCCTGTTAGTCAAGCTGCCGACATTTTGCTTTTTGATGCAAATATTGTTCCAGTTGGAGAAGACCAAGAACCAATGCTTGAACAGGCAAGGGAGATTGCTAGAAGCTTTAATAATATCTATGGTGAAACCTTCATCGAGCCAAAAGCAGTCCTTCCTGAAGAAAAAATAGCAAGACGTATGCCAGGTATAGATGGGGCAGCTAAGATGAGTAAGTCCTTGGGTAATGCTATCTATCTTGCTGATGATAAAAAAACTCTAAAGAAAAAAGTAATGAGTATGTACACAGACCCTGATCATATAAATATAGATGACCCAGGAAAGATAGAAGGAAATATTGTATTTACCTATCTAGATGTCTTTGCCAAAGATTCGCATTTTGAAAGATTTCTTCCAGAATATGAAAATCTTGATGCCCTAAAAGCCCACTACAAGAGGGGTGGACTTGGAGATGTTAAATGCAAAAAGTTCTTAATCAAAGTCCTAGAAGATGAACTTGAGCCAATTAGACAAAGGCGTGCTCAATACGAAAAAGACTTAGACTCAGTTTTTAAAATCCTTGAAGAAGGAACAAAGAAAGCTAGAGAAAAAGGAAGATCAAAAATCGAAGAAGTAAAGAAAGCCATGGGCATCAACTACTTTGAAGATAAAGATCTAATCAAATTTTTAGAAGAAAAATATAAATAAAAAAGGGGGCTAGTTTAAATTTCCATAAACTAGCCTGTTTTTTGAGAAAGGAATAATAATGAACAAATTTAATTCAAGGCTTGGCTTTATTCTTACAGCAGTAGGATCAGCTGTAGGTATGGCCAACGTATGGGGCTTTCCCTATAAGCTTCAAGAAGGAGGACTGTTTTTCTTAATAGTCTACATATTCTTTATAGCACTCTTTTCCTATGTAGGCCTTACTAGCGAGTTTGCCATAGGAAGAATCGCCGAAGCAGGCACAATCGGCTCTTACGAGAAAGCCTTCGCCTCATCAGGCAAGAATCCCAAATTAGGAAGGGCCATATCAATCCTTCCCCTAATAGGCTTAGTCCTCCTTACCATAGGCTATGCAGTTGTAGTTGCCTATATATTTAAGGCCCTCTTTGATTCAGTAACAGGAAGCCTAATGACAAGTGATGTAAATATATGGTATAAGAATTTATCTGAAAGAGCATATTCTATCTGGCCATTTCATCTTTTAGTAATTATTTTTACACTCATAAATTGCCTAGGTTCAGCTAAGACGCTAGAAAAATCAAGCAAATTTATGATGCCAGCCTTCTTTATCCTCTTTATAGTAATAGCTATTAAAATCCTAACCCTTCCAAATGCCCTAGAAGGTTATAAATATATGTTTAGAATTGATAATAGTAAGATTAATATAGGAAATGTAGTATCTGCTATGGGCCAAGCCTTCTTCTCCCTATCTATAACAGGTTCTGCCATGATGATTTGTGGGGCCTATCTTCATAAGGGAGAAGACATAGTCTATTCATCAAAAATGACAGGCCTTCTAGATACCATAGCAGCCCTAGTTGCAGCCTTCGTAATGATACCATCAATAATAGTATTTTCTATGGATCAAGCTGGTGGCCCTGGGCTACTTTTCCAAGTCTTGCCAACTATCCTACAAAACATTGAAGGCGGAAGGCTTTTTGCCATAATATTATATCTAGCAGTTTTATTTGCAGGTATCTCATCCCTACAAATAATGTTTGAAGTAGTAGTAGAATCCCTTACTTATGTATTTAAAAAACTTGATAGAAAAGTAGTCCTATTTTCGATAGCAAGCCTTGTCTTTCTAGTAGGGGTAAATATGGAAAAAATTAGCGATTGGGGTCCATTCATGGACATAATATCAATCTACATTATCCCTATAGGAGCTATGATTGGTGCTATTACTTGGTTTTACATCTTAGACAAAAAGACCCTAATAGATGAAGTAAACTCAGGAGCTAGCAAAAAGTATGGAGAAGCTTGGTATAAAATCGGAAAATATCTCTATACTCCACTAGTAGTTGTCATTTGTATCTTGACTATAATCATGTAAGTGAATTTATAACAATAAGTTGCTTTTGCAGAATGAATAAATCATATGATATCATTAGAAAACTCTACGGAAGAATCAATAGGTCGCTGGCCATAGCAAACGGCAAGGAGAGCTAAAATTTCCAAAGAGAATCTTTAAATGATGGACGATGCTATTTAAAATTCTGCAGGAGCCTTTTTTTATATAAAATCTTAAATCTGGGTAAATAAAAAAAGTATAAGGTGGCTTGATTAGAAGCTTTAGCTAGCTTTTAGAAAAAAACTTATAAAAATTTTTTTAATAAAGACTTTACTTATTTAAAGTTTGCGATATAATACTAACATGCTTTAAAGTGACAAACTTTTTAAAGCTCAAGGAGTAATTATGAATAAATTTAATTCGAAAATTGGTTTTATTTTGACGGCAGTTGGTTCTGCTGTCGGTATGGCGAACGTCTGGGGCTTTCCATACAAGTTCCAACAAGGTGGACTAGTATTTTTACTATCATATTTGGTCTTTATAGTAATATTTTCTTATGTGGGTCTGTCTAGTGAGTTTGCTGTTGGTAGGCTTGCTGGTACTGGAACCCTTGGGGCCTACTATAAATCATTTAAGAGTAAAAATAAAGATACAGTTATAGGAAAATACATAGGCTTTATTCCTCTTTTGGGATCTTTGCTAATAGCAGTTGGCTATGCTGTAATAGTTTCTTATGTATGCAAGGCTCTTTTCGATTCACTTACTGGAGAGTTGATGCTTGCGGATACAAGCACATGGTTTGATAGCTTTTCCCAAAAATCATACTCGGTTGTATTCTTCCACTTTTTTGTAATAGCTATAACTTTAATAACTTGTATAGGTGGGGCAAGCACAATCGAGAAGTCTAACAAATTTATGATGCCAACATTCTTTATACTTTTTGTAGTCCTAGCTATAAAGATACTTAGTCTTGAAGGTTCCTTGGAAGGTTACAAGTACATGTTTAGATTTGATAGCCAAGCCTTGAATATAAACACTGTTGTTCAAGCTATGGGTCAAGCCTTTTTCTCTCTTTCTGTAACAGGATCAGGAATGATAGTTTGTGGGGCCTACCTAAACAAAGATGAGGATATTGTATCTTCATCAAAGACAACAGGTTTACTCGATACAATAGCAGCCCTACTTGCTTCATGTGTTATAATTCCAGCTATAATGGTTTACAAAATGGATCAAGCAGGTGGTCCTGGACTCTTATTTCAAGTCTTGCCAAAAATCTTACAAGATATGTTCTTGGGTAGACTTTTTGCTATTATTTTATACTTAGCAGTAATCCTTGCAGGTATCTCATCACTTCAAAATATGTTTGAGGTTGTAGCAGAGTCATTAATGTACAGATACCCAAAGATTAAGAGAAATATCGCCTTGATTGTAATTGGAATATTTGTATTTGGTATTGGGGTAAATATGGAAATGATTAGTCAATGGGGTCCATTTATGGACATCATTTCAATATACATCATCCCAATAGGAGCATCTATAGGAGCTGTAACTTGGTTTTACATCTTGGCAAAAGATAAGCTCGTAGGAGAAATTAACCTTGGCGCAAGCAAAAAATATGGAGATAATTGGTATAAGGTAGGAAAATACATCTACACACCAATAGCAATAATTCTATGCTTGATTGCCTTGATATTTAAGGTTTCTTTCTAAAAATAAGTTTTAATTCAAAATAGCTAGCAGCTTCGTGCCGCTAGCTATTTTTGCTTAGAGCTTTCATTTTAATAAAAACCTAACTTATCTTTTGAAGAGTCTATTATTATATTTTTAACTTGACTATAAGCGTCAAGGGCTAGTTTATCAGTTTCCCTACCTATACCAGAATCCTTATAGCCACCGAATGGGGCACCTGCTGGGAATTGGTTGTATGTGTTAACCCAAATCCTTCCTGTTTGAAGAGCGTTTGAGACTTTCATTATCCTATACATATCATTAGAATAAATTCCTCCGCCTAGACCGTAGTGGGAGTCATTTGCCATTCTTATTACATCATCTTCATCCTTAAATTTCTTTATTATAACAACTGGTCCAAAAATTTCTTCTTTGTAGGCTTCGTTATCTTCGGAAACATCAGCAAGGATTGTAGGAGCATAGAAGGCACCCTTATCAAGGCCATTTTCTGTAAGCCTTTTGCCTCCAGTTAGGATTTTTCCGCCAGCTTCAACAGCCTTATCTACGAAGGATTGAATTACAGGAATTCTTTTTTCATCTCTTAAAGCTCCCATTTGTGTTGATGGGTCAAGGGGATCTCCGACTTTTACCTTCTCGAAAGCTTTTACTAACTTGTCTACAAATTCATCATAGATACTTTCTTGGATGAAAAGCCTTGAACCTGCTGAGCAAACCTCACCTTGGTTAAATAAAATACCAACTTGGGCACCCTCTAGGGCCTTTTCGATATCACAATCATCAAAGATAATGTGAGCAGACTTGCCACCTAGCTCTAGGGTAGAAGGGATGAGATTTTCTGCGGCAGAAATACCTATATGGCGACCTACACTAGTTGAGCCTGTAAAGGCAAGCTTATCTAAGCCCTTGTGATGTTGGAGGTATTCTCCAGTTTTTGAACCCTTACCACTTACTACATTGATAAGGCCCTTTGGAAGAAGGTCTTCAATTATTCTAATCATCTCCAAAAGTCCTATAGATGTGTTTGATGAAGGGGAGATGACAATGGTGTTTCCACCAGCTATGGCTGGAGCCAGTTTCCAAGCTGCCATTAGGAGAGGGAAGTTCCAAGGAATCATTTGACCTACAACCCCAAGAGGCTCTCTTTTTCTAATTGAAATAAATCTTCCTTGGAGTTTTGAAATCTCATCCTCATCACATCTTATCAAAGAAGCGAAATACCTAAAGTGATCTACTACCCAAGGAAGGTCAACAGTCTTTGTTTCTCTAATAGCCTTACCATTATCCATACTTTCAATTTCTGCTAGATAATCAAGATTTTCTTCAATCCTATCTGCTAAATTGAATAAAAGCTTGGCTCTTTCTTCCTTAGACCATGATCCATATTCGCCTTCAAAACATAATCTGGCAGCTTCAATAGCCTTATCTACATCTTCATTATTTGCTGTAGCAAACTCTGAGATTTTTTCTCCGTTAGCTGGGTTAATGGCATCAAGATACTCGCCTGATGTTGGTTTTACCCATTCTCCATTTATATATAATTCGTATCTATCTTTAATACTCATTAGTAACTCCTTTATTTTCTATCATTACCTTCTTTATTTTACCCAGCTAGGATAGTTAATAAACATTTATTTACTGTGCAGCAATAAAATCTAAAGGGAAATATTGGCAATGATAAGTGAAGTTTAGATGACATGAACATTTTTATGAGAAATTTTATCTATAAAAATAGACCCAGGCTTTAGCCCAGGTCTAAGCTTATATATTATTTATTTCTTGGGTTTTCAATTGAAGCTTGAGCTGCTGCAAGTTTTGCAATTGGAACTCTGTAAGGAGAACATGAAACATAGTCAAGACCTACACCATATAGGTATTTTACTGTGCTTGGTTCACCACCGTGTTCACCACAGATACCAACATGAAGTTTTGGATTTGCCTTTCTTCCATTTTTAACGGCATGTTCTACTAGGAAGCCTACACCCTTTTGGTCGAGAACTTGGAAAGGATCTTTTTGGAAGATGTCTTTATCAATATAGGCTGGCAAGAACTTGCCTGCGTCATCTCTTGATAGACCAAAGGTCATTTGTGTAAGGTCATTTGTACCGAAGCTGAAGAAGTCTGTTACTTCTGCGATTTCGTCTGCTGTTATTGCAGCTCTAGGAATTTCTATCATAGTACCTAATAGGTAGTCGATTTTCTTTCCTTTTTCTTCAAATACTTTTTCTATTTCTTCTTTTACAGTTTCTTTTACTCTTGAAAGTTCCACAACATCGCTTGATAGTGGAATCATGATTTCTGGAACAACATTAATTCCGTCTTCATGGCAGTGGATAGCAGCTTGGATTATTGCACGAGCTTGCATCCTAGCTATTTCTGGATAGATGATTGCAAGTCTTAGGCCTCTGAAACCAAGCATTGGGTTTACTTCTTGAAGTTCTGCTATTCTTTCCTTAACTCTTGCTGGTTGGATATTTAATTCAAGGGCGAGATCTTTTATTTCATTTTCACCCTTTGGAAGGAATTCGTGAAGAGGTGGGTCAAGAAGTCTAACTGTAACTGGTCTTTCTTTCATAAGTGAGTAAATTTGATAGAAGTCATCTTCTTGCATAGGAAGAATTTTCTCTAGGGCAGATTCTCTAGTTTCAAGATCGCTTGCTAGGATCATCTTTCTTACTTGGAAGATTCTATCTTCTTTAAAGAACATATGCTCAGTTCTACATAAACCAATTCCTTCTGCACCAAAATCTAGGGCATGCTCTACATCCCTTGGTGTATCAGCGTTTGTTCTAACCTTCATATCTCTAAATTTGTCAACCCAACTCATAAAAGTACCGAAAGCACCGTGCAATTGTGGTGGTTGAGTTTCAAGACCGCCAGCATATATTGCCCCTGTTGATCCGTCAATGGAGATGACATCTTCACCAGTTAGGACTAAATTACCGATTCTTACTGTATGTTCATATTCATCTACGTGAAGCTCACCTGCACCTGCAACACAGCATTTACCCATACCTCTTGCAACTACGGCAGCATGGCTTGTCATTCCTCCACGAGCTGTTAGGATACCCTTAGCTGTTACCATACCCTCAAGGTCTTCTGGGGAAGTTTCTTCACGAACAAGTATTACTGCTTCGCCTTCACCAGCTCTTTTTGCAGCTTCTTTGGCAGAGAAAGCTATCTTACCAACAGCAGCTCCAGGAGATGCAGCAAGTCCCTTTGCTACAGCCTTATTATTTTCTACAGCTTCTTTTGTAAAAGTAGGGTGGAGAAGACCGTCTAAGTCTTTTGGATTAACTCTTAGTACAGCTTCTTTCTCATCTATTAGGCCTTCCTTAACTAAATCTACTGCAACTTGTACTGCAGCTTGGGCAGTTCTCTTACCATTTCTAGTTTGAAGGAGGAAGAGTTTACCATCTTGGATAGTAAATTCCATATCTTGCATATCTTTGTAATGAGCTTCAAGTTTTTCTGATGTATCGAAGAATTCCTTATATACTTCTGGCATAGCATCAGCTAGGGTTTGGATTTCTTGAGGAGTCCTTACACCTGCAACAACGTCTTCACCTTGGGCATTGATTAGGTATTCACCAAATAGTTTATTCTCACCTGTAGCAGGGTTTCTAGAAAAGGCTACACCAGTTCCTGAAGTATCTCCCATATTACCAAATACCATTGATTGAACGTTAACTGCAGTACCCATTGCATCGTCTATATCGTTTAGCTTTCTATATAGGATTGCTCTTTCATTACCCCAAGATCTAAATACAGCTGCGATTGCAAGATCAAGTTGTTTTCTAGGTTCTTGAGGGAAGTCAACTCCCATTAGCTCTTTATATTTTGCCTTATATTCTTCAACAAGTTCTTTTAGGTCATTTGCATCAAGTTCTGTATCAAGCTTAACGCCCTTAGCTTCTTTTTTAGCTGTAAGAAGTTTTTCAAAATTATTTTTATCAAGTTCCATAGCAACGTCAGAAAACATTTGGATGAAACGTCTATAAGAATCATAGGCAAATCTTTCGTTATCAGTCTTCTTAGCAAGCCCTATTACAGCATCATCGTTAAGGCCAAGATTTAGGATAGTATCCATCATACCAGGCATGGAGATAGGAGCTCCTGATCTAACTGAAACAAGGAGTGGATCTTCTGTTGAGCCAAAGGTTTTGTTGTTTGCTTTTTCCAAGTCTTTGATGTGTTCACTAACTTCTTTGTTTAAATCTTCCCAAAGTTTCTTATCTTCTTTGTAAAATCTGGTACAAGCCTCAGTAGTAATTGTAAAACCGTAAGGTACTCTAATACCAAGATTGGTCATTTCTGCGAGGTTTGCACCCTTACCGCCCAAGAGGGCTCTCATTGACATGTCACCTTCATTAAAGTTGTAAACGTATTTGTTTGTCATTTTCCTTTCCTTTCCAATAACTTATTTTTGTACAGATAATTGATAATTATATCTGAAGTTTCCTCAATTGACCTGTAAGTAACATCAATCCTAAAACAGCCCAAATCTTTCATCAAATCGTTTGCATATACAAGCTCATCTTCAATCCTTTTCATGCTTGAATATATAGAATCGTTGGATAATTTCAAAAATCTAAGCCTTTCATTTCTAATGCTCTTTAGTCTATCCTTATCTATAGTAAGGCCTATAATACGCTTGGGATCGATTTCAAATAACTCTCGAGGAGCCTTTGAATCCACTATCAGCGGTATATTTGATACCCTAAAGCCCTTACTAGCAAGATACATAGATAGGGGAGTCTTCGATGATCTGGAAACTCCGATAATAGCTATATCACAAAATTTTAACCCCCTGAAGTCAGCTCCGTCATCGAATTTGATAGCAAAATCTAGGGCATCTAAACGTCTGAAATGTTCTGAGTCATAAGCATTAATAAACTTTGGATGTTCAATCGGCTTCTTATCAAATATCTTTGAGAGCTTGTTGATAGAATAGGCCATAAGATCTACTGTCTCTATCTCATGGGTTTGGGTAAAATTTTTAATATAAGCACTCATCTTAGAATCTTGGAAAGAGTGATAGATTATTATATTGTTGGTATCTATGCTAGATAAAATATCAGAAAGTCTGTCTAGATCTCTAATTTGTGATTTGATTATAATCCTACAATCAAAATCAAATTGGCTCAAAGAGAGATTGACTATTTCTGATATAGCAAGACCTGCTGTATCTGAAATAATATAAATGTCCAAATTATTTTCACTCCTTTACGTGATCCTAGCTATATTATATCAAATTTTTTCTAATATGAAAACTTTTCCATAACTTTTTTATAAAAGCTTTAAAAACAGGGAGTATACTCATGAAAAGACTTGTAATTGTGCAAATTTATAAAATAATATGTAAATTACTAGGAGGACTTACTTGCTAAAATCCTTATCATTAGTTTTTAGTTAAATTGACAAAAGCTCTTATTAAAATATAATAATGGCAATAAAGAAACAATAAAAGAGGAGTAGAAGGGGACTTCTTTCAGAGAGGAAATGTTTGGTGGAAATTTCTAGAATGAAGCTTTGAAGGTTGCTTTTGTAAATGTTTCATGTCGCACGCATTTGTGCAAAGAGAGTCTTATTTAAGAAAATTAGGTGGTAACGCGATCATTCGTCCTATGTCGTTATCGCCTTTTTTATTTGTTAAAGGAGTTTTTTATGGATACAAAATATAATCCAAGTCAATTTGAAAAAGAAATATATGAAAAATGGGAAAAAGGCGGTTATTTTAAAGCAAGAGTTAATCCTGACAAGAAGCCTTTTTCTATAGTTATGCCACCACCAAATGTAACAGGCTACCTCCACTTAGGTCATGCCCTAAACAATACCATCCAAGATATTATAATTCGTTATAAAAGACTTGCTGGCTTTGAAGCCTTATGGATACCTGGCACAGACCACGCTTCTATTTCTACCGAAAGTAAGGTAGTTGAAAAGATTGCAGGTGAAGGAAAAACTAAACAAGATCTCGGCCGTGAAGGGTTTTTGGAAGAAGCCTGGGATTGGACTCATAAATATGGAGGAAGAATTAAGGAACAACTTCGTACGATCGGTGTATCTTGCGATTGGGACCACGATTCTTTTACCATGGATGAAAATCTTACAAGAGCTGTAAAGAAAGTCTTCAAGAAAATGTATGACGATGGCTATATTTATAGGGGAGATAGGATAGTAAACTGGGATCCTTTGGCAGAAACTGCAATCTCCGATGCTGAAGTATATCACGAAGACCAAGTTGGCCATTTATGGTATATCAAATACTTCTTCGAAGATAGTGATGACTTTGTAACAATAGCTACAACAAGACCAGAAACCATGCTAGGAGATTTGGCAGTAGCAGTCAATCCAGAAGACCCACGTTTTAAAGATAAAATAGGTAAGAATTTAATTCTTCCCCTAGTTGGTAGGAAAATCCCCCTAATTGAGGATTCTTATGTAGATATGGAATATGGTACAGGACTCGTTAAGATTACTCCATCACACGACCCTAACGACTTTGAAGTAGGAGAAAGACACAAGCTGGGTCAATGTGTAGTATTAGATTCTAAAGCTCACATAGTAGAAGGATATGGCAAGTATTCTGGTATGGATCGTTACGAGGCTCGTAAGGAAATGGTAAAAGACCTAGAAGATTTGGGTCAACTTGTAAAAATCGAAGAAATCGAGCATGCTGTCGGCTTTTCCGAAAGAAGCCATGTTGTAATTGAGCCTCTTATCTCTAAACAATGGTTTGTTAAGATGGATGACTTTGCAAAAATGTGCATAGAAGCCTATGACAAGGGAGAAGTTAAATTAATTCCTGATAGCTTATCAAAAACCTACATGAACTGGCTAAATAATATTAGGGACTGGACAATTTCCCGTCAATTGTGGTGGGGACACAGACTTCCTGTTTTCTATACAGATGATGGAGAAGTCATTGTATCAGAAGATGAGCCAGATGAAAATGGTATGCTTAATGGAATCCATGTAACCCAAGATGAAGATACCCTAGATACATGGTTCTCATCAGCCCTCTGGCCTTTTGCAACCCTAGGCTGGCCAAATGAAAATGAAGAATATGATTATTTCTTCCCAACAGATATACTCGTAACAGGTTATGATATAATCTTCTTCTGGGTAATAAGGATGATATTCTCATCAGTTTATAACACAGGCGAAGTTCCATTTAGCCATGTCTTATTTACAGGTCTTATTAGAGATTCTCAAGGTAGAAAGATGAGCAAATCTCTTGGAAACGGAGTAGACCCAATTGATGTAGTAAATGAATATGGAGCAGATGCCCTAAGATTTACCCTAATTACAGGTAACTCCCCTGGAAATGATATGCGTTATGATGAAAAGAGAATCCTTGCAAGCAGAAACTTTGCTAACAAATTGTGGAATGCTTCAAGATTTGTCCTAATGAATATCGAAGATGGGGATGATCTTGAATTTACTGGAGAAAATCTAGAGCTTGAGGATAAGTGGATACTCAAAAGACTTAACGACGTTATAGTTGACGTTACTAAGAATCTCGAAAAATACGAAATAGGTCTTGCAGCAGATAGGATAGAGGACTTCATCTGGAATGAATATTGCGATTGGTATATAGAATTTGCCAAGATTAGACTTTACGGAGATGACAAAGAAGCTAAGAAAAATGTAAAGAAAGTCCTTCTTTATGTTTTAAAGAATATGCTAATTCTCCTTCATCCATTTATGCCTTTCATAACAGAAGAAATTTACGCATCCCTTCCAAACAAGAAGGACCTATTAATAGTAGAAGCTTGGCCAGAATTTAAGGAAGAGTTTAACTTTGTAAACGAAGAAAACAACGTAAACTCAGTAATAGAAGCTATTACTTCCATAAGAAATCAAAGATCTAGCCTAAATGTTCCTGCAAAGACCAAACAAAAGTTAACTATCCTTGTAGAAGATAAGGCTAATATTTCTCTTATAGAAGAAATCAAAGACCAATTTGTAAATCTCGCTAGTGCAAGCGAAGTTTGTGTTATGGCAAAAGAAGCTAATGATTCAACCAAGGAAGAAGGCCTTGTAAGACTTGTCTTCAATGAATTTTCAGTTTTGATGAGCCTAGATGAATTAGTTGATTACGAAAAAGAAAGACAAAGACTAAAAGATGAAATCAAACGCCTAGAAGGTGAAATAAAAAGAGCAAGCGGTAAGCTTTCAAACAAGGGTTTCGTAGAAAAAGCACCAGAAGCAGTTGTAAACGAAGAACGTGAGAAACTAAAAGCCTACCAAGACTTACTAGAAAAAACTAAGGCATCTTACGAAGAAATCAAGGATAAATAATGTACGATGAATTTTCCTATATCTATGATAAACTTAGCTTTGATATAGAATATGAAAAATATGCTTCAAATATCAAAGGATTGTGTGAGAAAAATCACATAAAAAAGGAAAATATGCTAGAGCTTGCAGCAGGCTCTGGCATGTTGACCAGATTTTTCTTTGGTGATTTCAAAAATATAGACGCCCTAGACCTATCAAGCGATATGCTTAATGTCTTTGCCGAAAAATATGACCAAGCCAATGTCAATCTCATTCATTATGATATGGTGGATTTCTGTAATGAAAATTTCTATGACCTTATAGTTATCCTCCTTGATTCCATAAACTACCTTACTGAGGAAGGGGACTTGGAAAAATTATTGAGAAATTCTTATAGGAACCTCAAAAAGGGTGGACTTTTGGTCTTTGATATCAATTCAGTCTACAAGATGAGAGAAATTTTCGGCTCTAACTGCTATGTCTATGAGTATGAAGATATTTTCTATACTTGGGACAATTACTTGGAAGATGACCTAGTTGATATGCATCTTGATTTTTTCATAGAAAATGAAGATGGGTCCTATAGGAGGGTCAGAGAATTTCAGCAAGAAAGAGTCTATGAAATAGATGAAGTGTTAAAATTTGCAAGAGAAGCTGGCTTTAAGGATATAGAAATTTTTGATGAGGACGATATGGAAGAAGTGAAGGATGATAGTCTTAGAATACTTTTTTCCCTAAAAAAGGAGTAGGATGAATAAAGGAGAAGTGAAACTTTTTGACAACAAAAGAGGTTTTGGATTTATCAAATGGTCAGGAGATGACCTTTTCGTCCACTATACTGATATAGAAGCAGATGACGACTATAAAAAACTCTTTGCAGGTCAAAAGGTGGAATTTGAAATAAAACAAGCCCCTAGGGGGCCCCAGGCAATAAGAGTAAAGATAATAGAAGATTAAAAAAACAGCTTGAGAAACGAAGGGATTTCTCAAGCTGCTTTTATTTTACAAGCTTATAATCGTAAAGGCTAACTCCATCAGCTATATAGATATAGACAAAGCCTACTGATTTAAGGGATAGACTTGCAATCTCAGCCCTGGAATTTGACCTACAATAAAGGACGGTTGGCTTATCCTTATTTATCATATCCAAATGTTCTAGAATTTCATCATAGGGGATATTTATAGCGCTTTCGACATGACCCTCGTCGTATTCTTCCTTAGTTCTTACGTCTATTATATCGAAATTATCTTTATTTCTTTCGAGGTCCTCACCGGACATTATCTTACTAAACATAAAGCCTCCTTTTTTTTCATTATACCAATTAATAACTTTCATAAAAGATATAGTACAATATAAGAAATAGGAGGCAAAGATGAAAATTTTAATAACGGCTTTTGATCCCTTTGGAGGTGAAAAAATCAATCCAGCCCTAGAAGTTATTAAGGGTCTTGATGATAATATAGAATCATGCCAGCTAATAAAGTTAGAAATACCGACAGTTTTTGGCAAGGCTGAAGAAGTCATTGAAAGAAAAATTAAGGAAGTTAGACCAGATGTAATACTTTCTCTGGGTCAGGCAGGTGGAAGAAGTGACATAAGCGTAGAAAGGGTCGCTATTAATATTGATGATGCGAAAATTTCTGATAATGAAGGAAATATGCCCATAGATGAAAAAATAAGAGAGGATGGCGATACGGCTTATTTTGCAACTATTCCCATTAAAGCTATTGTGGAAGAGATAAGGAAAGAAAAATTACCAGCCTCAATCTCAAATACGGCTGGGACCTTTCTTTGTAATCATGTTATGTACCAAGACCTCTATTTGGCAAAAAAATATGGCAATATGAGGGCAGGTTTTATACACATACCCTTTCTTCCAGATCAAGTTTTGGATAAGAAGGATACTGCTTCAATGAATCTTGATGATATGCTAAGGGCAATAAGGGCTGCTATTAGGGCTATCATAAAATACGAAGATAAGCAAGACCTAAAAATAAGCGGAGGAGCTTGCCATTAGTAGCCTCAACAAAATAAGAATTTGAATTATAGGCCTTGTAATTTAAAGGAGGAATTTATGAAATATATAGCAATAGTTTTAATTATCTTACTTTTGCCTCAACTTTATTATTATATAAAGGATAAGCGCCACGAAGCAATTGACGATGGGAGCAAATTTTACAAAAAAATTGAAGTAAAGTCTATTGAAAATTATAGAGAATTTTACCTAACTGGAGCTGATGGTTTTGATATTTTCGTAAGAGAATTAGAAAAGAAAAGGCCAAAAGGCATAGTCCAATTAGTTCATGGGATGAGTGAGCATGGAGGAAACTACATGGACTTTGCAAAATTCTTAAATGATAAGGGTTATGTAGTTATAATACATGACCACAGGGGCCATGGTAGATCACTTAGTGAGTCCTATCCTAAAGGCCATATGAAAAGGGCAAGCGAGCTAGTAGGAGATACTGTCCTCGTAAGTAGCTATGTAAAATTGAAATATCCCGGTCTTCCCCTATATATGCTAGGTCATTCTATGGGCTCTATGACGGCTAGGGTTTATTTGCAAAAATACGATAGGATGATTGATAAATTAATCCTAAATGGTACGCCAGTCCAAGATCCTTTGGCAGGTCTACTTGTGTTTTTCTTAAATATAGTTAACTTCTATACAGGAGCTTATAGGAGGGCAAATCTGATTAACCACTTAGTGGGAAATTCTGATGCGAGTCTCGATTTTATTTCTTATAATGAGGAAAATAGGCAAAAGAAATACAAGGATCCCCAAAGAATATTTAGCTTTACTATGGGATATACCAAAGTCCTTGTTGAAATTAACAAAAAGCTTTCACAAAAATCAAAATACAAGGTCAAAAACCCTAATCTTCCTATCTATAACCTAACAGGTGAGGATGATATAATAACCAAGGGCTCTAAGGGAATAGAAAAATCCCTAAGCCTACTCAAATCCCTAGGATACAAAAATATCAAAAGCAAAAGTTACCAAAATATGCGCCATGAAATTTTAAATGAAGATGAAAAAGAAATGGTTTATTGGGACATTTTAGGAATTTTAGAAGATTAAAAATTAAATTTTCGGGTATATATTGAGTGGTTAGAAAAGAAAGGAAGTTATTATGACTGAAAAGAAAGATATAAAAAAATCTGAAGAAGAAAAAAATACAAAAAATGGTGAATATTGCGGTATAGAAGAATTTAATGGTAAAAAATTCAATACATGCAAGGGTGAAGAAATAGTTGAGGATGGATATAAGAATCCAGACAAATAGAATCAATAAGACTTGAGGGGGTTTTTGGCCCTTCAAGTCTTTTGCTTTGATAAATATTATATATTAATGAACAATTATATAAATTTATAGGTGGTAGAATATGAAAAATGGAAATAAAGTTGTACTAATTGGTGATGGTTTTGTTGGAAGCTCCTATGCCTTTTCATTGATAAATTCGGGACTTGCCACAGAACTTGCTATTATAGATATTAGAAAAGATAAGGAACTTGCAGATGTCAATGATTTGTTGGATGCAACAGTTTTGACTTCATCTGCTACTATTGTAAAAAGAGGAACTTATGAAGATTGCAAAGACTGTGACCTTGTTGTTCTTGCTTATGGTAACAGCCAAAAGAATCTAAAAAATAGACTTGATGATATAAAAATTGCAAGCGAGATGGTCTTAGATACTATTCCTAAGGTCGTTGAAGCAGGCTATAAGGGAGTAATCCTACTAGCTACAAATCCTGTCGATGTTATAGCAAGAGTAGTAAGGGAAGTATCAGATTTCCCTTATGAAAAAATAGTTGGAACAGGAACAAGTCTCGATACAGCAAGATTTGCCCAATATCTAGCAATAGAAACAGGCTTCAATGTAAGTGATATTAATGCCTATGTAATAGGAGAACATGGCAATTCTTCTGTGGCAGTTTGGTCTAATGCTAACATAAATGGTATAGCCATAGATAAGTTTATAAAAAATATTGACGACACTTATAAGGATAAGGTTGGAGATTTGATTAGGGATAAGGCCTTTAGGATAATTAAGGGTAAGGGAGCTACACATTTTGGCATAGCAAACTGCCTATTAGCCTTCACTAGGGCAATCCTTCTCGATGAAAAGAAAGTCCTTATGGCTTCTGCCTATCTAAGGGGTGAATATAAAAATGAGGGTCTTTATACAGGAGTTCCTACTGTAATTGGCAAGAATGGTGCAGAAAAAATCTTGGAGATGCCAATTGATGATAGGGAACAGAAAATGTTTGATGCCTCATGTAAGGCTTTAAAAGAAAATTTTCTTTTGGCTGATTTAGGGTATAATAATTAGAAAATAAGATATAAGGAGGAAATTATGAAAATTTCAGCAAGAAATACAATTAAAGGTAAAGTAGTAGAAGTTGTTGAGGGTGCAGTTAATGGAATTGTTAAAATTGACATCGGAAACGGAACTATCATCACATCATCTATCACTAACAACGCTATCGAAGAACTTGGTCTTGAAAAAGGTAAAGAAGCTTATGCAGTAATCAAGGCAAGCAACGTTATGGTAGCTGTTGACTAATTTTTAAACCTAAGAATAGACGAGCTAGACTTAAAGTCAGGCTCGTCTTTTTTTGCTAGGCTCTTATCATCCAAAAGGATAAAAAAACTTATTCGAAATCACTTAGGTAGTCATGATTATTTATCATTTCACTTAGGACTACCTCGTCAGTCTTCTTCATCCCGTACTTGGCTATTCTTGCTACAGTTTCAATAGTTTTATCTATATCTTCTTTTACTATTCCATCTCCACTTCTAAAGGAGTTGTTTGTCTTAGCCTGTATATAGGCAAGGCTTGCATTTCTAAGACTTGAAGCAATTTTCATAGCACATGATGATTTAGCACCATCGCAGATTATACCAGAATTTACTGCAAGGGCGTTAGTTATAGTTTCTTCTATTATCTTCCTATCTTCTTTGTTGATGAAGGCGATTGAAGAGATAACAGCAGCAGAGGCTGAAACTACTCCACAATAAGCAGAAAGCTTGCCTATTTCATTTTTTATATAAAGAGCGATTAAATTTGAGAAAATCAAAGCCCTATACAAGTCATCATCAGAAAAACCCTTGTCTTTGGCATATAGGATTATGGGAACTGAAGTTGTTATACCTTGATTGCCCGAACCAGAATTGATTATAACTGGTAGCTCGCAACCGTCCATTCTCGCATCAGAGCCTGCAGCAGCGAAGGCTACAAGTTTTTCGTAGTAGTTGGATGGGTTATTAGATAGGATTAATTTTCCAATATTTGCACCCCAATCGTTTGATAGACCAGCTGAGGCTATGGCTTGGTTGTAAGAAATTTGCCTGTCTAGGACATCTTTTATATCTGCATAGTCGCAAGTTTTTGCAAAGTCGTAGACCTTATCGAAAGAAAATTCCAAATCCTGCTTTTGATTTTCATTATTTTCTTTGGAAAAAATTAGCTCATCATTTTTTCTGATTTCTGTGATATTGGTATGGCTAGCAGTAATTACTACTGAAGCCTTATCTGTTTTATTTTTGCAAATTATCTCTACAAAAACTCCATCCTTATCTTTAACTAGATTGAGCTTAACTCTTCCTTCTTCGATAAATTTATCGCACTTATCTAATTGTGACTTATCTATATTAGAAAGGACTTCGAGTTTCTTAGAGGCCTTGCCAAGGAAGGCTCCAGCAACAATGGATATCTCAATTCCCTTTCTTCCATCAGTTCCTGGAACTGTAACCGCCTTGGCGTTTTTTATTATATTACTAGATAGATTAGCAATAATTTCATCTGGATTACTTCCAAGGGTTTCTCTTGCCTTGGCTGCGGCATAGGCTATAGCTATAGGCTCTGTACAACCTGTGGCAGGGATTAGCTCATCTCTTATAATTTTTTTAAAATCTGTCATACTAAACCCTTGCCTCTTTTGGTACCTTATTTAATAGACCTGTAACCATTAAGGCTATGGCCCCATCTCCTGTTATGTTGCAAGCTGTACCAAAAGAATCTTGGAGGGCAAAGATAGAAAGTATTAGGGCAGTTCCTGTTGAATCAAAGCCAAGAACTGAAGTAATAAGACCGAGGGAGGCCATAACAGTACCTCCAGGAACTCCAGGAGCACCAATTGCAAAAATTCCAAGTAGGATTATAAATAAAATCATATTTCCAGTGTTTGGAAGTTTTCCATAAAGGACTTGGCTTACGATCATTACGAAAAATGTTTCAGTAAGAACAGATCCGCAAAGGTGGGTGTTTGAACAAAGGGAAACTACAAAATCCCTTATCTTTGGATCTAAGGTTTTGGCTTTGGCAGAACACTGTAGACAAACAGATAGGGTTGCAGCAGAAGACATAGTACCTAGGGCTGTAACATAAGCAGGTGGATAGTGCTTTAAGACTTCCATAGGGTTGGTCTTAGAGAAAATTCCACCAAGGCTGTAAAGGAGAGCAAGCCATATATAATGACCCATTATTACCAAGATTATAACCTTGATAAAGACAGGAAATTGGCTAAGAATGACTCCTTCATAACTAAGTTCTGCAAAAGTTGATGCTATATAAACAGGTAAGATTCTTATAATTACCCTGTTAACTATCTCTAGGACCATATTGTTAAATTCTTTCAATAAATTCGCCCAATTTTCTGACTTAGTCCAGATAACAGCAAGACCGAAAAGTATTGAAGTAACGAGTGCTGTCATTACTGGCATTATGGATGGAATCTCCAGTTTAAATAGAATTTCTGGAAGCTTCCTACCAGCTTCGCTTGCACTTACAATATTAAGATGAGGAATAATCATCTTACCAGATAAAAATGAAAATAAAGCTGCTCCAACAGATGAAAGATAGCAAATGATCAGGGTTAGAGATAATACCTTGCCAGCACTCTCATTAAGCGAAACAATCGCAGGTGTGATAAAGGCAAGGATTATGATAGGGACTATATAATTGATAAGATTACTTAGGATAGTCTTTATTGTAGAAATAACTTGCATCATTCCTTCATTAGAAATATTTCCTAAAAATATACCGATTATAATTGCTATAACAAGTTTGAAAAGTAAGGAATTAAATATAGATTTTTTTGCTTTTATATCAGTCATATGTACCTCCTAATAAAAAAATTCCTAATTTGATTATAATATATAGAAATTTTTGGGTCAAATTTGAACTAGGAGCAAAGAAAAATAAGTAAGCCCTTATAGGAAAATATATAGGTATCCACATAAAAACTGTGCAAATTTATGGTATACTCTTCTATAAGATGATAAGAAAGTAGGAGGGAGAAGCAAAATCATGTCTAACAAAAGTGTTGTCTTGAGAAATGTAACAAAAAGCTATGATGACGAACTTGTCCTAAAGACAGTAGACCTAGAGCTAGAGAAGGGGAAATTCTATACACTCTTGGGGCCATCGGGTTGTGGCAAGACTACGATTTTAAATATAATAGCAGGCTTTGTCGAACAGACCAGTGGAGATGTATTCATCAATGGAGAAAATGTAAACAAGACCCCAGCCAACAAGAGGAAGGTAAATACAGTTTTTCAAAACTATTCCCTATTTCCCCATATGAATGTCTACGACAATGTAGCCTTTGGTTTAAATATAAAAAAAGTTGATAAGAAAACTATCAAACAAGAAGTAAAGAAGGCCTTGGATATGGTAAATCTTTCAGGCTTTGAGAATAGGAAGATTTCGCAAATGTCTGGTGGACAAAGGCAAAGAGTTGCCATAGCAAGGGCTATTGTTAATAGACCGGATGTTTTGCTTCTTGATGAACCCCTATCTGCCCTCGATATGAAACTTAGAAAATCTATGCAGGTCCTTCTTTCTAATATCCAATGGGAACTTGGCATAACCTTCGTCTTTGTAACCCACGATCAAGAAGAAGCCCTAGCCCTATCTGACGAAATTTTTGTTATGGATAAGGGTGAGATTGTTCAATCTGGATCTCCTATAGATATTTATGATGAGCCGATTAATAGATATGTAGCAGAATTTATTGGTGAATCAAATATCCTCGATGCAGTAATGAAGGATGATTATCTTGTAGAATTTTCTAATAAAATCTTTGAGTGTGAAGATGCTGGTATAGCCAAAGGCGAGAAGGTAGAAGTTGTAATTAGACCTGAGGATATCGAAGTTTCTAAGTCAAAAGATGCTGACATTAAGGCAACTGTTGATAATGTCTTGTTTAGGGGGGTCTTTAATGAATTAATCTGCTTTGATGAAGATAATTTTAGGTGGAAAATACATACGACCAAGAGATTTGAAGAGGGGGATGTCATTGGTATATCAATTGATCCTGGCGATATTCATGTAATGAGATTTAACGAATCAGAAGATGATTTCGATAAGAGGATAGAGATGTATTCTTTGGAGGATGATGATGAATAGAAAATACAAGGCCCTATCAAGTATATATTATTTGTGGATACTTCTATTTATCATCGCTCCTATAGCCATGCTTCTATACCAATCATTTTTTGATATATATGGCTCTTTCACCTTTGCTAATTATATTTCCTATTTTACATCTGGAAATTATGTGAAAATGACCCTAAATTCCTTCCTTACAGCCTTTCTCATAACAATAACGACCCTTTTTTTGGCATATCCCTTTGCCTATTTTCTTTGTTCAAGCAAGAATAAGGAAATATTCCTCCTCCTAGTTACCCTACCAACTTGGATTAACCTACTATTAAAGGCTTACGCCTTTATTGGTTTGCTTAGCAAGCAGGGGACTATTGCGAAATTTTTGGGCCTTGCAAGCCAGGGGATTCTTTTTACTAATCCAGCTTTCGTCTTGGTAGCTTCCTACGTCGAGCTTCCCTTTATGATACTTCCGATTTTTAGGGCCCTCGATTCCATACCAAAGGAATATTTAATAGCAAGTGAGGATTTGGGAGCTAGTAAGTGGCAGACTTTTACAAAGATTATCTTTCCCTTGTCCATGGATGGGGTAATAGCGGGAAGTCAAGCAGTTTTTATTCCTTCCCTATCACTTTTCTTGATTACTAGAATTATAGGAGGAAATAAGATTATAACCCTTGGAACCGCTGTCGAAGAGCATTATCTAGTTACCCAAAACTGGGGGATGGGAGCGACCATTGGTTTAGTTTTAATAGTCTTGATGTTTGTGGTAATGAGTATACTTAATACTAGAAAGGATATTAAATGATGAAAAAAGGATTTAAAATATCAAATCTATATCTATTATTTATCTTTGTCCTCTTGTATCTACCTATAATCTATCTGATATTTTATTCTTTTAACAGTGGAGTAAGCATGAATTCCTTTGATGGATTTTCTATTAATCATTATAGGGAAGTTTTTAGGGATACAAGACTTTGGGTTATTGTCATAAACACCCTTATCCTAGGTCTCCTTTCTTCACTAATTGCAACAGTTATAGGCACAATAGGAGCCCTCGCTATCTATTATCTAAAAAATGACAGGATGAGAAAAAGAGTTCTTAATTTTAACTCCGTCCTTATGGTTATGCCAGATGTAATGATGGGGGCAAGCTTTTTGGTACTTTTTACTTTTTTGCTAAAGATACCTATGGGCTTTATGACAGTCCTTCTTTCTCATATAGCCTTTTCTATACCGATTGTAGTATTGATGGTTCTACCAAGACTCTACGCCCTAAACGAGTCTATGATTCTTGCAGCAGAAGACTTGGGAGCAAGCGATCTTACAATACTAAATAAGATAATATTGCCCAATATTACAGGAGGAGTTCTTACGGGATTTTTTATGGCTCTTACCTATTCCCTTGACGACTTCGCTGTAACATTTTTCGTTACAGGAGCAGGATTTTCTACTCTTTCTGTAGAAATTTACTCTAGGGTTAGGGCAGGGATTTCTCTTGAGATAAACGCCCTATCAACTTTGATGTTTCTAGTATCCTTCTTCTTAGTCCTTATATATTATTTTATAAGTGAGAGAGAAAAAAAGCTTACAGATAGGAGGGCTATTGATGAATAAAGTTTATAAATTTTTTCTAACGAGTATTTGTGCCATAGGCCTCCTATTAGTCCTAAGGACTTTCTTAACATCATCTAGGGCTACGGCCGATAATAAGACCCTATATTTTTACAATTGGGGAGATTATATTGACCCAGACCTTATAGATAAATTTGAAAAAGAGACAGGATATAAAATTGTAACAGAAACCTTCGATTCAAATGAGGCTATGATTGCGAAAATCAAACAGAACTCAACTAATTTCGATATTTGTATTCCTAGTGAGTATGCTGTTGAGATGATGAGAGATCAGGGGCTTCTTAAAAAACTTGACCACAAAAAAATCGTGGGTCTTGATAATATAGATAAGAGATTTTTAAATCTCGCCTATGACCCAGAAAATGAATACTCTATTCCCTATCTTTGGGGTAGCTTTGGCATAATTTATAACACCAAAAAATACAAGGCTGAGGATTTTTCTTCTTGGAAAAACTTGTGGGATCCGAAATTTAAGGGAGAGATACTAAGCTTTGATGGTGCAAGAGAAACCCTAGGTATAGGTCTACTTGCTGATAATTTAAGCTTAAACACCTGTGATAAGGATAAGCTTGTAAGAGTTAGTAATGAACTAGTTGGCTATATGGCAAATGTAAGGGCGATTTTAGCTGATGAGATTAGGATGTATATGGCTCTTGGAGAAGCTAATGTTGGTATCACATTTTCTGGAGATGCAGCAAGTGCTATAGACTCAAACCCAGACCTGGCCTATGCTATACCAAAGGAAGGATCAAACATTTGGTTTGATAGCATGGTAATACCAAAGACAAGCAAGAATACCGAGGCAGCCTACGCCTTTATCAACTTCATGCTAAGAGCTGAAAATGCTGCCCAAAATGCTGAATATATTTCCTATGCGACACCAAACAAAAAAGCCCTAGCCTTAATTGATCCTGCTATGAGAAATAACAAGACCCTATATCCCGACGATGATGTGATTGATAGACTTGAAGTTTTTAAGGCTCTTGATAAAAAAACAACTATACTTTACAATGACCTCTTTCTAGATCTAAAAATTTCACCAAAGGCTAAGGAAGATAACTAAAAGAGATGAAAAAATTATAAATCTAAGAGAAGACTTTAAGATAGAAGATTTCATAATAATGGCTTTATGAATGAAGACATCTTAATTAAGAGATCAAGATAAGCTAAATGAATTTGCTTACTCTAACAAGTTATTTCTCTAGAGGGGATAATATTAAGATAAAAAATTATCAAATAAATTTAGCTAAGACTTGAAATAAATATTAGATATGTTACAATTATTGTAAGAAGAGTATTTTTAGTCAGCAAATTTAAACTTCGCAAGGTAAGTATGATTTACTTTGCAAAATAATGCTGATATAATATGAAGTCTGAGTAGTTATTACTCAAATTGTAGAGATATAAAATATCTGGTGAGGAGAGCAATATGATAGATTATGAAATGCATATAGCATTTTCAACAACGAAAGCTTCTAAGGCATTAAATGATTCTTTCAATAATGTCGTTTTAAAATATGGGGTTACAAGAAGCCAATGTGTAGCAATGTATTACATAAACCTTGCTAAGGCAATTGGACAAAAAGAGTTGGCACAAAAGATGAATATCAGAGAGTCAACCATGACAGGTCTTCTTGATAGGATGCAAAGAGATGGTCTCATAGACAGAAAACTTGATGACGAAGATATGAGAAAAAAGACAATTTCTCTTTCAAAAAAAGGCTATGAGAAGCTTGATGAGCTTATCGTAGTTGCAGATGATTTTATAAGTAACGCAGTCAAAGATTTAAAAGAAGAAGACATCGATGTCTTTAAAATGGTTCTCAAATCTATGGTAAAATCTACCTTAGAATGGGAAGAAAGAATGTTAAAGTCAATCTAGCCTAGGCGGTTGGCTTTTTTTTATTGGCAAAAATCAGCCTTATAATTTTTTTTGGGTAAAATGGTAATAAGAGGTGATTATTTGTTAAGTATAGTAAATGAACTTCCCCTTGATGGAATTTATGATATAAGAAGCATGAGGGGAGGAGATGTGAATGATGCCTACAAAGTTTATACAGACCAAGGTCCATATTTTCTCCTTGTAAAAAAGGATGGAGATATAAATTTCTTTCAGGGTGAAATTGAGGGCCTAAAGCTTTTTGAAAAGTACGGGGTCAATGCGCCAAGACTTATAGATTTTGGTTTAATCAGTGAAGGAGCCTACATGCTTTTAACTTTCCTAGAAGAAGGAAGGCCAGCTGATCAAAGTAAGCTTGCTAGAGAAGTTTTAAAGATTCATGCTATCGAAAGCCCCAAAAACAAGTTTGGTTTTGAATATGCTTATAAGGGCTCTGCTATTAGCTTTTCCAACGATTTTAGGAACACTTGGAAGGAAGTTTTCCTGGAAGAAAGATTAGATAAATTAAGCAGAAGTCTTTCTGACAAAAAAATTTTTACCAAAGATGATTTGTCTAAGTATGAAAAACTTAGAAAGATAATAAATAAGTATTTGGATGAACACGAAAGTAATCCAGTCCTAGTCCATGGAGATTTGTGGCCAGGTAATTTCATGTTTGATAGTCATGGCGAGGCCTATCTTTTCGATCCATCTCCACTTTATGGGGATAGGGAGTTTGATTTAGGCATATCCACTGTATTTTCTGGTTTTAATGATGATTTCTACAAAACATACATGGAGGATTTTCCAAAAGATAAGGATTTGAGTCTTAGGCTGGAGTTTTATAGATTATATATGTTCATGATCCATCTTGATAAGTTTGGCAATATTTACAGGCCAGAGTTTGAGCTATCAATGGATAAGATTTTTGCTAATGCTAAGTAATTGAGGAGCTATTATGAGAATTGTCGATATTATTGAAAAGAAAAAAGATAAAAAAGAATTGAGTGATGAAGAAATTCAATTTTGGATTGATGGTGTGGTTGATGGTTCGATAAAGGACTACCAAACATCAGCCCTCCTAATGGCTATAGTTCTTAATGGTATGAATGATAGGGAAACGACCAAGCTTGCCCATGCCATGATGAAGTCGGGGGATGTTTTGGACTTATCTTCTATCGAAGGAATAAAGGCAGATAAACATTCTACTGGAGGAGTAGGTGATAAGACGACCCTTGCCCTAAGTCCAATGGTTGCTTCTTGCGGAGTAAAAATTGCCAAGATGAGCGGTAGGGCTCTGGGTCATACGGGAGGAACTATTGATAAGCTAGAATCAATCCAAGGCTTTAGGACAGATATTAGCCAAGAAGATTTCATCAAACAAGTAAGAGAAATAGGTCTTGCCCTAGTTGGTCAATCTGGCCATCTCGTTCCTGCCGACAAGAAGCTCTATGCCCTAAGAGATGTAACAGCAACAGTTGATTCTATTCCTCTAATAGCTTCATCAATAATGTCCAAAAAGCTCGCCTCAGGCTCAGATACAATTCTTCTTGATGTAAAATATGGCGAGGGAGCCTTCATGTCGACAGTTTCAGATGCTAGAAAGCTTGCTGAAACTATGATAAAAATAGGCAAGGCCCTTGGTAGAAACACCATGGCAATTATCACAGATATGAACCAACCTCTAGGAAATACCATCGGCAATGCCCTCGAAGTAAGAGAGGCAATAGAAACTGTTAGGGGTCATGGTGCAGAAGACTTTAAGGAACTTTGTATGGGGGCAGGAGAAATTATCTTAGTTCAGGCGAAAGTCGCAAAGACAAAAGAGGAAGCAAGAAGCCTCCTAGAAGATGCCATAAATTCTGGCAGAGCCTTTGAGAAATTAAAAGAAATGGTAGCCTACCAAAAGGGAAATGTCAATCAAATTGAAAATCCAGACCTACTTCCTAAGGCAAAATATGTAAGCAAAATAAAGTCAAAGGAAGAAGGCTACCTAGCAGATATCCATGCTTTAGGCCTAGGCCTTTGTGCTATGAAATTAGGAGCAGGTAGAAAGAAAAAAGAAGATGAAATAAATTATGCAGTAGGCTTGGACCTCAAAAAGAAAAGGGGAGATTTTGTTAAAAAAGGCGAGACCCTTTGCCTAGTCCACCACGATTATCCACTAGAAGATGACTGGCTTAACGATTTCTACGCTTGCTTTAGCTATGCTAACAAAAAAATTGAGAAAAGACCAATTATAGAGGAAATTATCTCATAGAAAATAGTTTTATAATGCAAATAAACTCGACTAAGACGAAAGTGCCAAGAAGGTTGAGCTTATTTGCATATTTTTTTATTCTCAAAAAATTCTGAAGCAGTATAATGAAAGGAAGAAGACTTTAGGGGAGGGCTTATGAAAATTGACGATATATTTTCCTTGATCGACGGCTTACTGGAAGATTTTTCTAATATTAATAACAAAAATCATAAGAAGTCCTTTAAGAGGAAAGTTAATAATGATAAAATTAAGACCCATATAAATATATCATTAGATGGTAAAAAAATTAGCAAAAATAAGGAAGGCCTAGATGCGTGGAATAGAAAAAAATCAGGGGATAAGCAGCTAAATTTAGGCTTTTTTGAAGACTATAAGGACTTAATAAAGTCTTTGAATTTCACTGACAAAGAAATTAAGCTAATCCTTCAAGTGACTAAGAGAAATAATAACTTGTGGGCAAACGACCTAGCAAGAAATATTCTAATTGAATCCTACCTTAGTGTACTTAAAGAATCTTTTGACCAAGAAGACATTGATACCACAAAAATCATTAAATATACAAGTCCCTACACCCTTTCTAAGAATATATTGGATAGCCTCTTAGTTATAAGTGAACAAAGGCTAAGGAAGGACTTCTGGGTTTTTGCTGATATTGATAGCAGTCGAGCAGAAGAAGTCTTGATTTCTAACCGAGTAGAAGACTTATTAGAATTTTTCATAAAAAGGCTAGATGTCTTTTACAAAAATTTGGACCCAGACCTTAAAAGCAAGCTTTATGAAAACTACCTTTGGGAAAATCCTAAAAAAGTCAAGGATTGGCTGAGATATATAAAGACTTGTGATGTAGCTAAACAAATTGATTTTATGGCTAAGATAAAAGATGAAGCAATGATTAAAGAACTAGCTAACGGCCTTAGTAAGGAAAGCTTTAAGCCAAGCCTTGTCATAGGCTTTTATTATCTATACAAATATTTTAATCCAACTATGGCTACTCAGAGTAGGTTATTTAAAATAATTTTGGAAGAAAATTATGATAGCTTCCTAGAAATTATTTCAAAAAAAGACCTATCCCTAGAAACTATTAATAAAATTTTAGACCTTGATAAGAAAAAGTTAAAAAGAATCGACATAGATGACAAAAAACTAAAGATATCTAGGAAAGAATTAAATAAAACAGTAAATATAGTAACAGACTTTATTGGAGATGACCTTGTCTTAGAAGAAGATGAGAAAGCTTTATCCCCAGAAGAAATAGTCGATAAACAAGCTTATAGGCTAGATGAAAATGCCGAAGAAGAAGGGGATAAGGGTCTAGAAGATTTCACCCATAAATTCTTAAAGGATTTACTAGCTAGGGGAGAAATCCCAGAAGCTGAGGTAAAATCAATAGCTCTTAGTAATTCCAAGATGCTTAATTCTTTCCTAAAGGATATGAATGACCAATTGTACGATTATACAGGAGATCAGACTTTGATTAATGAAGATGGATATATAAGGATAGATCCCTTTTATGAAGAAATGGTAAAGGAGATAGTTGATGGCAAATATAAATCCTAAGCAGGCAGATGTAATAATAAAATCTTTGGAAGGAGGTGTTGTACCTAACTTTGGCATAGAACACCTCTTGGTCGGTAGAAACAAGGAAGTTGAAGAGATTATAGGGATTTTGGATAAGGTTAGTCAAGGGGCAAGCGATATTAGATTTTGGGTAGGGGACTTCGGTTCTGGCAAATCTTTCATGCTTGCTACAATCGAGCAACTAGCCCTTTCCAAAAATTTTGTAGCATCTAGCATAGACCTTGCTCCCCAAAGAAGATTTTATGCGACCGACAAGAAGGCCCAAGCCCTTTATAGGGAGATAATAGATAATCTAAAGACAAAAACACAGAGAAGTGGAAATGTAATTGAAGAAATAATTGAAGAGTGGCTTATGGGAATTTTTGCCAAACTTAGCGAAAAGAATTCTTGGCAGATGGAAAATTTGCTCAAGGGGTCTTATCAAAAGGAAGTTAGAAATGAAATTCTCGATTGCCTAGGAAAATTTAAGACTGTGGGTCTATCATATGCTCTGGGCACTGCCATAGTCAAATATTATGAAGGCTTAATCAATGACGATAGGCTCCTAAAGATAAAGGCTATCCGTTGGATTAGGGGAGATATTTCAACTAAAACTGAGGCCAAAAGAGAGCTTGGCATAGGTGAAATTATAAATGATGATAATTATTTCGAAGCCCTAAAGAATTTAGCGGAACTATTTCTTGAAATTGGATATTCTGGTTTTGTTATTAATTTTGATGAAGCGGTTAACCTATATAAGCTTGCCCAAGCTGTAACTCGTGAGAGAAATTATGAGAGAGTCCTAAATATTTATAACGAATGTAAAAGCGATAAGGCTAGGGGTCTTTTTGTAAATTTTGCAGCTACAAGGGCGACAGTTTTTGACAAAAATAGGGGGATGAGCTCCTATGGAGCCCTTGGTGGTAGGCTCGGTACTGAGGGAGATTTAAGTCTTGTAAACACCAGTAGGACTGCTCTAATATTAAAGCCACTGAGTGAAGAGGAGATTTTTACCCTCCTCGAAAATATTTTAAATATTTACAATATAAACTACAAGGATTCCCTTATTATGACAAAAGAACAGATTATTACTTATATGGAAGGACAACTTAACAGACCTGGAGCTAGGGAGTTTCTAACACCTAGGGCTGTTGTCAAAGATTTCTTGGAAATATTAGATATCAAAAGACAAAATAAGGATTTAGAAATTGACGATATCCTTATGAAGAAATTTTCTGGCATTTTAAATCCAGTGGAAAAAGATCCACTTAATCACGATGATGACGAGGACATCTTAATCTTGTAATGGACGCCTATATGCTATTAGCTAGACCCATGAGGGAGTATGTTTATAAGAATGCTTGGCCTAGCCTAAGTAAGATTCAAGAAGCTTCTATCAAACAATGTTTTTCATCAGAAGATAATTTGATTCTAATAGCGCCAACTGCCCAGGGGAAAACTGAAGCCGCCTTTTTGCCAGCCATATCCTTGGCTAATGATTTTAATACAGGTCTAAGGATTTTGTACATTTCACCCCTAATTGCCCTAATCAACGATCAATTTAAGAGGATAGAAAAGATGTGCGAGGACTTATCCATAAATGTAACTAGTTGGCATGGTGAGTCAAGTAAGGCTAGGAAGGATAGGCTAATGGAAAATCCTTCAGGCATAGCCTTGATAACCCCAGAATCCTTGGAGGCGATTTTTGTAAATAAAAGCAAAGAAGCGAGGAGACTTTTTTCTGGACTTGACTTTATAATAGTTGACGAAATTCATTCTTTCCTTACGGGAAATAGGGGAGGAGAACTTAGGAGCCTTTTGGGAAGAATTCTTCCCTACTGCCAAAAAGATCCGAGATTTATCGGCCTATCAGCAAGTGTGGGCGATGAGAATTATGATTTGGTGAGGGGGTTTTTTAATAATAAGAGAAAAACTCAAATCCTTGTCGACAAGTCAAGAAACGAATTACTTACAAGCCTTTCATATATAGAAGAAGATGAAATAGGGTATAAAACTTTGGAGCAAATCTTAACTTTTGCCAAAGAAGGATCTATGCTTGTTTTTCCAAACTCAAGGGAAAAGGTAGAAGAAATGGCTGTCAAATTAAAAAATAAGGCCAAGGAAAATTCCTTCGACCTTTCCATCTTTGCCCATCATTCATCAGTTAGTAAAATCCGCAGGAAAGAAATCGAAGATTTTGCCAAAAACTCGGACAGGGAGAAGTTTATAATATGTGCAACTTCCACTCTGGAGCTTGGTATCGATATAGGCTCAGTTTATTCTATCTTACAATATGAATCATGCTTTAGTTCCCTTTCCCTTGCCCAAAGATTGGGTAGGTCTGGACGAAAGACCCACAAGTCAATCCTCCATCAAATAGCGACAAGCCCTTGGGATCTAGTCCAAGCCCTAGCTATAATAAGCTTATTCAAAGAAGGAAGGCTTGATAAGCTAAGAGCTTCTAGAAAAGCTTATGATCTTTTCGCCCACCAGATTCTTTCAGTCCTCCTTGAAAATAACGGTCTTGCCTTAGATGAATTTAATAAGCTAAACAAAAGCCTTCCTGTCTTTAAGGACATAGATGATGAGGAATTTATGGCTATTAAATCTTACATGGAAGAAGAAGCCTACATAGAAAGGCTGGAAGGTGAGTATATAACAGGTATCAAGACAGAAAGCCTTATGAAGATGGGCTCTTTCTACAATCAATTCGTCTTAACCGACTCCTATGCAGTTTATAATGATAGGTCAAAAATCGGAAGCATTTGCCCATCGAATATTATAAGAGTAGGAGATAGGATATTTCTAGGAGGCCAAGTTTGGCAAATTGACAAAATCCAAAAGGCTACAAAGAAAATCCATGTAGAAAAAGCAGAAGAAGGGAAGGCTAACAACTTCTCATCAAACTCTATCGAAGATATAAACGATATAGTCAGAATAAGGATGGAGGAAATACTCAAAGATAGGACAAAATATTCCTATAGCAAAAAGATTGACGAACTTTTGGATAAATTATATGTTGGAAAAAACGAAGATGGTTTTTATATCTCATCTGATGAAGATGGGGATTTCCTTAGGACATTTAGGTCTAGCAAAATCAACAGGAGCATATGTCTTTGCCTCAATTCTTTGAGTAAGCTAAACAATTTTACTGTAAATGAAAAAGATTCTAGCATAAGGGGAGCTGGCCTTAGAAAAAATTTTTATATCCTGAGAAGTAAAAAGATAAAATCCATACCTATAAAAGAATATCTTATGACTAAGGAGGAGCTTGTGGAAAATTTGCTTAGGGCAAATAAGTACATGATCCTCGTACCAAAAGAGCTTAAAATAAATTATATAGTAGATAACCTATTAGACCTAGAGGGCCTAGAAGATTATCTTTTGGGAGGAGTTTCTAAGGAGTAGTATATGGAAATAAGTAAAAAGTTTGCAATAGATAAAAGCAAGGAAAAATATGATTTTTCAATAAAACATACCACAATTCCCCTTAAGCTTAACAAGGATTTGGACGAAGCAATAAAGATGTTACTTTGGTATGTTCCAAACATTTCATCCGAACAATCAGCAACAAATGAGCTTCTCCTAAATCCTGAATATGATGATTATATTTTTAAGGCAATAATGATGTCTATGGATATGACTGACGAAGATATACTTATTACAGATGTAATCCACAAAAAGCTCGCCAAACATTTTGTGGGTAGGGTTAGCATTGATGAGCAAAAATTAGTTATGACTCTCGCTGATGATAATGAAACAAAAACTATGGCCCTATTAAGGCATGTAAGAAATGCCATTGCCCATGGTAACTTTAATGTAATCAACAAGCTTGTAATAGGTTTTGATATCAAAAGATATGGCGAAGATATCGAATATAGGGGAGTCTTTAAAATTAATCCGACCAATCTTCTTACGGCCCTCAAAAAAATCATCATGGACTTTACTAATGATGAATTTATAGCAAGGGCCTTTAGAAGATGTGGCTATAAGGTGGAAGCCTTCCAGGAAGAATATCAAAAGTCCCACAGATTTGACTTGTACGCAAAAAAGAAGGATAGGCGTTTTGCTATTGAAATAAAAAACTATGACTTCGAAAAAAATCTAAGTGAAAGTTTCATAAAAGAAATGATAGAAAAAATTAATGGCATTGATTCTAGGATAAGACCAGTCCTTATTATCAATTCCTCATATCTAACAGAAAAAAGCAAGGAAGATCTTATAAAAAAGGATGTCATAATCCTCGATATAAAAAACATAAAAAAGATGCAAAAGGGCAGGGATATGGTCTCTGAAATTCTAAGAGAGCAGGAGCTATTTAAGAATAAATGATTAAATTTGCATTTTAGGGGTATAAGATATAAAGAGACATTGATAAATATTCATTTATATTCGAGCAAAACGAATATAAATGAATATCATTTGTTATTATAAGGAGGAAATATGACAGAAGAAAATAATAGAAGACCACAAAGGCCTGTTTATAGGAAAGAAACAAGTCCTATTCAAGCAGGAAAGAATTTGTCTTGGGCATCTATCTTTGCTGGAACAGTAACAGCCTTAGCTCTATTTACAGTTTTAAGCTTACTAACGGCAGCCTTGGGCTTTGGTTTATTTGCACCAACAAAGGCTAACCCTATGGCAGGAATAGGAATCGGTACAGGAATTTTAACTATAGTAATACTTTTACTATCCTTTTGTGCAGGAGCTTTCATAGCAGGTTATGCTGCAAGATCAACCGGAATGCTTCATGGGGCAATTAGCTGGGCACTTACAGTTTTACTTCTAGTAACATTAACTTTTAATACCCTTGCCCTTGCTTTAGGCTTATCTGGTAATGTTCTTGGTAAAGTCTTAGGAGGGATAGGAAGTGCGACTGCTAATATCACAAGCTCAGTAGCTGATATTACAGGAGATGCCCTTAGTGAAGGACTTGAAAAAGCCGGAGGAGCAATTTCTGATGTAGATACAAAAGAATTAAAAGATAATCTTGAAAAATACCTAAAAGATACAGAAGTTGCTGAACTTCAACCAGATTATCTTGAAGGTCAACTACAAGAATCAAGAGATGAAATTACCAAGGCTGTCAAAGACATAGCTATAAATCCAGAAAATAAGGATGCTATAATCAAAGATTTGACAGAATCCCTCAAAGAAAAAGCTAAAAAGATATCTAATTCAGCAGATAAGGATGCTATAGATAGGGCTCTTGCACTAAACTCTAGTCTTACAGAACAAGAAGCTAGTGAAGTTTCAGAAAATATCTACAAGGGCCTACAAGATGCTTCCAAGAAAGCAGAAGAATCAATTGATAAGGCTAACGCAGAGATACAAAAATTTTCAAGCAAAGCAAGCGAAAAAGTAGATGATGCAAAACAAGGAGCAGAAAGTGCTTCAAAGAAAGCATCCCTTGGTTCAATCCTAATCTTTCTAGGTCTTATTGTTGCCCTAGTAGTTTCAGCTTTCGCTGGAAAATACGGAGAGAATAAGTCTAAAGAAATTCTCAGATAATAATATAGAAAAAGCCTGTAAGTTATGGTAAAACTTACAGGCTTAATTTATTTGATTATATCTACTAGGGCCTTATCTGGATTTTCGGAATTGATTCTTTGATCATAAGTTATAAATTTATCATCACCTAAATTTACATTAGACCTTAGGGATAGGATTAGTCCTGAATGATCTAGCAAGATTAAATTAGGAGGCATATAGTCAATCCTGTCTTTGGGATTTTGTTTTGCATCTAGGGCGTTTTTGATGGTATAGCCACCATTATCTTTTAGGATAGCTGCCATTCTTATTGCTTGATTTGCAGTATTCTCGTTAGTTAATACGTAGATTTTTCTTTTTCTAAAATCATCCTTCTTCTTAATTTTCAAATCTATCTCATCATAATATAGATAATCATTAGTATTGAATTTTTTGCTTTCGCCATTAAATTTGCTAGCTAGGTTTTTAACCTTAGCTGTAGTATATGAACTGTTTTCGCTAGCCTTAATATCATCTAGGCTTTCTTCAAAAAGAGCTGACCTATAAAAATAAAGGTCCTTTTCTTCATAATCTTTGTCGATGAAATAACTTACAAAGTCATTAACATAGTAATTATCAATAGAGTTATTATCTGATAGGTCAAAGGCTATGGCTTCGACATTTCCCTTGTTTAGGTCCTTAGCTATAAGGTCTAAGTCATCATCTAATTTATTTCTATTAAATCTAGGAATTTTGACAATCAAAAGATTTGGACCAGCATGATTAATAGTTATATCTTTTTGGACATTTTCCTTATTAATCATCCTCTTATACCTGTCCACAGCCTGATCATCTCCGAGAATTTCTGCCTTCTTAGAATCTTTCTTGTTTCTATAAGCACTAAAGAGATTGGAGTAGCTATCCTTATCTAGAATGAAGCTTGAGCTATCTTCTAAGAGGGATACGCTCTCGTTAAGAATGTCAAAATACTCTTGATCAGTTTTTGAATTTTTGACTCTTTTTCTTAACTCATCCTTGCCTTTGACAAACTTATCGAAATTAGCCTTATTTTCCTTAGTTATAGGATAGGATCTAGAAATGCTTTCAACAAGTTTGTCAAAATCCGAAAGTTTTTCTGCACTTGTTAGGCTTCTACCCTTGCTATCTGCTACCAGAACATTATTTCCTAGTCCTTCGAGGACTTCATCTCTAAATTTTGGATAGCCCATCTTCGAATAAGAATTAAGCTTTTTCGTTAATAAAGTTATGGGGATAGCTATAATTAATATAGCAAGTATGGCAAGAATCCTCCTTCTTCTTTGATAGATTCTTTTTCTACGAAGTCTAGCCTTTCTCATCAAGGGTTTTTTCCTAGTATCCCTTCTCTTAACTATCCTTATTTCACTTTTCTTTTTGGAAGTCTTTCTTTTTCTGTTATTTATTCTCATATTTCACCGCCCTTATTTTTTAAAGATAAGGGAAAAACTCGTTCCTTCATTCAACTTACTCTTAACAATGATTTTGCCATTTAAGGCTTCCACGAAATTCTTAGTAATAGCAAGCCCCAGACCCAGACCGTTGGTCTTTGTATTTCTAGAATCGTCAATCCTATAGAATCTTTCAAATATCATATCCAACTTGTCTTCATCAATACCGATACCATCATCAGTAATTTCTATAGTCACATTCTTGTTAGTATCAGCTAGCTTAATAGAAATATTTCCATCCCTGTCTATAGCCTTGATGGCATTAGTAAGGATATTTTGGATTACCTGCATTAGCTTAGTTTTATCAGTTATCATATAAACATCGGCTTTTAAATTTTTATCAAGTTTTATATTTTTATTTAAGAAATTGGCCATAAAGCCATTTGAAATTTCTTCAAGCATGCTGGAAATATTTACCTCTTCAAGGTTTAACTTGCCCATCTCAACACTTTCATTGAAGGAATCTTTAAGGCCATCTATCAAGACCTGAAGCCTATTAATCTCACCGTTTAAGCTCTTAGCAACACTTTGATCAAATTCCATCACTCCATCATCTATAGCCTCTATGTAGAGCTTTAAATTGGTTAGGGGAGTCCTAAGCTCATGGGAAATATCTTGAGCATAGCGCATTCTAATCTCCTCCTGTCTTTTAAGTGACTTGGAAAGAAAGTTTATATTATTTTGCAGGTCTGAAATTTCTATTATATCGCTATCCTCATTGTCAATACTGCCATAAATTCCCTCCTTTATTTTCAAAGTAAAGTTATTAATATTAACTATGGGCTTGGAAATATTGGTAGAAAGAATTATGGCAATCAAAAATCCTATCAGTAGGGAAGAGGATATGGCATAAATCACTGCATGTCTAAAATCATCTTGGAGACGGTTGAAGGTGGTATAGTCAACAGAATATTCGACTGCAATTTTTCCAGCTTCTTGTTTTTTCTCTGCATTAAAGACCTTGTAGGTCTTACTTTTGATATTCTCGCCACTATCCTTATCTATCGCCTTTATATACTTAACCAAATTGCCATTTTGGTCAAAATATTTTATATTTACATTTTGTTGCTTGCTTAAATCTTCCAGATAGTCCCACATCATATTTGATGAAATATTTTCATCGTTGTTAAGCCTGATAAACCATTCACTTATAAGATTTGGCTTCTTGTCATCTATTATTTTTAACATATCAGAATATCTAAAAGTTACCAAAAGGGTAATTAGGATAGAATAGATTAGGATGCAAGAAAGAACGCCTGCAATAAAGTTTTTAATTAACTTATTCCTTAATGATGTCATCTACACCACCGGATTTGTAGCCCATACCATAAATTGTCTTTATATATTGTGGTTTTTTAGGGTTGTCTTCGATTTTTTGTCTGATATTTTTGATATGGGTATCTATAGCCCTATCATAAGCATCATAATCAAGACCAAAGGTAAGTTCAATAATCTCATCCCTAGTAAAAATTTTGTTGGGATTAGAAAATAAGGTCCTAATAATTGAAAACTCATTTTTGGTAAGAGAGACTTCCTCTCCATCTTTTAGGAAAATATTGTATTTAAGATCCATTAGGAGCCTACCATCGTTAGTCTTTATAATATCAGCCCTTGGTATATTGTATTTTTCAATCCTACGAAGAACAGCCTTAACTCTTTCTACAAGCTCCTTGTTAGAAAAAGGCTTAGTTACATAATCATCAGCTCCAAGCCTTAGACCATTTATCCTATCAAACTCTTCTACCTTGGCAGAAGTAATTATTACAGGGACCTTGGACTTATTTCTAATATTCTTTAGGACTTCTTCACCTGATAGCTTTGGAAGCATGAGATCAAGAATAACTAGGTCGATTTCTTCCTTATCAAAAATTTCTAGGGCTTCTTTCCCGTCATAGGCTTGAAAAACTACATAATTATCTTTAATGAGATAATTCTTAACTATATCAGAGATTGTTTTTTCATCTTCTACTATTAATATTTTAATTTCATTCATAAGTTTTACCTCTCATCTACTATTATATCACATCAACAGATTCTTATAACATTGTACCAGCTATAAAGAAAAATGTTTAAAACATAAAAAAATGGATATAAATATAATGTAAGCGAGTGATAAAGCTTGACTTAATGAATAATAAGTAACTAAAGTAGATTAAAAGGAGAATTTATGGGAAATTATGGAATAATAGCTTCAATTATCATAGGAGCTATAGCAGGATGGATTGCAAGTAAAATTATGGGAAGAGATGCTCAAATGGGTAGTATCGCTAACATCATTGTCGGTGTAATAGGTGGTGGAGTTGGTAACTGGTTATTTAGAACTCTATTTAATGCAGCAAACCCTGGTCTAATCATGCAAATAGTTTATGCAGTAATAGGTGCAGTAATCCTCTTATTTGTAGTAGATAAAATAACAGGTAAAAATAAATAGTAGTTTATTAACTCACGAGTATATGTTATATGATCAATAAAGCTAGTATTAATCAATTATGATTAGTCTAGTCTTTATTGATTTTTTTGTGGAAAAATTCTATATAAAAGACCCTCCTTACATATATCCGGTAAGGAGGGTTGATATAAAATTTGTACATTTCTAGTTGCCAGAGCCACTAGATTTTAGATTAAAGTCTGTATTTAATAAGTTCTCCAAGCTATCGCTAGTAGATTTGCTATCTGTCTGGGAGTCCTTATCTTTTTTCTTATCCTTATCCTTGTCTTTATCCTTATCTTTGTCGTCTTCTTTTGGAGGAGTATAGACTAGGGAAGAATAAGCCTTAGGCATCCTATAAGCCCAATCTCTAGGGATGATACCATTGAATTTATTAGGATCATACTCGTTTTTCTCAACAATCATGGATCTTATTTGGACTAAAAACTTAGGCGTATAATCACTTGCAAGTAGGTTATTTCTAGAATCTATATTAGCCCATTGGTGGATATCATCTTCAGTCTTTGGATAATTGTTTGGACCAAAGATTTCTTCTTTGACAGTTCCCCTTGGATCAGCCCTTGAAGCATCTGTTGGAAGCTTACCACTAATAGTATCGACTTGCATACGTACAATTCCCTTTGGTTCGTCAAAACTTACAGGTTCTTTACCTTCTAGTATTTTTGAATTAATGGTATTCCACATTAGGGCAGCCCTATCAATGCTATCACCACTTAAGCTTATATTTTGATTATCTGCACCCATCCATACGCCAACAGTGTAATAAGGAGTATAGCCTACACACCAAAAATCCGTCTTATCATCTGTTGTACCAGTTTTAGTTGCATATTCTATGCCATTGAGGTAGATATTGCCATAATATTGACCAGCTGTTTGGAGGGCAGATGTTATTTGGTAGGCAGTTTCAGGACTAGTTACCCTATGCCTTACGATATCTTTATCGTCAAATATTACCTTTCCTTGAGAATCAGTTATCTTTGAGAAGGTCAAAGCCTCTTGGTATTCTCCTTCATTAGCTAGGGCAGCGTAAGCGGAAGTCATATCGAGATTGGTTAAACCATGACTCATAGCTCCAACTCCTAAGGCAGCTAGGTTTTCATCGTTGGTATCTGGATTTTCTTGTTTAGTAACGAAATTGTCATTGCCATTTTCTTTGATAATGCCAAAGTTCTTGAGATATTCAAGACTTGTCTTTATTCCTACCTTGTTAAGGGTCGAAACAGCAATAGTATTAATACTCATCTTTATAGCATCCCTTATAGGGGTAATACCCATATAATAACCGTAGACATTTACAGGCCAAGGCTCATTATTCTCGTGCATCTCAAAAGGAACATCATCCACACCAGTAGCTAAGTTAAAGCCATTATCTAGGGCAGGTGTATAGGTTGCTATTGGTTTAATTGATGAACCAGGTTGTCTTGGTACACTTGAAGCCCTATCTAAAATATTCATACCTTCTTGGTCACGTCCACCCATAAGGGCTTTGATATGACCAGTTTTTTGATCGATAACTACAGCGGAAGATTGAGGTTGGATTACACCTTCTAAGTCTATGTCATATAAATCTTTGTTAAAAGAAAAACTTCCATCATCATTAGCTATTAGTAAGTTATCATTATTATTCAAATATTTGCTACTTATGACAATATTATCATCTTTATCCTTGTATATATCCTCATTAGACTCAAATTCTATTTGACCTGTCCTATGAGTTCTAAGATTTGAGTTTTTCTCGTCTAGGGTGTAGAAGTTTTTAAAGATTAACCTTGTTTGATCTAGATAGGCCTTGTTAGTTGATAAAATCAAGTTGCCCTTATCATCATACCAGGCTTCCTCAGAATTAAGACGAACATTGTTGTTGTCATCTAGTAGATTTGCTTTTTTGTAAAACAAAAGAGAACCTGAAGAATTGACAATATTTGCCCAATTATCATAGGATAAGTTCAAAAGGGGAGCATATCCCATTGCTTGACTTTCTCCTATAAGGTATTTTGAAAAATTGGCATAAATATCTTCCAATTGATTTTGCATCTTTGAATCAAGGGTAGTTGTTATCTTTAGACCACCATAGTATAGCTTATCCCAGGCTTGGTTTTCAGATATATTCAAAATATCCATAAGCTTACTAACAACTTGACGCTCTAGGAGGGAGTTAAAATAGCTTGCGATTTCTGTATTTGACCTTTCAGCAGGCTCAATAGTGTTAGCTACATCAAAATTCTTAGCCTCATCATATTGTTTCTTGTCTATATATTTATTCTCTAGCATCTTATCGAGAACATACTCTTCTCTCTTGAAGGGAGCTTCATTGTAAACAGCCGAATACTTGTTTCCATCTATGGAAAACTCACCGAGTACCCTTTGATCGGTTACTTCGCTAGTTTTTAGAGACTTATAGAGGGAGTTTTCTGAAGGTGATTGAACAATTCCTGCAAGAGATGCGCACTGAGCAAGATTTAGTTCTGATACATCTTTGTTAAAATAAGTCTTAGCGGCAGCTTGAACTCCATAAGAATTTTGACCCATAAAGACCCTATTTAGATAAGCACCGAGTATTTCATCCTTGCTTAAATATTTTTCAATCTCTAGGGCAAGATATATTTCTCTAATCTTTCTTTCATAGGTTTGATCGTTAGAAAGATATGTATTTCTTGCAAGTTGTTGGGTAATTGTAGAACCACCCCTTACTATAGATCCAGCCTTTATATTTTCAAAAGTTGAACCGATAATAGATAGGGGATCAATGCCCTTATGTTTATAAAATCTTTCATCTTCAACTGCAACAAAGGCATTTTTTAAATCCTTTGGTATTTTTTTATAATCTACTATTTGTCTGTATTCACTTGTAGCAATTGAATCGACTTCTTTTCCGTCTTCATCTACTATTGTTGAGTTCTGACTCATTTCATATTTTATGCTATTTGCATCAATTTTTGGAGCTGTTTTCATTACCTCGAGTATGGCTCCGCCAGTCATGCCAGCAAAAATTACGCCAAGGCCAGCTACAAATAATATTACTAGGAGTATTATTTTTCCAACAAGAGCGGCAATTTTATTTTGCATAATGCCTCCGTTATTACTTTTTAATATTCTAGATACTATCATTTTATCATTTTTGAGTAAATACTTCCACACCTAATATAATTATTATAAGAAATTCAAAGATAAGCTAATCTACAAACGCTTTTATAATTAACTCATTAGTCGTATAATCAATGATAGAAAGGAAGTTTATGCAAAAAGTTATACAAGTAAATGTCTTAGATAAGGATGATGATCTTGATAATAAGATTTACGAATTAGAATCCTTAATCAATACAGCAGGAGGAGAAACTATTGCTTATGTTAGTCAAAACATAACAAAGGTTAATCCAAGATATTATATAGGTAAGGGCAAGGTGGAAGAGATAATGGACCTTGCCAAAAAAAATGATATAGATACGGTTATATTTGATGTAGAATTATCAGCTAGCCAACTTTACAATCTAGAAGAAGAGATGAAGCTTCACGTCGTTGATTGGACAACTCTTATCCTAGATATTTTTGCTATGAGAGCAAATACTAGGGAGTCTAGGCTTAAAATTAAGCTTGCCCAGTTAAAATACCAACTACCAAGGATTAACAAGTGGTTTTCTTATTTGTCAAGACAGGCTGGTGGTATAGGAACAAGGGGTCCTGGTGAAACCATGCTTGAGACAGATAGGCGTGCTATCGTTAGGGACATAAAGAGTTTGGAAAAGGCCTTAAAGGATGTAGAAAAAACTAAAAGGATAAACAGAAAAGCTAGGAAAGATGTTCATAATATTTCCCTAGTGGGCTATACCAACGCTGGAAAGAGCACCATCCTAAATGGCATGCTCAATCTTTTTGGTGAAGAAAAGTTTGTCTATTCAGATGATTTGCTTTTTGCAACTCTCGATACATCGACTAGGAGGCTTGATTTTTCAAACACCAAAGTTACCCTAACTGACACAGTTGGTTTCATAGATAATCTTTCCAAGGAGCTTAATGATTCCTTCCTAACGACCCTTGATGAAGTAAGATTTGCTGATATGCTCTTAATTGTAATAGATTCATCCCACAATATCGACCATCAATTAAAAACAATTGAGAAGTCTTTAGCAGATATAGATATAGGCGATAAGGAAATCCTCTATGTTTTTAACAAGATGGATAAGGTGGAAAATGAGCTTAAAGTTAGCCTTTACAAAAGGGATGCTGAAAAGATTTATATAAGTGCCCACAAAGACCAAGACCTAGTTAGGCTAAAGGAGAAAATTGTTTCAATCATAAAAGAAGATTATAAGCTAGTAAGCATGCACATCCCCTTTACAGATGGAAAAATTATGGATTATATAATGACTAATTACGATATATTAGAAAGGGAATATGACGAGCTTGGTTTAAGGATGAAGCTTAAAATTAGCCATGAGGATTATGCAAAATATGACAGATATATTGAAAAAGTATAAGACCATAGAGGGCCATAGGCAAAGTCAATTCGAAGAGGAAAAGTCGATTTTTATTACTAATGCCAAATATGTAGAAAGTGAAGACGAAGCTATAAGCTTTATAGAAGAAATTAGACAAGAGCACAAACAAGCTACCCACAATTGCTATGCCTACATTATAAACACTCTTCCGGAGACAAAAAGATACTCAGATGATGGCGAGCCCCAAGGTTCGGCTGGCCTACCCATGCTTAGTGTTTTGGAAAAAGAAGAGGTAAGAAACCTTGCGGTTGTAGTTACTAGATATTTTGGTGGCAAGCTTCTTGGAAAGGGAGGGCTCGTTAGAGCCTATACTAGAGGAGTTTCCGATACAATTTCTACTAATGTAGTTTGTAAGAGAGAGTATTTTGAAGTAGAATTAACTCATTCGTATGCACTACTTGGTTTATTAGAAAATTACCTTAATGAAAATAAGTTCAAAATAATAGATAAGACTTTTACAGATGAGGTTACAGTTAAACTCTATGTAAGAAGCGATGATTATGAAAAACTTGAAAATGATTTAATAAATCTTACAAGTGCCAATATAAAAATTCATAAATTAAATACGCTTATGCTATTTGAAAAATAAGAGGAGGATATATGTCAGGACATAATAAATGGAGCAAGATTAAAAATAAAAAAGGAAGCGAAGATGCTAAGAAGGGAAAAATCTTTACAAAGCATGCTAGAAATATAACAGTAGCTGCTAAAGAAGGAGGAACTAACCCAGACTATAACCCATCTCTAAAGACTGCCATAGAAAAAGCTAAGGCAGATAATATGCCTAATGATAACATAGAAAGAGCCATCAAAAAGGCTGCTGGAGATGATGCTTCTGATAACTTTGTTAGAGTAATCTATGAAGGATATGGTCCAGGAGGAGTTGCTGTAATAGTTGATTGTCTAACAGATAACAAAAATAGGACAGCCCCAGATGTAAGACATGCCTTCGACAAAAACGGTGGTAATCTCGGAACTGATGGATCAGTAATGTTCATGTTCGAAAGAAAGGGAGATATCATTGTAGAAAAAAACGGCAAGGACTTTGATGACTTTATGATGGATGCCCTAGAAGCAGGCTGTGAAGATGTCAAAGAAATGGGAGAATACTTTGAAGCTATTACTGATGTAGCAAGCTTTAACGATGCTAATGATAAACTAAAAGAAGCTGGCTACAAAATAGAAAGTGCGGATATTTCATATCTTGCCAACAATATGATTTCTGTAAGTGAAGAGCATGTAGTTAAATTAAATAAATTAATTGATACACTCGAGGATAACGATGATGTCCAAGAAGTCTACACCAACTGGGATGATTCAAGCGAGGAATAGACATGGAGTTTAATATAAATCCTGTAGCCTTCAGGATATTTGGCATAGCTATTTATTGGTATGCCATAATTATAATAAGTGGTATCTTCATAGCAAGTCAATTTGCTAAAAACGAATTTGTAAGGCGTGGTTTTGATGAAGATTTTGTCTACGACTTACTCTTTGTTTGCCTACCTGTAGGAATTATAGGGGCTAGATTTTGGTATGTAATCTTTGAGTGGGACTTTTATGGAGCAAATCCAGCTCAAATCCTTAACTTTAGAGCTGGAGGTCTTGCCATCCATGGGGGAATTCTTTTTGGAAGTTTAGCCTTGCTTGTATATGCTAGACGCAAAAAAATTCCTATTCTAGATTTAACAGATGTAATGGTAACTTCCCTAGTCCTAGCCCAGGGCATCGGTCGTTGGGGTAACTTTGCAAACTCTGAAGCCCATGGTGGCCCAACCAACCTTCCTTGGGGAATAATCATTGATGGAACAAAAGTTCATCCGACTTTTCTCTATGAATCAATAGGAGATGTCCTCATCTTTTTATTCTTATTAAATTATAGGAAAAATAATCCGGATAAGGGCAAGCAAACAGCTATTTATTTTATGGCCTATGGTGTTTTGAGATACTTTGTTGAAGGGCTTAGAACTGATTCACTTTATATAGGCTCCTTTAGGACAGCACAATTGATGAGTATAGCCTACCTTATCTTAGGAATTTGCTTGTTCATTTGGGCCAACAAGAATCATCTACCACCATTTTTCTATAAGAATAAAACAACTGAAAAGAAAGAAAGATTTGTAAAATTCAAGTAGGAACTTTTATCATCTGATACTAATATAAGGAAGCTGACAAGATGTCGGCTTTTTTTGTTGCAAATAAAATGCTTTTAGTATAAAATGATTATAAAGTGGATGATAGTGGTAGAAGGTGGTAAGAAATGTTTTTAGGAGAATTTATTCACAAATTAGATGCGAAAAATCGAATAATGATGCCTAGTGAGTTTAGGGATGAACTTACAGATGTTTTTTATATCACCAAGGGACCAGAAAAGTCTTTGCTAATCTATACCGAGGATGAATTTATCAAACAATCCCAAAGATTAGATGCCATGATTAATGAAAATAAAAAGAATCGTGCTATCAAGAGATTATTCTTCTCATCCACAGTAAAAACTAGCCTTGACAAGCAAGGTAGGATTTTACTAAACAAAAACCTGAGAGATTATAGCGAAATAGACAAGGAAGCTATGATTATTGGCAATAATAAGACCATAGAGTTATGGGATAGTGAAAATTGGAAAGCATACATTGACGAAGTAGAGGTGAATTTGTCCGATATAATGGATGAATAATATGAAATTTGAACATATACCGGTACTCGCTACCGATACAATAAAAAATTTGAATATTAAAAAAGACGGAGTCTATGTAGACCTAACCCTAGGTAAGGGCGGCCATTCCAAGATGATTCTAGAAAACCTATCCGATAAGGGAAGGCTTATTGCCATAGACCAGGATAAGGAAGCCATTGAAGCGGCCAAGGAGAATCTAAAGGACTTTTCTAATGTTACTTTTATTAATAGTAACTTCGAAAAATTTGAAGAAGTTCTAGCAAATCTTGGCCTTGATTTAATAGATGGGGCTTTGATGGACATTGGCGTTAGTTCATATCAAATTGACAATGCGGAAAGGGGCTTTTCATATATGAAAGACGGCCCTTTGGATATGAGAATGAACCAAGATAATGAGTTAACAGCAGAAATAGTAGTCAATGAATACTCTCAGGATGAGCTAGAGAGAATATTTTTTGAATATGGTGAGGAAAGATTCTCAAAGTCCGTTGCAAGAAATATTATCAAGCAAAGAAGCGAAGGAAGAATAGATTCGACCATAAAGCTTCGTGATATCATTAGAAAATCCATAAAATCTAATGAAACTCATCCTGAAAAAAGAGTATTTCAAGCCCTAAGAATTGAAGTTAATAGAGAACTAGAAGTGCTAGAAAATACCATAGAAACAGTAGTCGACCACCTAAAAGTTGGAGGAAGAATAGCGATAATAAGCTTTCATTCCCTAGAAGATAGGATAGTCAAAAACAAATTTAAAGACTTGGCGACTTCTTGTATCTGCCCACCAGAACTTCCAGTTTGCGTTTGCAATCATAAGGCGAAAATTAAAGTGATTACAAGAAAACCTATAACAGCTACTATGAAAGAGCTAAAGATGAACTCCCGCTCTAAGCCTGCAAAACTTAGAGTAGGGGAAAGGATATAGCCATGGAAGAAAGATTAACTAGCATAAGATATAAAAATGATAATTACAAGAGAAAAAGGCTAAGGGTAAAAGATGATAGGAAAGCTATCAAGCTTAGAAAGATAGAAAATCTCAAGCAAAGAGACAGGAAGGTTAAAATAGTCTTATCTACACTTACAGTAATTTTTGTACTAAGCTTAGCATCTATAACATTAATTAAGAGAAATAACTTGAAGGCTAAAAGATTTGAGTATAATACATTACAGGCAGATGTTAACTCCTATGAACTCCAAAGGGATAGGTTAAGTCAAAAGCTTGAAAATGCAATAGATATTAACAGAATCCAAAGATATGCCCTAGAAGAATTGGGCATGGTTTATAAGGATGATAATAACACTGTCAAATTAAATGTAGATAGGAATTAAGCATGAATATTTATTTATTAATAGTAATTAGTATTTTTTTAAGTATCGGTCTTGGACTGATTATCCTACCCGAGCTCAAGAAACATAAGATTGGACAAAATATCAGAGAAGTTGGACCAAAAAGCCATTTATCTAAGGCTGGTACTCCAACAATGGGAGGCATAATTTTTATTATAAGCTCACTCATACTAGCTCTGATATTTCTTCCCCTAAAATCCTTGGATACTTGGATTTTACTCTTATCAACCATAGGCTTTGGAGCTATAGGATTTATAGATGATTTTAGAAAACTTGTTTTGAAACAATCCGAAGGACTAAGCCCTAGGGGGAAAATCGTCTTGCAATTTGGCTTAGCTGTAATAATTTCAATTTTAGCTTATGTAAATGATAAAGATAGTATAGCTAGCCTATTGATTCCATTCACAAACACAAGGATAAATCTCGGTATCTTGGGTATTGCTTTGATGATTTTCATAATAGTTGGAACAACTAATGCCACAAATCTTACAGATGGTCTTGATGGATTACTCGCAAGTGTATCCCTACCAGTTTTTATAAGTCTTGCGATTATTGGCAAGAACACATCCAATGCAGTATTTTCTTATATAATGCTTGGATCTCTTCTAGGATTTTTAATCTTTAACTCAAATCCTGCGGCAGTCTTTATGGGTGATACAGGATCTATGGCGATTGGAGGAGCAGTAGTTGCCCTAGCCATTAACCTAAAGATACCTATATATCTAGTTATCTTTGGAGGAATATATGTCTTGGAGACCCTTTCAGTAATAATCCAAGTAACAAGTTATAGGTATAGGAATAAGAAAAGGGTATTTCTTATGACCCCTATCCACCATCATTTTGAACTCAAGGGATATAAGGAACAAAAAATAGTAGAAGGATTCACTGTAGTATCAGTAATATTTTGTATGATAACATTGGCGGCATTGAGATGAAGAAAGTATTAGTTTATGGGCTAGGCCTAACAGGAATATCAGCAGTTAAAACCCTTGCTAAAGAGGGCTACCTAGTCTATACTTATGACAAAAATAAAAAAGATGATAAAAATTTAGAGGGCTATAAGTATAGCCCTATTTCTGATTGTGAAATTGATAAGATTGACTATGATTTTGTAGTAAAAAGTCCAGGAATCCCACCAAGAGATGAACTTGTGCGTAGACTTAGCAAAAAATATGAGATAATTTCTGACATAGAACTATCTTACAGGCTCTATCCTCAGGCAAAAATAATCTCAATTACAGGAACTAATGGTAAAACCTCATCCACTTCCATGGTCAATCACATAGTAAATGAAGCATGTATCAAATCTATTGCGGTTGGAAATATCGGAGAGGGAATTTTATGGCAAATGTATAACAACAAAGATGCATTTTTTGCTTGTGAATTATCAAGCTTTCAGCTTCACGATACAAAAACTTACCATCCTCATATAGCTTGCATTACAAATATCACAGAAGATCACATAGACTGGCATGGTTCTTTTGAGGATTATATAAATTCCAAACTAAACATTACAAAAAATCAAGATGAAAATGACTTTTTGATAATAAATCACGAGGATAAAATCCTCCAAGACCACAAAAAAGACTACAAGGCCCAAGTTTATGAATTTTCATCAAAAAATGAAGTTGAAAGAGGAGCCTACCTCAAAGACGGGGCCATATATCTAAAGGATAAGGAAGAAATAAAAGTAATTGATGTTGACGAATTATCAGTAATAGGTAGCCACAATTATGAAAATATAATGGTTGCTTTGTTGTCAACCTATCTTTTTGGCATCAAAATCCAAGATATAATAAAAGGCCTAAGGAGCTTTAAAGCCATTGAACATAGGCTAGAATATGTAGATACCATAAGGAAAGTAAAGATTTATAATGACTCAAAAGGAACAAATGTCGACAGCTCCATCAAGGCTATAGAATCTTTTACTGAACCATTGATAATCATTGCAGGTGGCTATGATAAGCACATAGACTACACCGACTATGTAAAAAGCTTCAAGAAAAATGGCAAGCTCATGGTAATAATGGGTCAAACCAAAGATAAACTAAAAAAATTGTGCGAAAACTACCAAGTAGCCTACAAGGAGGCAGAAGATATGGAAGATGCCATAAGAATCTGTTTTGAAAATGCAAAAGAGGGTGATGTTATCCTCCTATCTCCAGCAAGTGCTTCTTGGGGTATGTATAAGAATTTTGAACTAAGGGGCAAGGACTTTAAAGAAAAAGTTCGTAAATATAAAGGATAAAAGATGAAAGTAATTATTTCTGGTGGCGGAACTGGCGGACACATATATCCAGCCATAGCCATAGGTCAAAAGCTCGAAAAAGAAATAAAAGATGTGAAAATTTACTATGTTGGAATAAAGGGAGGTCCAGAGGAATCCATAGCCCACAAATACGGCTATGAATTTATAGACCTACCAGCTATGGGCATACCTAGAAGACTTAACAAAAAATTGTTTAGGGCTATAATAAAAAACCTTGAAGGTTTCAGGAAGGCTAAAAAAATCATAAGAGAACTAAAGCCAGACCTAGTAATTGGGACTGGAGGCTATGTTTGTGCACCTATTTTATACCAAGCAAGTAAGGCCCATATTCCAAGCCTAGTTCACGAGTCCAACTCCTATCCAGGTATGGCATCTAAGTTTCTATCCAACAAGGTAGACAAGGTACTAATATCTTACAAGGAAGCCAAAAAACATTTCAAATACCAAGAAAACATAGTAGTTACAGGTAACCCTGTCAGAACTAGCTTTTCTTTAACTTATACAGACAAAGATTTGGATGATTTGGGCATTAAGAAGGATAGACCAGTAGTATTTTCCTTTGGTGGGTCAAATGGATCTTACTATATGAATGAAGCTGTAAAAGACTTATCGGCAAAGCTTGATGGCTCTTACTATCTAATCCATCAAACAGGTAAGAAAAATTACGAGGACTTCCTAAAAGAAGCAATTGAGAGTCCTTACCTAAAAGTTTTTGCATATATTGATAACATTGACCTTTTTTATGCAGTAAGTGATTTAGTTATAGCATCATCCGGTGCTATGAGCCTATCGGAAATTTCTGCAGTTGGCAAGGCTTCAATACTTATACCAAAATCATACACTACTGAAAACCACCAACAATTTAATGCACAAACCTATGTGGACAACAAGGCATCCATTATGATCTTAGAAAAAGACCTTAGTGCTGATATCTTGGATGAGAAAATCAAAGAAATCATAAATGATAAGGCTAGGCTAGAAGAAATGGGATCAAGGGCTAAGGCCTTGTCCGATGAGGATGCTTCTGATAAGATTTATGAAATTATAAAAGGGTTGATAAAAGATGCAAAATAAAAGGCAAGCTAGAAGGAGATTAAAAAAAGAAAATAGTCCAAAGTTAGCTAAAAATAGAAAAGGCGAAGATGGCAAGGTTTTTAATAAAAGATTTGTGGGATTTTTGTGTATCTTAGCCCTCTTGATATTTCTAGTAAGGGCCTTTAACCACCCCTACTTACAGGTTTCACAAATATATGTAAATGGCAACGAAAGGCTAAAAGATACGGATGTCATTTCATACATATCTAATCCAATAGGAAAGAACATCCTAACCTATAATAGCAAGAAAAACGAAAAGAAGCTTCTGAAAAATGATATGATAGCAGAAGCAAAAATCAAAAAAGTATTTCCAAAAATAATAAACATTAACATTAGCGAAGTATATCCTAGATTTTTCATAGAAGATGGCGATAAAATAACTTACATTTCAAACCATGGACAGGTCTTGGATAAAGAAAATATTTCGAAAAATATAGAAAATTCTCTTATCAAAATCAAGCTTGATGATTATGAGGAAAATCCAAAGGAAGATTTCACCAAAGACTATAATATATTAGAATTTATTAAAAAAATTAACGCATCATCCTATGCCGATTTGATAAGTCAATTAAATTTTGAAAACAAGGCTCACATTGGTATAATGATAAAAGATATGAAAGTTGATTTTGGCGATTTAAAAGACAGCTCATACAAGATAAAATTGCTTGAGTCAATATTAAAGGATATAGAAAGTAAGAACCTCGACGTTTCTTCCATTAACTTAAAAGATGGGAAAAACCCAGTGGTTGAAATAAACCAAGGTTCTTAATATAAAATAACTTATTAGAAATTAAATGGGGGAAAGTATGGCAAACATTAACATGGATATGGATAACAGCGCTTTAGCTAAGATTAAAGTCATTGGAGTTGGTGGCGGTGGAAACAATGCTATCAGCCGAATGAGAGAAGGCGGACTATCAGGAGTAGAGTTTTTAGCATTAAACACTGATCTTCAAACACTACAAGAATCTAATGCGGACGTAAGACTTCAAATTGGTGAGAAACTAACAAGAGGTCTTGGTGCAGGTGCTAATCCTGAAGTAGGAGAAAAAGCTGCAGAAGAATCTAAAAATGAAATATCAGAAGCAATCAAAGGTGCGGATATGATCTTTATTACTGCTGGTATGGGTGGTGGAACAGGTACAGGTGCTGCTCCAGTTGTTGCAAAAGTCGCAAAAGAGATGGAGATTTTAACAGTAGGTGTTGTTACTAAGCCATTTACTTTCGAAGGAAGAAAAAGACAAAATCAAGCTGAAAGTGGTATAGAAAAACTTAAAGAAAACGTCGATACCCTTATTACAATTCCAAATGACAAACTTTTACAAATCGTAGAAAAAAGAACATCCATGGTTGATGCCTTCAAGATGGCAGATCAAGTCCTAATGGATGCCGTAAGTGGTATATCAGAACTTATAGCTGTACCTAATGTTATCAACCTTGACTTTGCGGATGTTGAATCAATTATGTCTGATCAAGGTATAGCTCACATGGGTATTGGTAGGGCTAATGGCGAAAATAGAGCTGTTGATGCTGCCAAGGCTGCTATTAACTCTCCACTTCTTGAAACAAGCATTGACGGAGCAAATGCAGTTCTTCTTAATGTAACTGCAGCAGAAGTAGGTTTAATGGAAGCTAATGAAGCTGCTGAATTAATTAGAGAAAACATTGACTCTGATGCAAATATTATCTTTGGTGTTGGAAGTGATGAATCCCTAGGTGATGATATCAAGATTACAGTTATTGCGACAGGTTTTGATAATAATGCTTCTAGTAGAAGAGTAAGCCCTGCTCCAAGCAGAAATAGAGAAACATTAAGTGCACCACAAAGACAAAACGCAAGCAAGAAAAAATCATCAAATCCATTTGATGACTTTGATTTACCAGACTTCTTAAAATAATATGAGGTGTCCCTACTGCGATTCAACAAACACTAGGGTTCTAGATTCTAGGTCAACTGATGATGATAGGGCTATAAGGCGTAGGCGTCTTTGTGAAGATTGTGATAGAAGATTTTCTACATACGAAAGATATGAAGATTCTACTATCATGGTCGTAAAAAAAGATCAAACTAGGGAATCCTATGATCCTTCCAAACTAATCAGTGGAATTGTAAAAAGTTGTCAAAAAAGGCCGGTAACTATGGCTGACATAGAAAAAGTAGCCAGGAACATAGAAACTAGTATCAATCATACAGGCAATAAAGAGATTAGTTCAACCTTCATAGGAGAATTAGTCATGAAAGAATTAAAAGAACTTGACCCTGTGGCATATGTTAGATTCGCATCGGTTTATAGAGAATTTAAGGATGTAGATTCCTTTTATGAAGAAATTAAAAGTTTAAAAGATAAAAAAGATGCTACAGACTAGCATCTTTTTTTAAGCATAAGGAGCTATGATGGATTTATTTGAATATAACAGAATAAAACAGCTAGAAAAAGAAGCTCCCCTAGCAGATCGACTCAGGCCAAAAAATCTAGAAGCCTACCTTGGCCAAGACCATCTACTAGGTCCTGGAAAAATTATTACTAGGATGATAAAGGCTGATAGGATATACTCTTGTATCTTCTATGGGCCACCTGGAGTAGGAAAGACTAGCCTAGCTAAGATTATTTCTCAAAAGACTAATATGGCTTTCGAAGAAATTTCAGCAGTTGCTAGTGGGATAAATGACCTAAAGAAGAAGGTTCAGATAGCTAAGGATAATCTAGCTTATGAAAATAAAAAGACCATCCTCTTCATAGACGAGATACACAGATTTAACAAGAGCCAACAGGACTATCTTTTGCCCTTCGTGGAAGATTCGACTTTGATTTTGATAGGAGCGACAACTGAAAATCCTTATTTTGAAGTCAATAAGGCCTTGATATCTAGGATGTATGTCTTTGAACTAAAGAGCCTTTCTGATAGGGACCTTGATAGGCTCATAGATATGGCCCTAAATAAGGATCCTATCCTCAAAAGAAAAAATATCGACATAAGTAAAGATGCTAGAAATACCCTAATTACGTATTCAAATGGCGATTGTAGAGCCCTCCTAAATGCTCTAGAAATTGCGATATTTTCAGAAGATGAGAAAGAGGGTAAAATAGTAATTGATAAGTCAACTATAGAAAATTCGACTCAAAAAAAGATAGCTATTTATGACAAAGATGGTGATAGGCATTATGATACAACAAGCGCATTCATAAAGTCTATGAGAGGCTCTGATATTGACGCTTCAATATACTATCTTGCTAAGATGCTTGAATCTGGCGAAGACATAAAGTTTATTGCACGAAGGATGATGATTTTTGCAGCTGAAGATATTTCTAATGCAGATCCTAAAGCCTTAATAATGGCAACTTCATGCTTTAAGGCAATAGATGCTGTTGGAATGCCAGAGGCAAGAATAATACTTGCCCAAGTAGTAACTTACTTAGCGGCAGCTCCTAAGAGTAATTCGACTTATCTTGCCATTGACAAGGCCCTTGATTTTGTAAGGAGAAATAAGGATGAAGAAGTTTCCAACAAACTAAAAGACACCCACTATCAGGCTGCGAAAAACTTTGTCCATGATAAATATTTATATCCTCACGATTATAACGGCTATGTCAAGCAAGACTATTTACCAGATGAGTTTCTAGCAGAGAAGTTCTATGAGCCAAAAAAAGTGGGATTTGAGAAAGAAATGATAGAAAGACTTGAAAAAATTAAGAGAGGGAATAATGAAAATTAGAGATATATTAAATGAAGTAGATAAGTATGTTGACACAGAAGTTAAAGTTTACGGTTGGATTAGAAACCAAAGATTTGGTAAAAATGTAGGCTTTATAGAACTAAATGATGGAACTTGCTTTAAGAACCTACAAATAGTTGTTGGAAGTGATATTAGTAACTACAATGAACTTGATAAACAATTTCTGTCAACATCACTTGAGGTTAGGGGAGTTTTGGTTAAGACTGGAAATAGCAAAAATCCTTATGAAATCCAAGCTAAAGAAATAAAAGTCTTAGGCGAATCATCAGACAAATACCCAATCCAAAAACAAAGACAAACTCTCGAATACATGAGAACTATCCCTCATCTTAGGGCTAGAACTAATACTTATAGGGCTGTCTTTAGGGTAAGAAGTATCCTCGCCTACGCTCTTCACAACTTCTTCCAACAAAGAGGCTTTGTCTACATAAACCCACCAATAGTAACCTCATCTGATGCAGAAGGTGCCGGTGAGATGTTTAATATCACAACAATTGACCCTAACAATCCACCAAGAAAGGAAGATGGCAGTGTAGACTTTAGTAAAGATTTCTTTAGCAAAAAATCTTACCTAACAGTTTCTGGCCAACTTGAAGCAGAAGACTATGCCCTAGCCTTTGGCGATGTCTATACTTTTGGACCAACCTTTAGGGCAGAAGAATCAAATACACCAAGACATGCTGCAGAATTTTGGATGTTAGAGCCAGAAATGGCATTTACTGACTACAATCTCGCTATGGATGTAGCAGAAGATATGATTAAATACGCCATTGACTACCTACTAAAAAATGCGCCTGATGAGATGGAATTTTTCAACAAATGGATAGATGAAGGCTTAATCGAAAGACTAAAAAGAGTAAGAGATGCAGAATTTAAGAGATTAACCTACACTGAAGCCATAGAACTCTTACAAAAATCTGGCGAAAAATTCGAGTACCCAGTAGAATGGGGAATCGACCTTCAAACAGAACATGAGAGATACCTTTCAGAAGTAATAGTCAAGGGCCCAGTCTTTGTTACTGACTATCCAAAAAACATCAAGGCCTTCTATATGAAAAGAAACGATGATGGAAAAACCGTTGCTGCCTTTGATATGCTTGTTCCAGGAGTTGGAGAGCTAATAGGCGGTTCTCAAAGAGAAGAAAGATATGATGAGCTTTACAAGTCTATGGAAGAAAATGGTCTAAAACCAGAAGAATACCAAAACTACCTCGACCTAAGAAGATTTGGAACTGTAGTTCACTCAGGCTTCGGTCTAGGCTTTGAAAGAGCTGTAATGTATGTTACAGGAATGAAAAACATCAGAGACGTCTTGGCTTACCCAAGATATGTCCATGCATTTGCTGAGAAGAATTAGGAGGAATCATGGTAGAATATAATCCAAATGCCATAGAGAAAAAATGGCAAAAAAAATGGGATGAAGAAAAAACATTCAAATCAGTTATAGACAAAAATAAGAAAAAATTCTATCCCTTGGTAGAATTTCCATATCCATCAGGACAAGGCCTACACGTTGGCCATCCACGTCCATACACAGCCCTTGATGTTGTAGCTCGCAAGAGAAGACTTGAGGGAGAAAATGTAATGTATCCTATGGGTTGGGATGCCTTTGGTCTTCCTACGGAAAACTATGCTATAAAGAATAAGATTCATCCAGCAAAAGTTACAGAAGACAATATCAAAAACTTCAAGGCTCAAATGAAATCAATTGGTTTTTCCTTTGATTGGGATAGAGAAGTAAACACTACTGACCCAGACTACTACAAATGGAGTCAATGGATTTTCATTCAAATGTATAAACATGGTCTAGCTTACAAAAACGAGATGTCCGTAAACTGGTGCCCATCCTGCCAAGTCGGTCTTGCCAACGAAGAAGTAGTCGATGGCAAATGCGAAAGATGTGGTACAGAAGTAGTTCATAAGATGAAAAATCAATGGATGCTCAAGATTACAGCCTATGCCGACAGACTTATTGATGATCTAGAAGAAGTTGACTTCGAAGAAAGAATAAAGGCAAGCCAAATCAATTGGATAGGAAGAAGTCATGGCTGTGACGTTGATTTTAAAATCAAAGATAAGGATGCCAAGCTAACAGTATATACAACAAGACCTGATACCATCTTTGGAGTTTCCTACATGGTAGTAAGTCCAGAACACCCAATCCTTGACCAATACAAGGACGAAATTAAAAATCTTTCAGCAATTAAAGCTTACCAAGAAGAAGCTAAGAAAAAATCCGACTTCGAAAGAGCTGAGCTTAACAAGGACAAAACTGGTGTAATGATTGAGGGAATAAGCGCAATCAATCCCCTAAACAACAAAGAAATCCCTATCTGGGTATCTGACTATGTATTAATGACCTATGGTACGGGAGCTATCATGGCTGTACCTGCTCATGATACAAGGGACTTTGAATTTGCCCAAAAATTCGATATGCCAATAATACCAGTCTATGACACAGGAGAAGAACTACCAACAACAGACATCAACAAGGGTAAGGCTATAAACTCTGACTTCCTAAATGGTCTATCAGCAAGCGATGCTAAGAAAAAAGCTATAGCATATGTAGAAGAAAAGGGACTCGGCAAGGCTAAGACAAACTTTAAGCTTCGTGACTGGGTATTTTCAAGACAAAGATACTGGGGCGAACCAATACCAATGATTTATTGCGAAGAGCACGGTTGGGTTCCAGTTCCTGAAAGCGAACTTCCAGTAAAACTTCCTGAAGTAGAATCCTATGAGCCAACAGCAACTGGTGAATCTCCACTATCAGAAATAGAAGAATTCGTAAATACAACTTGTCCAATCTGTGGCAAGGCTTCAAAAAGAGAAACTGATACCATGCCTCAATGGGCAGGATCAAGCTGGTATTACCTAAGATATATGGATCCACACAACAACGAAGCCATAGCAAGTGATGAAGCCTTGAACTATTTTTCACCTGTCGATTGGTACAATGGAGGAATGGAGCATACAACCCTCCACTTACTCTACTCAAGATTTTGGCACAAATTCCTCTACGACATAGGAGTTGTTCCAACTAAAGAGCCTTACAAGAAAAGAACTAGCCATGGTATGATACTCGGAAGCGACCATCAAAAGATGAGTAAATCTCGTGGCAATGTCATAAATCCTGATGACATCATTAGAGACTATGGAGCAGACACATTAAGATGCTATGAGATGTTTATGGGTGACTTCTCATCAATGGCAATCTGGTCAGATGAGGGAGTAAGGGGATGTAGAAAATACCTAGAAAGAGTCTTTAACCTCAAAGACCTAGTAGGAGAAGGCGAAGAACATAGCAAAGACCTTGAAGTTCTAATAAACCAAACCATCAAAAAAGTTAGCGAAGACTATGAAAACCTCAAATTTAATACAGGTATAGCCCAACTAATGACCCTACTAAACGAAATGAAGGCAAAAGGATCAATCACTAGGAAGGACTTTAAAACCTATATCATCCTCCTTAACCCAGTAGCTCCTCACATAACCGAAGAATTGTGGGAGATGATGGGCTATGAAGGCGAACTTAACCAAACATCATGGCCAAGCTATGATGAAGATAAACTATCTTTCGATTCCTTCGAAATGCCTGTCCAAATCAACGGCAAAGTAAGGGGTAAGGTCTTGATGAGCAAGGAAGCAAACAAGGAAGACGCATTAAAGGCTGCAAGAGAAGATAAAAATATCAAATCCTACATTGAGGCAAAAGAAGTCAAGAAAATAATCTATGTTCCAGGCAAAATTCTAAATATAGTAATCTAAG
>NZ_GG666295.1:463879-469367 GCF_000159095.1 Anaerococcus tetradius ATCC 35098 | reverse complement strand
TTACGACTTTTCATAAAAACATGACCTCCAAAAATAAAAATTATCAAATGCCATGATCTAAAAACTAAGCTCCTTTGGCCTATGACATTCATTAGCCTTCAGCAAAAGTAAAAACTTTACAAACTATTAAGCTTCAAAATAAATAAAATAAGAAAAGACTCATAAAAAAATAAATTCTACAAATTATAATGTTAAAATATTAAAAACTAGAAAAATAAAAGTAATTCGACTTTGTTTCATGAAAAGTATAATAACTAAGGTAAAGCTTATCAACCTACCTACAAGTGGATTGACAAGTAAGGCCTATAAGCGTACTATTGTAAGGCAAACACCATACATAAGAGGAATTTATGAAAGACATACTAAAAAAGAATATTTTTAACCTAATATCCTTCCTAGTCCTTGTAGTATTTACGGGCTTGGGATATTGGGGCTACAAGGAGGGACTCTTCAACTCCCTCGATAGTTTCAGAGCCTACATCCTATCCAAGGGCAAGCTTGCCCCCCTTTTCTTTATGATAATCCAACTGATCCAGATTGTCCTTCCAGTAATACCAGGAGGACTAACTACTGTCTTTGGAGTTATAGTATTTGGGGCTTTTTGGGGTTTTATCTACAATTACATATCAATATGTCTTGGGTCGATTCTAGTCTTTTTTATAGCTAGAAACTTCGGTAAGTCTGTTATAATAAGGATATTTGGCAGAGAGACCTTCGATAAATACCACCATAAGATTAAAGATAAATCTTACGAAAAATTCTTCGCCCTAGCTATCCTATTTCCAGTAGCCCCGGACGATTTCTTGTGCTACCTATCAGGTCTTACAGATATGAGCTTTAAGAAATTTGCAAGCATCATATTTTTGTTTAAGGGCCCTTCCATATTTCTTTACTCCATGGCTTGGGTAATGGGACTTGACTTCGTCTTCAAGAAATACCTATAGGAGGTCCTATGCTTTATAAAAATTTAGTGATTTACTTCATACCTTCATTCTTGATAATAACAGCCTTTGTATGTAGGTCGGTCAAGGATAAAAAAATTAATAACAAATATGGTTACAGGTCAAATCTTTCCATGAAAAACAAGGCTAATTGGTACTATGCAAACAATCTTATGGAAAAAATATGCTTCGCCATGGGACTAGTATTTCTCTTAGGAGGTTTCCTCATTCAGGCCTACCTTAAAATAACTAGCCTTAGACTAATAATACTTCTAGGATTTGAACTAATAGCCTACATAAGCGCAGGAATCCTTCTAGAAAATAGACTCAAACTAGCCCACAAAAAATAAAAAACTTAAAATCAGAGCACCTACTTAAAAAATGTCTAGGCTCTGATTTTTTTTTTTCGCTAATGAGATCTTAAAATCTCAACAAAATTTGGGATAAATTTAAAAAAATAATAAAAAAACATGATACTTAGGCTTCTAGATTATAAAAAAATGTTTATTATTATAAAATTGTGGGTAAGAAATGAACGTTAGATGATATCAAAATATATCGATATTTCCCAAGTATCTGATAAATACATTAAACAATTAATGAGAAATTTTCATAATTAGGCATTAGGAGGTGTTATAAACTTTTAGATACATATAGGGAAATATTGATGAGCTTACTGTTTAAGGAGTAATTTATGAAATATGAACAACAATTAAAAGAATTTGTAGAGAGTAAAAAAAATAAAAGCACCAACAGAAAGCCATGTTATGCCACTAGAAAATTATCTATTGGCTTAGTATCTTGTCTGCTAGGATTTATCACATTTGTAGCTATGCCACAAGGACAAATTGCTTATGCTGATGACAACGTCAACCAACCTGCTATTGCAGAACCAGCAGGAAACGTTGAAAATTCAACGGGGGGGGGGTACACAAGCTGATCTAAAACAAGCAAATGACTCCTCAAGCAAGACAGCTAATGATATTAATAAAAAAGAAGAAGATAAAGCTAATGCACAAGCACCACAAGCATTAACAGCTGAGCCTAAAAAACAAGCTCCAGCTCAAACTGAAGAGAAAAAAGAAGCTACTGCTTCAAATAAAGAAACAAAGCTAGATGAAAAAGAAAAAGTAGCTCCTACTGAAGAGAAAAAGGAAGACAAAGCAGTTTCTGAAGAAGAGAAAAAACAAGAAGAAAAAGATTCAAAAGAAACTGAGAATAAGGAAGAGAAAGACAAAAACAAAAAGACCGAAGATAAGAAAGACGAAGAGAAGGATAAGGAAGCTAAGGCTGAAGCAGAAAATCGTGAAGCTACTGGCGAAGCACAAACTGGTAAAGATATATCTGATAGATTAGAAAATCTAGTAACCAAGATTCGTGCCAATACAAAAAACCCTGATGGTAATACAGTTACCCCACTTAGAGGACCTGTAAATGATAATGAAGGCCAAGATGTCGGATTGGATATAAGTTTCGATGTACCTGCTACAGTTAAAGAAGGAGATTATTTCGAAGTAAAACTTTCTGATTCCCTTAATGGTTATGGAGCTACAAGCAAGGATGTTGTCTATGACCCATACCTATATGTAGGTAATGATGTAGTAGCCAAGGGTATCTATGATCCAATATCTAATACCTTCAAATACGTATTTACTAAAGAGGCAGAAAAATACGGAAAATTCCATCAAGATATAAATGAAGTTTTATATATCGATCCTAAGAGAGTACCAAATTCAACACCAGATGTAGATATATTTGCAAAATTAGGAAGTCATAACATTGCAAATAAGGTAAATGTAGACTACAGTCTTGAACTAAAAGAAGGCGACGCTAATATAGATAGTAATGGTGTTGGTAAAATTAATGAACTTGATAGTAAAAATGGACATTATGAAGAAACTTACTATGTAAACTATGCTGGTAAAACACAACATGGTACAGAACTAACCTTTAAAAATGACGATAAGGCAGAAGCCTATGGTAAAATAACAGAATCAAAGGCAGTATTTGACCAAGAAGTTCTTGATAGTGTTAAGGTCTATAGGGTAAAAGACCCTAATAAATTAAATAGTAGTTTTGATGTTGATGCAAGCGATGCAAATCTTGAAGAATTGGCTACCAGTGAATACACAAAAGAAATAATTCCTATTGAGGATGGTCTTAAAATTAAATTTAAAAATGAAGGCTCAACAGATACCTATGTTGTTAAATACAAGGGAAAATATGATTCTAAGAAGTTTGTACAAATTACAAGTAAGGTAATAGCTGACCCTACTAAACCATATGAAACAGCTACCCACTCTTCTAACGTATCCTTAACTAGTGCTAAATCTGCACCAAAAGCAGATATAGGTAAATTTATGGAGTTCCACGTTTACCAAACATTAAATGAAGATGGAACTGTAAAGACTACAGATTATGCATCAGATCCAGAAAATTACAGTTCTGGAAATACACAACAAACATATACTACTGAAAAAAAAGATAGGCCTGGATATGAAATTTACAAGGTAGATAGACCAGATGGAGCTGTAGCGGATGAATTTGGTAATAAAATTACAAGCAATTTCCGTGCAGGCAAAAAAGACGTTGTAACCTACTACTATAGAAAAATCCAACCAAACCACACTGTTTGGATAGACGAAGAAGGAAATGATGTAAAAAATGTTGAAAATGGTCTAAAAGAAAAGGGCGATACTCCAGCAGGCTATACTTTCGTTGAGTCAAAAGAAAACGAAAAACAAAAAGACGGTTCAACCAAAAATACCCATATATACCACAAGATAATTACAAACTGGGTTGAAGAAAATACGGGTAAAGTTTTAAAAACAAAAGAAGATGGAGCAAAACCAGATACCGAAGGCGATGACATCAAAGACTATCATAAAGTAAAAGACCTAACTGACCAAAAAACTGGCGATGTAACAAATATCTACCACAAGATTATAACAAAATGGATAGAAGAAAATACTAATAAAGTTCTCAGAGGCCCAGAAGATGGTTCAAAACCAGATGATGATAATATATGGGATATACCAGAATATAAATTAGTAAGAACAGAAACAAATCCAGATAATGGTGATGTAACAAATATCTACAAGAAAATAGATGTAAACTACACAGCATGGGTAGATGATGAAGGCAACCGTATCAAACAGCCAGAAAAAGATTTAAAAGAAAGAGGAGACGATCCAGAAGGCTATAAGTTTACAAAAACTACCGAAATTGATGAGAATGGTACAAAGACACGTATTCACCACTATCACAAGATAGTTACTAACTGGATAGAAGATAAAACTGAAAAACCACTTCAAGATTCACAAGAAGGTGCAAAACCAGATACAGATGGAAACGACATTGCAGAATACAAATATCTAAGGACTAAGGTTGATAATAAAACTGGTGATGTAACAAATATCTACCACAAGATAGTCACAAATTGGAAGGAAGACCATAAAGGAACAGTTCTAAGAACTCAAGAAGTTGGAGAAAAACCAGATACTGATGGAAATGATATAGAAAATTATAAATGGATTAGAACAGATACTGATCCAGACACAGGCGACATAACCAATTATTACCACAAAATCAAGACTTATTGGGTTGAAATGGAAAAAAATAATACACTAAAAGATCCAGAAGACGGAGCTCACCCAGATGATGATGGCGTATGGGATATACCAGATTATGGTCTTGTACGTACAACAGTTAATCCGGACACAGGAGATGTAACAAATATCTACAAGAAGATAGTTCCACCATTTACAGTTTGGGTTGATGAAGATGGAAAGCAAATTAAAAACCCTGAAGATGGATTAAAAGAAAAAGGAAAAGATCCAGAAGGCTATAAATTTGTAAAATCTAAAGAAAAAGAACAACTACCTGACGGTGGTTGGAAAAATACCCACACCTACCACAAGATTGTAACAAACTGGGTAGAAGATGGTAAAAATGATCCACTAAAACCTCAAGAAGATGGAGCTCATCCAGACAATGAAGGCGATGACATTAAAGATTATTATCTTGTAATGACAAAAGAAGACAAGAAAACTGGCGATGTTTTAAATGTATATCGTCAAAGAACAACTTCTTATGTTGATGAAGGTGGGGATGAAATTGAGGGTAATCCAACAGAAAATGGAGTAAAAGAAAAGAAAACTATTAAAGACTATGAATTTGTAAAGACAAGAACAGATAAAAATGGAAATGTTACCCACGTCTACAAGAAAGTTGTTAAACCAAAAACTGTTTGGGAAGATGAAGATGGAAATCCAGTAAAAGACCCTAAAGAAGGAACCGAGGAAAAAGGAAAAGATCCAGAAGGTTACACATATCTAAGAACAAAAGATGGCGACAAACTTCGTAGACATGTTTACCACAAGATAGTAACAAAATGGCTAGAAGAGAAAACTGGTGAAGTTCTTAAAACTAAAGAAGCTGGACAACACCCAGACGATAATGGTGATGACATCAAAGACTATGTATTTGTAACAACTATAGTTGACAAAGAAACAGGAGATGTAACAAATGTCTACAAGAAGATAGTT
>NZ_GG666295.1:425464-463746 GCF_000159095.1 Anaerococcus tetradius ATCC 35098 | reverse complement strand
TCAAACACATTTACAAGAAGAAAGAAGAAACTCCTCCAACACCAACACCATCAATCCCATCTATTCCAGACCAACCATCTAAGCCAATAGAAAATAACACAACTATTTGGGTAGATGAAAATGGAAATCAATTAAAGGATCCAAAGAATGGAAGTGTTGAAAAAGGTAAAGATCCAGAAGGATATGAATTTGTAGGAACAGTAAAAACTAAAGATGGAGACACAGCTCACGTTTACAAAAAGATAGCCAAAGAAGCTGGCAAAGTAGAAGAGAAAGAAACTCCAAAAGAGAAAGAAACTCAAAAGAGAAAGAAACTCCAAAAGAAGCTCCTAAAGCAGAAGCTAATAAAAAAGCGAATAAGGCAGAAGCAAGTGCTGATAAAAAAGCAAATAAGGCAGAAGCAAGTGCTAATAAAAACGCCAACCCTAATGTTAAGACAGGTGTAGAAGCACTCGTATCTCCACTCCTAGCATTAATTTCAGCAGGCGCAGGTCTTTCACTTCTTAAATCTAAAAAAGAAGACGAAGAGTAAAAAAATTAGAGGTCAGTTAAGCTGACCTCTTTTTGTGCCTTTATATGGAATTTTTAAGTCTTTGCCGTAAATTTCATCTAGGCATACAAACTAGCCTGACTTTCGAACATCTCCTTGTAGAGTCCATCTTCCTTCATAAGCTCCTCGTGGCTACCATTTTCAGTGATTTTCCCATCATCACAAACTATAATCCTATCTGCATACTTGGTAGATGATAGCCTGTGGGAGATGAAGAGGGAAGTTTGACCTTTGGAGATTTTTAGCATATTTTCAAAGATTTCCTCTTCACTTCTTGGGTCTAGGGCGCTGGTTGGTTCATCCATTATGAAAAATTTCCCCTCATGGAAGATTGATCGGGCAAGGGCAAGTTTTTGACCAATACCACCTGATGGCTCGACAGACTTATCTGAGAAAAGATAAGTTAGGAAAGTATCTTCCTTTTCTACTTGCTTATCAACCCAGTTTGATAGATTAAGAAGGTCAAAGTCCGTATCCATTTTTTTGTAGTCGTCTTTTCCTATATCATCCTTTAGTTTACTTGTGATATTTTCGCTAATCCTAAAGGGAAAGAGCCTAAAGTCCTGGAAGGTAGGTGAAAGAATCTCATAGTATTTCTTTGTCGAAATCTTAGCTATATCTATATCATTTAGGTAGATGGCTCCCTCTGTTGGTTCGTAAAACTTGCACAAGAGCTTGACTATGGTAGATTTACCAGCTCCATTTTTGCCTACTAGGGCTATGGTTTCTCCATTTCCTATCTCAAATGAAGCGTCCTTTAGGACGTAAGATTCACTTGCTGGATACTTAAATGATACATTTTCAAATCTAATCCTAATCTCATTTGTATCAAAATCGGTGATTTCTCCCTTATCAAGGAGGCCTTCTTCCATTTCAAGGAAGTTAAAAAATACTTCTAATTGAGCATTTACAGAAATAACCTTGGCGTAGTTTTGCTGGATTAGGTTGGTTGCATTTATTACTTGGATTAGGGAGGAAAAATACATGGTAAAGTTTGCAAGGCTAATTGTCTTATCGATTAGTTTGTAGGTGAGGTAAATTAAAGTTAGGATAATCGAGCCATTAGCGCTCACATTCATTATTCCAGTGTAGATTCCGTTTTTATTGAAGTAGTCGGTTGAAGAATCAATCATTTCTTGTTGGTAGTATTCTGCTTTTTCTAAAACCAGGTCCTGACCGTCATAGATTTCTAAATCTTTAAAATATCTTAGATCTGCTGCAAAGTTAGCAAAAAACCTATAAGACCTCATATCAGAAATATTATTTTCCTGGTATTTTAATTCATTTTCTTTAATTAATGTTACTATTTTTTTATTGATCAAAACTAGTAAAACTAAAAGAATAATGATGGCTGGATTTAATTTTACCAATATTCCCAAAGATAAAATTCCAGTAATAACTGCTGATATTACCAAAACTATTATGTCATAGAGGGTGAACATTTCCCAAACTGCATAGTGGGCTTGTTCCATCATATCCTGGATTTCCTTGGAGTCGGATTTTTCTATGGGTAGCCTTAGGGATTTTTTTGCAATCTTGAAAGTAAGTTTATCTGACATATCTCCAAAGGTGAGAGTTAGATAATTGTTTAGCCATCTATGGGTTACTTCTTTGAAAAAACCTAGACCTATAAGCAAAAGACCAAAACCTAGGCAGTAGGAAATTCTTTTAGCTCCCATAAGCTCATCTATTATTAGTTTTGGAGCAAAAATATTTATAAGTGGCAATAATCCCAGAACAAGGTTTGTGATAATTACCCTAAGGGTGAAAGCTTTATGAATCTTGTCTATTTCTTTAAAAAGTTTTATTATATTTTTCATAGGACCTCCTTGTAATTTTTTGCCTGGAGCTTATAGAGGTCTTTATAATCTTCGCACGCCTTCATTAATTCATCATGAGTCCCATTTGCGAGAATCTTCCCGTCTTTAAGATAAATTATCCTATCACAAAACTTAGTCGATGCCAGCCTGTGGGAGATAAAAATCGAAGACTTATCTTTTGTCAAATCATCATATAGCATATAAAGCTCTCTTTCATTTAGGGCATCAAGTTGGGCTGTTGGCTCATCTAGGATTAAAAGTTTGGCCTTAGATTTTGCAATAGCACGAGCTAAAAATAGCCTTTGCTTTTGACCCCCAGACAAGTCGACCCCGTCATTGTCTAAAATTCTTAAAAGAGTTTGCTTATCTTTTTTCTCGTATTTATTTATAATTTCATCAAGGTGGGTCATTTTGTAGATATCATCTATGTTTCTATCCCAAGTCGTCATTAGGATATTTTCTTTAAAGGAAAAGGGCAAAAGATTTGAATCTTGAAATACTGCTGAGATTAGCTTTTTATAGTCTATCTGAGAATCCTTTATATCTTCTCCATTTATAAGAATTTTGCCTTCTGTTGGTTCGTACAGACCTGCGAGAAGGAGGGCGAGGGTAGATTTGCCTGCACCATTTTCTCCTACAAGGGCGATGGTTTCTGAGTCTTTTATCCTTAGATTTATGTCTTTAAGAACATAGTCATCTGTACCTGGATATTTGAAAGAAACATTGTCAAGGACGATTTCTACTTGTTCTAGATAAATTTCTTGTTTTTCATCCTTATAGACATCTGTAATCTTAAAAAATGGCTTAAACATGGTGAAGTTTCTCCTGATATCAGAAAAAAACCACATGGTCTCGTGGTTAAAGGCAATAAAAGCAAAGATTGCCGTAAAATAGACATAAAAATTTGCTAGAGAAATCCTTCCAGCGACAAGACCTGTCATTAGCCAATAGATAATAAGTCCATCCCTAATTAGGTTAAAAACATTTGCCAGAGTGAAAAGTCTTAAAGTCTTAGTATTGACTCCTTCTAGGCGATTTATCCTATCCTTATTAGTTTTTCCATAATAGGACTTAAATATCCTTATGGTATCGAAAATCAAAATATCTTGCTTAGATAGGGGAGATTTCATTTCGTTATTGAGTTTGGTGAACTTATCCCAATTTGGACTCATATCGCCCCAATAGTTATTATATGATTTTGTAACTTGGTTTAAAAGCAACCAGGAAATTATGCTTAGGATAATGGTTGTAGCAAGAACCCATAGGTCCATAGATGTAAATATCCACAAAAAACCACCGATAGAAATTACCATGGCAAAAACATTTGGCAAATCCATCATTATGCCACCAGCTCCGAGCCAAGGCGATTCTACAGCCTTCATGGCATCACTTATTTTTTCGGATTCTGACTTTTCCTTTTTCTTGGCGTAGGGTAGATAGAGTGAATACTCTGTAATCATATTCATTAGCTTATAACGGACGTGGTTCATCCTCATCCTGTAATTGCCCATGACAAAGGCATCAAAAAAGCTGATTAATGAAGAAATAAAAAATAAGCCTAGGAAAAATACTGGAAAAATTTTAGGATTTTTCTGGTAATTTTCTAAAATATAGGCAGGTGAAATAATCCATAAGAAGGGCTTGATCCCTACAAATAGACCGTAAAGTGCGATTAGTAAAAACATGATTGGCTCCAAATGAGCCATCTTTTTAATTAAAAATTTCAATTCGTGCATATAATATTTTTCTCCTTGTGTTTTTAGTAAGGATCAAGGAGTATCCATGATACTTACTTATTATAGTCTTTTAAAATCTTTTCTTTCTACTATGATCATTTTTCTATGCTCCTTTCTGTTAATATGTTTTCATTTTAGCATAATAAATTATCCTCTGCAAGAAATAAAAGCACCTAGATTTTTGTCTAAGTGCTTTTTAGCCTGCTGTAAAGATTATATATTTAGTCTTGTTTTCAAAGTAGGACGCCTTTATATCAAAGGATTTAATCTTGTAGGTCTTATCATAGGCTATAAGATTGTTGATAGTTTTTCCTATGGCCCTAAGCTCGACTATCCCCTTATCCTTGTTAAGTCTAAGTCCCTTATCTATGGCATATTTTACCAAATCTTCTAGCAATTTTTCGTTAAAGTCGCTAGCTGGGTTTTCTATTAAAATCTTGCCATGGTTATCTTCTAGAAAAAAGCTTATTTTCTCAGAAGAATAATAGGTCTGATAGAAGATTTTGAAGAGACAAAAGCTTGTGGCATAGGCTAGATTATGGTGTCTTATTTCCTTATCTATATCTATAATAACTTCTTTTCGGTTTTCTTTGCCTTCGATAAGGTGGACTAGATTGTCCTTTTTTTCTTCAACTTCTAAAATTTTGTGGCCGGATATAAAACCCTCATCAGCTATTAGTAAATCGTTTTTAGGGATGACTATAGTTTTATCTAGGATTAGGTAGGTGTTATTGTTGACAAATTTTCTGGATAAGACATTTGCTCTTATATTTGTAATTTCTGGAAATTGTTCATAAATTTTAGTCATTTTAAACCTCTCTTTTATTATATCATATGATATAATAAAAAAGAGGAATTTATGAGAAAAAACTTATTTTTATTTTTGATGGGCCTATTAGCTGGGGCAGGCCTTTTCATAACTTATGAAAATTTACCTATATTTATTGTTTTATTGTTAGGCTCAATTCCTGCTTGTTTTGCCTCTTATAAGAAATCTTCACTAGGATATTTCTTTGTAGGCCTAATTCTATGCTTTAGCATTTCTTCTATAAGTTTGAAGAAAGAAAGGATAACTTGTAAAAAGATTGATAAGTGCCATCTAACAATTCTCGAAAAGAGGAAGGAAGATGACAGTTTTAGGTATTTTGTGAGGATAAATAAGGGGAAATTTTCTGCTAAGAGCGTTTTGTTTACCAACAAGGACTTACATATTGGGGATGATTTTTATTCAGATATCAAAATAAAAGAGCCTAGGACTAACACCAACCCTAATCTTTTTTCTTATAGGAAGTATCTAGCTAGCAAGAAAATTTTTTCGCAAGTAGAAATTAAAGCTCCCAAAAGACTTTATAGGGGAGGTCATTTCTTTCTTGGGCTTAGAAATTCTTTTTATACTTATATCCACAGGATATTTGAAAAGAATCTAACTAAGAGGGCAAGTGACTTTGTCATATCAGTTCTTCTTGGTGAAAATCTCATAGAAAATACCGACATCAAAGACTTGGGTCTTAGCCATATCCTAGCAGTATCAGGCCTTCATATGGACCTACTTGTGGCATTTATTCTCTTTGTCTGTAATCGCTTAAATATAAATTATAAGTACGGCTATGCCCTAGCCCTAGGTCTAGCTTTTTGTTATGGATATCTCATAGCTTTTCCCTTTTCCATCCTTAGGGTTATAGGTCTTAATCTCATTGGCTTTATGGCATTTTTACTTAAAAAACCCTTCGATAAGATAAAGGCCCTTCTATTTTTAAGTTCTTTAATCCTACTGGTAAATCCCTTTGCTCTCTTCAATGCTGGCTTCATCCTAAGCTTTGCAGCATCATTTGGGGTTTATCTTATCTATCCAAAGTTTAGGAGCAAAAGAAAATCTTACACTAGAGATAGCCTTGCCTTTACTGTATCCATCCAGCTAGGCCTTAGTCCCTTTATAATTTTTTATTATGGAAGGATTAATCTCTTGAGTATCTTGGCAAACTTCCTCATCCTACCGATTTTTACCCTGGCTATGTATATAATCTTTGCCTTGGTATTTTTCTATCCGCTTTTAGGAAAGATTTTGGGAATGTTTTTTGGGATTTTGGACTTTTTGGTCAATTCTCTCCTAAATATTACAATTCTTCTAAATAAGATAAGCCTCTTTAAGTTTGACTTTGCAAAGCCTAGCATGATACTTGCAATCTACGCTTTTTTGCTTATAATTTTTCTTTTGAATACCAACAAAAGGGACTTAAAGAAAAAGGCTAATATATTCTTGCTATCGGCTAGCCTTATTTTAGCTTCTCTTATCAATGAATCGAGGGAGCTTTCCTATCAGATGATTGATATAGGTCAGGGAGATGCCTTCATGATTAAAGATGGGACTAATTATTATCTAATTGATGTGGGTGGCCCTAAGGATAAGATATATGATTCTGGAGAGAAAATCTTAATACCCTATCTAAAAAGCTTGGGTATTAGAAAAATCAAGGCAATCTTTATAACTCACGAGGATAAGGACCATGTGGGAAACTTGGATATGGTATGTGATAATTTCAAGGTTGAGCATATTTTTACCGACCAATTAAATTATGAAGGTCTAAAGAAATACAAAGTTAAAATCCTAAAGAAGGGCGACCGACTTAAATTGAATTCTGTTTTATTTGATTGTATATTCGATGGTGATGAGTCTAGCGAAAATGCAAATTCTTTGGGACTTTTGATTGACATAAGGGGAATCAAAATTTTAAGTATGGGCGATTTGCCGGGAGAGTTTGAAGATAAATTAGATACAAGGGCCGATATATTGAAGCTTTCCCACCATGGCTCTAAGACTTCGTCTTCGAGGGCCTTTATAGAAAAAGTAAATCCGAAGATTGTTTTGATTTCAGCTGGAAGAAACAACTCCTATGGCCATCCTAACAAGGAGGTCTTGGAAAATGTCTATGACAGAAAAATTTATAATACACAGACAGATGGCTTGGTCAAGATGGACTTTAGCCATGGGTTTAAGGTTGAGAAATTCCTTAAAGGAGGATATTTTAGATGAATTATATGGAATTTATGAAAAAATTTATAGGAGGGGACTTGGAGGGGGTCTACCTATTTGACTCCGAAGAAGAATATCTTTCGGATTTAATTATAGAAGATGCAAGTAAGCTTGTAAGTATCAAGGACTTTAACTTTATTGATATTAAGGGGCCTGCAAGTTATGAGGATATCAAAAATTCCATAGAAACCTATCCTGTAATGGAAGATAGGAAGTTAATTCTTTGGAGAAATATCGACCTATCAAAGACTGCTATTAAAAATTATAAGGAAATTTTAGATAGCTTGTTGGAAGACTTCAAGGATTTTCCTTCTTATGCAATTATGTTTATCTTTCCAGACAAGGCAGTCTTCAAGGGAAAGTTCTATAAGGAGCTTTTAAAGAAAGACCGCCTTGTAAAGATTGAAAGATTAAATAGGAAACAACTAGTTTCTTTTGTAGGTAAGAGATTTAATAGGGCTAATAAGAAGATTAAAAACTCCTTGATTGATGATATTATAGACAGATTTTCTTACCTAAATAAGGATAGTGAGATAAAATTATACGATGTTGTTAATACTATAGAAAAAATAATAGCCAATTCTGATAGGGAATTGGTAACAAGCGATGATGTAAAAGAGCAACTTGATGAGATTTTAAATATTAACATTTTCAATCTAACTGATGCCCTAGCTAGCAAAAACAAGGCTAAGTCCATAGAGACTTATTATCAGATGAAAAATTCAGGCGAGGACCTATTTATGATCTATCACATGATAGTTAGGCAAGTTAGGAATATGATAGGAATAAAAACTTTGACCAAGAGGGGATTTAATGATTCTTTTATAGGCAAAAGCTTGGGGATTTCTCCCTTTGAACTTAGGAAGTTAAAGGCTTTTGTGGGAAACTTCACTGAAGATGATTTATATAAGCTCCACGACTACCTTTTTGAAATGGATTTTAGGCAAAAAAGCGGGGTTTTTGATATGGACCTTGCCCTAACTATTCTAATAGGAAAATTTACAAAATAAAAAATGAGTGATTATCAGTAGACATATGTGAGGATCCGATACTGATATTCACTCATTTATATTATGCGTTAATTTCGTTAAGAGCCTTAGCTAGTCTTGATGTTGTTCTAGCAACTTTGTTTTTGTGGACAACATTTTTAGCTTCAGCTTGCTTTAATCTCTTGTCAGCTTTCTTGAAGTAAGAAGTAGCTTTTTCAAGGTCTTTTTCTTCTATAGCAGCATCAAACTTTTTGATAAGAGTCTTGATCTCGCTTTTTCTAGATTTATTTCTTTCAGTATTTCTTCTAGCGATGTCGATTCTTTTTTTACTAGATTTAATATTTGCCATTATGCTTTCACCTCTTTCCCGAACATTTTTGTTCGACTGATACATTTTACCATAAATAGAGAAATTAAACAAGCATTATTTTAAAAAACTCTTTATTTATTTGGAAGAAATCAAAATATAGTATATAATTTAATAAGAAATGAGAGGTTTATATGAGTGAAAATAATAAAAATTCAAAAAAAGATAGCATTCTTTATGTAATCTGGGATTGGGTTAAGACTATTGCTATAGCCTTGATTATTACAATACTTGTAAAGATGTTCATAGTGGATGCGACAAAAGTTTCAGGCAAATCCATGCAAAACACCCTCCACGATGGAGATATACTTCTAGTAGATAAAATAGGAAGTAGATTCCGTGGTTATAATAAGGGAGATATAGTAATCCTTAAAGCCCCTGACCATCCAGGAAGATTATATGTAAAAAGAATTATCGGAGAAGAAGGCGATACTATTAAGCTAAAGGATGGAAAAGTTTTTGTGAATGATAAACAACTTCAGGAAAATTATACTTCTATCCCACAAACTGAGCCTAATAGCGAAGTTACAGAATGGACTTTGGGAGCTGATCAATATTTTGTTATGGGAGATAATAGGATTCCTGGAGCAAGCAATGATTCTAGAAGTTTCGGGCCTATCTATGGTGAAAGCTTGGTAGGACACGCCTTTGTTAGGTTCTACCCTATAGCTAGGGTCGGCCTAATAGATCACAAGCCATATCCAGACCAAAACAATTAAAGGAGTTGTATGAAGAAAAAAGAAAATATTAGAAATTTCTCTATAATTGCTCATATAGACCATGGCAAGAGCACTTTGGCAGATAGACTTATAGAAAAAAGTGAGAATCTTTCTGAAAGGGAGATGTCTAGCCAAATGCTTGATGATATGGAACTTGAGCAAGAAAGAGGAATAACTATAAAATTAAAGTCTATCAAAATTCAATACAAGGCCAAGGACGGAAGGGTCTATGACCTAAATCTCATAGATACTCCTGGCCATGTGGACTTTAACTATGAAGTGTCAAGATCTCTAAAGGCTTGCGAGGGAGCAATCCTTGTAGTCGATGCAAGTCAGGGTGTTGAAGCACAAACTCTTGCCAATACTTATCTAGCCCTAGATCAGGACCTTGAAATCCTTCCAGTATTAAATAAAATTGACCTACCATCAGCAAGGGTAGATGAGGTTAGAAACGAGATTGAAAATGAAATCGGTCTTGACTGCTCAACTGCTCCACAAATTTCTGCCAAAACAGGTCTAAATATTGAAGATGTCCTAGAGGATATAGTAGCAAATGTTCCTGCACCAGAAGATCATGATGATAAGCCCCTCAAGGCTTTGATATTTGATTCTTATTATGATTCTTATGTAGGAGTTGTTTGTTATGTAAGGGTCTTTGAGGGGGTAGTAAGGCCTGGCGATGAGATAGTTATGATGAATACAGGCAAGAAGTATGAAGTAAATACTGTCGGCTATACTATGAAAAAAAGAATCGCTACTAAGGAATTAAGAAGTGGTGATGTTGGTTTTATTGAAGCGAGCATTAAGGAAGTAAAGGATGCAAGAGTCGGTGATACTATAACAAGTGTAGAAAACCCAACAGATAAGCCTCTATCAGGCTACAAGGAAGTTCTTCCTATGGTTTATTCTGGTATCTATCCTGCTGAAGGAGAAAGTTTTGATAAACTTCGTGATTCACTTGAAAAGCTTCAAGTAAATGACGCAGCCCTTGTCTTTGAGCAAGAAAATTCTCAAGCCTTGGGGGTTGGTCTTAGGGCAGGATTTTTGGGACTTCTTCATATGGATATCATAACCCAAAGGCTAGAAAGGGAATATGACCTAGATATAATCGCAACAGCTCCATCAGTTATTTACGATGTAAAGCTAAAGGGCAAGGATAAAGTTTTAAAGCTACAAAATCCAAATGACTTCCCAGACCCAACAGAGATAGAGTATATCGAGGAGCCTATAACAAGATCTGAGGTAATAACACCAAAGGAGTATATAGGTCAAGTAATGGATCTTGCCCAATCTAGGAGAGGTGAGCTTATGGATATGACTTATATTGATGAGAATAGGGTATCTATTAAGTACAAGGTTCCCCTCAATGAAGTTATCTATAACTTCTTCGATTCTCTTAAATCAAGGAGCAAGGGCTACGCTTCGCTTGACTACGAGCTAATCGGTTATCAGAAATCAGACCTAGTTAAATTAGATATTCTTATTAATGATCAAAGCGTAGATGCCCTATCTCTTATAGTTCACAGGGATAATGCCTATGCAAGGGGCAGGGGAATAGTTGAAAAGCTCAAGGATGAAATTCCTAGACAACAATTCGCAGTTCCAATCCAAGCTGCTATCGGTGGCAAAATTATAGCAAGAGAAACAGTTAAAGCTCTTAGAAAGGACGTTATTGCCAAGTGCTATGGAGGGGATATTTCAAGAAAGAAGAAACTCCTCGAAAAGCAAAAAGAGGGCAAGAAGAGAATGCGTCAATTAGGAAATGTGGAAGTTCCACAAGATGCCTTCCTAGCTGTACTTAAACTTGATGATGAATAAGCAATCCTTTGGGTTGCTTTTTCTTTAAGGTATTTTTATGAAAGTAGAAGAGATAAAAGAAAAGTTAAGAAAAGATGAAAGAAATAAATCCTATAGTCTAAGAGCTATTGATCCTATTTTTCAAGTTCACAAACAATCCAAGCTTCTAATTATTGGTCAAGCTCCAGGACTAAAGGTTGAACAAACAGGTATTTTATTTGATGATAAGAGTGGAGAAAGGTTAGTCGATTGGCTAGGAATTGATATGAAGAGGCTCCATGGGCCTGAGATTTCAATCTTGCCTATGGATTTCTATTATCCAGGTAAGGGCAAAGCAGGAGATAAGGCTCCGAGAAGATTCATAGCGAGAGAATATCATCCTTATTTGTTAGATGAGCTTAATAATATAAAACTTACGATTTTGATAGGAGCTTACTCACAGAGATTTTATCTCAAAGAAAAATTCAAAAAGAACTTAACAGAAACAGTGAGAGCTTACAAACAATATCTGCCAGAATATTTCCCTATAGTTCATCCAAGTAGCCTCAATAATAGGTGGATGGCGAAAAATTCCTTCTTTGAAGAGGAAGTCCTTCCTGCACTTAAAATTATTATTAAAAAAATTCTCTAAATTATTCTTGGCAAAATTGGGTATAGAGATAATATTGATAATAATTATCAGCAAGGAGGATTTATGGAAAATACCGACTATAAGATATATAAAGTTAAAATTTTAGATATAAAAGATGAGTTTAAGAATGTGAAGACTTATACTTTGGAAAAACCAGAAGGCCTAACTTGGCAGGAAGGATCAAGTTTTCATCTAGCGATTCCAGGTTTTAATGACAAGGGAGAGCTTAACAAGAAACTAATCCACCACCTAAGCATCAATACCCTAAGCGATGAGGATACAGTAAACTTTACAACCAAGTTTTCTATAAGGAAGTCCGACTTTAAAAAGGCTCTTTTGGAAAAGAAAGTTGGCGATTACCTTGAATTTTTCAAGATTAAGTGCCATATGAAGCTCAGGAGGGAGAATAAAAAAATTGTTCTTTTATCTATGGGTATTGGTCTATCTACTATGAGACCTCTTATAAATAAGTTTAAGAAAGACCCAAGTGGTATTGCTGAGCTTGTAAGTATCAATGTAGCTAGAAAGGACAATCACCTCTTTGAGTCTGAGATTTCGACAGTAGATGATAAGATTTTTAGGCAAATCTGGGTGGACTCAAGAGCGAATTTCTTCGAAATATTAAGAAAAATGGATGTTAAAGATTCTATATTTTATGTAGTAGGAAGCAATGAGTTCCTTCTTGATAATATTGTAATTCTAAGAGAACTTGGAGTAAGCGATAAAGATATAATGATTGATTTGAATGATAAGAAAAGAGCTAGTATGTTTATGGCAGCTAGTAAGCATGTATTTTTGTAAGGAGAATTATGAAAAAGTTAAGCGCTAATATTTTGGATGGTAAATTCGAACACTTGATTGACGAAGATAAATTACAAGTGACCCACTTGCAAATAAAATCTGGTGAAGAAATACCTAGCCATGAATCGGATAAGACGGTAATTGTTGTGATTTATAGGGGCAAGGTTGATTTTGTAGGAGAAGATGGAAAAGATATTATTATTCCTGGAGATATAATCCGAATGGATCCTCATGAAATCCATTCCCTCAAGGCAATTGAAGATAGTGACTTGTTAGTTATAAAGGCGGCGATTTAAGACGAAAGTCGCCTTTTTATTTAGGAGCAATTTATGAATATTGATATTAATACAGATAAAATTATACTTAGCGGAAAAAGAATTAGCCTTAGAGCCTTTTGTCAAGATGATTTGGAGGATTTTTATGAATATGCCAAAACTCCTGGTCTTGGTGAGGCAGCAGGCTGGTTTCACCATAAATCCCTTGAGGATAGTAAGAAGGTCTTGGATTCTTTTATAAAAAATAAGAATATCCTAGCCATAGTTAAGGATAAGAAGGTTATAGGCTCTATCGGCATCCACAAGTATGACGAAGAATTCTTGCCGAATCTTTCTGATAAGAAAACAGCACAGCTTGGCTTTGTTTTGTCAAGTGATTATCAGGGTCAAGGGCTAATGACAGAAGCCCTGGAGCTAATAATATCTTATTTGTTTGATGATTACGGCCTAGATGTCCTTGTTGGAGGCTTTTATAGGGGTAATTTTAAGTCAAAAAGCCTCCACGAAAAGTTAAATTACAAGTATTATTCCTCACATTTGACAAAGACCAATATGGGGACTTTGGAAGTAACCCATGAGTATATCCTAGAGAAAAAAGATTTTATGGCCTATCTTGATAGAAAGAATGAAGATTTAGAAAAAAGAGATGCTCAAGCTATAAATTCTAATCCAAAACAAAAAATCAGCTATGAGTCTATCGAAGAGTCAGGGGAATTTGAGAAAAGTATGGTATTTGCTAACAGCTTAATATTTGTGAAAGCTGGTCTTGTAAAATATGAGGACGATCTTTATATAGCTGGTGATTTGATAAAAATTGACAAGACTAAGACTATAAACCTAGAAGGACTTAGGGACTCACAGCTTATTATAGTTGAAAATGATATCTAGTTGTATTTTAGTAAAGATTGTATTTAAAGAAACTTGGAGCTAAGATGAAGAAAGTTGGTTTATATATCCATATTCCATTTTGTGAGAAAAAGTGCTATTATTGTGATTTTACGGCCTTTGCTCACTTGGATAGGTGGATAGAGCCTTATATCAAAAATTTGAAAAGAGAGCTTAGCCTTTATAGGCAAAGTCTTACGCTTACTATTGATACAATCTATATAGGAGGAGGCACTCCTTCCTACATAGATGAAAAATACATAAGTGAAATCGTAAGTGAAGTAAGAAAATTTCCCTGCGAGATAAAGGAATTTAGCCTTGAGTGCAATCCTAACTCTATAAATAAGGATAAGTTAAAGCTATATGAGGATTTGGGAGTTACTAGGATTTCTTTGGGAGTACAAAGTTTTGATGATTTAGTCCTTAATAATATAGGGAGAAATCACAAGAAAGATATAGCTATTAGGGATATAGAGATGATAAAGAATTTTGATTTTGACCTTTCTTTTGACCTCATGCTTAATCTTCCTGGTCAAGACTTTTCCTCAATTAAAAAAGACCTAGCCTATGTAAAGGCTTTAGACCCAGATCATATTTCTTGGTATAGTTTGATTCTTGATAAGGGTTCAAGATTTTATGCCCTAAATGAAAAAGGCAAGCTCGAGCTTATGGACGATGATAGGGAAGTTGATATTTTTAACTACATAGTTGATGAATTGGCTAGGCTAAATCTTAATAGATATGAGATATCTAACTTTGCAAAGCCTGGCAAGGAGTCTATCCATAACAAAAAATACTGGGATATAGAAGGCTATCTTGCTTGCGGACTAGGAGCATCTGGCTTTTTATCTAATGTGAGATACTCGAATGCTAGTAACTTTGTAATCTACGAGAAGATGTTAAAAGAAGGAAAGAAGCCTATAGTCAGCAGGGAATTTATTAGCCAAAAAGAAAGGGAGAAAGAATATATAATTTTCAAACTAAGGCAGACCAGGGGGATAAACTTAGAGGAGTTTAGAAAAGAATTTAAAGCTGATTTTTTGAAAAAATATAAGAAGGCCATAGATAAATTCATTGATGATGATTTTTTTGTAATTGATGATTGCTTTTCTTTCACAAAAAAAGGAATGGAACTTTCTAATGAGTTTTACCTAGAAATTATTTAGAAAATACAAGATTTATCTTTAAAGATTATTTTACTTATTTACTTGACAATGATGTTATACTAAGTATATTATAATTAGCAGTCGGAAGTAAAGAGTGCTAAAAGGAGTGAGAAGCTTTGAAAGATAGAAGAACACAAATACTTTTCTCTATCATAGACTCATATATTTATAATGGAGAGCCTGTTGGTTCAAAGTCTTTGGCTGATGATTACTCATTTGATGTATCGCCGGCTACTATTAGAAATGATATGAGTTCCCTTGAGAAAAATGGTTTCTTAAAGAAAGCTCATACATCTAGTGGCAGATTACCTTCTGATAAGGGTTATAGACTATTTGTCGACTACCTTTTGGAAAATGGCCTTATTGAAGAAGCCAAGTTTAATAATTTTGCAAATATTAGACAACTTCTGGATAAGAGATACCATAACGCTAGTGACATCATTGAGACTGCGACCAAAACTTTGGCAGCTATGACTAATTTGACGGCAGTATCTGTTAGTTTCAAAAAGGAGATATCCAAGATTGTAAATGTTGAACTTATGAGGGTATCAGAGAATTTCCTCTTACTCATTGCAGTTTTTGATAATGGATCCTTGGTGAATGAACAAATACTTCTAGATTATCCAATAAGCGATGAAGATTTACTAAATCTTAACAATATCCTAAATCATGAGCTGATAGGCCATAAGCTTACAGAAATTGATAAAATTTTGGCTGATTTGGAAAAAAATATGCTTACAAATTACAAGAAGCTGGTAGATATTATAGGACAAAGAATTAATAATAATTCCAAAGATGAGTTAAATAGAGATGTCAGAATCGAAGGGATTGGCAATATCTTCAATTTTAAAGAGTTTGACGATTTAAACAAGGCTAGAGATTTCATCAAGCTATTTGATAGCAAGGATGTTATCAAGGATTTGTTGTCAGATATTGAAGATAAGAATTTAGTAATAACTATAGGCGAGGAAAATCCTATAGATTTGCTAAAGGAATCTACTATCATAACTTCTTATTTTAATGTAGATGAAAATACAGTAGGAAAGATTGGTATAGTCGGTCTTACTAGGATTAATTATAAGGAAGTTATAGCTAGTATCAGGATGATTTCTGATTTATTAAATGAATAAAGGAAGGTAAATGTCTTGGCAAATGAAGAAAAAAAAGATGAGAATTTAGATATAGAAGATAAAGAAAATCAAGATGAAGATTGTATAGAAGCTGAAATCGTAGAAGATGACGAAAAAGAAGCTACGAAAAAGCCTAGTGATGAAGTAAACGAGTATCAAGAAAGATATCAAAGACTCCTGGCAGACTTTGATAATTATAAAAAACGTGAAGAGGCTAACAAGGCCGACTTTAAGAAGTTTGCTTCAAGTTCATTGGTAGAAAAGCTCCTACCTGTTATAGATAACCTAGATCGTGCCTTGGCAAAGGCTGATGAGAATGATGCCTTCGTAGAAGGAGTAGTCATGACAAGGAAAGAACTATTGAAGGTCTTAGCAAACGAAGGCCTTGAAGAAATTCCATCTGATGGTTGCGAATTTGATCATAATATCCACCAAGCAGTCCTTGCAGAAGATTCAGATGAGGTAGAGAGCAATCACATAATAGAAACATTCCAAAAAGGATATAAGTTAAATGGAAGACTACTTAGACCTGCTATGGTTAAGGTAGCAAATTAGGAGGAAAAGCATATGGCAAAAATTATAGGAATTGACTTAGGAACAACAAACTCAGCAGTAGCTGTTATGGAAGGTGGTACATCTACAATTATTCCTAATAGTGAAGGAAATAGAACAACACCATCAATCGTAGCTTTCTCAAAGGACGGAGAAAGACTTGTAGGTGAAACAGCTAAAAGACAAGCTATCACAAATCCACATAGGACTATAGCATCAGTTAAAAGAGAAATGGGTCATGATTGGAAGAGCGCTGAAATTGATGGCAAACAATATACACCAGAAGAAATCTCAGCTATGATTCTTCAAAAACTAAAGGCTGATGCTGAGGCTTACTTAAATGATACAGTTACAAATGCAGTAATCACAGTACCTGCTTACTTTACAGATGCTCAAAGACAAGCAACAAAAGACGCTGGACAAATCGCAGGTCTTAAAGTAGATAGAATTATAAATGAACCAACAGCTGCTGCCCTTGCTTATGGTATGGACAAAGAAACTGACCAAGCTAAGATTATGGTTTACGACCTTGGTGGTGGTACTTTCGATGTCTCTATCCTAGAAGTTGGTGACGGAGTATTTGAAGTATTATCAACAAGAGGAAATAACAGGCTAGGTGGAGATGACTTTGATAATGCTCTTGTAGAATATTTGGCAGATGAGTTTAAGAAAGAAAGCGGCGTTGATCTTAGAAAAGATTTAACCGCAATGCAAAGACTAAAAGATGCTGCTGAAAAAGCTAAAAAAGAGCTATCATCAACACTTTCAACAAGTGTATCCCTACCATTCATCACAGCAGTAGATGGTCAACCAGTTCACTTAGAGCAAACTATTAGTAGAGCTAAGTTTGATGAGCTAACCAAACACCTTGTTGATGAAACAAGAAAGCCAGTTGAAGATGCCCTAAGAGATGCAGGCCTAAGTGCAAGTGATATCGAAAAAGTTCTTCTTGTAGGTGGTTCTACAAGAGTTCCAGCTGTTCAAGAATTAGTTAAAAATCTAATAGGCAAAGAACCACAAAGAGATATCAACCCTGATGAATGTGTTGCCCTTGGTGCAGCTATCCAAGGTGGTGTACTAAGTGGTGAAGTAAAAGACTTGCTCCTTCTTGATGTTACACCACTATCACTCGGTATCGAAACCCTTGGTGGAGTTGCTACAAAACTTATTGAAAGAAATACTACAATCCCTACCAAGAAATCTCAAGTATTTACAACAGCAGCAGATGGCCAAACAGAAGTTGACATCCATGTTGTTCAAGGTGAACGTGAAATGGCAGCAGATAACACAACCCTTGGTAGGTTCCAACTTACAGGAATCCCTGCTGCAAGACGTGGAGTTCCACAAATAGAAGTAACCTTTGATATAGATGCCAATGGTATAGTTAATGTAACAGCTAAGGATAAGGGCTCAGGAAAAGAACAAAAGATTACTATTACTTCATCATCTAACCTATCTGAGGAAGAAATCGATAGAAAAGTAAAAGAAGCAGAACAATTTGCTGAAGAAGATAAGAAAAAGAAAGAAAGCATAGACGCAAAGAATAACGCTGAAAACTTGGTTTATCAAGCAAGAAAGACAATAGAAGAAGCTAAACTTGAAGGAAGCGAAAAAGAAGAAATGGAAGCAGAAATCAAGAAACTAGAAGATGCTATTAAGTCAGATGATATTGATCAAATCAAGGCTCAAACAGAAAGTCTTACCCAAAAAATTTACTCAATGAGTGAAAAAATGTATAAGGCTAATGAAGCAGGAGCAAATGCGCAAGATGCTTCAGCAAACAAGGAAGATGTAGTAGATGCTGACTATGAAGTAATTGATGAGGACGAAGAGTAAGCAGGACTTATGATTGAAAATAATCACAAAGATGGTATGATTATATAAAAATAAAGAGCTATTTCCATGGTGAAATAGCTCTTTTTAGTGAGATGGAGGTTACATGAGAGACCCATATGAGGTGCTTGGTGTAGAGAAAACTGCCGACCAAGCTGTTATTAAAAGAGAATATAGAAAACTAGCTAAGAAATACCATCCAGACCTAAATCCAGACAATGAAGAAGCTGCAGAAAAATTCAAGGAAGCAAGTCTCGCCTACGAAATACTATCAGACGAACAGAAGAGAAGTCAGTATGATAGATTTGGATCTGCTGCCTTTGAAGGCGGTCAAGGAGGCTTTGGTGGCTTCTCTGGTTTTTCACAGGGTGGATTTGATGATATATTTGGAGACTTGTTTGGAGATATATTTGGTGGAGGATTTTCTTCACAAGCTAGGGCGAATCGTCCAATAAAAGGAGCAGATATCCAACAAGTAATAAATTTAAGCTTCCAAGAATCTGCCTTCGGTATAAGTAAGGATGTACAAGTAAGACATGAAGTAACTTGTCACGTTTGTGATGGCAAAAAAAGCGAAGACCCTTCTAAGGTTCACACTTGTGATAAGTGCCATGGTAGGGGAAGCTTTAATCAAGTAAGCCATACTGCTTTCGGCACTATGTCTAGAACTGTTGTTTGTGATAAGTGTGGGGGAAGTGGAGAAATAATTGATGAAGCTTGCTCAAATTGTAAGGGATCTGGTAAGGAATTTAAGTCTGAAACAGTTAGGGTAGACATACCTGCTGGTGTAGAAGATAACAATGTCATAAGAGTAGCTGGCAAGGGCCATGTTGGAGAAAATGGAGGTCCTTACGGAGATTTATATCTTATCTTAAAAGTTAAAGAGCATGAAATCTTTAAAAGAGATGGGCTAGATATCTATTATGAAATGCCAATTTCCTTCACAAAAGCCACTCTTGGCGGTGAAATAGAAATTCCAACCCTAAAGGCAACTAGAAAGTTTGAAATCCCAGCAGGAACTCAAACAGGAACTAAGTTTTCTCTAAGGGGTGAAGGAATCAAGGACAAGAGAAGAGGAAGGACTGGAAACCTCTACTTCTATGTAAAAGTTATAACACCAACTAAGCTTACAAAGGAGCAAAAAGAAGCCCTAGAAAAATTTGCAAGCATTAGTGGAGAAGAAGTTAAAGAAGAAAAATCATTCTTTGAAAAATTAAAGGACTTTTTTGATTGATGAATAAGACATTTAATATAATAACCCTTGGGTGCAAGGTCAACCAATACGAGTCAGAGGCGGTAGAGGAGATATTTAAGTCTAGGGGCTACAAGAAAAAACAAGATGGAGCCGACATATATGTAATCAACACCTGTACAGTTACAAATATGAGCGATAGAAAATCTAGGCAGATGATATCTAGGGCAAGACGAGATAATCCAGAAGCTGTAATAGCGGTTATGGGATGCTATTCTCAAGTAAAGCCTGATGAGGTTTTAGCCATAGAGGGTGTGGATATTGTACTAGGCTCTAGAAATAAGGAAGAAGTAGTAGACCTTTGCGAGGATGTCCTCCAAAACAAGACAGCTATAGATAGGGTTATATCCCTTAGCGAGTCCAAAAGTATAGAAGAGTTAGAAATTTCTAATCAAGAGGATATGACTCGTGCCTATATGAAAATCCAAGATGGCTGTAATATGTATTGTTCATATTGCCTAATTCCCTACGCCAGGGGAAATATAGTAAGTCGCGATATGGAATCTATCAAAGAAGAAGCGATTAGACTTGCCAAAAATGGCTACAAGGAAATAGTTCTAACAGGTATCCATGTTGCAAGCTATGGCAAGGATTTGAAAAATGGGAAACGCCTTATAGATGTAATAGAAGAAGTTGCAAAAACGGATGGCATTGAAAGAATTAGACTATCAAGCATGGAGCCAAGACATATCACCAAGGACTTCCTAGAAAGAATGAAGGCTACTAGAAAGGCTTGTGATCACTTTCACCTATCCCTCCAATCAGGATCCGATGAAATACTAAAGGCTATGAATAGGAAATACGACACAGAAATCTATGAACAAAAAGTTAAGCTCATTAGAGAAGTTTTTCCTAATGCAGGTATTACTACAGATATAATAGTAGGCTTTCCAACAGAAACAGAAGAAAATCATAGACAGACCAAGGAATTTGTAAAGAAAATTAAATTCTCAAAGACCCATCTATTCAAATACTCAAAAAGAGACGGAACTAAGGCAGCTGATATGAAACCAGAAGTCGATGGAAATGTCAAAAGACAAAGACTAAAAGAGCTAGAAGAAATAGAAAAAGCCAATAGGGAAAACTTCCTCAAAAATCAAATAGGAAAAACCCTATCAGTCTTATTTGAAAGTAAGTCTGATATAGACGGATTTAAGTCTGGGTATTCGACAAACTACCTAAGGGTAAATGTCAAAGATGAAATTTCAAATAACGAAATAAGGGATGTCCTAATCACAGAGATAAAAGATGATGAATTAGTGGGTAAAGTTCTATAAAATAACAAAAAATTAAGCTTTAGTCTTTACCTTAGGCTTATTTTATGGTATCATATATATCAATGGGGGTGAAGTATGGATTGTGTATTTTGTAAGATTGTAGAGAAGGAAATTCCTTCAGAAATAATCTATGAAGATGATAATGTAATTGCATTTAATGATTTAGATCCACAAGCACCTATCCATTTTCTTGTAATACCAAAAAAGCACATAGAAAGCGTAGCCAAATTGGAAGAATCCGACCTAAAATATCTAGATTCTATCTTCCTTGCTATCAAAAAAATAGCATCAGAAAAAGGCCTAGATGAAGAGGGATACAGGGTTGTAACTAATATTGGTGAAGGTGGGGGTCAAAGCGTGCCTCACTTGCATTTTCATGTACTAGGAGGCCGAGGATTTAAGTGGCCACCAGGCTGATTGAAAAAATTTGTGCGAATACGAGAGGGGGGATAGCAAATGACAGAGATCAGAGTTGGAGAAAACGAATCAATCGATAGTGCAATCAAAAGATTCAAAAGACAATGCGCAAGATCCGGTGTACTTTCTGAATACAGAAAAAGAGAACACTACGAAAAACCAAGCGTTATAAGAAAAAAGAAAAATGACGCTGCAAAGAGAAAAAATAGAAAAAGCAGATAATAATTTAAGAAGCTTCGGCTTCTTTTTTTATAAGTTTTTTTGTTAGTAATAAAGAATTTTATGTAATAGGTTAGGAAAATCTTGATACAAAGTTTTTAAGTGATCAAAAAATTAATAATAGGAAGCTATAGGCCTTCTTCTGAAAATATTACATAAAAATACAAAAAAAAGTCTTGACAAATCTTTTCCTGTATCTTATACTATAATTAAGTTAATAATAAATTTAATCTTCAGGGCGGAGTGCAAGTCTCCACCGGCAGTAAAGTCTGCGAGCGCAAGCCGAATCGGTGCGATTCCGATACCGACAGTATAGTCTGGATGAGAGAAGAGTTTTTCTATGCTTATTTTGCATAAAAATAAATTCTAAGTCCCTGAAAGGGGACTTTTTTTAGTTCCCAAAAGGAGAAATAATGAATTATGATAACTTAATGAGAGAATGTTTTTCTCTTGCTCGTAAGGGCAGAGGAAAGGTTTTAACTAATCCTATGGTTGGAGCTATAGTTTATAAGGATGGGGAAGTTATCGGAAGAGGTTACCACAAGAGTTTTTATGATGACCATGCAGAAATCGATTGCTTTAAGAATTTGAAGGGATCGGCTGAAGGGGCAACTCTTATAGTAAATCTCGAACCTTGTTCCCACTTTGGCAAGCATCCACCCTGTGTTGATGAAGTCATTAGAAGAAAAATAAAGAGAGTTGTAATTTCAAATATCGATACAAATCCAAAGGTTGATGGGATAAGTAAACTTAAAGCTTGTGGTATCGAAGTCATAAGCGGAGTTTTGGAGGAAGAAGGAAAGAAGCTTAACGAAAAGTTTTTCTTTAATATGAGCCACAAGAGGCCCCTAGTTGCCCTTAAATACGCTCAAAGTCTTGATGGAAAGATTGCTACTGGAAAATTTGATTCCAAGTGGATTTCTAATGAGAAGTCAAGAGAGTTTGTCCATCAACTTAGAAATGATTATGACGCTATAATAGTTGGCAAGAACACTCTCCTAACTGATAATCCTAGGCTTACATCAAGAATAGATAAGGGGATAGATCCTGTAAGAATTATTGTTAGTGATTCGCTTGATTTGAATCCTGACCTTGAAGTTTTTAAGGAAAACTCAGATGGGAAAACTTATATAGCAAGTTCATCTGATAAAGATATAAAGCTCGATTCTGGTCTAATAAGATGCAAAAGTAAAAATGGCCATATAGATTTAGAAGATCTTTTGAAAAAGCTCTATGAGAAAAATATAGGCTCAGTCCTTGTCGAGGGCGGTTCAGTCCTTAATAATTCTTTTTTGGAAGAGGATTTGATAGATAAGATATATCAATTTATGGCGCCTATTATTGTTTCAGGCTTTTATTCAAGATCAGCCTTTATTGGTAAGGGTGTAGGTTATATCAAAGATGCCAAAAGATTTAGGATTGATGATATTAAAAGATTTGGTGAAGATGTGATGTTTGAGGTAAATAATGTTTACAGGAATAGCTGAGGAGTTGGGTCTTGTAAAGGAATTTAAGCAAAAGTCCGATACGGTTGAAATAAAAATCGCCTGCAAAAAAGTTTTAGAGGAAACTAAGCTTGGAGATTCGATAATGACTGATGGGGTTTGCCTTACAGTAACAGAAATTACAGATTCCTACTACAAGGCAGATATTATGAATGAATCCCTAAAAAAGACTAAGTTTGATAGGTCTCTTCTAGGTAAGGAAGTTAATCTTGAAAGGGCCCTAAGATTTTCAGATAGGCTTGACGGTCACATAGTTCAAGGCCACGTTGATGGAGTGGGAAGGCTAATTTCTATAAATAAAAATGTCTATAGATTTAAAACGAATAGGGAAATAGGGAGATTTATAGTAAACAAGGGCTCGATTGCCATAGATGGTATATCGCTTACGGTATCTTTCGAAAACGACGATATATTTGAAGTCTCTCTCATACCAGAAACCCTATCTAGGACAAATTTAAAGAATAAAAGGGTCGGAGACTTGGTAAATCTTGAAACAGATATCTTATCAAGGATAGTCGAGAAGTTATATAGAAGCGAAAAAAAGGAGGATAGGGACTCACTTTTGAGTCTATTATAAGATGAGTAGGATTGAAGAAGCTATACAAGCACTAAGAAATAACGAGATAATTTTAGTAACTGATAATGAAGATAGGGAAAACGAAGGCGATATGATTTGCGCTGGAGAAAATGTTACTGGACAGATGATTAATATTATGGCGACCTATGCTAGGGGCTTGATTTGTACACCAATCGGTAGCGAAGTTGCAAGAAGATTATCCCTAAATCCTATGGTTGTGCAAAATACCGACAATCACGAAACAGCCTTTACAGTTTCAGTAGACCACATCAATACCTCTACAGGAATTTCAGCCTTCGAGAGGGCGGAAACTATAAGGGCACTTGCTGATGGTAAATCCCTTGCCAGCGATTTTAGAAGACCTGGCCATGTTTTTCCTCTTGTAGCCAAAGATGGAGGAGTCCTCGAAAGAGATGGTCATACAGAAGCAACCATTGACCTATTAAGGCTTGCAGGTCTAAGGGAAGTTGGCATTTGTTGTGAAATTATGGATAGTGATGGTCATATGATGAGAGGAGAAGACCTCATAAAATTGGCTGAAAAACTAAATCTAAAGATTACTACAGTTGAAGAAATTCAAGAATACAGGAAAAATTTAGAAGTAGATTTAATTTCTACAAATCCAGTAAATCTACCAAGTGAATATGGTAACTTTAAGGCCTATGCTTTCTTGGATAGAAAAACTGGCAAGGAGCATGTAGCAGTTGTCAAGGGCGATATCCAAAAAGACGGAGTCCTTACAAGGATTCATTCAGAATGTCTAACTGGTGATGTTTTAGGCTCTAGAAGATGTGATTGTGGTAGCCAACTTCATAAGGCTTTAAGAAATATAGAAGAAAATGGCTCTGGCGTCCTCCTTTATTTAAGGCAAGAGGGTAGGGGCATAGGCTTATTCAACAAATTAAAGGCCTATGAGCTTCAAGAACATGGCTACGATACTGTAGATGCTAATCTAAAATTAGGTTTTCCTGAAGATATGAGGGATTATAAAATAGCTTCAGAAATGTTAAAAAGCCTTGGTGTAAAATCAGTAAGACTTATGACTAACAATCCTGATAAGATTAATCAATTGGAAGAGTATGGTATAAAAGTTGAGTCAAGATGTCCTCTAGAAATAAAATCTAATGATACAGATAGAAAATATCTAGAAATAAAAGCTAAGAGAATGGGTCATAAATTAAGAGAATTTAAGGAGATAAAAAATGCGTGAATATAGTGCTAATTTACTTTCAAATGATAAGAAATATGCAGTTTTGGTTGCAAGATTCAACCACTTTGTTACAGATAGGCTAGTAGAAGGCTGTCTAGATACTCTAAAAAGACACGACACCAAGGAAGAAAATATTGACATAATAAGAGTTCCTGGTGCCTTCGAGATTCCTCTAGTTGCCAAAAAACTTGCCAAGAAAGATGAATATGATGCGGTAATCTGCCTTGGAGCAGTTATTCGTGGAGATACTCCTCACTTTGACTATGTTTGTTCCGAAGTTTCTAAGGGAGTTGCCAATGTTTCATTAGAAAGTGAAAAGCCAGTTATATTTGGAGTAATCACCGCAGATACAATAGATCAAGCCCTCCAAAGATCAGGCATTAAGGCAGGTAATAAGGGTAGTGAAGCAGCCCTTGCTGCAATCGAAATGGCAAATCTAATGGAAATATTATGATAGTCATTTTTGACTTCGATGGAACTATTCATAAGACTGAACTTGTTTATAAGCCAGCCCTCTATAAGACTTTAGGAGAGCTTGGTATAGATCCTAATAGCCTTGATTATAGGAAATATATAGGCATGAGTCCTAAGGCTTGTTGGGATGATATCCTAAAGGATGATTCAAACAAGGAACATCTAATTAAACTTAATGGACGAAGGATTAGGGAAAACTTAGAAAAAACTGGGGCACTTTATGAAAACTCTTACAAAACTCTCAACTATCTAAAAGAAAAATACGACTTATACATTTTATCTAAGTGCCTTAGGGCTTATATGGATGAAGCCAGAAGGGTTTATGGATTGGATAAGTATTTTACTAAGTATCTTGTTGGCGAAGACTTCGACTTTATTGATAAATACGAAATCTTAAGGCAAAGCCTTGAGGATGATTATATCATGGTAGGCGATAGGAAAGAAGATATACTAGCAGGCTATAAAAATAATAAAAAGTCTGTCTTTGCTTCTTATGGTTATGGTAAGCCTGAAGAAGGTAGGCTTGCTGATTATAAGATAGATGATATTTGTCAATTAAAGGAAATATTATAAAATTAAAAACTTTAATAATTGTCATAGGGCTCTTGTGAAATAATCAATAATCATCATCCCATCATTTAGAGATTCTCCTAGGAAATTTTAACTCTTTGCCGAAAGGCTAGAGTGCCTTCCGGCTTTTTAAGCTTATCAGTGGAGCTCCTTTTAATGATATGGGGATGATTTATTAATTCTTCAAGAGCCCTCTTAGTCTATATTTGATTTAGCCTCAATAGATTCGATGTCGACCCTATAACAAGCTGTAAGTTTACTACTCATTTCTATAGCCTTTTCGATATAGTTATCCAAATCCCTATAAAATTTCTGACAAATTAAGCTTAGGGCAAAGTTTTTTTCGCTATTATCATCTACTAGCCTACATGATCCACTTATTATTGCAGATTCATATTTTAAAGTAAAAAGTTTGGCTAGTTTTCTTGGGTCATTTTTGATTTCTTCATCAGAAATTGGCTCGGGTAGGTGGTTTTCCCCAACGAAGACAATCCTCACCTTATTATTTTTTCTAAGTAAGTCGTTTTTTACTCCCTCCCTTGCTCCATGAAAATAGAGCTTATCGCTATCTCTTGCGAAAGTCAAGGGGATGGAGTAGCCATTCTCTTCAATGGTCATCACACCGAAAGAAGCTTTATCTATAATTTTTTTTGCAAAAACACTGTCTTTTTCTCTGTCAGTTCTTCTCATTATTAAGCTCCAAGACATATTCATAAATTTCATTTTTTCCTAGTGAGGACTTCTTCTTTATGTCCTTAACTATATCCTTGGTACGAAGTCCTTCTTCTAACATTTTTTGTATTTCTTCTCTGTAAGCTTCGATATTTTCGGCACTTTTTTCGCCTTTTTCAAGTATTATCACAAACTCACCCTTGAGGGTTATATCAGCGATATTGATTTCAGAAATTGGACTTAGCCTATATTCTTCGAATTTTTTCGTAAGCTCCCTAGCTAGGCAAAGCCTTCTATCTGGGAAGATTTTTTTGAAATCAGAAAGAGTTAACTCAAAATTGTGGGGTGTGTCTAATATTATTGAAGTCTTATCTTCGTTTTTTAGATTTTCATAAAATATTTTCTTATCAGCTGTTTTTTTGGGAATAAAACCATAATAGGCGAACTTGTCATTGTCAAGACCTGAACCTACTAGGCCTGTAATTATGGCACTTGCTCCAGGTAAGATTGTATAAGTAATTCCTTCTTCTTGGCATTTTTTGATAAGGATGTGGCCAGGGTCAGATATACCAGGCATGCCTTGATCAGTAATTACTGCATAGGTCATTCCTTTTTCTACTTCTTTAATAATATCAAGAGACTTTGAAGTTTCATTAAATTTATGATAGGAAGTCAGTGGCTTGTCTATATTATAATAATTTAGAAGTTTTTTAGACTCCCTAGTATCTTCACAGGCTATGACATCTACTTCCTTTAGGACATTAATAGCCCTTATAGTCATATCTTCAAGGTTTCCTATTGGGGTTGGAACAAAATATATTTGATAATCCATAAGACCTCCTTAGTCTAAATCGTTGATTATTTTCATTTCTTCTGAGTAGCCTTCCTTATCATAGATAATCAAAGGATCTTCTATCCTAAGGCCATCTCTTGCATTTTTTACAAACTCTATAAGGATAAATTGAGGCTTCTTTAAGGCTTGTGAATGGACAAAGCGAACTGTCTTAGCTTTAAGATTGCCTGACTGATTAAAGATATCGACCATTCTTTCAGGCTTGTGGATCATAAAAAGCTTGCCCTTATCCTTTAAGGCCTTATTGGCAAAGGAGAAAATATCGGAAAGCTTTAAGAACTTTTCCTGTCTTGAAATGAGAAATTCCTCATCCTTGTTTTCAATATTATCAGTGATTTTGTAATAGGGTGGGTTGGTAATAATGTAGTCTATTGAGTTTTCCTTTATAATAATCTTGTTTAAATCTTCATTAATAAGTTCTATATTTTTGATGCCGTTTAATTTTATGTTTTCTTCTAAAAGCTTTGCCTTTTCTTTTTGGATTTCAACAGCAAAAACCTTCTCAAGTTTGTATCTAGAATTAATTAAAAAGGATAGGACACCTGAGCCTGCCCCTATATCAAGGGCGACTTTATTGCTTTTCATCCTAGCGAAATCTCCTAAGATTATAGAATCGACACCAAAGGAGTAAGACTTATCAACGTGAATCATTTTTATATTTGTTCTTGGTATATAATCTAATTTACTCATATCCTAATTATAGCAAATATGACTATTCATATAAAGCTTTGCTTATGATACGATTTTCTTATTATCTTACTAGCATTAGGGTATAATGTTTGAAAGATTAATAAGAAGTTAAATTTAAAAAGGAGATATAAATGAAATATTTTGGTACAGATGGTTTTAGAGGAGAGGCTAACAAATATCTAAACGTCTATCATGCTTTTAAAATAGGAAGATTTGTAGGGGATTATTTTTCTTCCAATAAAAACGGAAATGGAAGAATCCTCATAGGCAAAGACACTAGAAGAAGCTCATATATGTACGAAGCAGCCCTAGCAGCAGGTATTACATCCTCTGGCTCTAACGCCCACCTTATGCACGTTACCCCAACTCCTTCAGTTTCATATATAACAAAAACAGAAGACTTCGATTGTGGAATAATGATAACAGCAAGCCACAATCCCTACTACGACAACGGTATAAAAATAATCAATAGCGAAGGGGAAAAGATGGAAGATGCTTTTCTTATTGAGTTAGAAAAATATATAGATAGTGAAATTACAGATATTCCTCTTGCAGTTGACGAAAACATAGGCAGAACTGTAGATTTCATCGGAGGAAGAAATAGATATATAGCTTATCTTATCCAAACAGTTACTAGGTCTTTTGAAGGAATCAAGGTAGGACTAGACTGTGCAAATGGAGCAAGCTTTACTATAGCAAAACCAGTTTACGATGCCCTAGGGGCTGATACCTTCGTAATAAACGCTAATCCAAATGGTTATAATATCAATAACAAGGCAGGTTCAACCCATATTGAAGTCCTACAAAAATTTGTAGTTGATAATAACTTAGACTTAGGCTTTGCCTTTGATGGAGATGCTGATAGATGTATAGCTGTAGATAAAGAAGGAAATGTTGTAGATGGCGATTCAATTCTTTACCTATCAGCCAAATACATGAAAAAAGAAAAAGCCCTAAATTCAAATACAGTTGTAACCACTATAATGAGTAACTTAGGCTTATACAAGGCCTTTGATGAATTAGGGATAAATTATGTAAAAACTGACGTAGGAGATAAGTATGTCCATGCTGAGATGGATAAGCATGGCTATGAATTAGGTGGCGAGCAATCAGGTCATATTATATACCAAAAATTCGCCAACACTGGAGATGGAATCCTAACTTCATTAAAAATTATGGAAGCTATGATTGAAGAAAAATCTGATTTGGCTAGTCTTGTTAAGGACTTAAAGATTTATCCACAAGAGTTAGTTAACGTGAGGGTTAAGTATAAAAAACAAGCCCTAGAAAATAAAGAACTCCTCGAAAAAATCGCAGAAGTTGAAGAAAAACTAGCCGATAGGGGAAGAGTCTTGGTAAGGGCATCTGGTACAGAGCCTTTGATAAGGGTAATGGTTGAAGCTGAAACAGACGAACTTGCAAAAGAAACTGTAGGAGAAATAGTAGAAAAGATAAAAGACTTGGGACTAAATCAATAATGAAAGATTTTAGAACAGCTAGGGAAATAGATATAAAAGAAGCTGTTTTAGTAGTAGGAAACAAGGTCTACGCTAGAGAATCCTACATCAGTGTAGATACATCAAAGCTTAAAGGTTATCCGCCAAGGCTATACTACGACAAGGACGAAAAGTATTTGGGAAAAATGTTTGATAAAGAAGTTTTCGAACTTGAGGATATAGAAGATATACCCATAGAATATCAAGATCAATGCTTTTCAAACCACGATTTAGATGATTTGAGAGAATTTCTGATTAAAAGAAGAGAAGTCTTTTACAAAAATCTTTCAGAAAAGGAATAGAAATCTTTGACAAATAGACATAAAGGTGGTATTATACTACCCTGTATGGAAGTATCCGTATAAATTAATAGGAGGTGTTTTATGGCAGATAAAGTAAAAATGGAATGTACAGAATGCAAAAATAGAAACTATGATACAACTAAAAATAAAAAACATCATAGCGAGAGACTAGAGCTTAAAAAATATTGCCCATTCTGTAAAAAACACACTGTTCATAGAGAAACAAAGTAGGAGCAAATAATGGCTAAGAAAAAAGATTCTTTCTTTTCTGGTGTATCAAAAGAATTTAAGAAGATTCAATGGCCAACAAAGAAAATATCATTTGAGTATTCTTGGATGATTATTGCTATGTCAGCTACAACAGCTGTTGCAATATGGCTACTTGACAAGGTCTTCCAAGCCCTACTTCAAATTATAATGTAGGTGTTAAATGACAGATTCTTACGATTTATCAGAAAATAAAGAAGAAAATTTATCAGTTGATGAACAATCTTCAACAGAAGAATCTACTAATGCTGAATTAGAAAATATAAAAAATTCAGCTAGATGGTATGTAGTTCACACATATACAGGTTATGAAAATAGAGTCAAAGATAAGATTCAAATGATGATTGACAATGAACAAAATCCTGATATTTTAGAAGTTACAGTACCAACAGAAGAATATGTTGAAGTGAAGAATGACACTAAGAAAGTAAAGACTAGAAAATTATTCCCTGGCTATGTAATGGTTAAGATGAATGTTACTAACAAAAGTTGGTATATCATCAGAAATACCCAAGGCGTTACAGGATTTGTAGGGCCAGATGGTAAGCCAGTCGCTCTTACAGCACAAGAAGTTAGAAAGTTTGGTGTAAAAGAAGAGGCTCCGCTTGTTAATATCGACCTAAAACTAGGCGATAGTATCAATATTATTAGCGGTCCATTTAAGGATTTTGTAGCCAAGGTAGAAGAAATTGATAAGGAAAAGGGAACTATCAAGGCGTTCGTAGATATGTTTGGTAGGGATACCTTAATTGATTTAGACTTTACAGATATCGAGACTATTTAGTAACTGTCGATGATAGTGGGAGGGGAAACCCGAAACAACCACAAGGAGGTAAAAATGGCAGAAAAAGAAGTAAAAGCAATAGTTAAATTACAAGTACCAGCAGGAGCTGCATCTCCAGCACCACCAGTAGGTACAGCACTAGGTCCACACGGAATCAACATCATGGAATTCGTGCAAGCATTTAATTCAAAAACAGCAGACCAAGCTGGAATGATTATACCGGTAGAAATGACTATTTATACGGATAGAACATTTACATTTATAACTAAAACACCACCAGCACCAGTATTAATCAAAAAGGCTATCAAGCTAGATAAGGGTTCAGGAGAACCTAACAAGAAAAAGGTTGGATCAATCAAGAGAAGCCAACTTGAAGAAATTGCAAAGACAAAAATGCAAGATCTTAATGCAGCAAGCTTAGAAGCAGCTGTAAGCATGATAGCTGGAACAGCAAGAAGTATGGGAGTTACTGTAGAAGATTAGTGGGAGATTAAAGTCGAATACCACAGGAGGAATTAAATGGCTAAAAAAGGAAAAAGATATTTAGAAGCGAAAAAATCTTTCGATTCAACAAAAGAATACACACTAGATGAAGCTCTAGAAATAATTGAAAAAACAGCAAGCGCTAAATTTGACGAAACTGTAGAATTACACTTTAACCTTGGTGTTGATAGCAGACACGCTGACCAACAAGTAAGAGGAACAGTAATCCTACCTCACGGAACAGGTAAAAATCAAAAGGTTCTAGCTTTTGTTAAAGAAGATAGGATAAATGAAGCCCTAGAAGCAGGTGCTGATTATGCAGGTGGAGAAGACCTAGCAGCTAAAATCCAAAATGAAGGATGGCTAGACTTTGATGTTGTTGTAGCAACACCTGATATGATGGCAGTAGTTGGAAGACTTGGTAGAGTACTTGGACCACAAGGTCTTATGCCAAACCCAAAAACTGGCACTGTAACACCTGATGTTAAAAAAGCTATAGCTGAAATTAAAGCAGGTAAAGTAGAATATAGAACAGATAAGGCTAACCTAGTTCACGTTCCAACAGGAAAAGTATCATTCGGTAAAGAAAAACTAGCTGAAAACATAGCAAGCCTAATTACAGCAGTTGCTAAGGCAAAACCAGCATCAGCTAAGGGTAAATACATGAAATCTGTTACTCTAGCATCAACTATGGGTCCTGGAGTAAAACTATCTCCAGCAAGAGCTATGGATTTAGTTGAAAAATAAATTTGCAATAAATTTATTTTGTGATATAATAATTAAGTCAAATAACAGGCTACCAAAGACTACGCAGACAGCAATGTTTAATAATTGCGTATAGGTGGGAAGAAAAAGCTACATCCCCACCGATGTAGGCAGTTTTAATCTGCCTAATGTGGGGATTTTTATATACCTACCAAAGCCTATAGGAGGTGAAACAGTGAGCGAGAAAGCTATAGCAGCTAAACAATTAGTAGTAGATGAGATCAAAGAAAAAATCGAAAATGCGAAATCAGTAACATTAGTAGGTTTTGATCGTATGGATGTAAAAGAAATTACAGACCTACGTAACAAGTTTAGAGAAAGCGAATCAGAATACAAAGTTTATAAAAACACAATGATGAGATTTGCCTTCCAAGAACTTGGATATGACCAACTCATTGATGAACTAAAGGGTTCAAATGCTCTAATCTTTTCAAATGAAGACCTAGTAAACGGTCCAAAAGTAGCAGTAGACTACACAAAAGAAGGCGATGAGCAAAAAGAAAAATTAGTTCTTAAAGCAGGCCTTGTTGAAGGAAACTACCAAACAGGTGATCAAATGATGGCAATTGCTACATTACCACCAACAGAAGTACTTCACTCAATGCTAGCTAACGTACTACAAGCACCAATCAGAAGACTTGCAGGAGATCTTAACAACACATTGGCTAAGATTGCCTATGCACTTGATGCAGTACGTGAAAAGAAAGAACAAGCAGGCGAATAATAATTTTTAGAAAAAATATAAAAGGAGAATATAATAATGGCAAGCGAAAAAGTAACAAACATATTAGAAGAAATCAAAGAACTTACAGTACTAGAACTATCTGACCTAGTAAAAGCAATCGAAGAAGAATTTGACGTAACAGCACAAGCAGCAGTAGCAGTAGCTCCAGCAGCAGCAGCTGGCGCAGCAGAAGCTGGTGCAGCAGAAAAAACAGAATTTGACGTAGTTCTTAAATCAGCTGGTTCTGCTAAAATCAACGTAATCAAAGTTGTTAAAGATGCAGCTGGACTTGGACTAAAAGAAGCAAAAGCTTTAGTTGATGGAGCTCCAAAAACTGTAGCTGAAGGTCTTGCAAAAGATGCAGCTGAAGAATTAAAAGCTAAATTAGAAGAAGCTGGTGCTGAAGTAGAACTTGCTTAATTAAGCTTATATAAGGCCCTCAAAGAGGGTCTTTTAGTATGCGAATTTGACAAGGAAGGGACTAGGATGTATATTAGTAATATAGAACAATTCTAATATTAGAAAGAGGAAAATGGTGGAAAAGATAATACAAGAACTCAGGAATGAAGAATATATAGATAGGCTACCTAAATTAAAAGAATTATTAGCCCAACATAATATTAGGGTTTCTCACCAAAGGCTTCTAATATTAGATTATCTAATAATAAATCCTACCCATCCTACAGCAGATCTTATATATAAAGATCTTAAAGTTTCAGATCCTGTAATAAGTCAAGCTACAGTCTACAATACACTCAATCTTCTAGTTGAACATAATTTAGTCAAAGAGTTGGATTTTAATATGTCTAGCAAAAGATATGAGTTTAAAAAGACTAACCACGGTCATTTTATATGTGAAGCTTGCGGTATGATAGAAGATTTGAATGTGGATGACTTAGAATACCCTAAATATTTAGATAAGTACGAAATTGATAACGTAGAAGTTATTTTTCGTGGCATATGTCCTGAATGTTTGAATAAATAAGAACAAAAACTCATAGGCTAATTTTTCTTATGCTATGAGTTTTTCTTTGCTTATTTATATGATTTTAAGAAACAGCTTAAACTTATAATTTCTTATTATAAATCATCAAAAAATTTCATAGAATGATTTATATCGTGATATTTAAAGCCTAATTCGAAGGCTTCTTTTATTTGCTCAGAAGAACCGTGAGTAAATGAGTCTACATAAACATTTCTTCTTGCCATCTCTTGTATTCTATCGTCTCCTATAGTTGAAGCCACATTCATAGCTTCTTCTATATCACCTGCTTCGAGGTATCCTTTCTCCTTTAAATAATAGGCAAAAAGACCTGCAAAATAATCAGCTTGAAGCTCTTTGGCAACAGATACTCTGTTATAATCTGTCACAGATAGCTTTTTTCTCAACTCACTTGTCTGCTTAATGATGCCCAATTGATTTTGAACATGATGGCCCACTTCATGGGCAAGAACATAGGCGAGGGTAAAATCGCTCCTCCACCGTTGTAATAGTTGCAATTAGCGTTGAATACTTTATGGGTCTTGTATAAGTAAGATAAAAATTTCGATTATAAAAATTCGCCCTTTGAAATCTTTTGGATTTTATAAAATATATGGGCGATTTTTTAGATTACAATAAAAATTTGTTAGAATTAAAGATTATAGCATTTAGCTTATAGCTTGTATAAATGTAAAAAGGATCTATATTAAATAAATTTGGTAAGAGTAAATGAAACTTCTGTTTACACTCTTTGACAAAGGGTCAGTAGATGTACCCATTCTTTAACATTACTGTTTTAAAATAAATTTTTAGGGTATGTTATTAATATAATAGAATTTTATAAATTTATAAAAGGGAGGTTAAAATGAAATTCTTAATTCGGCCCGATGATGACAATGAAGCAAAAAAATGCTGGTCTTATCATTGTGGAGTTGTATGTTATGAGCAAAGTGTTTGTTTACCTCTTGCAAGTGACTATTGTGGTGAGGACGTTAACTCGGATATCAAACCAGAAAAAATAATTAAAAAACATAGAATCACAAAAGGATGTAGACCGGGTCTAATGGGTTATTTTCCGATGTGAGGAGATTTATATGAAAGAATCTAAGTATAATTTTATATATGAATATAAGAAAAACTATTTGATTTACAATTCACTTCGAAACTCCTTGGCACTTATGACTAAAAAAGATTTTATTGATTTTAAAAATAATAAATTGGACTCTGAGGAGACTGAGCAGTATAAATATGGTGGATTTTTGGTAGATGAGGGATTTGATGAATTAGATTATATCAAATATAATTTGTTAAATAGTAGATATAGCACTAGTTCTCTTGGTCTTACTATTGCACCGAGCCTGGATTGTAATTTCGATTGTGCATATTGCTATGAAAAAAGTCATTCGGAAAATTACTATATGGATAGAGCTATGGAAGAGAAGTTAGTTGATTTTGTAAGAATGAAGGCAAAATCATCTGATCGTATTGACGTATCTTGGTATGGAGGTGAGCCACTTTTAGCGGCGAGTATTATAGATAGGCTTACAGACGAGTTTCTTAAAATCGCTAGTGAATATAATTTACCATACAGCTCATACATGATTACGAATGGTTATTTACTTAATGAAAAAAATGCTAAAAAATTATCTGAATGGAAAATTCAAGGCATGCAGATAACTATAGATGGAGATAGAAAAAGTCATGATTCAAAGAGGTATCTAAAAAATGGTAATCCTACTTATGACAAGATACTAAAAAATCTTAAGGAAAATTATAGATACTTGGTGAATGTATCTTTAAGAATAAATCTAGATGAAAGAAATATTGGTAGCGAAAATTCAATTATTAAAGAAATTGAAACTTTCGATAAAGAAGGAAAAATCAAACCCTACATAGCCAGGGTTAGAAATGAGAATGATACATACAGAGATGATATATGTATAGACCAAAAAAAGTTTGATGAGTATGAGTTTAACTTTTATAGAAACCAGGATACAAATTTTATAGATAGGATTTATCCTAACAGAATTAGCAATTTCTGCACTGCCGATTATAAAAATTCATATGTAATAAATTATAATGGAGACATGTATAAGTGTTGGTCGGATATAGGAATAGAAAAAGCTAAAATTGCAAACATAGGGGATAAATACTTAGGCGATATTAATTATTCTAATTATTATAAGTACATGTTATTCGATCCTACTGAAGATGAAGATTGTAAGAATTGCAAAATTTTGCCGCTTTGTATGGGTTCTTGTCCTTTTGTACGAAATAATAGAGGAAAAGAGTGCAGCAAATATAAAGATAATTTAGAAAATATAATCATAGCAACTGCAAAATATATGGAGGTAAATGATGAAATACATAATAGGTCCTGAAGAATTAAATCATTCATTTTGTAATGAATTTGATATTTGCATAACAAAAACTTGTGGATAAGATTGTCCAAAACAAAATATTTGCGTGAAATGTAGTAGCCAATGTGCTAGTAAGCATAACTGTATAGATTGGTGCGTGACTTTATCTTATTGTGATCCGGGACAAACTGGTTATTCTCCGGCATCCCTATAATAGATAGAAGGATGGTAGTATTTATAACATGTACTATAATAGTTAACAATAATCAATTATTTAACTGGCAGGATTTTATTACTGCCAGTTAATAAATTGAATATAGATAGGAAGAGGGGAATATTTCAATTTAATAAGATTAGAGAAATAATTATGTTTAAAATCATATCAATGTCATATAGGTATTTAAAAAAATACAAATATAAATTATTAATATATTACTTATTAACTCTTACTATGAGCACAATTTCTATCATATATCCGAGAATAATGGGTGAATTTACAGATGTATTGGTAGATAAAAATATGAGTGGACTTTATACATATATCTTGTATTTTACAATGTTTAATTTAATAAATTTAATATTTACATACATTTCTGGTAAACTCTATATTTATATTCAATCCCAATCATCTTATGAGTTCAATAAAGACATTAATATTCATGTTTGGAATATACCTCTCTTAGAAAGCTCTAAGTTCGATAGTGCTTATTTAGCTGATAGGATAAACAATGATACGAATTCTATAGTAATTTTTTCGATTAATGTTATTCAGACTGTTTGTTCTACTATAATATCTGTTATCGTTTCATCTATGTTTATGATAAAATTAGATAAAACGATTTTTTTGATAGCTGTAATTGCATGTGTTTTATATAGCAGCATTTATATGTTATTAAGAAAGAAAATTTATATTATTAACCGCTTGTTAATGGATTCTAAATCGAGATTTACTTCTAGAATCTATGAACAATTAGTAAATATACGATCTGTTAAGATTCATGGAACTTATAAGAAAAATGAGAGAAATCTTGATGAATCATTTAATGGTTTATTTTCTAACACGCTTTCAGCTTACAACTTAAACTATGTTTATTCCTTCTTTGATGACTTTATTAGTCAAGTATCTAGCATTATCTTTTTTATATATGGGGGAGTTTCTGTAATTAAAGGTGATATTAGTTTAGGCCAGTACGTTAGTCTCAATTCCTATTTAATGGTCCTTATGTCTTCTTCTGCTGCCTTATTCTCGTTAGCTAAAGAAATTAAACTTGCAAAAGTTTCGTATGATAGGATTTGCGAATTAACTGAAATTGAAGAAGAAACAAATGAGGTTATTAAGCTTAAAGAAATAGATAGGATAAAGATAGATTTGAACTTTTCATATCGTAAAACTTCTAAGGAATTTCAATATAAGACTAATCTAGAAATGGGAAAAATATATAAAGTATCAGGAGAGAATGGGTCTGGTAAAAGCACTTTACTTGACAACATTGTAGCTTTACATATAGACACTTATGCAGGAAAAATCACTTACAATGATACAGATATTAAAAAATTAGACATAAAATACACAAGAAAGAACATGATTTCTTATATAGAACAAAATGTTGATGTTTCTAATATTAACGAAGTAAATAGATTAAATCCAAAAGAGGCATCCGAAATAATATCAGAAAATAAGTTAAATGATCTAATGGAGATTTCATGTAATAAAATAATTTATAAAGAAAGCTTTGAGAAGATGAGCGGTGGACAAAAACGTAAGATTCAAATATATAGTGAGATACTAAAAAATGCAAATCTTATAATTTTAGATGAGCCAGCAAATGATTTGGATAGGGAATCTATTGAATGTTTGAAAAAAACTTTGAAAAAGATGTCCAATAAGAAGACAACTGTAATAGTAGATCATACTAATTATTTTGATGATATAATTGATGAAATAGTATATATATAAAAATGGAGCCACTTCCCGGAATTGAACCGAGGACCTCTTCCTTACCATGGAAGCGCTCTACCTACTGAGCTAAAGTGGCACATATATAATTATACAAGCATTTTTAATAAAAGCAAATTTAATTTAAGAAAAAAATCAAAGGATATAAATTATTTATTTTATTA
>NZ_GG666295.1:391127-424118 GCF_000159095.1 Anaerococcus tetradius ATCC 35098 | reverse complement strand
CCCCATTCTTCAGTGGATATAGACCACAATTCTTCTTTAGAACAACAGACGTAACAGGAGACATCCAACTAGAAGATGGCGTAGAAATGGTAATGCCAGGAGACAACGCAACCTTCAAGATTACCCTACAAAAACCAATCGCTCTAGAAGAAGGACTAAGATTCGCTGTTCGTGAAGGTGGTAGAACAGTAGCATCTGGAGTAGTAACAAAGGTAATAAAATAGTCCCACCCTAACACGAATATTTAGAATTTAAAAAGTTTATAGAGCGAACCAGAGGTTCGCTCTTATTCTTTAAGGAGCTTATATGAGAAATAAAAAATCACTTATATCTTTATTTTTAGTTATTATTTTCCTTTTCAGCTCTTGTCCAAATGAAAAGGTTTCCCGAAAAGGGATAACAAAAAATGAAACTTCTGATGAAGAAATGGTAGATGGCTCCAAGGCTGATAAAGCTAATAAGAAAATTGGAGTTGCTTATGAAGTAGGGGTAACTCCAGATGATTTTAATATGGACTATGATACATCGAGGCTTCTTTCTTTGAAGGATAAGAAGAGCAAGTATTATCCAAAAGATGGGGTCAAGGGTCTGTATCTTAATTCTAGTTCTGCTAGCGATTCTGAAAGTTTATATAAGATTGTCGATTTGATTGAAAATACAAGGCTTAATTCTCTAGTTGTGGATGTGAAGGATGATTTTGGAAATATCACCATGTCCTTTGCTAGTGATGATCCTGATATCAAATACGCATCTAGCGATATTATCAATCCAGAAGACTTTATTAAGGATATGCACGATAAGGGAATATATGTAATAGGAAGGATTACAAGTTTTAAGGATTCTATTATTACAGAAAAGCATCCTTCTTGGGGTTTTAGCAACGAGGATGGGTCTTTATTGACTGATGCTAATGGGCAAGCTTTTTTAAATCCATTCTTGAAGGAAGTTCAAGATTATGATATAAAAATAGCAAAGCTTGCTGCCAAGGCGGGTTTTGACGAGATTCAATTTGACTATGTTAGATTTGCTGATGGATTTGAAAGTTATGGCGATACTCTCGATTATTCCCGAGGGGAATTTGAAAATATGAAAATGAAAGAGGGAGATAAAAGGGTAGCTGCTATTACAGGCTTTGTTCAAAGGGCTAGGGAAGAACTTCAAGATTTTAGTGTTCCTATTTCTGTAGACCTTTATGGAAATGCCCTCCAAGTCGAAAGGGCTGATGGTATTGGCCAAGATTTCTATGAGATAAGTAATCAAACAGATGTTATTTCTTCTAAGGTCTATCCAGCTAAATGGGACTTGGGATCATTCGGCATAGAAAAACCAGACCTTGAACCATATGAAATTGTAAAAAGCTATCTTAAAGCTGAACAAGAGTGTCTATCTAAAATAGACCATAAGCCCCAATCTCGACCATGGATTCAAGATTTTACTGCTTCATGGTTAGGTGATGGTTATTGGATGGAATATGATAAAGATGCCATTGAGGCTCAAATTAAGGCTATTTATGATTCTGGAGGAAAGGAATTCTTGATTTGGAATGAAAATAGCGATTATACTGAAGGTGTAAAATACTAATGAAACATAAAAAAGCAAATGAAATTATAGAAAAGACTGCAACTATCATAGAAGTTTTGATATGCATTATTGTAATCTTAGGAGTTTGTTCAGGAATACCTAAATTAGTTCATTACATAGTGGAAATTTTTAGAGTTGGTAATTTACAAAACTCTTATATGCTGATGAATGATTTCCTAAAACACGCTCTCTTACTGATTGTTGGAATAGAGCTTATAGCCATGGTAATCACGAGAAGCCATGAGTCAATACTAACACTTATTTTGTTTGTCATTGCAAGAAAAATGTTGGTCTACTCACAAGGTCTTACAGATATCCTTATAGGTACAGTTTCTGTTGCGATAATTTTTGCTGTAATGAAATTTATCTTATCCGATAAGAAACTTTTGGCGAAATTGGATAATACCTTTGATGCATCTGTATCAATTTCTAAACTAAATAAGGAATATAATCTAAACTTACCAACTATGACCCATACTTTGGCTGGCCTAGTTTATGAGCTAGCAGATAAAGAAAAAATCAAAGATATCCACGAAAATACGACCATAGCTTATGGACAGTACATCTATAGGATTCTTTCGATTGAAAATGATGTTATAACTAGGGTGAGAATAGAGGAAAATTAAAATAGGGGTTAATGTAGAATAGCTATCCCATCATAGTTATAAATAATGATGGGATTAAGTTTATTCTACATTAGCCCCTTTATAGTCTGTGCTTTTTTCGGAATTGTGATGGTGTTATACCTACTTTTTTTCTGAAAACTTGATTAAAGTAGGATTGTGAATTGAATCCTACTATATCAGCTATAGTTTCCATGGAATGATTGGTTGATATTAATAAACCCTTTGATATTTCAATTCTTTTTAGGATTAGATATTCAATAGGAGTTACCCTATAGGCCTGCTTAAATTCTGCTATTAGATGAAACTTATTCATATAAGCCATATTAGATAAATCTTCAAGTTTCAAATCTTCTTCATAATTATTATCAATATAGCTTTTGATATAATCTATTTGCCTATTTATATCTATATCATGAACAACTTCGATTTCTTCTTGAAAATCTCTCAAGAAGTTTATTAGAAAGCAAGAAGCTAAAGCATCAGCTAAAGTTTTTGAATAGAGTTTTTCTGAGTGAAATTCTTTGATGATTTTGCTGAAAAGTTCATAGACTCTCTTGCTCTTGGTCTCGCAAGAAATATGAAAAAAGTTGTCGATTTCATTTTCTTTTTCTTCAGCTTCTAAAACTTCTGGTATTTCAGCTTCAGATTCAATGAAAGCATCATTTTCTTCTTCTTTATTTTTTATTGAGGTAAGACCTATACTTTCAAGACCAAAACCTAAGCTTCTGACTGTATATTTGTTCTCATCGACATAAATATTATGACCGATATTAGAATTTATTATTACCAAATCATTTTTTTTGATTTTAATAGATTCACTTTCGATAAAAAAAGTTCCACTTCCTTCAGCTATAAAATAAAAATAGATAAAAGGATGGAATTGAATCCTGGAACTGTTTGTATTTGTTAAAAAACTCTCATTAGCATCTAAAATTTTTATTTCTAAATCATCTTTGAATATGCTAGATTCAAGGATGTTTTCATTTATATTTTCCATAAAACCTCTGACTTAATAGTGAATAAAACTTAAACTAGAAAATTTATCATATCAATATTATATATATTATCACATTTACTATATTAGTTTCAAATATTTTTGATACTTTAAATAAATATAAGAATATTAAAATATGGTTAAGCTTTCTGCAATGTGTAAAATTAGAAGACAAGAGAACTTTTAGAATTATTGAAAATATCGGCAAGTTAAGTATAATTTACTTAGGTGATTGTATGAGTTTAATTTCTGATGATAAGATAAATCAAATATTACAAAGCTCAAATATAGTAGATGTTATAGGGGAGTATGTAGATTTAAAAAGATCGGGCTCATCCTTTAAGGGCCTGTGTCCTTTCCATAACGAAAAAACACCATCTTTTACAGTAGATGATAAGAAACAACTATTTCACTGTTTCGGATGTGGAGCAGGAGGAGATGTTGTTTCTTTTATAATGCAAAAAGAAGGTCTGTCTTATCCTGAAAGCTTGGAGTTTTTAGCCCATAAGGCTGGTATAAGCATTGACTATACAGAAGATCCCCAAGTTAATAATAAAAATAAAGAACTCTATGATATTAATAAGGATATCATGATGTTTTTTTATAAGAATCTTCTAGTTGATAGGAAGGCCCAACAATACCTTAAACAAAGGGGCTTATCTAGCAAGGTTGTAAATACTTTTATGCTTGGCTATGCTAAGGATTCTTGGGATGACTTGTATGCTTATATAAAAACTAAGAATTACAATGAAGAAGATATTGAAAGTTTGGGTCTAATCAAGAAGTCTAGCAAGGGAAACTATTATGATAAGTATAGGGATAGGATTATTTTCCCGATAATAAATCATTTTGGCAAGGTTATAGGCTTTGGTGGTAGGGCGGTTTCTGGTCAGATGCCAAAATATCTTAATTCACCTGAATCAAGTGTCTTCAAAAAAAGGTATAATCTTTATGCTCTTAATGTCTACAAGAGGCAAAAAAGAAAAGAGCTTATCCTTGTAGAAGGATACATGGACGTCATAGCCTTAAACAATCATGGACTTGATATAGCAGTTGCCTCCTTAGGGACGGCTTTGACTTTAGATCAAGCTAAGCTTATGAAGAGATATTCTGATGATATTTATATTTGCTATGATCAGGATGCTGCAGGCATCAAGGCTACAGAAAAGGCTATAGAGATTTTTCATCAAATAGATGTAAATCCAAGTATTATTGACCTTGATCCTGGCAATGATCCAGATGATTTTATTAGGGCAAATGGCAAAGATGCTTTTGAAGATAAGATAAAAAATGCAAGTGATTCTTACAATTACAAGTATAACAAGATTTTGGATGAATATAGCAAGGCGAATCCTTCTGAAAGGTTGGATAAGCTTAATTTGTTTGTTGAGTTTTTGGCTTCTATTAAGCAAGAGTTAACCCAAGAAATTTTTATCAATAATGTTTCAAAGTTATTTGACATAGATAAAATTACTTTAAAACAAGCTATTTCAAGGTATAATAAAAATACTGACCAAAAAATGGAAGATAAGGCTAAGTTTTATAAAAATAAGCCTATAATTGTAGAAAAAGTCGATACTGGCTTTAGAATAAATGATTTGGAAGTATTGAGATTGTTTTTTAATCAGAGGTCTGATTATGAAAAATATAGGGAATTTTTTGATAAGTCCATTGAAAATGAAAAGATAAACAATGTCAAAACTTTTTTGAAAGAAAAGGATGTTAGTAAATTTGATCTGGAAGATATGGATTATAGATATATTCTAGATTACATAAGAGATAATACCAATCCTATACTAGCAGAAGAATTGAAGAGGAAGATTATTCTATATAATAGGAAGAAAGAACTCGAAAGATTAAAGAAGAGATAGTCTTTAGAAGTAAGGGGAGTATTAATGACAAGCGATGACAATAAATTGCTCGATGATGATGTTCTAAAAGAAATTATAGAAGAATTTCAGTCTATCAGCGAGTCTCAAGATGGATTAATTACCTATTCGCAGATATATACATTCGAAAACTTCAAAGAAATGGAAGATGAGAGCAAGAAGTTTGTTATAAATCAGATAATAAATCTAGGTATTGAAATCGTAGAAAACTCTGAAACTGTTCTTGAAGAAGAAGAGGAAAACACTGAAGATTTAGACGATGAGATAGCTGATGATAAAGAAGATTTGGATGATGATATCAACGAAAAGGAATTAGAAGAAGATATCAGTAAATCAGTTGATATAATGGCTGGAGTTAAGGTTGATGACCCTGTAAAGATGTATCTTAAAGAAATAGGAAAAGTTAGCCTATTAACAGCAACAGAGGAAATAATTCTAGCTAGAAGGATGGAAATGGGCGAGATAGCCAAAAAGAAATTAGAAAATGTCAAGTTTAACAAGCAAAACAAAACTAAGCTTGCTAACGACATATTTTTTGGTGACCTTGCTAAGATATTAATGTTAGCTAACCAAAGTCTAAGAGATAAGGGAAGCGTAGACGAAAAGAGCAAGAGAGAAATTTCTGGTCTTATAAGTATGGGTAAGCTCTTTAAACAAATCATGGATAATGACTTGGATAAGGAGACCCTAGAAGAGCTAAAGACCAAGGTTATGATTTGCAATATTGCAGAAAATGCGGTTAATGAGGATGATCTTGATGAAAGTCAAGCAAATTCCTTATGCGATTTGTTTGATTCCTTCGATCATATGCTTAACATTACAAAATCTGACGAGATAGTTAATTTGGTCTATATATCATTTAACGATATTTTATCAAAAGCTGCGAATAAGGAACAGATTAAAACAAATGATAGGATGATTCTTGATGATTTTATAAATACAAGCTCTAGGGCCGAAAAAATCTATGATGGGGTAGGTCTTAGCAAGAAAGAGCTTTCAGAAATTGATGAATCTATTGAGCTAAGAGATTTAGCTTTCAAGATTATTAATGAAGATATCTTAAACGATGATGACTTTATGGAGCTAAAAAGAGCTGTAATAAATTCTAAGAGAGCTAAACAAAAGTTAGCAGAAACCAACCTAAGGCTTGTTGTTTCTATAGCTAAAAAATACGTTGGCAGAGGAATGAGTTTCCTTGATTTAATCCAAGAAGGAAATATGGGTCTAATGAAGGCTGTTGATAAGTACGATTATAACAGGGGCTTTAAATTCTCAACCTACGCAACTTGGTGGATAAGACAGGCCATAACCCGTGCCATAGCCGATCAAGCTAGAACAATAAGGATACCTGTTCATATGGTTGAAACTATTAACAAACTTGTAAGGATTCAAAGGCAATTAGTTCAAGATTTAGGTCGTGATCCATCTAACGAAGAAATTGCAGAGCAAATGGGAATAGAAGTTGATAAGGTTCAAGAGATTAGAAAAATCTCACAAGAACCAGTTTCTTTAGAAACCCCAATCGGTGAAGAAGATGATAGTCACTTGGGAGATTTCATAGAAGATGATACAGCAGTTGATCCTGGCGAAGCTGCCAACTACACAATGTTGCGTGAGCAATTAAACGATGTTTTATCTTGCTTGGGTGCTAGGGAGAAAAGAGTCCTACAACTAAGATTTGGTTTGATAGACGGAACTCCAAGAACCCTAGAAGAAGTTGGTAAGGAATTTGACGTAACGAGGGAGAGAATAAGACAAATTGAGGCTAAGGCCCTAAGAAAACTTAAATCTCCAAACAAAAGCGAATTATTGAAAGATTTTTTATAATGGAAGATAAGAAAAGATTATTAGATATAATTAGTCTAATTGATAAAAATAAAAAAGTTATAGATATAGGAACTGATCATGGATTAGTTCCTTTATATTTAGCAAAAAATGGGATAAGTGAAAATATCCTAGCCACAGACATATCGGAAAAATCCCTAGATAAGCTTAGGATGAGGTTAGATGATAATTTAAGGAGAATAATAACAACCAAGGTTACTGATGGCTTTGTTGGAATTGAAAAGCAAGATAAGCAAGTTGCGATTATTGCAGGTATGGGGGCCAATACCATAATAGACATAATAGAAAAGTCCCTAGATTTTGCGAAAAACCTAGATTATTTAGTCCTTGCGAGCAATGTCAATACTGAAAAATTAAGGACTTATTTAGTTGATAATAACTTTGAAATTATTAAGGATTTTTTAAGCTATGAGAATAACAAATACTATGATATTTTGAAAGTGCGCTTTGGCAATGCTAAGAAATTAACTTTAGCAGAAACATATTATGGCAAAGACGATATTGATACAAAAGCAGCCCTCTTAGTAGAAAAACTTGCCATAGATTATAAGAAAAATCAGGAGTTTAGGAAGGATATCCTCAATAAATCTAATGATTTAAAGAGTTTAAGTAGGATTGATGAAAAATTAAAAGCAATAGAGGAGATAAGAAATATATGGAAATTGGAGAATTAATCGCAAAACTTGAAGAAAAATACCCATTTTCTCTTCAAGAAGCCTGGGATAATTCAGGTCTCCAAATAGGTAATCCTAAAGATGAACTAAAAAATGTGATGGTATCTTTAGACCTCGAGGAAGAAACTATTAACAAGGCTATAGAAAATGATTGCAACTTAATAATCACCCACCATCCTTATCTTTTTAATGGAGCAAAGTCGATAGATCTTAGTAAAAACTTCTACAGGAGGCTTATGCTAGCAATAAAAAATGATTTGACAATCTATGCCTTCCATACAAATCTAGATATAGCTAAAGATGGCCTTAACGACAATTTATGTGATATTCTATCTATAAAAAATACCTCAGTCCTTGAAAAAGGAAAAGAAGAGGGTCTTGGTAGAATTGGTTATATAGAAAAACAAGAAACAGTTTCTTTTATAAAAAAATAAAAGATATACTAAAGGCTGATGGCTTGATTGTTTATGGCGATACAGATAAAAAAATAGAAAAGATTGCAGTATGTGGGGGAGCGGGTAGTGATTTGATTAAGGATGCCCTAGATAAGTCCTGTGATATGATGATTACAGGAGATGTTAGCTATCATGATGGGATGGACCTAGCCAATGAAGGAATTATAATTGTTGATCCGGGTCATTATGCGAGTGAAAACCATGTAGTCGAAAAATTAAAGCGAGAAATAGAAAAGTTTACAGAAACTAGAGTCTACACTTATTCTAAGGGTGATTCTTTTAGGAAATTTTATTAGTTTGTAATATCAAGTGAAAAAAGGTAAAATCAATATGGAGTAAATCGGGTAATCGCGGGATTAATTTCACGAGGAAAGTCCGTGCACCACAGAGCAAGGATGCTTGATAACGTCAAGTAGGAGTGATCTTCAGGCAAGTGCAACAGAAAGTATACCGCCAGATATCTGGTAAGGTTGGAATGGCGAGGTAAGAGCTCACCAGCTATCTAGTGATAGATAGGCTATGTAAACCCCATCCGGTGCAAGAACGAAAGGGACAGTAGGATGCCTGCTCGGCACAGTCCAGTATGGTTGTTCGCTTGAGCTTATTGGCGACAGTAAGCCTAGACAGATGATTATCCAAGACAGAACACGGCTTATAGATTTGCTCCCTACATAATTAACATTTTTGTAACTAATCATATAAGAAATGTTAAAATTGCTTACACTTTTCATAAAAATCTGTTAGTTTATTAGCTATTTTAGTGAAAATTGCACGAAAAACTAAGGGATATTATGGAGGGTGTAATTTTTTTGTAACTAATTCTTGACACTTTTGTTAAAAAGATATAAAATAGAAGATGATTTAGTACAAGAATTAATAAAGATTAAAGATTTAAAGATAATTTTCATTAAAATATTATATGGAGGACTTGATGAAAAAGAAAAATATAGGAGCTATGCTATCAGTTATAGCTGCAGTAACAGCAGGTGCTAGTGCATATGCGACTACAATTGACAATTTGGACCAAGATCAACATACCAATTCACTAATTTCAGAAGCAAACTATACAGATACTTATACAAACTATGATTTAGTGAAGTCTGAATATACTAATGAAGTTAAAAATACAAAAATAGCTCAAGAAGCTAAGCCTGTTGAAAGTAAAGAAGACAAAAAGGCTGACTTAGATAAATTAGTAGAAGAAGCTGCAAGAGATACTGTTATTGAAGTAAAGGCAGCAAAAATTGCAGATGAAAATAAAAAAGATGTTGCAGATGAAAAAGCAGTAGAATCTGAAGCTAAAGAAGAAGTTAATGACCTTCCAGTCGTTAAATATGTAAACACACCGCTACTTAACATTAGAAGTAGCAAGGAAATTACTGATAACAACATAGTATCATCTCTAAAAGCTGGTGATAAGGTTGTTGGAAAGCTAGAAGATGGCTTTTTAAGCACAGAAGAAGGATACATAAGCGAAGGATATCTATCTGATTATTATCCAGAAGATTTAGTTAATGAATTAAATACTAAAGAAGAAGCTAAGGCTAGTCAAGAAGCTCAAGTGGCAGATGAAGCAAATAATGCTAAAGAACAAAATGCGGCAGAGGAAGCTAAGAAAGCCCAAGAAGCTAAGGCAGCTGAGGAAGCTAAAAAAGCTCAAGAAGCTAAGGTAGCCGAAGAAGCTAAAAAAGCTCAAGAAGCTAAGGCAGCCGAAGAAGCTAAGAAAGCTCAAGAAGCTAAGGCAGCTGAACAAGCCAAAGAAGAACAAACTTATTATTATACAGGTTGGGTAAACACAACTGTTCTTAATGTTAGAAATAAAGCTAATAATGGATCTATAATCGGTTCTGTAAGAAAAGGTGACAGGTTAGAAGGTCAAGTATCTAATGGCTGGTTAGAAATTAATTATAATGGTCAAAAAGGATATGTATCAACTGGATATATGTCAGATACAGAAGTAGCTAAAGAAGAAGTAAAAGAAGCTCCTAAAAAAGAAGAAAAAGCTCCTCAACAACAAGAAGAAGCAGTTAAGGAAGTTGAAGATGTAGAAGAAGCATCATATCAACAAGCTCCTGCTAAGAATGGATCTGGACTAAATGCAGCAGGTCTTGCTACTCAATTTGTTGGTAGTCCATATGTTTGGGGTGAAGCTAATCCAAATGTTGGATTTGACTGCTCGGGACTTACTTCTTATGTATATAGACAAATGGGTATATCAATTCCTCACCAATCAGCAGCCCAATATTCATGTGGTTATGCGGTAAATTCGTCAAATCTACAAGCAGGAGATTTGGTATTCTTCTCCTTTGGTGGAGGTGGAATCGACCACGTTGGTATAGTTGTTAATTCCGATGGTACCTTTGTTCATGCTTCAACACCTGCAACAGGAGTTAAATATGACAATGTGTACAACGGAAGCTTCCAAAATGCTTTTGTAGGTGCAAGAAGAATATATTAAGACAAAAATTTATCCCCAATTAGCTATTAGTTATTTGGGGCTTTTTTAATGGAGGAAAAATGAAGCAACTAACAACTGATAGGATTAAGGACAAGCTTGTAAAAAAATTAAGTGAAGCAAAAATAAAGAGGAAGATTTTATTACTTTCCCAAAATCCCACAGCTGAAGTAAATTTCTATAAGAATATTATAATAAAAAGATGTAGGGACTTTGGGATTGTTTATGTAGACAAAGAGTTTGAAAATGAAGATAGCTCAGAAATATTAGCATACCTTAAACAATATGATAGGGAGGATGCCTACATATTTCTAGCCCCTTTTGCTGGGGGCAAGGACTTGAGTGAACTAAAAAAGAAAGTTGAACTTACAGACCTGGATGCTTTTACTTACAAGAGCCTTGGAATGACAATGCAAGGAGATATCTCATCCCTACCAGCTACAGCCAGAGCCATTGCGAGTTTTCTGGAAGAAAGATATACTAGTTTTAGAGGGAAAAATATTGTTATAGCCAACACTACTATGGTTATAGGAAAGCCACTAGCCATGTATTTATCTAGCAAATCTGCCACAGTAAGTCTTATAAATAGCAAAACTAAAAATTCCAAAGAAATGATTAAAAATTCTGATATCTTTATCTCAGCAATAGGTAAGGCAAACTTTTATGATAAGTCATATTTTAGAGATCAGATGTTAATTGTAGATGTAGGAACAAGCTATATAGATGGAAAAGTATATGGGGATGTAGCTTATGAATCTATAGCTGATATGGACGTCGAGATACTTACTAATAAAAAGGGAATAGGTGCTATAACAACCCTAAAGCTCCTAGAGGGCCTAATATAAAAGAGCTGTCGCAAAAATCTAGCGACAGCTCTTATTAATTATCCAAACTTTTTACAAGTTCAATTGCCTTTTCATAATCTGGTAAATCTGTATTTTGGTCAAGATATTCGGCATAAACTATTTTGTTGTCTTTATCTATAACAAAAACAGATCTATTCAATAATTGTAATTCATTGATCAGAGTAGAATATTTTTTGGCGAAATCATGATAAATATAATCAGATACGAACTTATTCTTATTTATTTCTTTTTCTTTAGTAAATCTTACTTGAGCAAAAGGTAAATCATTTGATACTGTTATTAATGAAACATTATCTGAGAAGTCTTCAGCGGCTTTTGTAAACATGGTTGTTTGGATTTCACATACTGATGTGTCTATTGATGGGATAACTGAAATCAATCTAATTTTTCCCTTATATATTGAGGAATCGAAATCATTTAACTCGTTATCAATAGCTTTAAATTCTGGAGCAGTATCTCCCACTCTTAGCTTATTGCCATCAACGCTTACATCTACTGTTCCAAATTTTACTTTTCGTGACATATATAATCCTTTCTATAAATAAGCTTACTATTAATATACCCTTTTTAATCTATTTAAAACTTAATATATTGTAAATAGTAGAATCTTGAGGTATAATTTATCAGTATGAAAATATAAGGAGGCAAAATGGCAGACATAGTTTTACAAGCGCAAAAAAGAGAAGCTACTGGTAAAAACAAAGTTAATAAGCTTAGAGCTAACGAACTAGTACCAGGAGTTATTTATGCCAAAGATGAAGAAAATATAAATGTTCAAGTAACAGCTAGAGATTTTGAAAAGGTACTTAGACAAGCTGGAACATCTACAATTATCACATTAGACATTGATGGAGAAAACAAGGACGTTCTTATTAAAGCGTACCAAAATCACCCATTCAAAAATCAATTTTTACACGTTGACTTCCAAGCGATCAACCAAAACGAAGCAATTAGAGTTCAAGTTCCAGTTGTACTTGTAGGAAGAGACGATATAGTAGTTGAACCATCAGTATTAGTTCAAAACATCGACGTAGTTGAAGTAGAGTGCTTACCAAAATTCATTCCTCAAACAGCAGAAGTTGAAGTAAAAGACCTACAAATCGGTGACGTAAGAACTATAGCTGATCTTGATATTTTCAAAAACGCAGACATTACAATTCTTGAAGAAGAAGACGCTGTTATCTGTTCACTACAAGAACCAGCAGAAGAAAAAGCAGCCGCAGAGGGCGAAGAAGCTGGAGCAGCTGACGTTCCAACTGTTGGCGAAACAGAAGCAAAAAATTCTGAAGAAGAATAATAAAAAAGGCCATAAGGTCTTTTTTTGTGCCCAAAATGCTCGGGATTTTCTAAGTCAATATTTCTTACTTATGGTATAATAGTACCATGGATGGAAAATTAATAGTATTTGAAGGTCCGGATGGATCTGGAAAAACAACTGTACTCAGTGAAGTAAAGAAGAGATTAGAAAAAGATAAGATAGAATTCCTTGATTATAGAGAACCAGGTGGCACTTATATTTCGGAAAAGATAAGAGATATTATTATAGACAAGGATAATATTGCAATGACTGCCAGTTGTGAATGTTTGCTTTTTGCTGCAAGCAGGGCCCAGCTTGTCGAAGAAAAAATTAAGCCAGCTCTAGAATCAGGAATGTTAGTCTTATGCGATAGATTTGTCCTAAGTTCACTTTTATACCAAGGTGTTGGAAGAGGGCTAGGTATAGATAAGGTAAAAGAGATAAATGATTTCGCAACTGCTGGTCTAAGGGCCGATTTAACAATATTTTTTGATATAGACTATAAAACAGCATTAATAAGAAAGAGAGAAAATTTCTCGGCTGATAGGCTTGAAAGTGAAGATTTTGATTTTCACAAGAAAATATTTAACGCTTATCTAGATATTGCAGAAAGATATAAGAAAGAGATTAAGAAAATTGATGCAAGCAAGTCTGTTACTGAAGTAACGGATCAAGTTATGAAATTAATTTATGAATCATTGGAGGAAAAACAATGAAATTACTAATAGCCATAGTGCAAGATGCAGATGTTAACTTTTTAGTTGATGCCTTAACAGATAAGGGCTATAGGATAACCAAGCTTTCAACAACTGGTGGTTTCCTAAAAAAAGGAAACACTACCCTACTTATAGGTGTTGAGGAAGAGGATCTTGACGAAGTTTTAGGAGTAATTGAAAAGAATTGCAAGAAGAGAAATACAACGACTACAATTATTAACCCAACAGCTGAAAGCTCCCTTCTAACCAATACTGTTCCAATAGATATAACAGTTGGTGGAGCTACAATTTTTATAATAGATGTTGAAAAATATATTCAAATATGAGCATCTTAGATGAGCAAATAAAAAATAAGAATCTTGCTAGTGCCTATATATTTGAAGGTAAGAATCCTGACTATAACAAGACTTTCGCCCTAGAATTTGCTAGAAAAGTTTTTGAATCTTATGGGATAGTTCAAGAAAATGAAACTAACCCAGACTTGTATCTTATAGATAAGGAAGGCTCTGTTATAGATATTGAAAGCATTAGAGAAATGCTTAAAAATATCTACCTAAGGCCAGAAAATTCAAAAATCAAAATATATATAATTCACCAAGCTCAAGACCTAAGGCAAGAAGGTGCCAATGCTATGCTTAAAAGCCTAGAGGAATTAAAATCTTATGTCAAGTTGATTTTTACTTGTGTAAACAAAGACACGATTCTTCCAACCATAAGATCTAGGTGCCAAACACTTACAATCCAAGCAGATGAGCCAGCCTTAGATATAGATATGGACTATTTGTATGAAATATGGTCTGACTTGTACAAGGGTAAAATCGAAAGCTTTTATAAAAATAAGGAATTTTTTGACAAATATAAGGAAGATAGACAGACTATTTATCTAGCAATCGAAAAACTCTACCAAAATCTTATTAAATATAAATTTAGTAAAAATGAACTAGATTTAGCTACTAGCTATATGATGAAGAAATTTCCACTAATTAGTCTAGATAAGATTGAAAGGTCCATAGACCTTGTAGAAACAATTAAAAATGCAAGCAAAACAAACATCAATTATGATTTAAGTATTGAGAAAATCGTCTTTGATGTTTTTAGAGAGGGGAAACGCTGATTGAAAGTCGTAGGAATAAGATTTAGACAGGCGGGAAAAATTTATTATTTTAACGCCAAAAATATAGAATTTGAATACAAAGACTTGGCAGTAGTAGAAACATCCAATGGAATAGAAATCGCTGAAGTTGCCTTAACTGATGTAGATTTAGAAAAAAATCAACTAAAAGAAAAACTATCTGAAATAATTAGGAAAGCAACAAAAGATGACATCTACTACTACAAAAAAAACGAAAAAGAAGCAAAAGAAGCTATTGGCTTGTGTCAACAAAAGGCTTGTGAACACGGTCTTAGTATGAAGATAATAGATGCCAAATACACATTCGATAGAAGCAAAATCACCTTCTACTTCAAATCTGAAAACAGGGTTGATTTTAGGGGGCTTGTAAAAGACTTGGCAGCCATATACAAAAATAGGATTGAACTAAGACAAATCGGGGTAAGAGATCATGCAAAAATGATTGAACACTTTGGACCTTGTGGTCAAAGATGCTGTTGCGGAAGATTCTTAAATGACTTCAAACCCTTATCAATCAAGATGGCAAAGGACCAAAATATAACCTTAGACCCAGCTAAAATCTCGGGCATATGTGGTAGACTCATGTGTTGCCTATCTTACGAAGAAGAATGCTATAAATGTGCCAAGAAAATCATGCCGAAAGAAGGCCAAAAAGTAAAAACTGCTGATGGATATGGTATGGTCCTTGAAAATGACTACGTCAAAGAAAGCTCAAGAGTAAGAGTAAAACTAACAGGCACAGATGAGGAAATAGAAGAAAGCTACCTACTAAAGGAAATGGAATATTAAAAATGCGATTAAAAATGATAATTAATATCAATTTGAATAAATTATCATTTTAAAATTAAAATTGGAATAAATATAAAAAATTTCTTGACTTTTTAAGTCTTGTGTTGTATATTATAAACATAAGAAATAACAAATAGGAGGAATAATATGGCTTATAGAATAGATGAAAATACATGTATATCTTGCGGATCATGTGAAGGTGAATGCCCAGTAGGAGCAATCGCACAAGGCGATGCAGCTTACGAAATTGACGCTGATGCTTGTATCGATTGTGGATCATGTGCAGCAGTTTGCCCAGTAGAAGCAATTGACCAAGAATAATCATATACATAAATAATAGACATAGGAAAGACCCTGCTGGGTCTTTTTTCTTTTGGGATATTTTAACTAAATGGATTATCCGATAAGTTAAAGAAAAATATAAGCAATACTTTATAATAAATTAATTTTAACTATTTTAGAAAAGTTATAAAATTCACTAAGAAATGGAAAAATGTTATAATAATATCTAGGATAGGAAGTTGAAGCCTAAGTAGCATGAGCAAGGGTCTATCAGTAAATAATAACTGAAGAGTTTTTCTAAGTAAATAAAAAACTGAAATAAGAAAATAATAAATGTTGATAATTCAAGTAAATTTAAGTGTTGTACCCGCACACGCGGGGGTGATCCTACATAGGGTATCTCTTGCTCTGATTCAACTAAGTTTTACCCGCACACGCAGGGGTGCATTAATAAATAAAATTGCCGAATCTCATATGAAAAAAGTGTACATTTTGATATTTACATTTATAATAAATTATTATTTATGGATAAGAAACGGTAGATGATAATTGGAAAAGTTAATGATTTAAGATTTAAAATCCAGTAATTTTAATATACAAAGATAAAATTCAAAAAATAGCTTGCTCTAGGGGAGGTTTTGTTTTTGATATAAAAATGGAGCTAGAAACAGGACTTGAACCTGCAACCTACGGTTTACGATACCGGTGCTCTACCACTTGAGCTATTCTAGCATATATATATGATATCATATTTTTTGATTATTGTAAGTACTTTTAATTTTTTTATTGTATCTTTAAGGATATTTGATATAATTATTAGTATGGAGTTATTATGGATTTTACAAATGTTTTTAATGATATAGGAAATGTATTAACCTACAATCAAATAACGCTAATTCCAATATTTTTTGCGGTGATTTTGTTGCTTTTGTTTGCTATTTCAAAGGCTTTTAGGAAGAGTGGTTTATTTTTGCTTGGACTAACTTTTGCAGTGGATTATGGGATTAGGTCTTTGCCAATCGACTTGTATGGTATGTTTCCTATTTTAAATAATGTTATCGCAGGCTTTTATTTGCTTGGCGGGATTATTTTTGTTATTAGGATTATTAAAATTCTTGTTAAGTCGTCTACTAATTTGGTTAAGGCTAGTGAGTATAAAGCTAGGAAGAATGGATTTTTCAGCTATACAGGAGCTTTGCCTTTTTTAATTATGATTATAGTTAGTATTGTCGATAGTAATAATTTGTTGCCAAAGGCTTTAAAGAGTCTTCTTACTTCTTTGTCTTTTTTGTATATGATTTTTAGGACTTTATTTTCTACCTACAAGCATCTTAATGAAAAGGATATAAGGCTTGTGAATGATAAGATGAAGTTTGATGATATTGACCAATTTCTTAATGAGAAGACCCAGGATTCTAAGGCTAAGGGCGTTAATGCTGATAGGAAGGTAAGAAAAAGTCTTGATGATGATGTTAAGATTTTTTCTGGTCTAAAGCCTAAGCTAGTTGCTAGTAAAAAGCCCGATAAGGTTGAGGATTTAAGAGATGATCTTTTTAGGCTTCAAGATAAGGAAAGAGAGATTGAAAAGATAGAAAAAGAACTTTCTAATACCGATATTATCCATATGGTTAGCAGGGAGGATAAGTCTTTTCTTAATGAAACTACTATTAGGATTACTAATATAGAAACGGGTGAAGTTACCTCATATACTAGTAGGAATGCTAAGTTCAATATCGTTGAAGACAAGGAATATAAGGTTGATTTAGAGTTTAGGCATACTAATGAGTATGATTATGGGAGATTTATTGATATTTTGATAAGGTATTCTAAGGATAGACAAGCCTACAAGTTTGAGCTTATTGTCGCTCCTTCTGATATAAAAGAGTCTAAGATTGTTCTTTATGATCCATCGAATATTTTTGATTTTAGTGAAGAGAATTATCAAAATATTGGTGGTAAAATTATTAGTATGAATTTTCCAAAGTACAAAATTAATTTTATTACTGGAAATTAATTTTAAATAGTGGGGATAAGGATAGGATTTTGTGCCTATCTTTTCCCTTTTTAGGAGTTATTAGGTTAAGTATTTTATGAATATTACAGAAATTTTATCAAAACAATTAGAGATTAGCGAAAAAAGCATAGATGCTGTTACAAATCTCTTGGATGAAGGCTCTACTGTTGCTTTTATAGCCAGGTATAGGAAGGAAGTTACAGGTAATTTGTCCGATGTTGAGATTAGGGATATAGAAAAAAATCTCAAGAAGTATAGAAATATTGAGAAGAGACAGGAAGAGATTATTAATGCTATAGATGGTCAGGGCAAGCTTACCGATCAGTTGAGGGAGGAAATTCTTTCTACAAATACTCTAGCTATACTTGAGGATATTTACGCTCCTTTCAAGTCAAAGAGAAAGACAAGGGCTGATATCGCCCGTGAATTTGGTCTTGATAAGCTTTTGGATTTTCTAATGAATGAAGCTAAAAGCGAAAGTGAAGGCTTAGATGAAGCAGAAAAATATCTTGTTGAAGGACTAGATACAAAAGAGGATGCTCTTGAAAGGTCCTTAGATATCCTTGCCGAAGATATTGCTAACAATATCATGGCTAGAAATATCATTAGGAGGGATGCTTTCGTTAGGGCAAAGCTTGTAGCCACTTTGAAGGAAGATGAAAGTGGTCTTTATGAGAATTATTATGATTTTAATAAAAAACTTAGGGAAATGAAGTCTTTCCAAACCCTAGCTATTAATAGGGCTGAGAAGGAAAATGCCCTTAGTGTTAAGATTGAATTTACAGATAATTATAACAAAAAGTTAATAGGTGACTTGTACAGAAAAGATAAGAATTTTAATGATTATCAAAATTTCCTTCTGGATAAAACTGTAGATGATGCATATAAGAGGCTTATGCTACCTTCTATTACAACTGAGATGAGAAATTATATAACAGAAAAGGCTGAGGATGATTCTATAGAAGTTTTTGGCAACAACCTCAAGCCCTATCTTTTGCAAAGACCTATCAAGGGACAAGCGGTTATTGGTCTTGACCCAGGTTTTAGGACAGGATGTAAGGTTGCTGTTGTAGATAAATTCGGTAAGTATTTAGATTCTGCTGTCATCTATCCAGTTGAGCCCCACAATAAAGAAAAGGAGGCAATCGGAACTTTAAAGTCCCTCATTAAAAAATACGGGGTAAGTCTCATTGCTCTGGGTAATGCCACAGCTTCTAGGGAAACCGAGCTTGTTGTAAATAAGTTAGTCAAAGAAGTGGATAATATTAGTTATGCCATAGTAAATGAGGCAGGTGCTTCTGTGTATTCTGCTTCTGAACTTGGAGAAGAGGAATTTCCAAATCTCGATGTTACTATTAGAGGAGCTATATCAATGGCAAGAAGGCTCCAAGATCCTATGGCTGAACTTGTTAAAATTGAGCCTAAGCACATAGGTATTGGTCAATACCAACATGATCTTGATTCTAAAAAACTTGATGAAGAACTTTCCAAGGTTGTAGAAGATGCGGTTAATGAGGTAGGAGTTACCATAAACAATGCTTCCTATAAACTTCTTAGCTATGTTTCAGGTTTAAACCCAAGCCTAGCAAAAAGAATCGAGGAAGACTTTAAGGAAGGTAAGCTAGTATATAGGAAAGATTTAAAGACTGTAAAGGGCTTAGGAGATAAGACTTACAAATTATGTGCAGGCTTTTTGAGATTTCCTGATTCTCCGGAAATTTTGGATAATACCGCAGTCCACCCCGAATCCTACAAGATTGCCAAGGAAATAAATAAGCACTCGCTTGACGATTTGGATTTAGAAAGCTTGGCAAGTAAGCTTGATGTTGGGCTTCCGACCCTTAAAGATATAATAGCCGAGCTTAAAAAGCCCGGAAGGGATCCGAGAGAAGATAATCCTGAAGTTTTAACTCGCAAGGAAGTAATGGGGATAGATGACCTAAAAGAGGGTATGATTCTTAAAGGAAAGGTTAGAAATATAACTGACTTCGGAGCCTTTGTCGATATAGGTGTAGGGGTCGATGGCCTTGTCCATGTTTCTAAGATCTCCGATAAATTTATCAAAAATCCACGCGAAGTTTTGACGAATGCGCAAATTGTTGATGTTAAAGTTGTAGAGATAGACAAAAAAAAGGAAAGAATAGGTCTATCAATGAAAGATATAGGTGAAAAATGAAATTATCAAAATATTATATGCCAACCCTAAGGCAAGATCCAGTAGATGCAGAAACTGAAAGCCACAAGTTTTTAACTAGGGGGGGCTTTATTAGAAAACAAGCAAGTGGTGTTTATTCATTCCTACCACTTGGAAAGAAAGTAGTTAACAAGATTGAAGCTATAGTAAGAGAAGCTATGGAAGATTATGATTCTATAGAAGTTTCTACATCTATCCTTCAAACTAGAGAAATATGGGAAGCCTCAGGAAGATGGGAGACCTTTGGACCTGAGATGTTCAAAATAAAAGACAGACATGATAGAGAATATTGCCTAGGGCCAACAGCTGAGGAATCTTTTACTAGTCTAATCAAAGACGAGCTTAATTCTTACAAACAACTCCCACTAAATATTTATCAAATAGTAGATAAATTTAGAGATGAGAAAAGACCAAGATTTGGTATCAATAGATCAAGGGATTTTTTGATGAAGGATGCCTACTCCTTTGATAAGGATATGGAAGGTCTTGAAGTATCCTACCAAAAAATGTGGGATGCCTATGAGCAAGCCTTTGATAGGATGGGTCTTGACTATAAAATCGTAGAAGGTGATTCTGGAAGCATGGGTGGAAAAAAGAGTCACGAGTTTATCGCCCTATCTGAAACAGGTGAGGGAGTAATTCTTTATACTGATGATTCAGACTATGCAGCTACAGACGAAAAAGCAAGATTTAAAGTAAATCCTATTATAGAAGAAGAAAAAGAACTTAAACTAGTCGAGACCAAAGGAAAAACAACAATCGAAGAAGTTTGTGAGTTCTTGGATATAGACAAGAAAAAAACAGCTAAGGCAGTCGATCTTTTGGTTAAGGGTGAGCCTATCATTGTCTTCGTTCCAGGCAATAGGGAATTGAATATGGCTAAACTTATTTCCTATCTAAAAGTCCCAGAACATGAAATTGAGATGCTTGATGATGAAACAATTGAAAAAATCACTAAGGCTAAGGCAGGTTATACTGGACCAATAGGTCTTGGAGATGACGTAAGAGTTTTAATTGATGAGTCTTTAACTAAAATAAATAACCTCCTTGTTGGAGCTAACAAAACTGACTACCACTACATCAACGCAAACTTCGGCAGAGATTTTGATGGAGAAATTGTCGAAGATTTGCTTACCGCAAAGGCTGGAGATATGGCCTATGATGGCTCAGGCATCCTAAAAGAAGCTCGTGGTATAGAAGTTGGAAATATCTTCCAGTTAGGAACAAAGTATTCTGACAGCCTAGGAGCCTACTTCCTAGACGAAAATGGCAAACAACAAGCCTTTATCATGGGATCTTATGGAATCGGTATAACAAGATCAGTATCAGCTATAGTTGAACAATACCATGATGATAAGGGTATAATCTGGCCAACATCTGTTGCTCCTTTCGAAGCTATAGTAACTATTGTAAACATAAACAATGAAGAGCAAAAAGAACTCGGAGAGAAAATTTACAAGAGACTCAAGGAAGAAAGAATAGATGTCCTCCTAGATGATAGGAAAGAAAGAGCTGGAGTTAAGTTCAATGATAGAGATTTAATTGGTATTCCTTATAGAATCACCGTTGGCAAGGATGCATCAGACGATATTGTTGAATATTCTACAAGAGCCTTGATGGAAAATGAAAAAATCACATCTGATCAAGCAATAGATAAAATCATTAAGTCCATCAAAAAAGACCTATCTTTTAATTAGAATTAGGGTATTATTATAGTGTAAGATAATTTGAATAAGAACTATAAGGAGACAATATGTTAGTTAATGCAAAAGAAATGTTAGATAAAGCTTATGAAAATGGATATGCAATTGGCCATTTTAATACAAATAACCTTGAATGGACAAAGGCAATCCTAAAAGCAGCAGAAGAAAAACAAACAGCTGTAATAGTAGCTGCTTCTGAGGGAGCTATCAAATATATGGGTGGCTTTAAAGTTGTCGCAGATCTAGTTAAGGTTATGCACGATGAGATGGGAATTACTGTTCCAGTTGCTATTCACTTAGATCATGGTTCATATGAAGGAGCTAAGAAAGCTATAGAAGCTGGTTTTACTTCAGTAATGTTTGATGGATCTCACTTCCCATTAGAAGAAAATCTTGAAAAAACAAAAGAAATCGCAGAATTAGCTCATTCTAAAGGAATGTCTGTTGAAGCTGAAGTTGGCGGAATCGGCGGAGAAGAAGACGGAGTAAGATCAGCAGGAGAACTTGCTGATGTTGAAGAATGTAAAAAAATTGCTTCATTAGGAATCGACTTCTTAGCAGCAGGAATCGGAAATATTCACGGTGTTTATCCAGCTGATTGGCAAGGACTTAACTTTGATAGATTAAGAGAAATCTCTGATGCAGTAAAAATGCCAATAGTTCTTCATGGTGGTACAGGTATTCCTGACGATCAAATCAAAAAAGCTATTAGCCTAGGCGTATCTAAGATTAATGTAAACACAGAATGTCAACTTGTTTTTGCAGAAGCTACAAGAAAATACATCGAAGCAGGTAAAGATAAACAAGGTAAAGGCTTTGACCCAAGAAAATTATTAGCAGACGGAACACAAGCAGTAATTGATAAAGTAGAAGAAAAAATCGATATGTTCGGTTCTGCAAATAGTGCAAAATAAAAAAAGAAAATGGGAGGGCCTTATGGTCCTCTTTTTCTTAAAAGGAAAATATGGATAAACTAAAAGAAAAAAAACTAGTAGAATTAAGAGAATTAGCCAAGGAAATGGGCATAGAATCTGTAAGCAAATACAGAAAAGATGAGCTAATCAAGCTAATAGAGGAAGAAGAAAATAAGAGAAGCGAAGAAAGCAAAGAAGAAGCAGAAAATGATTTAGGCAACAAATTTGACTGTGACGGAATATTAGAAATCCTACCTGATGGTTATGGATTCCTTAGAACCCAGCTTTATGAAAGTGGAGATGACGACATCTACGTCCCACCTAAGCAAATAAAGATGTTTCGACTAAAAACTGGAGATTACATAAGAGGAATTGCCAGAGAAAAACACGCAAAAGACAAGTTTGCCCCACTAATATTTGTATCAGATGTCAATGGCATCAATCCTGGAGTGGCCTACAATAGGCCTTATTTTGAAGATTTAACTCCAATTTATCCAAACGAGAAAATTTCTTTAGAAACAAGCAGAGAACATTTTTCAGAAAGAATCATAGATTTTATTAGTCCAATCGGTCGTGGCCAAAGAGGGTTGATTGTCTCCCAACCCAAGGCAGGTAAGACCACCCTCATCAAAGATATAGAAAGATCAATAGAAAAAAATTATGATGATATCAAAATAATTGTCCTTCTTATAGACGAAAGACCAGAAGAAGTTACTGATTTTATTAGATATGTCAATGAATATAGGGATCCATCAAATGAATTGATGAGAACAGAAGTAGCAGCCTCCACCTTTGATAAGCCACCTCAAAATCATATTGATATGGCTGAGATGGTCCTAGAGCGAGCTAAGAGATTTGTAGAAGAAAAAAAGGATGTGGTAATACTGCTTGACTCCATAACAAGACTTGCAAGGGCCTATAATATTATGACCCCCCAATCAGGTAGAACCCTATCAGGAGGACTTGATCCCCTTGCCCTAGTCGGCCCAAAGCAATTTTTTGGAGCTGCAAGAAATATTGAAGGAGGAGGGTCTTTGACCATCCTTGCTACCGCCCTAGTTGATACAGGTTCTAGAATGGATGATATGATTTTTGAAGAGTTCAAAGGAACTGGTAATATGGAAATTCATCTTGATAGAAGGCTTGCAGATAGGAGGATTTTCCCAGCAATCAATATCGAAAAATCTTCTACAAGAAGAGAAGACTTACTATTAACTGATAAGGAACTTGAGGCTGTGTTCAAATTGAGAAAATCTAATATGTCCAATGCTGAATCAATCGTAGAGCTAATTGACTGGATGAAAAGGACGGAAAATAACAGTCAATTTATTGACTTGATTAATAATTCTTATTAGGTCTTGAAAAATTAATGGATAGATGGTACAATACTAATTGCTTATTGAAAGAAGAAACATGAGGTGTTCATATGAAAAAAGAATTACATCCAGAATATCACGAAGCTAAAGTAACTTGTATTTCATGTGGAAATGAATTTACTGTAGGTTCTACTGAAGAAGAAATCAAAGTAGAAGTTTGCAGCAATTGTCATCCATTCTACTCAGGAAAACAAAGAAATGCTGAACGTGGTGGAAACGTTGATAAATTTAACAAGAAATACGGTAGAAAATAGTAGAAATTATAAGGTAAGGCGACTTACCTTATTTTTGTGTTAAAAATAAGAAATACAAAAATGACCATAAAAGATTACTTAGACAAAAATTATGAAATAAGCTTAATAGCCCTCACTTACCTATTAAATACTAACAAAAGTTCAATTATCCTAAGAAGTGGGGAAGAACTTAATAACGAGATAAGAGTCAAGCTAGAAGAGATAATAGATAAATGCGAAAAAGGCTATCCTCTTCAATACGCAATTGGACAATGGGAATTTTTCGGTCTAAATTTTAAAGTTGACGAGAGGGCGTTAATCCCACGATTTGAAACCGAAATAATCGTTGATTATCTAATTAAAGCTCCTTTTAAGAAAGATAAAATACTTGATATAGGTACAGGTAGTGGGGCTATAGCATTGAGCTTGGCTAAGAATTTAAAAGCTAGCGATATTCTTGCTAGTGATATTGAGGATAGGGCCTTGTCCTTGGCAGAGGAAAATAAAAAAAGATTAAAAATTTCCAATGTTTCTTTTATAAAATCTGATTTATTTGAAGAAATTTCAGGAAAATTCGATATAATAATATCAAACCCTCCTTACATAAATAGTAAGGATTTTGAAAAGCTTGATAAGACTTTGTACTATGAGCCAAAATCAGCCCTCTTAGCTGAAGAAAATGGTCTTTATTTTTATAAGAGGATAATAAAAGATGCAAGCTCATATTTGAATGAAGGAGCAAGGCTCGTTTTTGAAATTGGATATGACCAAAAGTCTGATATTAGCTCACTTTTGAACGAATCTGATTTTAAAAATATAATATGTATTAAGGATTATAATGATTTTGATAGATTTATAATCGCTGAGAAAGGATAAAAGATGTTTGAAAATATTGAACATATTAAGGAAAACTACAAGGATTTAGAGAAAAAGATGATTGATCCTGAAGTTTTAGCGGACATTAGCAGACTGACTAAAATAACTAGGGAATACAATTCTCTTAAACCAATTGTAGAAAAGTACGATCAAATAAAAGATGCTGAATCTACAATCGAAGAGAACAAAGAACTTATAAATGAAGCTGATGATCAAGATATGATTGATATGCTAAAAGAAGAAATCAAAGAAAATGAAAAACTTCTTGATCAATACAATGAAGAGATGAAGATTCTCCTAATACCAAAGGACCCTAATGACTCTAGGGATGTAATAGTTGAAATCAGGCCTGGTGCTGGTGGAGATGAGGCAGGGCTATTTGCTGGAGATCTTTATAGGATGTATCATATGTATGCCGATAAGGAAGGCTACAAGACAGAAGATGTAGAAGTTACTCCTCAAGGAGTCGGTGGAATTAAAGATGCTACCTTTATGGTTAGGGGTGAGGGAGCCTATTCTAGATTTAAGTATGAATCTGGAGTTCATAGGGTACAAAGAGTCCCAGAGACTGAATCTGGTGGCAGAATCCACACATCAACTGCAACCGTTGCTGTACTTCCAGAAGTAGACGAGTTAGATGTTCATGTAGACCCTAATGATATTAGAACAGATGTTTTTAGGTCATCAGGTAATGGAGGCCAATCAGTAAATACAACAGACTCAGCTGTAAGGCTTACCCACATACCTACAGGCATAGTCGTAAGTATGCAAGATGAAAAGAGCCAAATCAAGAACAAAGAAAAAGCTATGAAAATCCTTCTTGCCCGTATATATGAATTGGAAGAAGAAAAAAGAAATAAAGAAATAGCTGATAATAGAAAAAGCCAAGTAGGAACAGGTGATAGGTCTGAGAGGATTAGAACCTACAATTTCCCACAAGGTAGGATTACAGATCATAGAATAAATAAGACTATTTATCAATTAGATGACTTCCTTAATGGTGGCATCGGTGAGATGATTGATTCTCTTATAGCAGAAGATCAAACTAGAAAATTAGAAAAAATAGGCGAGGATGAGTAGTTGTTTGAATTCTTATCAAAGAAGTTTATAAAGGCTTCCGCAAAAAAAGATGAATTCACCTATAGGCTTTCTATAATCTCCCTATCATCATCAATAGGTATAGCTATAAACATCTTGCTCTTTGCAATGAAGGCGGGTATTGGTTTTGTAATACATTCTCAAGCCATTGTAAATGATGCTTTCAACAACTTATCTGATTCTGTTGTATCACTTATGGCACTTTTGGGATCTAATATCAGCAAGAAACCAGCTGATAAAGAACATCCCTTTGGCCATGGTAGGGGAGAATATGTTATAAGCCTACTAGTTTCCATAATAATAATGTATGTAGGCTTCATGCTTTTTATTAATTCAGTAAAAAGTTTTGGTGAGGAGAGATTCGAAGGGCTAACGATGCTATCTCTTGGAATCTTGTTAGTAAGTAATGCCGTCAAGGTTTACATTTACTTATTAAACAAGTCCTTATACAAGAAGTTTGATAGTGAACTCAATCTTGGAGTCATGCTTGACGCTAGAAATGATATATTAGCAACAAGCGCAATAATAATAGGTGACTTCATACAGAATTTCTTAAGCTTTAATGTCGATGCACTAATGGGTATAGTAATTTCGTTTTTTGTATTCCATCCAGGTTTAGAGATGTTTAAGGATACAATAGCTATCTTGTTGGGAAAAAGAATTGACATAGATATAGAAAAAGAGATTGACGAAATAATTATGTCTTGCGATTTAATTAAGGGCTATCATGACATGCAAATTCACGAGTATGGTAAGGGAAGAATGGCAGGCTCAGTCCATGTAGAAGTCCCATCCAATCTTACAGTTGAAGTAGTTCATAAGGCGATAGATAAGGTTGAAAAAGAAATAATTAAAAAGACAGGGGTTGAGATTACCTTACATATGGATCCGACCTACTGTGTAGTTGAAGATAATTGAAAGAAGAAAAAATGCAAACAGAAGTTTTAAAGATTGATAGGAAAAATATCGATCAAGAAAAAATAATAAAGGCCGCAAATTATCTTAAAGAAGGCAAGCTCGTTGCCATACCAACAGAAACTGTTTATGGCTTAGGGGCTAATGGATTAGATGAGAAGGCCTGTGTAAATATATTTAAAACTAAAAACAGACCAGCAGATAATCCATTGATTTTACATATTTCTAATATAGATATGTTGTATAATTTGGTAGAGAATGTGAATGACGATGCTAAAAAGCTGATGAAATTATGGCCGGGTCCCTTGACTATGATTTTCAAGAAATCGGACCTAATCCCTGATGTAGTAACGGCAAAGGGGGATACGGTTGCTGTAAGATTTCCAGTTGATGAAATAGCAAGAGCTATAATAGAGAAGGCTAATGTGCCGATTGCAGCCCCATCTGCCAATATCTCTGGACGTCCATCACCAACAAATGCTTATGATTGCTATTATGATTTGAATGGGAAAATTCCATTAATCATAGATGGTGGTTCTTGTGATATTGGTATAGAATCGACTGTAATTGACATGAGTGAAAATCCGCCTACTATACTTAGACCAGGTTATTATACTTTAGAAATGATTAGGGAAATTATCCCTGAGGTTAGACTTGATGATGCTCTGGTTGATGATAACAAAATTCCAAAGTCCCCAGGTCAAAAGTATAAGCATTATGCACCAAAGGCAAGGATGCAAGTCTATGTTGGTAAAGGAGCAGCCGATTTTATTTATAAAAAGGCTAGGGCTTATTCGAATTCGGGTCTTCATGTAGGAGTCTTAGTATTTGAAGAAGATATGGAAAGATTTAAGGATTTCGATAGGATTTCTTTTGGTGACAGGGACGATTTAAGCCAAATGAGTCACGTTCTTTTTACAGCTCTTAGGAAAATGGATAAAATGGGAGTTGATTTAATTCTTGCAGAAGGAGTTTTGGATAATAACCTAGGTAAGAGTATAATGAATAGAATGAAAAAGTCTGCCGCTGGCAATATTGAATATTTATAGGAGAAGTTATGGGAAAAGTAAATGTACTAGATCATCCAGTAATCAAACACAAAATTAGTATTATAAGAGACAAGAGAACAGGTGGAAATGAATTTAGATCCTTGGTAACAGAAATTGCTATGATTCTAGCTTATGAAGCTACTAAAGATTTAAGCCTCGAAGAATATGAAGTAGAAACACCTATTGCAAAGACAACAGGCTACAGACTAGCAGGTAAGAAGCAAGCTATTGTTCCAATACTTAGAGCGGGTCTTGGCATGGTAGATGGGGTACTAGAAGTTCTTCCAGCAGCAAAAATTGGCCATATAGGAATGTATAGGAACGAAGAAACCTTAAAGCCTGTGGAATATTATTGCAAACTTCCAAAGGATATTGGAAACAGAAACATCTTGGTAGTAGACCCAATGGTTGCAACAGGTGGATCTGTTAATGATGCTATCGAAAGATTAAAGGAAAGAGGATGTAAGTCCATTAAACTTCTTTGCATTATTGCTGCCCCAGAAGGAATCAAAGCTATTCAAGAAAAACACGATGACGTTGATATATATATTGCCCAATTGGACGAACATCTTAACGAAAATGGTTATATAGTTCCAGGCCTAGGAGATGCTGGAGATAGATTGTTCGGTACCAAATAAGGACTTACTATGAGCAAAGAGATATTAATTATAAATTCAAATGGACCTTTGAAGGGAGAAGTAGAGATTTCTGGCGCCAAAAACTCTGCCCTGCCAATTCTCGCAGCTTGTGTTTTGGGAACCGAAGAAATCATCCTTGATGGTGTTCCAGAACTTAAAGATGTTGAAATCATGGTAGAGGTTTTGAAGCATCTTGGATCTAAGGTTGAGTACCTTGACAAAAATAGCCTTAAAATTGATTCAAGTGGAATTAATACCTGCGAGACTCCTTACGAGTTGATGGATAAGATGCGTGCTTCTTTCGTTGTTATGGGGCCACTTCTTTCAAGATTTAACAAGGCTTATACTAGAGCTCCTGGTGGTTGCAATATCGGTTCAAGACCAATAGATCTTCATCTCAAGGGCTTTAAGGCCCTTGGAGCTGAAAATAGAATAAATGATGATGAGATAGCCATTGAAGCAAATAATGGATTAAAGGGCAGTGAAATCTACCTAGACTTTCCATCTGTTGGGGCTACACAAAACATCATGATGGCAGCTTGTCTAGCAGAGGGTGAAACTATAATAGAAAATGCAGCCAAAGAACCAGAAATAGTCGATTTAGCTTCATTCTTATCAAAAATGGGAGCAAAGATTAAGGGGGCTGGTACTTCTACAATTACCATTAGAGGGGTAGAAAAACTCACTGGTACAAGGCACACCATAATCCCAGATAGGATAGAGGCTGCAAGCTACATGCTAGCTGCTGCAATGACTAGAGGCGAGGTTAAAATAACTAATGTAATTGGTTCACATATTAGACCAGTTATTGCAAAGTTGATTGAAATTGGAGCTGAAATTAAAGAAATTGAAGAAGAAGATATTATCTATATAAAGGCACCAAATAGACTAAAGTCAACTAATATCCAAACTCTTCCTTATCCAGGTTTCCCCACAGATGTTCAGGCTCAATTCATGGCTTTACTAACTGTAAGTGATGGCGAGAGCAGGATTCAAGAGACTGTTTTTGAAAATAGGTTTATGCATGTTGATGAACTTTCAAAGATGGGAGCTGTTATAGCAACATCAGGCAATAGGGCAACCATTGCTGGTGTAGAAAAACTCCATGGAGCAAGTGTTAAGGCAACTGATTTAAGAGCAGGAGCGGCCCTAGTAATGGCTGGTCTTGTTGCAGAAGGAGAAACAAGAATTTCTGAAATCTATCACATAGATAGGGGTTATAGCAATCTAGTAGAAAAATTCAGCAAACTCGGTGCTGATATTAAAAGAGTTACCGTTGATTAATAGGAAATAAAATGAAGATTAAAGGCATAGTTACCAACATTATTTTTAGAAACGATGATAGTGGATACACGATTCTTTCTGTAGACACTTCTGATTCTGATATAACTTGTGTTGGAACTATGCCTTTTTTTAATCAGGGTGATAATGTAGAGATGGAAGGAGAAATAGTTTATCATGATAAGTATGGTGAACAATTTAATATTTCATCCATTAGTTTGCTTAAACCATCTAGCAGATCTAGTATTATAAAATTTTTATCATCGGGCAATCTCAAAGGCATAGGCAAAAAAACGGCTGAGGCAATTTATGAAGCCTTTGGCAAAGATAGTATAGATCTTGTCTATCAAAATACTGATAGGCTCCTAGAAGTAGAAGGCATAGGAAAAAAGAAGCTTGAGGATATAAAACTATCTGTAGAAGAAACAAGGGATTCAAGAAGGAGTATAGAATATCTTCAGGGTCTAAATATTTCATACAGTCTAGCCATGAAAATCTACCAAAAATATGGAGAATCCACAATTGATTTAGTAAAACACAATCCCTATAAGTTGGTTGAAGATATAAGGGGAATAGGCTTTACTATGGCAGATAATATAGCCCTTAATATGCAAATGGACTCGTCATCCAAGTTTAGAATTTCAGCAGGTCTATATCATGTATTAAATGCTGAAGCTGACCTAAATGGCCACACTTGCCTAAAACTCGACTATCTAGTAGATAAAAGCACTAGTTTACTAAAATTAGAAGTTGAAAAAATAAAAGAAGTAATTAATGATGATGTTATAGCTGGCAAATTGGTCCTAGTAGCCATAAAAGATGTTAATTATATTTATAGTGCCAGTCTCTTAAAGGCTGAAAAATCAGTAGCCATGGCCCTTGCCAGTAAGATTGATGAAAAATATATCTTCGATATTGACTTCGATTATGATTTATCTGTTTTTTCTGATGAGCAAAGGGAAGCTATAAAGATGGCTTTTGAATCAATGGCCCTTGTAATAACAGGAGGACCAGGTACAGGAAAGACAACTATTATAAATGCAATTTGTAAGATTTTATCTAAAAATAAACTATCATATGCCCTTGCAGCCCCTACTGGTAGGGCGGCAAAGAGGATAAAAGAATCGACAGGAGAAGATGCCTATACCATCCATAGGCTCATAGGAATAAGACCTGATGAAATTGTTGCCGAATACAACGAAGATAATCCAATCGAAAAAGATTATCTCATAGTCGATGAGATGAGTATGGTAGATATTCATCTTATGAAAAATTTGTTGGCTGCTGTCGGCGAAAAAACTGCCATAATTTTAGTAGGTGATAGTGATCAGTTGCCTTCTGTTGGTCCTGGCAATGTCTTAAAGGATATCTTGGATACAGATATTAAATCAGTAAGACTTAAAAAAATCTTTAGGCAAGCAGGTAAGTCGAATATTATTGTAAATGCTCATAGGATAAATGAGGGAAAATACCCTATCCTAAATGAAAAAGACAAGGATTTTTTCTTTATAGATGCAGACAATAGGAATTTTATGGATAATCTCATAAATCTTTTGAAAGTTAGACTACCTGAATATTACAAGTTTGATCCGATTAAAGATATACAAATTCTTTCACCGTCCAAGAAAACTGACTGGGGAGTAGCTAATATTAACGAGAAAATTCAAGAAGCAATCAATAAAGAGAATGAAAGTTTGAAGGTAAATAATAGGCTTTTTAAGCTAAAGGATAAGGTCATGCAAGTTAGAAATAATTATGACCTAAAAGCTATAAATCATGGCGATGATTTCGATGAGGGTGTTTATAATGGTGATATAGGCTTTGTTGAAAAGATAGACACAATAGATGAGTCCCTAGATGTTAGGTTTGATGATGGAAGACTTATTCGTTACAAGAAGGAAGACATAAAAGATTTAGATCTTTCTTATGCTATAACTATTCACAAATCTCAAGGCTCTGAGTTTCCTTGCCTAATAATTCCTATGATGCAAGTAGCCCCTATGCTTCTTACAAGAAATCTACTTTATACAGGGGTTACTAGGGCAAGGAAAATTGTTATACTTTTGGGTAAGAAGAATATATTAAAGACAATGGTTGATAATAATAGGTCGAATAGGCGTTTTACTAATCTTTCTTACTGGATAAGAGAAATGGGGAAGGTAATTAATGATTGATTTATTATTTCTAGATAAGGGAACATGCTATGCTTGCCAAAGAGAGGAGATAGTAAAGTACAATTTGTGTCAGTCTTGCATGGATAAATTAGACTATTTGGCAAATGAGTTTAAAGTATCAGGCAATACTTGTTATAGTATATATTTTTACAATGACTTTATGAAAAAATTGATAGGCTCATATAAATTTAATAGGAATACCTCACTTGCTGATACTTTTGCTAGGATGGCTGTTGATTTTATAAGGGAGAAATCTCTTACAAATTTTGATTATATCTTAGCTTCTCCGTCATCAAGAAAAACATTAAACCATAGAGGTTTTGACCATATAGGCCTTATTGTCGATTATATAAGTAGAGAGCTTAATATTGAAAAACTTGATGATTTCAAGAAAATAAAGAACACTAGAGCCCAACATACCCTTACTAAGGAAGAAAGAATGGATAATCTTAGGGGAGCCTTTAGTCTAGATAGAGATATTGAAGGAGCGAGAATCCTCCTTGTAGATGATTTAATAACGACAGCTAATACTGTTCTAGAAATTATTAGGGAATTGAAAAAAAGAAAGGCAAGTGAAGTAGTAAGTCTTGCTATTGCATCAGAGCGTGGGGATTGATAAAAAAGGAGCTATGAAAAAATTTCAATAGCTCCTTTTTTTCGGTGCGCTCGGCATGAGCATATTCTAACAGGTGTAAGTCCTAAGTGTGCCCGGTAGTGGGAAACACATAGCCAAAGGCAAGGGTGTCCATCGTGAGGTGGAATCTGAAGGAAGCCCTAGGCAAACTCTTGGTCTGACGAACAGAAATCACATAAGGCAGTTACGTAGGATAAGCTTGCCAAACAAAGTAAAGTCCAATAACTACACGGAATACGTAAATGTATATGTGGCAGATAGATGAGAGGAAAGAACATGCCCAAACCCTAT
>NZ_GG666295.1:340591-390916 GCF_000159095.1 Anaerococcus tetradius ATCC 35098 | reverse complement strand
AAAAGATTAACTCAAAAGAAAATACCAAAAATGAACTAACAAAAGAATAGCTGAGAGGGGCTATATATCCCTAGTCAGCTATTACAATAAAGTTCAAATTAAACTGTAGAACCGCCGTATACGTAACCGTACGTACAGTGGTGTGAGAGGACGGTGAATGAAATAATCATTTACAGACCCGTATTTATCAATCAATCCTTAAGTTCTGGATATAATTTTACCAAATCTTCCTCAAACCTATCTTCTTGGATGCTTGCTAGAGAATCTAAAAGTTTAAGCTTATGTTTTTCAATTTCTATTTCTTCACTAAAACCTAGGATGAAGTTTTTTGCAATCCTGTAAATTATCTCTGTTGGGGCAAGACCATAGACTTGCTTTCCAAAGATATGGTTTAGCCTTTCCTTATTATCTGGTAAGGCTTCTTTGATTTTTTCACTTCTGTATAACCTTTTCACGATTTCTGCCACATAGAGTCCTGATTTCATGTATGGGTCTATGAAGGTAAAGTCTTTGTTATCAAAACAACCAGGATTTTCCTTTTCAAGGAGGTCTAGCATTTGGTTTACAACCTTCCTTGGCGTAAAGATTTGGTTGGTTTTTTGGGCTGGAATATAATCAAAAATATCCCTTTTGACTTCTTCGTCGAAATAATTGGCAAGTTTTACTTTTTTATCCAAAAATTCCTTAACAGAGTCATCAAAGACACGTTCATTGAAAAGATGACCTTCATAGTGCTTCATTTCACCAGTTTCTTCGTCTAGATAATTATAGCCATCTCTTAGCATCTTAAACTCATCTATACTTATAGATGTCACCTCAAGGAAAACATCATTAGGAATAATCTTATCAAAATTATCTAGTCTAGTCTCATCGTCACCATAGGCCATGAGGAAAGATGGAATAGTCCTAGAAAAGCCCCTGAGCTTATCTCTCATTGTATCTTCTTCGGTCTTCTTTTCCTTTTCTCTCTTATCTGTTTCTATGGTTGCTATAGCAATACTTTTAGAATCCTCAATTATATTATAATTAGCAAGCGATTCTTGGACTTTTTTGCTAAACTCGTCGTATTTTTCCCTACTTAAATCATCGTATTTTTTCTCTATCTCACTTGATTCTTTTGATGATTTGGAAGTGGCAAGTTCTTCATTTTTATAATGCTCTATTTTGTTTTTCTCAATTTCATATCCTTCGTATTCTTTTCTTACAATAGAATCAACCTTATCTTCAATATTTTTTTGGATTTTCTTTTCTGTAGACCTAGTCATGTCTTCTTTGTAAACTTCCTTGGTAGCATTAACAATAATACTACTTATTGGTTTACTATAAGTATCTATAAAATCTTCAAGCTCTGTCTTTTGAGGAGTTTTTTTGATAATTAAGTCAGACTCAGCCTGGCTTATACTATCTTCAATTTCTTCATAGATTTTCTTTCCAAAGACTTCCTGAGCTTTTCCTATGATTTTCTCTTCTGGAATATCTACTTGGCCATTTTCATCGAGGTCTAATTCGTCAGCTGTATCGTCATCAACTTCAATAGGTCTTTTTTTGCCTTCCTTGTATGAATTTAACTTATTTAGGGTGTCTCTGATTGCTTGTGGAGCCCTAAAAATATTGGAAATATTTGCAAATAGGAAGTTTGACATAAAGCCACGGTTAACAACTTCTACAGCCTTAATCTTTCTTGGAATAGAAAGGACTTTTTCGGCGTCAAGCTCTATCATAACCCCATTTTCGTCCTCACCATAAACAGGGAAGAAGTTAAGAAGTTCTCTGACATGCTTTTTCCTAGTCTCATCATCTCCGCCACCACCACTAGTGGTAGGAGAAAGGTCGTTTGCAAATTGCTCAAAAATATCAAGAGTCCTTGCAGGATCAAAGTCGAAAACATAGGCGTTTTTCTTCCTAAAATGTTTACCACCATTAGAAAATAGGCAAGGATTTTGTGCCCTAAAGGCCGCTTGCATATAAAGAGAAGGTGATTTCATATTGGCAAGCATTAGGACTGCTGTCCACTCAGGCACAGTTATACCTGTAGTAAGCTGTCCAACAGAAAGGGTAATGGTCTTATCGTAATTTTTTATAGCATCTCTTACACGGTCCAAAGACTCTTCTGTAATTATCTCATCATCAATCTTGCCATCACCTGCAGCAAGGACAATCTTATAGTCTTTAAAAACTGGATTTAACTCAAGCTTTCTCTTAAGAGCCTTGGCAGAATCAACCCTATTTAGAATCCAAAAAGAGTGTTTTATCTCATCTCTAAGCTCTGGTGTAGAAAAAGGAAACTTAGTCCTCTTTTCATCAGTCAAGGCATCTAGGAACTTGTCCACATCATCATTATAGAGAAAGGCACCCCTCTCATCTGTTGAGAAAAACTCATTAAGGTCAAAGGCATATTCCACATTTTCTCCGTCAAGATCAATCCCGTCATCAAGCTCATCTCTGATAATATCTGAGATTTGATAGGTGAAAAGATTTAGTTTAGGCAAGCTTGCGTAAGGATTTTCTTCTAAATCTTCACCCACAAAATCTCTCTTCGCCCTTTGTTCGTCTGCATAGGTCCAATTATAAATTGCATCGTCTTCAAATTTGAAATTGGCAAGGGCCTTAAAAGGTGTTCCGGAAAGGTGAAGGGTATTAGCCCTTTTTATTTGATTAAAGGCTTGGTCGGTCTTGTAGGTATCCACACCCTCGTGGGCTTCGTCAATTATTAGTATATCCCAATTAGTGTTGGCGACTTCCTCAAGTTTTGGCATGTCACCACCAAAGTGAATTGAACCTTTAAGGTCTTGGAGACTTACAAATTCTATATAACCCTTGGTTTTATCAGGGTCCACCTTGTCCTTATACTCTTCTCTAGTCAAGACAAACTTCTTGTCCTTAAGGGCATCCACACGGCTAATAAAGAAATAACCGCTAGCAGGCCCGATAAATTTAACAAAATCATCATACCAAGAATTAGCAATGGCAGGTCTATTTGTAACAATCAAGATTTTTTCAAAACCCATCTTCATACAAAGGTCATAACAAGCAAGGGTCTTGCCAAAACGTGGCTTGGCATTCCAAAGAAATTCGCCCTTGTCATGAGACTTGAAATAATCCATGGTCATAGCAATAGCTTTTTCCTGTTCGTTTCTTAGCTTATAAAAAGCTGGCTTTTCATCGGCTTCTATAAGACCACGGTTTTTTCTAAATTTGAAAAAATTAAACTCAGCAAGGTCTGGTTCAATCTCAAACCACTCCTTACCTTCTTTTCGCTTAACACCAAGATTAATCAAATATTTATGAAAATCTGAATCACCAAAGGTTTCATTAGAACCTTCATAAACGGCATTATTTGCCCATTCCAACTTATAATCAACATCAGAAGTAGACACCTGTTCCCTAATCCTCACATCAGCATCCCTTTCGGTAAAACCAATCTTGGTCCAACCGTCATGCTTTCTAAGTTCTGGAGTAGTGTAGGCATAACAGACAGGTATAACTTCCTTGGTGGTAGAAATCTTTGCTTCAGTCATTATTCCATCTCCTGTACTTTTTCTTCAATAAAGTCAATCTCTTCAGGACTCAAGCCATATTTTTTGTATAATTGCTGGTCAATCTCAGCAATAGACTTGGTCCAGTCAATGTCGGAATTTTCTGTGAAATCTTGGTTAGGTACATTTTCCCAAACTTTAGAATTTTTATTACCCTGAGTAACTTTTTTAGAATTTAACATAGCTCTAGCAAATTTGGTTTTAATATACTTCAAACTATTATTTGCCTCGTCAAAACTACCAAAATTACCAAAAGTTACAAAAGTTTCGGTATAACCTTCTTTAGGATTTCCGACAAATGGCTCACTTAATATTTCCCCAAAATCACCACTACCATTTGAACTAGGAAGTACTAATTTGTAGAACATGAAGTTGCTAGGTGGATTCAAATAATCTTTGTTAAAAAATTTGGTTGCTCTTTTATAATTCTCCCTACCAACTATCTTCACATTATCCTCATCTAGTTTTTCATCTGTAAAGACTTCAGGAAATTTTTTAAAACAAGTTGATGATAAATATCTTTTTGAACCTCCAGATACTCTATTTTTAAAGTCAGGATTTTCCTCATAGAATAATTTATCGTATTTATAACTAGTATTAGAAAATATAATTTTATCGAAGAAAACTTTTTCAATACTTCTTACCTTTTTAACTATATCTTCAATCTCAGAGTGAGGGTAAAAAATCTTAATTGGTTCATGAACTTTAGTATTATCCCAAGAAGTAATGGCAACCCCACCCTTAATATCAGTAGTAGGAAAAACTTTGGAACCAACCGGTTCATATTCTAAAATTTTAAAATGAGGACTATTTAACATTTTTTTATTCCATTTAGATGGAGTTTTTCCAGTGTCAAATAGAAATCTAGATGGTGTAATAAAAGATACAAATTTTCCAACATTTATTGATGCATCATAAAAGAAATGATAAATAGGTGGATCTTCGCTTCGACCTTCTACGGTTTCATTATAAGGTGGATTACCCACTACAAAATCAAATTTTTTCATATATTCTCCTTCATTGATATAAAGGTCTGGGACTTGTTGGCCTTCCAGTCAAAAATCCTACAGGCCACAGGTTGGCCTTCCTCTTTTTCACTTATTTCCAAAAAACTTATCTGACTAGGCTCGCCTGCTGGTGCTCCAAAAGGCACAGTATCTGTTAGCCCATCCATTTGCCAGAGATTCCAAGAAATGATATTGGCGAGCTTTTCAAGGATTTTCTTATCCACATCCTCATCCCATCGCCTTTCATAATAGTCCACAAAGGTCAATAAGACATTTATCCTAGCTATCAAAAGGCTATCGCCTTGGTATTCATAACCATAAGAGGCTTGGACGGCACGAATGGCCCATTCTATCCAATCTTCCTTGCTTGTCGTGTTTTCATTAACTATCCTAAGCTTCCTATCGAGGATCCCTATCCTATTAATAGTGTGTCTGATAAGCTCACTAGTCGCTACATCATACCTAGAAACAAGATAAGGCCCCTCTCCGCAGGCTATCTCAAGTCTTGGAGAATCAACATAGGCCTGCCAGGTTTTGCCTTCAGGAAAGGAAATTTTTTCCCTAACAGGCTCCCAACTCTCTCCATTTTGGACATTGAAGACATCCTTTCTCCCAAACCAGACTTGGTCACAATAATTATTCATAAAATTAACCACCCAGCTAGGAGTGTAGACCTCAGCCTTCTTTCTAGTACGTTCAAGCTGGGTCTCAGCCGACTTGCTAGTCCTAGGCTCAAGGGCAAAACCATGAGCAAAAACAGCCTCAGAAATCTGAGCCCTATCATCAAAACTATCCCCAAAATCCTCATAGGTATTAGTCGCCCATATAATATTCTTTTTAGTAGCCTTATCCTTAAGTAAACGCTTTAGTGCAATTTTTAAAGGATAAGAGTTAAAATCAATCAACGGTTGTTCCATAATAACCTCAAATCTTATAAAGTAAAGAATTAAATTGTTACTATTATTATATCAGTTTTTGGTTAAATTTTAAAAATAATTACATAAATTGAATTTTGTCCTACGATTAAAGAAGAAATAAGCGTTGGACAAAATTTTAAAAAAATGAAAATATATTGACAAAAACTGAGTTCGGAATAAAATATAAGTAAATACTAAAATTAATAAAATATGGAGGTAAATTTGGAATCTTTAAAAGAGTTAATTGCAACTGGAATAGTTAGAGCGTTAGAGCAAGAATTTGTCTATAAAAAACAAAACCTTGGTTTAAAAACCGCAAACTGCTATAGGGACTTAAAATTAGATACAATATATTCAATATTAGAAGAAATGTTTACTTCTGATGATTACTTTATACACAACTTTAGGAGAAGCTATTGGAAAGGGCAGATTTTAGTAGATTTAAATTCTAAAGCTTTAGTAAGTATTACTAGCACAAAGAATTTAAAAAGATTGTCAAAAGATAAGTCTCGTAAAGTTCCCCACTATATGAAAACAATTATTAACTCTTTAAATAGTGAATTTAAACCTCACAAGCAATTGTCATTTGATTCTTCAAATACTGATGGTGATGAGATATATAATAAAGAATTTAATGATATTTTTTCTGATATAGGTATTAGTTTAAAGAGATTTACTTATTATATAGTTGCCTATGACTATAAATCTAATAAAGTGACCGACATTAACTGGTACTTATTTGGTAGAGATTTCTACATAGAAGATGAAGAATCATTGATGAAATATATTAAACCAGATGTTCTTGAATTAACAAGTTTAGAAAATGAAACAGATGATGCTAATACAAATTCGGAAGGTCATGAACCTAATGAAGGAATTAAACTTGGGTTAAAAAAGAAAAAATCGAAAAAACATAGTTAAGAGGTGTATATGATATGGGTTTTAAATTTAATGGAGAGAAACTTAAAACAGCAAGAACATATAGGAGTATGACATTAGCTGAATTAGGTAAATTAATTGATTTAAGTAAGCAAACTCTTTCGTTATATGAGAACAATAAAGGAAATCCTGATTTTGAAACTATTATAAAATTATCTAAGGTATTAAAATTTCCTACAAATTATTTCACTCAAGAATCTAATAATAATATAAAATCAGGATCAACTTATTTTAGAGCTTTAAGTACAACTACTAAGAAAAGTAGAGCTTCAGAAATTACAAGAGTTGAATTTATTGGTTCATTATATGAGGCGTTATATAATTATATTGATTTTCCTGAGTTGAATTTACCTACTATTTATCATGATAATGAGGATTTAACTGATGATTATATTGAAAAAATAGCATTGGAATTAAGAAATTGTTGGAATCTAGGATTAGAGCCTATTAAAAACCTACAACACGTTCTAGAATCAAATGGTCTAATTGTTGTAGGTGTCAATGTTCCTGATAGAAAGATTGATGCATACAGTCAAATTATTAATATAGATGATTATGAAACTTACATAATTGTTCTAGCTACTGGAAAAAAAGGCAAAGCGAGAATTAATTTTGACATGGCTCATGAATTAGGACATATTCTTTTGCACCCTTGGACAGAAGACATTGAGACGTTGTCAAATGAGGAGTTTAAAGAAAGAGAGAGACAGGCAAATAAGTTTGCCAGTTCATTTCTTTTACCAAGAGATACATTCTTAGCAGATTGCAGGAAATATCCAACAGAATTAGAATATTATAGAATGTTAAAAAATAAATGGGAAACTTCTATTCAAGCTATGTTATTTAGAGCCAACGAATTAGATGTTATAACCAATAATCAGTTTCAATATTTAATGAGACAAGTAAGTTCTAGAGGGTGGAGAAAAAAAGAACCAGGCGATTATCCATACACTCTAAATGAAAATATATTTAAAATGGCTATAAAATTACTTTTAGATAATGATTATTCGAAAGAAGATATTATTAACTTATTTAATGAATCTTCGGTGAATTTGTTTAGTGACGAAATTGAAGGGTTATTAAACTTACCAGAGGGATATTTGAAAATAGAAAATAAATGTGAAGATAATATTATAAAATTAAAGCTTAACGAGAAATCGTAAGAATTTTATTTGGTTAAGGTAATAAAACTAATAATAGACCAAGCTTGATATTTTGATGAGGCTTATGTGCTATAAAGTAATAATTAAGGGAAAATCTTGAAAACTAAGATAGTGATTGTATTGTCCATAATAAATTAGCCATGATATATATCAAAAATATATGTCCCTGGCATTTTGCTAATTTATTCAATGATAAAATAGATAAATTATTTTTTGATCATGATAGGATATAGATAAGCTAGGAATTAATAAAGAAAAATTTGTAATAAATTAATTGAAATAAAGAAAGTTTAAAAAACGGAAAATGGTGTCGTTATGAAGATTGAAGACTTTATCAAAGAGAGAAAAAAGCGAGATAATATAGACGAGTTTGATGTAAGTAAAAAAATAGATAATATTCATCAATTCATAAATTATGTATTTGAATATTTTAATTTATACATTGATATTGATGAATTAGAAAAAGAAAAAATAGAATTAAATGAAAAGGCCTTAAAATATAGGAAAGAATTATCTGATTATAGTATTGAAACTCAAGAATGGTTAGTAAAAATATTTATAGATGAAAATCTTAAATTTGTAAGGACATTAAGGAATAGACTGCATGAGGATATCGCATTTGGCCTTTATTATGATACAAAAGGCTGGCAAAAAGCGTCATTTAACTTATATGCAAAATTGATAAAAAAATATCCATTCTTAGATAGGTATATTGATGAACTAAATAGGTTTACTATAGATGAAAGTAACAGAACAAATATGAACTATTTAGATCAACTAAGTAATGAAGCTAAGGGAATACTCCCTGAAAAAGTTAAAGATTGGGTTTGTAAGACTGGAAAAAAATATCATGTTGATTTAATGGAATGGGCATTTGGATATGCCGAGTATTTTTGTGATAATTCAGAAGCCTGGCCTATATCTAGGAGAATAAAAGGCGAATATATCGACACTTACAACGTAAAACCAAAGAAAAATAGATTCGATATTGATGGACTATATAACCAGTTAGGAGATATTGAATATATTAGGGGTAAAAAGAAATATCTTGAAGTTATCATAATGTTTCAATGGGTAAATTTGATAGATGACCAATTTTTCGATTTCTACGAAGAGTTTTTGAAGGAAAAAGGATTTTAATGAGAAAATTATTTACTTTGTAGCATTAAGAAAGTTCTATTACAAAGTAAGAAAATAATTATTATTAAATCCTAGCATTTAAAGTGCTAAGGCTTTCCCATACCTTGTTTAATAAAAATGGGCGAAACCAGCCAATACCAGTAGACAAGTTCTGCTTTATTAGATAAAATATAGGGAGATAATTTCTTGTTTTAAATTAATAAAATATTTTGATGAGGCCTATGGTCTATAATAAATATGAAATTTTATAGTATTGACAAATAAGAATTATTTTATATAATATTTTTACAATGCTGGGGTGGTAATTAGGCTACCCATCACAAAAAAGCCAGGATATGTATCAGACATACATATTACTGGCTTTTTTTGGTAGTTTTGTTTTCAATCTCATAATGAATATTGGGAGTATTTACTAATCATTATAGTCAAATCTTTCTTTTTTGAAGGTGAAAAGGTCTTTGCCTTCGTATTGTTTGTATATTTTGTAGATGGTGTAGAACTCTTCTTCTCTGATGGCGTGGTCGCCTATTATGGTTCCAAATTTTACTCCGATCATGGCTCTTCCGTAGAGTTTTTGGTTGAGGTCTACAAAAATCCATGGACATATAGGGCTATAGCCTATAGGGTTATGCTCGCTGAAGCCATCTTTTTCTAAGAATTCTACTAATTTAGCGTCCCCATTTTTTAGGTCATCATCTGCTACTAAGAAACTTACTTTTACTGTTCTTTTTTCCATAATTTCCTCCTTTTTAGAGAAGAAAAAAACACCCATCGACGATGGATGCGATCTGCCCCATCATTCAAGCTTTAGCACCTTAGATTTTTCCAGGTTGCTGAAGGATCGTCGAGCTTGTCTCTAACCTTCTCTTTATGGTAGTTTCATTATATTCTTGGATGGATTTTATGCAAGTTGGCTTATCCAAAACCTATAAGTCTCCCCATATTTCTCATAGGTTGCCTCTTGGCTGCCACAGCCTTGGGCGAATTTGTAGATTGTGACTTCTCCCAGGGATTTTCTTTTTTATGCTAGCTTCTTTTATTTTCTACCCTTATATTGTATCAGTTGCTTTTAAAAACTTTTATTGGGGTATCTATTTATTAGGATATATTTTTGCTAAGGAGGGCTTATGGAGTCTAGGAATTTGAGTTTTTTGGATGATGTTAGTGATGATTTTAAAATTTCTACCCTACATATTTTAAAGGATGGCGAGGAGGTGGACCTGGCTATAGAGGAGATTTTTGATAAGGATACTTTTGATCACCTTATTGGGGTTACTTATTCAATTTCTCCTTCTTTTGTGAACAAATATTTAATTGATTTTGCTTCTTGTGAGCTGGTGATTGGGATTGACAATGATTATATCAAGGATTCGATTAATAGGCTTGCAGAGCACCTTAAGGAGAATATTCTTGACCAAATCCAAGGTGAGCCGATTAAATTTTATGATGAGTTGGCTATGAAGGCTAAGTTTAATTTGGATAGGGGAGCCCTTAAGGTCTGGGTGTCGGCTAGCCACCTTATTCATTCAAAATTTTATCTCTTGTGGAATGATAGGGGCGATAAGAGGCTTGTTCTAGGCTCTGCCAATCTTTCTCAGAGGGCCTTTGATAAGGCTTCTATGCAATTTGAAAATATTCTTATCCTTGATGATTCTTCTTATTTTGATACCTATATGGCTTATTATAGGGATAGTCTGTCTAAGGTTTTGACTGATTATATACCTAAAGACCTCAAGAAACTTAATGCCAAGACTTTTAAAAATATTTCTTCTATTGATGAGATTTCTGCCGATGAGGTCTTTATTATTTCCAATGACCAGGTGGCTAATATCAAGGAGAAGGCTGTGGTGGATATAATTGAGGATGTGAAGGATAAGATTAGCCTTGGGATTTGTGAAGATTCCCTTATCAGCCAGCTTGATAATATCGATAGCGATAGGGCAGCCCAAAAAAGGGATGAAAAAATGAAGGCTGATGCAGAAGAGGTGTCCTTTGAGCTTGCTAAGGAGCTGATTAATAAGAGAAAGAATGAGCCGGCTCTTTACTCAAAGGAGACCATTAGCAAGAAGGTTAGGAAAAAGGTTGAAAAGATTAGCGTGAGGGAAGTTGAAAATACATCTGCCATAGAAAGGGTCGAGCTTTTTAGCAAGAGGGATTTGAGAAATTCTAGAAAGGATATGACAGGTCTTTTTGTAAGGTCTAGCCTTAATTCTAACAATCTTATCCCCTTTGGCAAGAAGGCCAGCCAGGAAGACCTCGCTAGGTCTTTGAAATGCCTAAATAACTATATGAAGGGCTTTGAATCTTATGCAAATTCCTATACAGATGATTATGGCAAGAGGATTTTCGAGAGTATCCTCTGCATTTTCACCTCTCCCTTTATTTACGAGCTGAGAGATAAGATTGAAATTGTTGAAAATAGGCTAGACATACCCCAATTTATCTTTATAGGTGGTGAGGCTGGCTCTGGCAAGTCTTCCCTCCTTTCGATTATGTCCAAGCTTACAGGCATCAACGAGGGCGGTTTTTACCAATGGAAGGACCTTTTAGGCACCAGGGGCAATAGCCAAAAAAGGGATAGGATTGACAACTTACTGGACTGGATTAGAGGGGAAAATGTTAACCCTATCCTCGTAGATGAGATTGACAATGAATTTTTTACTACAGAAAAATATGGCAAGGAATTTATAGTTTCAACATCAAATCTATCAATCAGGAGGGATAATCCTTATCCAATTATGATCGGGACGACCAATACCAAGTCCTACGCCCTGCCAAAGGAGGCCAGGAGGAGGTCCTATTATTTGATAATTGATAGGATTCTTAGAAAATCCCAAGAGTCGGCTGATTTTTATAAAGATATCTACGAAAGTATTGACAATACCCTCTTTTTGGATTTTTGCTATAGGATGGCCTTAAGGCTTGAAAGCGAGGAAGACTACAAGTGGGATATCTATACAGAAGATAATAATTTTGATTTTTTATACAATTCTAGGGAGATTTTCAAAGACTATTACGAAAAGGCCGACCTGCCTCTGCCAAGATATTTCCCAGAAAAGAAGTACAACGATGACACCGAGGCCAATAAGGAAAAGTGGAAAAACCTCTACCGAGGCTCTAGGGACCTTTTCGTATATGATGAGGAAACGGGCCATCTTTTTGTCAATATTAGCCAGCTTAACGAATCCTACAGGACCTACGGGGCAAGCACTGGGCAAATTTATGCCGATGCCCTCCCTCAGGAAGTCTGTGTGGGAAGCGTGCATGGAGTGGTAAATATAGAACTTGATACGGCTAAATTTTTGGCATGGATTGAAGTTGAAAATCCATATGCTAGGAAAAAGTCCTTTATTAAGTGGATACTTGGAGAGTAGGAAGCTTTCTATATTTTGTAGATGATTTAATAACGACAGCTAATACTGTTCTAGAAATTATTAGGGAATTGAAAAAAAGAAAGGCAAGTGAAGTAGTAAGTCTTGCTATTGCATCAGAACGTGGGAACTAAAAAAGGAGCATTGATGAAAATTCAATAGCTCCTTTTTGTATGTTTTATTGACTTAATACACTTACATTGATAAGGTTTAAGTTCTCCTCATCTATTATGCCATCGTCGTATTGCTTCTTTTGCATGGAGGCTGATAGGGCAAGACCAATATTTATCAGACTTATTAACTGGAAGGTTCCTCCATATGAGAAGAAAGGAAGGGGAATTCCTGTTACCGGCATAAGACCAATGGTCATTGAGATGTTTTCGAAAATATGGATAAACAAGAGGCCAGCTATACCTGTTAGCATGTTTGTAATAAAAGTATTTTTTGAAGTCTTGGCTATTATTACAAGCCTCATTATAATAATTGCAAAAAGACTTATTACTATTATAGAACCGATAAAGCCCAATTCTTCTGCAAGGACAGAAAAAATAAAGTCTGTTTCCTTTTCTGGTATATAACCATATTGGGATTGACTTCCTCTGAGATAGCCCCTGCCTGTTAGCATACCTGATCCTATAGCTATAAGTCCTTGTTGTTGTTGCCAGTTACTTCCTGAAGTATCTCTTGAAGGGTCTAGGAAGTTTTCGATTCTATCAAGTCTATAACCGGATAGATTTGTAAGAACTACAAATCCTACTATAAGACCAAGACCTGCGAATATTCCAATCCATTTCCAAGAAATACCAGCAATGAAGATCATAGCTGCTACAAAAAATACATAAACCATAGCTGTTCCGAAGTCTGGTTGTAAAAGGATAAGACCTATTGGAAATCCAGCCATAAGTATAATCTTTGCTAAAGTTTTCCTATCGTTGATATCAAATTTATGCTTATCCAGAAAAGCAGAAAGGGAAAATATGATACCGACCTTCGCTATTTCTGAGGGTTGGAAGGAAAAAGAACCTATGTAAACCCAAGACCTAGAGCCCCATTCATCAAGACCACGCCCCAAGGCTAGGGTCATAATAAGTAGGATAATCATTAGTCCATAGACATACCAATAGGATCTTTTGATAAAATCTAAATCAACTGTGCAAAGGATTAAGATTATAATAAAACCCAGGATAGTTGCGAATAACTGAGTCAAAATAGGCTTGATATTACCACCATAAGCCGAATAAAGAACAACTAGACCTATTATGCTTAAAGCTATTGTAGAAAACAAAAGCATAAGGTCCAGTTCTTTTAAATCTTTTTTCTTTAAATTAAACATTAAATCACTCCAATTCTCTAATTATTATATAACATGGCAATCTCTTAATCAATCAAAATGTTATTTTAGAGGCTAAGAGTATAATAAAAAGCGAGGTGATAGTATTTTAGATTCAAAACAAATTAAGAAGCTTTTGGAAATTTTGGATAAGATGTATCCAGATGTTGATTATTCGATGTTAAAATTCACGACTCCCTTCGAACTTCTAGTTGCGACTATACTTTCTGCCCAATCGACTGATGTGAGGGTAAACAAGGTAACTAGTGTGATGTTTAAAGACATGAATACACCCGAACAATTTGCCAAAGCTGATATAAAAACTATTGAAAACTATATAAAGACAGTAGGAATTTACAAGAATAAGGCAAAAAATATTTCTGCTACAAGCAAGATTTTGTACAAGGACTACAATAGCAAGGTACCAAAAGATATAAAAGAATTGATGAAACTGCCAGGAGTTGGCAGGAAAACAGCTAATGTTGTAGCATCAAATGCTTTTAATATACCTGCAATAGCAGTAGATACTCATGTATTTAGGGTCTCCAACAGATTGGGGCTTGCCTGTGCAAACAACGTAGAAAAAACCGAAGAACAACTTATGGCTAACATAGATAAAAATAGGTGGAGAAAGACCCATCACCAGCTAATAACCCATGGTAGGGCCTTGTGCAAGGCAAGAAATCCCTTGTGCGAAGAGTGTGATTTGAATGTTCTATGCGAATATTACAGGAGGGAATATGATTAAATTATTTGCCCTTGATATGGACGGAACCCTCTTAGATTCTAAATCAAGATTGAGGGAGGAGACAATAGATGCCCTAAAAGATTTACAAGCAAGTGGAGTAAGGGTCCTTCTTTGTAGTGGTAGAGTTTTCTCTTCAGTCTATCATTATGCAAGAGAAATTGATGATAAGCCTTGCCTTATAGCAAACAATGGGGCAGTTATGGGTTTATCTTACAAAAAGCTTTTTTACCAAGAGGCGATTTCTTATGAAGACTTAGAAAAACTCTATGAAATTTCCCTTGCCTATAATCTTGACTTTCATTTCTATGATTTAGATACCTATTATTCAAATAAGTTTGATCAAGATAGGGTTAGGCACTTACTAGTTGATCCAGATGATAGAGACCATTATACAGTGAAATTTTCAATAAGTGATAATCCTATAAAAGAATTAAAAGATAGAAAGCACACAGCTTATAAGTTTCAAATAAATAATCTCGATATAAATCCCCTAGGAAAGGAAAAACTCAAGAATTTGTTAGCAAAAGAGTTCTCTGATAAGCTTAGCTTTACTTCGTCATTTGATAGGGTCTTGGAAATTATGGCAGGAGGAGTAAGTAAGGCTAAGACTTTGGAAGGGCTTGTTGACAAAATGGGGCTTGATAGAAATAATCTAGCTGCCATTGGAGATGGTCTTAACGATTTGGAAATGTTAAAAATTTCAAAGCTTTCCTTTGCCATGGCAAATGGAAAAGATGAAGTCAAAGAAATAGCTGATTATATTGTCTCTAATAACGACAGTGGGGGGATATTAGAAGCTTGTAAGCTTATTAAGGAATATAACCATGTATAATATAGTTTTAATTTCACCAGAACATCCAGGTAATGTTGGTAATATAGGAAGGACTTGCGTCCTTACCGAATCAAGACTTCACTTGATAAGGCCCTTTAAATTTGACTTTTCTGATAGGTTTTTGAAAAGAGCGGGTATAGATTACTGGGAGAAGGTAGATTTGGTAATCCACGACTCTTTGGAAGAATTTATGGAATTTGTTAAAGACAAAAGATACTTCTTGATAGAAACTCCCAGCGATAAAAAATATACAGATGTTTCTTTCAAAGATGGAGATTACTTGATTTTTGGTAGAGAAAAAGAAGGCATAGATGAGTCTCTACTAAAAGCCAACAAGGATAAGATTCTAACTATACCTATGACTAAAAAGATTGATAGATCACTAAATCTTGCTAATTCGGTTTCTATAGTTTTGTATGAAGCCCTAAGGCAAGCTGGCTTTAATTTTTAAGGAGGAAAAATGTACGATATAATAATAATTGGTGGAGGTCCAGCAGGACTTACTGCAGGTTTATACGCAGGAAGAAGTAAACTAAAGACATTGATTATAGAAAAAGCTGTAGCTGGTGGACAAATTTCAGGAACAGCTTTTGTAGAAAACTATCCAGGCTCCATACCTGAAGCAACAGGCATGGGACTTGCCGAGAGAGTCTTAGAACAAGCAGAAGAATTTTGTGAAATCAAATATGCTAATGTAAAAGCAGTAGAACTAGAAGGCAAAGTCAAGAAAGTCGTAACCGATGAAGGAGAATTCGAGGCAAAAGTCATAATAATTTCTACAGGGGCAAGTCATAGAAAATTGGGTGCACCTGGTGAGGAAGAATTTGCTAACAAGGGCGTATCATATTGCGCTACTTGTGATGGTCCATTTTTTACAGGCCTTGACATCTTTGTAGTAGGAGGTGGAGATTCTGCCCTAGAAGAAGCAAACTACCTTACTAAGTTTGGAAAATCAGTAACTATAATTCATAGAAGAGATGAATTTAGGGCAAGTGGGGTGGTTGTCGATAAAATAAAATCTAACCCAAAAATCAAATTAGTCCTTGATTCTGTAGTTAAAGAAATAAAGGGAAATAAGGAAGCAGAAGCTCTCCTAGTAGAAAATGTTAAAACTGGAGAAATAAAAGAATTAAAATCTGATGATAATTCTCCAATTGGGGTATTTATATTTGTAGGATACATTCCACAAACCGATATATTCGAAGGCAAGATAGAAATGAACCATGGTTATATCCTAACCGATGAAGATATGAAAACAAATGTAGAAGGAGTATTTGCCATAGGCGATACTAGAGATAAGAAGGTTAGGCAAATGGTAACAGCAGCAGGAGACGGATGCACTGCAGCAGTTCTTGCAAATAGGTACCTTGAAGGTGCCAAATGGTAAATGTTGACAAAAATCTAACAAATAAGTAAAGTAATATTTGTAGAAAGAATTAATTAGGAGGAAATAATGGCAACAAAAGTAGCAATTAATGGGTTTGGTAGAATCGGACGTCTTACACTAAGAAGAATCGCCGAAGTTGAAGATAATATTGAAGTAGTAGCAATCAATGACCTTATAGACAAAGAAGGTCTACTATATGCTTTCAAATACGATACAGCTCAAGGAAGATTCAATGGAGACGCTGAACTAACAGAAGATGGATTTAGAATTAACGGAAAAGAAATTAAAGTTTTCGCTGAAAGAAATCCAGAAGACCTACCTTGGGGAGAACTTGGAGTTGATATAGTTCTTGAATGTACAGGTTTCTTCACAGAAAAAGAAAAAGCTGAAGCTCACATCAAAGCAGGAGCTAAGAAAGTTCTAATTTCTGCACCAGGTAAAGGTGATATGAAAACTATAGTATTTGGTGTTAACCACGACATTCTTGATGGATCAGAAACAGTTGTTTCAGGCGCAAGCTGTACAACAAACTGCTTATCACCAATGGTTAACGTATTACTAAAGGAATTTGGATTTGTTTCTGGACAAATGTCTACAATCCACGCATACACAGCTACTCAAGCTATCCAAGATACACCAGCTTCTAAGAAAGATTTAAGAGGTGGTAGAGCTGCAGCACAAAACACAATTCCAGCATCAACAGGAGCTGCAAAGGCTGTAGGTAAGGTACTTCCAGAAGTAGAAGGAAAAATTGATGGATCAGCCCTAAGAGTTCCAACAATTACAGGATCAATCACAGAGCTTTACTCAGTGCTTGAGAAAAAAGTAACTGTAGAAGAAGTTAATGCAGCTATGAAGAAATACTCAAATGATGCATTTGCGTACACAGAAGATGATATAGTATCAAGCGATATAATTGGTTACCCAGCAGGTTCAATATTTGATTCTCAACTTACAAAGATAGTTGAAGGAGCAAATGGAACACAAGTTGTTAAGACTGTTGCATGGTATGACAACGAAATGGGATATGTATCTAACTTAGTTAGAACACTTGACTATCTAGCAAATCTTTAAGAGTTAATTAAGGCGGAGGATAGCTTCCGCCTTTTTTCACGAAAACACGAGGAGACTTATGAATAAAAAAACTGTAAAAGACTTAGATGTGAAGGGCAAAAAGGTACTTGTAAGAGTAGACTTTAACGTACCTCTTTCTAAAGAAAATAACGAAGAAATAGCTGACGATACAAGAATCAGAGCAGCACTTCCAACAATTGACTACCTATTAGAAAATGAAGCAAAGGTAATCCTTATGAGCCACCTTGGCAGACCAAAGGGAGAAGCAAAACCTGAATTTTCTCTAAAACCAGTAGCTAAATGGTTAGAAAATCACTACAATGGCAAATTCCATTTCTTCCCATCAGATGTAGTTGTTGATGAAAAAGTTAAAGAAGAAGTTAATGGTCTAAAAGATGGTGAACTTTGCCTAATTGAAAATACTAGATATGTAGCAGGTGAAACCAAAAATGACCCTGAATTTGCTAAACAATTAGCTTCCCTTGCTGATTTATATGTAAATGATGCTTTTGGTACAAGCCACAGAGCACACGCATCAAACGTCGGTGTTGCAAGCATACTTCCATCAGCAGTAGGATTTTTGATTGAAAAAGAAATATCAGTAATGGGTAAGGCCCTAGAAGCACCAGAACATCCATTTGTATCAATCCTTGGAGGAGCTAAGGTTTCAGATAAGATAGGTGTTATTGAAAACTTGATTACAAAAGTAGACACTATTCTAATCGGTGGTGGTATGGCTTACACCTTCCTAAAGGCTCAAGGAAAAGAAATTGGTAAATCCCTTCTTGAAGAAGACAAGATGGACCTTTCACTTGAACTAATCAAAAAAGCAGAAGCTAACAATGTAGAAATCTTACTACCAATAGATGTAGTTATTGCTGATGAGATTAAGGCAGGAGCAGAAACTGAGATAGTTGATATAGACTCTATTCCAGAAGATAAAGAGGCTTTGGACATAGGTCCAAAAACTGCTGAACTATTTGCTTCAAAGATAAAAGATGCTAAGACTGTTGTTTGGAATGGACCAATGGGAGTATTTGAAATAAAAGAATTCGCAAATGGAACAAACAAAGTAGCAGAAGCTCTAGCAGAATCTAATGCTGTAACAATAGTTGGTGGTGGTGACTCAGCTCTTGCAATAGAACTTGCTGGTCTAAAAGATAAGATAACCCACGTTTCAACAGGTGGTGGAGCAAGCTTAGAGTTCCTTGAAGGAAAAGACCTACCAGGTATCACTTCAATAGAAGACAAATAAGGAGAAACAATGCGTAAACCAGTAATAGTAGGAAACTGGAAGATGAATATGACAGTTTCTGAAGCAGAAAAGCTACTTGACGAAATTAAAAATCTAGACTTAGATGAAAATGTAGAAGCAGGTGTTTGTACACCAGCCATTGACCTAGTAGTTTGCAAGGAAAAATTAAGTGGAACAAATATTGGCTTTGGCGGACAAAATATGTATTTTGAAGAAAGTGGAGCTTTCACAGGAGAAATCTCACCACTAATGCTAACAGATGTCGGAGCAAAATATGTAATTTTAGGCCACTCTGAAAGACGTGAATACTTCAAAGAATGTGACTGTCTAATCAATAAAAAGGTAAAAGCAGCCCTAGCCCATGATTTAGTACCTATACTTTGTTGTGGAGAAACTCTTGAAGAAAGAGAAGCCAATGAACATGAAGCAAAAGTAAAAGGACAAATTGAAAAAGACCTCAAAGATGTTTCAACAGAAGATATTGAAAAAGTAATCATAGCTTATGAACCAATTTGGGCAATAGGTACAGGCAAAACAGCATCAAGTGAAGATGCAGATGCTATGTGTGGCTATATTAGAAGCTTAATAGCTGAAAAATATGGCAAAGATGCTTCTGAAAAAGTAAGAATTCAATATGGTGGTTCTGTAAAACCAAACAATGTAGTAGAATTAATGGGCAAAGATAATATTGACGGCGCCCTAGTTGGTGGAGCAAGCTTAAAGGCAGAAGACTTTGCTCTTTTAGTAAATTTCAATAAATAAGGAGAAATAAATGAGTTTAATAACAGATGTATATGCAAGACAAATTCTTGATTCAAGAGGAAATCCAACAGTAGAAGTAGAAGTTTACACAGAAGATGGCGGTTTTGGTAGAGCAAGCGTACCATCAGGTGCATCAACTGGTGAATGGGAAGCTGTAGAACTTAGAGATGGTGATAAAAATTATTACCTAGGAAAATCAGTTCTAAAGGCTGTTGAAAACGTAAATGAAATCATCGCTGAAGAACTTGAATACACTTATGATGTAACAGATCAAATTGGTGTAGATATGGCTATGATTGAACTTGATGGAACAGAAAACAAGGGCAAACTCGGTGCTAACGCAATCCTAGGTGTATCCCTAGCAGTAGCAAAAGCTGCAGCTAACGAACTAGGTATGTCCCTATATAACTACATCGGTGGAGTTAATGCAAAACTTCTACCAACACCAATGATGAACATTCTAAACGGTGGAGAACACGCTGATAACTCAGTTGATATCCAAGAATTCATGATCTTCCCACTAGGAGCAGAAAGCTTTGCTCATGCCCTACAAATTGGTGCAGAAGTATTCCACAGCCTAAAATCAGTCCTTTCATCTAAAGGCTACAACACAGCTGTAGGAGATGAAGGTGGATTTGCTCCAAACCTAAAATCAAACGAAGAAGCCCTAGAGATTATCTGTGAAGCTATTAAGGCTGCTGGATACGAACCAGGTAAAGACGTATATATAGCAATGGACTGTGCTTCAAGCGAATTCTACAACAAGGAAGATGGAAAATATCACCTTGATGGAGAAGGAACAGTAAAAACTGAAGATGAAATGATTGACTGGTTAGAAGAATTAGTAGGTAAATATCCAATCATCTCTATCGAAGATGGTCTTGATGAAAATGACTGGGAAGGTTGGGCAAAACTTACACAAAGACTTGGCAATAAAGTTCAACTTGTAGGTGATGACCTATTCGTAACAAATACAAAGAAACTTGAAAAAGGAATTAAAGAAGGTGTTGCTAACGCAATCCTAATCAAAGTTAACCAAATTGGTTCACTAACAGAAACACTTAATGCCATCGAAATGGCTAAAGAAGCAGGTTATACTGCAGTTGTTTCTCACAGATCAGGTGAAACAGAAGACGTAACAATTTCTGACTTAGTAGTAGCTGTAAATGCTGGACAAATCAAAACAGGTGCTCCATCAAGAACAGACAGAGTTGCAAAATACAACCAACTTCTAAGAATAGAAGATGAACTAGGCGATGACGCAAGATTTAAAGGAATCAAGGCCTTCTACAACATCAACAAATAATATTAGCAATTAAGGCAGCCTTGGGGCTGTCTTTTTTTTATATTTATAATTAAAATTTTATTAAATGGATATAATATTAATAAGGAAGTAAAGGAGGCGTTATGTTATTTCCAATTAATAGTAAATCAAGAAGGCTCACGAGCCTAGATGGAAGCTGGGAGTTTAAGTTAGGAGATGGAAAGAAGGAATTTGATGAAAGTTTTAAAAATCATATCCTAAAAGATACGAGACCTATGCCTGTTCCATCATCATTTAACGATATATATGAAGATGTTAGGGATTATTTTGGTTGGGTATTTTATCAAAAGGTATTTGATTATCCAAAGTCAGATAAAAAGGATTTGATTTTAAGATTTGACTCTGTAACCCATTTCGCTAAGGTCTTTTTGAATGACGAACTTATAGGGGAGCACAAGGGTGGCTTTTTGCCATTTGAAATTGATATTACAGGAAAGTTAAAGGAAGAAGGTAATATCTTAACTCTTGCTGTAAGCAATGTAATTAATTATTCGACCTTGCCAGTGGGAGGCCTTAATAATATGATGCAAGGCTTTATGGGCATAGGAGAAAAACCTGATGTAAATCAAGAGCAAAAAGAAAACAATCCTAACTTCGATTTCTTCAATTATGCAGGTATACAAAGACACGTTTGGCTTATGGAAGTAGAGAAAAATCGTATAGATGACATAAGCATAGTTAGTGAAATTGAGGGAAGTTTAGCCAAAGTTTCTTATAAATTAGCAACAATAGGTGAGGGTGAGGCTAGCCTTAAAGTATATGATGAAGATAAAAATTTAATTACAACTTGTGTAGGCAAAGAAAATACTTTTGAAATTAAAGATGTAAAACTTTGGGATGTCTTAAAAGCCTACCATTATGAATTTAGATTTACTTTTGCAGATGATGAGTATATCTTAGACCAGGGTATTAGAAAAATTGAAGTTAAGGGTGGTCAGTTCCTTCTTAATGATAAGCCAGTTTATTTTAAGGGTTATGGCAAACACGAAGATTATTTCCCAAATGGTAGAGGTTTCAATGAAGTACTTAGCCACAAAGACTTTTCTCTAATGAAAAAACAAGGCGCTAATTCATTTAGAACTAGCCACTACCCTTATGCTGAAGAGACGATAAGACTTGCAGATAGGTTGGGCTTTCTTGTAATTGATGAGACTACAGCAGTAGGCCTTAATGGTAGTTTTGGTGGAGGAGCAAACTTTAATGGTCAAGCCCTTTCAACCTTTGACAAACATGGTATAGCTGATACTTGTGGTGACCATCACAGGGATGTTATTAGAGATTTAATCGCTAGAGATAAAAACTATGCATGTGTAGTCATCTGGTCAATAGCCAATGAACCAGACTCAACTAGTGATGGAGCTTACGAATATTTTAAGGATAAGTTTGACCTAGCTAGAAAAAGTGATCCACAAAAGAGACCTTGCACACTAGTTTCTGTTCAAGCCCAAGACCCGCTCAAAGACGTTAGTGCTAAACTATCTGATGTAATTTGTCTAAATAGATATTATGGTTGGTATTTTGGAGGTCCAGACTTAGTTAAACCTATGGACTTATTTAGAAAAGAACTCGATTATTGGAATGGATTAAATAAGCCTATAATCATAACAGAATATGGAGCAGACACTATAGCTGGCTTCCATGATTACTCAGACTATCCTGGTATGTACACAGAAGAATTCCAAGTAGCATATTACAAGGCAAGCAATGCTGTAATGGATGAGCATGAAAATATTGTTGGCGAGCATCCTTGGAACTTCGCAGACTTTGCAACAGCTCAAGGTTTGTTAAGGATAAATGGTAACAAGAAGGGAATCTTTACAAGAGATAGAAAACCAAAACTTGCCGCCTTCTATTTCCAAGAAAGGTGGAATAAAATAGACAATAATTTTGATAAGAAAAATAAATAGCAAATTTGTTAAGCTTGCAGGTGTAATATCTGCAAGCTTTTTAAATTAAATAACAGGTATCTTTATTTTTGTCAAGGACTTATTTTATTGAAATTTCATAGGAATTATGGTATTATAACATAGTATGAATCGGAGGTGTCTATATGGTAAATTTCTTAGCGATTGTGTTAGTTATTGCATCCCTTATTATTATAGTAGCAGTAACCTTACAAGATCCTAAAACTGAAGGTCTTGGAGCTCTCTCAGGAACACAAACTAACGTGTTTGGTAGAAGCGCTCACAGATCTAAGAATGAAATGTTAGATAAAGTTGCTATTGCTGGTGGAGTAATTTTGTTCCTAGCAAGCTTAATTATGATAGCAATTAACTAAGAAGGGGTAAGCTATATATATAGCTTAGCCTTTTTTTTTAATATAGGCATAAGGAGAAGTTATGAATTTAAAAGATGTAATATTAAATATAGTCTATGATCCATCCTACATAGCAATGACTAAAAAAGACCTTGATAAATATTTGAGAGTTGACAAGTACACCCAAAAAGCGGTTAGAGATATATTAAAAGAACTTGAGAAAGAAAATAAAATTCGAATTTCAAAAAGGAATCGAATAATGCCTATAACAGAAGATGAATTAAATTTGATAGGAAATATTTCTATGGCTCAGGGAGGCTATGGTTTTTTTGTTTCTGATAATGAAGATTACGAAGATGTCTTTATTAAAAAAGATCAGTTGAAGGGTGCTCATAATAAGGATAGGGTTAGGATAGAACTTATTAAAGAAAGGCAAAAGGGCAGAAATGCCGAAGGTAAGGTTGTTGAAATATTAGAAAGAGCCAAGGAAGAGATAGTTGGAACTTATCAAAAAAACAAGGGTTTTGGCTTTGTTATTCCAGATGATAGGTCCTTTGGTGATGATATTTTTATAGGAGAAAAAAATTCTCTTAGGGCTAAGAATAAGGACAAGGTAGTAGTAGAAATAATTGACTATCCTAAAAATGGCAAGCCAGAGGGAAAAATTATAGAGATAATAGGGGGAAGGAAGGATAAGAATATTGATATTCTTTCACTTATTCGTGCTCACAATTTGCCATATGAGTTTTCTAAGGAAACTAAGAAAGAAAGCCTATATATAGAAGAAAAAATTAGCAAAAATGAAATAGAAGCAAGGACAGATTTTAGAAAGCTCTTTACAGTTACCATTGATGGACGAGATTCCAAAGATTTTGATGATGCAATTTCTATAGAAAGAAACGGGGAAAACTATGACCTATATGTCCATATAGCAGATGTTGCTCATTATGTTAAGAAATCAACTGCCATTGATGATGATGCTTACGAGAGGGGAAACTCTACCTACTTATTTAATATTGTCCTTCCTATGTTGCCAGAAGCCTTGTCTAATGGCATATGTTCACTTAATCCTAATGAAGATAGGCTTGCCCTTACATGTAAGATGACTATAAATGATAAGGGTAAGGTAATAGCTGATGATTTTTATGAGTCGATCATAAATTCTGATTATAGATTGGTCTACGACGATGTCAACGCCTTTCTTGATGATGGGGATGAAAATATCTATGATGATGAAATTATTAAAGAAAAGCTTCTTGATTTCGATAAACTTAGAGAGATTCTAAGGAATATGAGAGAAAAGAGAGGATCTATAGATTTTAATTTCTCTGAAAGCCAAATAGATGTTGCAGAAGATGGTAGGGTATTGAGCATATCCAAGATGCAAAGAGGCTCAGGCAATAAGATGATAGAGGAATTTATGCTAGCAGCCAATGAGTGCGTAGCAAGTCTTTTTGCCTACATGGATTTTCCCTTCATTTACAGAATCCACGAAAAGCCAAAGGATGAGAAGGTAGAAACTTTCAAGAAAGCCCTAGCTGCAATGGGATATACTATCAGAGGAAATGACCTACATCCAAAAGATTTCCAAAAAATTCTAGAAAAAGTTTGCGGAAAAGACATAGAATCTGTAATAAATCTCTTGATGCTTAGAACTATGCAAAAGGCAAAATATTCTAATCACAGAGACATCCACTTTGGTCTTTCCACATCATTTTATACTCATTTTACTTCGCCTATTAGGAGGTATCCTGACTTAATAGTTCATAGATTATTAAAAAAATACATCAACAACAAGTTAGGATCCATAAATCAGACCAGCCTAGAAAAATCCTTGGCTAATAATGCTGACCATCTTTCTATGACTGAAAGAAGAAGTGAAGAATGTGAAAGAGATGTAGAAGATTTATTAAAGTGTAAGTATATGATTCGCTATATTGGAGATGTTTTCCATGGAAATATATCTTCTATTACTGAATTTGGAATTTTCATTGAACTTGACAATACAGTCGAAGGACTTTTTATGTATAAGTTTTCCGATGACAGATACGAATATTTAGAAGATCAGATGAAAGCTTACAATACAGACAGCAAAAGCTTTTATTCTATTGGCGACAGGGTTAAAATAAGGGTAATGGATGTGGATATTTATCAAAGAAATATCGACTTTGATATGGAGGTAGATGATGAAATTATTAGCCAACAATAAGAAGGCTTATCATGATTATTTTATAGAAGAAAAATATGAGGCAGGCATTTCTTTATCAGGTAGTGAAGTAAAAAGCATGAAGCAGGGTAAAGTATCTATAAAGGAATCCTTTATAGGAGATAGAAACGGAGAAATGTTTATATATGGCATGCACGTTACACCCTATGATCATGCCTATGATAAGGACATCGATCCAACAAGGACTAGAAAGCTTCTGCTTCATAAAAAAGAAATAAATAAATTAATTGGCCAAAAAACTCAAGCAGGTTATACAATTGTCCCTCTAAGAGTCTACGAATCAGAAGGTCTAGTTAAGATTGAAATAGCCTTAGCCAAGGGTAAGAAGCAATATGATAAAAGAGACAGTCTAAAGGCAAAAGACGACAAGAGAAAAATCGACAGAGCCCTCAAGAACTATTAAAGTAAAGGATAGCCCATATATGACAAATCAAAGTAAATTAAAAGTAAAACTATTAAATTATACAGCTGATGCAGAGCTGACTATAGCTCAAGCAGGCAAGCTTTGCTACTCTCCAGTTGGAGTCGATGAAATATCAGAAAAACAAGATCAAGTATCTATAGCTAAATATGTAAAGATGCTTTCAGATCTTGGCCATCTCTCACCGATTGAGCATGTTTCTTTCACCTTTGCTGCCGAAGGAGTATCGAGAGTATTGACCCATCAATTAGTCCGTCACAGACTTGCATCCTACTCTCAACAGTCTCAAAGATATGTAAAGTTAGATCAATTTGAGTATATAATTCCTCCAGAAATAGACAAGAATGAGAAGGCTAGGGATATTTTCATAAAACAAATGGAAGATTCACAAAAAGCCTACGATACTTTGACTGATATCCTTTTTGAAAAATCCTACAAGGAGTTAATAAAAGAAGGAATGGATGAAAAGAAAGCAAAAAGGACGGCAGAAAAGAAAGCCATTGAGGATGCCCGCTATGTTTTTCCAAATGCTTGTGAGACTAAAATAGTATTTACGATGAATGCTAGAAATCTCCTACATTTCTTTAATATGCGTTCTTGCCTAAGAGCCCAGTGGGAGATAAGGGAACTTTCTGATCAAATGGTCAAACTAGTTAAGCAAATATATCCAAATCTTTTCTTAAAGGCAGGCCCATCTTGTATTGGTGCTGCCTGTCCAGAAGGAAAAATGACTTGTGGAAAAATTAAAGAAGTAAGGGATAGGTTTTATAATTTGTGATAGATTTATAAAAAAATTACAAAAGGATGGAAATTATGTCCTACATACAATTAAAAAATTTAACTAAAGAATTCAAATCCGGAGATAGTAAAATAATCGCTAATGACAATATCAACTTCTCCCTTGATAAGGGCAAACTCCTAATAATTGTTGGAGCAAGTGGTGCAGGCAAAACCACCCTACTTAACCTCTTGGGAGGAATGGATTCAGCAACTAGGGGTGAGATTTTAATAGATGGAAAAAATCTGACTTCATTAAATGATAGAGAACTTACTGAATATAGGAGAAATGATGTAGGTTTCGTCTTTCAACATTACAATCTCATACCAAACCTAACAGCTCTAGAAAATGTAGAAATGGCATCAGAAATTTCTGATAATCCACTAGACCCAGAAACTATTTTAGGAGAAGTTGGTCTTTCTCATAGATTAGCAAATTTCCCATCTCAACTATCAGGTGGTGAACAACAAAGAGTTGCCATAGCAAGAGCACTAGCTAAAAATCCGAAACTCTTATTATGTGATGAACCAACAGGAGCCCTTGACTATGAAACAGGTAAGCACATCTTAAAGCTTTTACAAGACGCTTCTAGAAAAATGGGAGCAACTGTTGTAATAATAACCCACAACTCTTTAATCAAAGCCATGGCAGATCAAGTAATAGAAATAAGGGATGGGAGAATCTACAAAGATTTTATTAATGAAAATCCCCTTTCTGTAGAAAAGTTAGAGTGGTAATATGAACAAGGCATATTTAAAAAGCATTATTGCTGATATGAAAAAAACCAAGGGTAAACTTATATCAATAATGGTCATGGTCGCTCTTGCAAGCCTTGTTGTAGTGGGTCTGCTTCTATCTGGGCCTTCAATGAGAAAGAGCCTAGATAATAGTCTAAGAATCTACCAACACCCAGACCTTATTGTAAATTCTAGCTATGGCCTTGATTTTGAGGATAAGACTATAATAGAAAATCAAGATAATATTTCAAAAATAGATTTCATAAAGGCGACTGATCTTATAGATAGAGATATGCTAATAAGAGTTAAAGAATATGACCGCCAAATTCCTAAAGCAGTAATATCTTCTGGAAGAATGATTAAGAAGCCTGATGAAATTGTGCTTGAAGAAAAATTAAAGGATAAGTACAAAATCGGTGATGAGATTAGCTTTTCTTATATAAATAATGATCAGAAAAAAAATAATGAGATGGCTAGGCTTAAATATAAGCTTGTAGGTTTTTATAAATCTTCTGATTATTTTTTGGAAGATATGAAGGAAATCTCACCCCTAGGCAAAAGCGAAATTAATGGCTACGCCTATGTCCTTTCCGAAAATTTTAAAGCTGATAAATACAATGAAGCAAATATTGTCTTTAGTGATTTGGAGGGAATGGATAAAACTAGTAAGGCCTACATAAAAAGTATCAAGAGCAAAAAAGGTGACCTGGAATACTTGATGAAAAATAGGCCAGAAGAAGTATTAAGAAACATAAAAAGAGATGCCAATAAGGAAATTTCTGATGCTCAAGATGACCTAAATAAGGCAGAAAGAGATATAAGTAATAACGAGAAGAAACTTATTGAAAGTAAAAAAGATTTAGATGCTGGTTTTGTCAAATACGAAAAAAACAAAGAAGATTTCAATAAGAAGATAAAAAAAGCTAATGATGACCTAGCAAAGGCTCATGCAAAACTTGTTGATGGCAAAAGTAAAGTTAAGGCTGGTAAGGAAGAATATCGAGCCAATCTTGATAAATATAATAAAGATATAGCTAATGGTCAAAAAGAACTTGATAAGAAGCAAAAAGAGCTTAATTTAGGCTTTGCTCAAATAGATGGGCCAAAAAAAGAAATGGATAAAGCCTATGATAATCTTAATAAGATGTATGAAGCATCCTTTAATCAATTAAAAGAAGCAGAAGCTAGTCTTATAATTGAAAAAAATTATATAAAGACTAAAAAACAAGACCTGGATGAGCTTAATAAAAGTGATAAAAAAGCTAATCCAAATATTGAAGGACAAATCCTAAGTCTAAAAGAAGAAATTAAGCAAAGAGAAGAGGCTCTATTTATTAATAGGGCAATCTATGAATCTGATAAAAAAGATTTAGCTAGTAAATATCAAGCGAGCAAATACGAGCTCGATCAAAAGTTGGGTGGAGTAAGACAGAAAGAGGATGAACTCAAAAAGGCTAAGAAGCAAATTGATAAGGCCTATGCTGAATTTAATCAAAAAAAAGAATATGGCAAGCTTGAACTAGATAAGGCAAAAAATAAGATAATAACAAGCGAAAAAGAGCTTAGCGATGGTCAAAAAGCCTATGAAAAAGGCCAAGTTCACCTTAGGGAAAATAAAATTGAAGGTGAAAGAAAACTAAGCGATGCCTATCAAAAGCTCCTAAAGGGCGAAAAAGACTACCGAGAAGGAAAAAAGAAGTTTGAAGAAGAAAAGGCAAAGGCTGATAAGGACATTAGCAAGGCGAAAAAAGATATAGGTGATTCGAAACAAGCCCTCCTAAGCTTACAAGATCCTGAGTATAAAATAGAGAGCATTTTTGATAATAGGGGAATAAATACTTATTATCAAAACTCTCTTAATATGGATAGGCTATCTAAAGTATTTCCAGCCTTCTTCTATCTAGTGGCAATGCTAGTAACCCTTACAACTATGAAAAGATATATAGCAGAGCAAAGGATGATAAATGGCTGTTTCAAATCTTTGGGTTATAGCAACAAAGACATAGCTAAAAGATTTTATATATATGGTATAATCCCAACCATATTTGCTTCTTTACTAGGGGCAATTTTGGGAAGATTTGTAATAGTCAAGGTTATCTTTGATGCCTATTCTACAGGCTTTAAAGTCCTAGCTATGGACGTAGTAAATAGTCTATTTGCTATAATAATAGCTGTTAGTGTCTCAACTTTCTTAATAGCCCTTACGATTTTTATAAGCTCTAAGGAAACTGTAAAAGAAGTGCCAGCAAATTTACTAAAGGCCAAGGCTCCAGAATCCGGAACTAAGATATTCTTGGAAAGAATCAAATTCTTGTGGAAGCGACTTAGCTTTATGAGAAAAATAACAGCCAGGAACTTATTTAGATATAAGTCTAGGATGTTTATGACAGTCTTTGGTGTAGGTGGCTGTACAGCCCTACTATTCTTTGGCTTTGCTATGATGGATGCTATAAAAGATACATCAGCTATCCAACAAAAGGAGATTCTCCACTATCAAGCAGTTTCTATGATTAACACCAAGGCTAAGAAAGAAGACCTTGACTCCTATGAGAAACTTATTGGAGCCTATGATAATCTATCAATCTATAACAAGGAAGCAAGTCTAGAAAGTGATGGAAAAGATTTGAAGCTTTCCATAATCATCCCAGAAAATGACAAAAAATTATCCGATTTTGTAAGTTTAAGAGATTTGAAGAGGAAAAAGCTTAATCTAGCAGATAATCAAGTTATAATTACAGAAAATATAGCTAGGAAATTAGGGCTTAAAGTTTCAGATACTATAAAAGTAAACATTGATGATAAGGATCTAGACCTAAAAATTTCTGCAATAAATGAAAATTATGTAAATGATTATATTTATATATCGAAAGATTATTACGAGAAAAATATAGGAAAACTTCCTAGCTTTAATTCTAATTTGATTAAGGGAGATCCACTTGAGATTAAAGACAAGCTAGATAAGAATAAGGCAGTAAATGCAGTAGTTAATAAAACTGGCGTCTATGAATCCATAGATGCCCTACTTGATAACCTAATGCTTGTTATTCTTGTAATAACTCTCATATCCTCAGCCCTAGCAATTGTTGTTTTATACAATATTACTAGTATAAATGTTGGGGAGAGAAAAAGAGAACTTGCTACCATCAAGGTCTTAGGCTTCTATCCTAGAGAAGTCACCTCTTATATTTACAGGGAAATATTTATTTTGACCCTAATGGGAATACTAGTTGGATTTTTCCTCGGCTATCTTATGTTTAGATACATTTTAATAATAGTTGCCCCAGAAAATATTATGATATCCTACAGGACACATATTTTAAGTTATGTAATCTCATCGGCTATCACTCTAGTAATTTCCTTGCTTATATTAATCTTTGTTCATAGGGATTTAAAGAAAATTGACATGGCAGAGGCCATGAGCTCTGGTGAATAAAAACTTCAAATATAAGCTTTGAAGGTAAGTATTTAATAGGCTAGAAAAGTCGAGTATAATAAGTAAATAAGATTAAAGAAAAGTCGAGTTATGCTCGTCTTTTCTATTGGAAAAATTGATTCGAGGTATATATGAAAATAATATTTGTAAGACATGGTCTAACTGATGCAAATATCAATTGGAGATATTCTAAGGAGGATACTGTTCTTGCCAAGGAAGGTCTTTATATATTAGATAAAACAAAAAAATTATTAGACCCTTATAGAATTGATAAGGTCTACACATCAAATTTAATAAGAAGCCAAGAAACTGCAAAGATTTTAGGCTATGATGATTATGTAATTGATTCTAGAATAAATGAGATGAACTTTGGAGACTTTAGAGGTAGGGGAATTGATGAAGTTAGGGAAAGTGAAAAGGAATTTTTCAAAAGAGAAAAAAATGATTATTTTTCAATGAAATATCCAAATGGCGAATCAAGAAAGGATGTCATAAGAAGAACCTCTAATTTCCTTGACGAGATGTCCAAAGCTGATGAAGAAACAATCCTTTGTATCTCTCATGGTATAGCAATTAGATCAACACTCTTTTGGATTTTAAGTGATTTAAATAACTGGTCCAATTTTTGGATAGATAATGGTTCACTTACTATCTACAAAATTGAAAATGGGAAAAAACTTATAGAAAGTGTAAATAAAATATGAAATTCATCCATCTGGCGGATGCTCATTTGGCCGATTCTTTTAATTTTGACAATAAACTCTCAAAAACCATAAGAGAAGCTTCATGGAAGAGCCTTACTAATATTTTATCAGCCAACAAGGATGTAGACTTTGCTTTAATTGCAGGAGATTTGTTTGAGAGATCGTATTTTACAGCTAAGGACTTCAAAAGACTCTTTGAAATCTTTGAAGATTTTTCTAAAGATATCTACTATGTAGCAGGCAATCATGATTATATTGATAATTATAGCAAGATATTTTTGAGAAATTCTCCCTTAAATTTTCATGTATTTGGGTCGGATGCCTTAGAAATGTTTGAAAAAAACGATTTAAGAGTTTATGGTATTTCCTATGATGATAGGTCTTTTTCTAAAAAAATCGACTTAAATATTAAGCTTGATAGTAATTATTTCAATATACTCTTAATTCATGGAGATCTGGATAGAAAAGCTTCATCCTACTTTAACTTAGATTCTAAACTTATTAAAAAAACAGCCTTTGACTATGTTGCTATGGGCCATATCCACAAGAGAGCGAAAAATTCCAATATTTATTATCCAGGAAGTCTTGAACCGCATGATTTTTCTGATATTTACGATTATGGTTATATATATTATGAAGATTCTAAAGTAGACTTTGTGGACTCTTCTATCCTAAAATTTTATGATTTTAAGCTTAATTATGAAGATTTCGCAAATGAAAATGACCTGCTAACTTTTGTCAATAATAAACTTAATCCTGATAAGACTAATATACTTAGACTTAGAATTACGGCTGAAAGAGCATTGGATGATAAATATATAGAAAAAAATTTAGATGCCTACTACAAAGAGCTAAGTATAAGGGATGATTTGAGTTTTGCTGATATAGTCAAACTATACCCTAATTCACTCCTATCTATGTATATTGACAAGTTTAGCAATAGTGATGGTGAAATAGAAAATTTGGCAAGGAAGCTTGGTATAGATGCTATTTTGAGGAGTAAGGATGACTGAAATTTTTATCAAAGAACTTTATCTATTATCCTTCGGGAAATTTGAAGATAAGAAAATAATTTTTGATCGAGATTTTAATCTCTTTTATGGGAAAAATGAGTCAGGCAAGTCTACTATTACTGCCTTCATTGAGGGTCTCCTTTATGGTTTTGATGAAGGGAAAAATAGAAAGAGTTTTTCCAAGAAAAAAGAAATATACAAGCCAAAATTATCTTATAAGTATGCTGGATATGGGATTTTTTCCAAAGACGGAAGAGATATAAAAGTTACTAGGAATTTTGAAGATGGGTCTTATACGATGATAGATCTTTCTACCAATAAAGAAATTCAAGGAAAAAAATCTAACATAAATTTTCCTGGAGAATACTTATTAGGGATAAACTATTCACTCTACAAGAATTACCTTTCAAGCTTTCAAAGTCAAAAAGATGACCCCAAGGCTAGGGAAAATCTTTTGGAAAGACTAGTTAATGAGGATATTGATTATAACTTCTCTGCCAATAAGGCTTTAGAAATATTAGATGATAGAGAAAATAAGATTGGTAGCGATAGGGCCTACACGAAAGTTTTCTACAAGACAAGACTGGAAATAGAAGAGTTAGAAAATAAACTTTATGAAATAAGCGGACTAAAAAAAACATATAGGTCTGACTTTGAGAAATTAAATAAAAATAAAGATGAGCTTACTAATTGCAAATTAAGATATGATAAACTAAAAAAAGCCTGCGATGCCTATAAAAATAATAGGGCCAGTGAAAATTATAGGGACTATAGCAAGTGGACTCAACACTTATATGATATTAATACAAAAATTTCTGACTACCAGGATGTCTATGGACTTGATGAAAAATATCTAGAGAATTTAGAAAACGAAGCAAAACAAGCCAAGAATAAAAGCTATTTTACTAATAAATGGGAATTTTTTTCTCTTATAATGATTTGTCTAGGTCTTGGATTTTTTGTAAATAAGTATTTTTATATCCTAGCTATGGCCTTGGTATTTACTTATTTTATTCTGCTTAGCAAAGATAAGTCCGTTAATAATGGAGAAGATTTATATGATAAGTATAATAAGACAAGGGCAAGATTTTTAAGATATAAAAGCCTAAGGCAAGAAAAAGATAAGGTTGAAGAAGTAATTAAGATTTTAGAAAAGCAAGATATAAAGGATTCTAGCCTTACAAATTTCGACCTTGATTTAGATGATTTTGATATAGTAAAATCTGAAGAAGACCTAGATAGGATGCTAGAAGAAATATCTAGTTTAAATAAGGAAATAGCTAGTCAAGAGAAGGACTTATTGAGGATAGAAGATAAAATAAAAGACGAGCTAGACCTAGTTGAGAGATTAAATTTCCTAAAAAAGAAATTTTCGGACCTCGAAAAAACTAAAAAGGCTATTGCTCTATCTAAAAATATTATTAGGCAAATCGTAAAAGAAAATCCTAGTGATTTTAGGAGGCTTAATAATAGGATTAACTCTATAATCAAAGAGATTAGCAAAAATGCTTATGAGTCGATAGTTTTTGATGAAAAATTAAGGGCGAAAATCAGGACAAGGGAGGGCTATTATATGGCCATAGATCAGTTGTCTACTGGTTTTTTTGATCAACTTAATTTTGCCCTAAAGCTTTCCTTGAACGAAGAAGTTTTTGCTGATATTTTCATGATTTATGATGATGCCTTTATCAATTATGACAGGCAAAGGCTTAGAAATGCCCTTTTCTTCCTTTTGGACTCTTCATCAAAAAGGCAAGTTATTTATTTTTCTTGCCATGAGAGGGAAAAAGAAATATTCGATGCGGAAGAAATTAAAATTAATTATATAGATGTGGAGGATGTATGATATATGCAATAGCTGATTTACATCTTGATTATACAGGAGAGAAGTCCATGGAGGTATTTGGTGATGGTTGGGCCAATTACCAAGAGAGAATTTTTGCTAATTGGGAAAAAATTATCGAAGAAAATGATACGGTTTTAATTCCTGGTGATATCTCCTGGGCAATGGATACTGACCAGGCGAAAAATGACCTTAGAAGAATTGATGAGATGAAGGGCAAAAAAATTCTCATGAAGGGTAATCACGATTTTTGGTGGTCGTCCCTAAAAAAACTTGAAGATTTGGGCTTTAGGTCTATAAGTTTTCTACAAAACAATCATTTTGAGGTTGAAGGCTACGATATATGTGGTAGCCGTGGTTGGATAGCCAAGGATAGTAAAGATTTTGGCGAACACGATTTAAAGATTTTTAATAGGGAACTTATCAGACTTGAAAATTCTTTTAAAGAGAGTAAGAGTATTAAGAAAATAGCCCTTCTCCATTATCCACCTTTGAATGTGGATGGATCATTTAATGAGTTTTTTGACTTATGCAAGGCCTATAATGTTAGTAAACTAATTTATGGTCATCTTCATGGAGTTGGACACAAATTAATAAAAGAAGGGAATATAGAAGGCATAGATGTCTTTTGCGTTGCAGGAGACTATATAGATTTCATGCCAGTAAGGATTATATAATGCAAAGAGAAATTGAAGTAAAAGTATTAGATATAGATATAGATAAGATGAAAGAGAAGTTAGAAAGCCTAGGTGGTAAGTTAATTAATCACGAGTTTCAGACAAACTACACCTTTATTCCAAAGGGAGAGGGAGAATTTTCTGATGGCTATTTAAGAATCAGGGAAACTATTTATACAAATGGCGAGAACAAGGATATAGAACTTACCTTCAAGGAAGTAAAAACTGTTGATGATGTTAGGATTAACAACGAATATACTACCCATATTGATTCGGTAACTATGATGATTAAAATTCTTGAGCATATGGGTATAGAGCTTGAATATCAAGGTAAGAAAGAGAGAATATCCTACACATACAAGAACCAAAGATTTGATATTGATATATGGGATAAGGAAACTTATCCAAAGCCATATATGGAAATTGAATTTACTAACCAATCCATGATTGATGAAATAATTGATGACCTAGATATAGATAGGGCTAGTGTTACAAATAAGTCTATTACTGAGCTTAGAGAAGAATTGTAAAAAAATTTTGACTTTCGTTTATTTCGTGATATAATATGAAAAACTTAAGGAGTAAACGATGATTTCTATTAAAAATTTATTAAATTCGTATGATTTGACAAAAAAAGACCTATTAGAGATAATTGACCTAGGAAATGAAATTTATAAGAGTCCTGATAAATTTTCCCATTGTGCAGATGGAAAGATTTTAGGGACTCTTTTTTTTGAGCCATCAACTAGGACTAGATTATCATTTGAATCTGCTATGCTAAGACTTGGAGGATCTGTAGTAGGATTTTCTGATGCAGGTGTATCATCTTCAACCAAGGGAGAAAGCCTAGCTGATACTGTAAGAACTGTTAGCCAATATGCTGATATTATTGCTATGCGTCACCCTCAAGAAGGTGCTGCATTTCTTGCAAGCAAGACTGCTGACTGTCCAATAATTAATGCAGGAGATGGTGGCCACCAACATCCAACTCAAACCCTAACTGATATTCTTACTATATCAAATTACAAAAAAGACTTATCTGGTCATGTGATTGGACTTTGTGGCGATCTTAAGTATGGTAGGACAGTTCATTCTCTACTAAAGGTTATGAGCTTGTTTCCAAATAATAAATTTATCTTAATCTCACCAGATGAGCTAAAACTTCCAGAGTATGTAAAAAAAGAAGTTTTTGCTGATGGAAATAACAACTATGAGGAAGTTAGAAGCCTAGATGATGTAATGGATAAGCTAGATATTCTTTATATGACAAGAATACAAAAAGAAAGATTTTTCTCTCAAGCCCAATATACAAGGCTTAAAGATTCATACTTACTTGATAAGGAAAAACTAAAAATGGCAAAGAAAGACTGTATAGTTCTTCATCCCCTACCAAGGGTAACTGAGATTGCTACAGAAGTAGATTCAGACCCAAGGGCAGTTTATTTCAAACAAGTAAAATTTGGAATGTATGTAAGAATGGCACTTATTTTAAAACTTTTGGAGGCAAACAATGATAGAAATAACTAGTATAAAAGAGGGAATAGTAATAGATCATATCAAGGCTGGTTTGGGTATGGAAATATTTGATAAGCTAAACCTTAGACAGTTAGATGATGAAGTAGCTATTATATTAAATGCTAACTCAACCCAACACGGAAAAAAAGATATATTGAAAATTGCAAACAATGTCGACATAAACCTAGATGTGGTATCAATAATTGATCCTTCTGCTACAATTAATATCATTAAAGGTGAAAAGGTAGTGGATAAATTGGCTCTCAAATTGCCAAAACATGTAAAGGGTCTACTTCATTGTCAAAATCCAAAGTGTGTATCAACTAGTGAAAGAGCAGTTGAAAGTGAATTTAGCCTAATAGATGAAGAAGAAAAAACTTATAAATGTGATTATTGCGGTCATATTTACGATGTGGAAGAATAAATGAAGCAAATTTTCAAAAATCTATACGCTTTCGATGATAAGCTAATTTCAAAAAAACCGATTTATGTAGAGGATGGAATAATTGTAGATGAATTTGAAAAGGATGATGAAACTGAAATAATTGATTGCGACAATCTAGCTGTACTTCCTGCCTTTACAGATCTTCATGTACATTTTAGAGATCCAGGTTTTACCTATAAGGAAGACTTAAAGACAGGGTCTTTGGCAGCTATTAAGGGGGGATATACATCCCTCCTTCTTATGGGTAACACCAATCCACCAGTTTCTTCTCCAGAAGTCTACGAAGATATAATAAAAAGGTCAAAAGACTTAGACTTAATTGATATCGAGCAAGTTTATACAATTACAGAAAATCTTGCAGGTAAAAGCCTATCTCATCTAGACACTATGCCAAAGTCCGTTAAGTTCATCTCTGACGATGGTCGTGGGGTAAATGATGATAACATAATGTATGAGGCTATAATCAAGGCAAAAGAACTAGGTGTAAAGATGGCCCTTCATGAGGAAGTTGCCAAAGTATCTGCTAAGGATTATGAAATAGCAGAAGATGCTATGACTCTTAGGGATTGCTATTATGCCTATAAGCTTGACTATCCCCTACATTTTTGCCATGTTTCAACCAAGGGAGCGATGACAGCTATTAAGTATTTTAAGGACTTGGGCGCACCAATCACTTGCGAAGTAACTCCACATCACTTATATTTTTCTGACAAGAAAAGAGAAGAGATGAAGGTAAATCCGCCAATAAGAAAAGAAGTTGACAGGCAATTTCTTATAGAGATGATAAAAGAAGGCTATGTTGATGCTATCTCAACTGATCATGCTCCTCACACAAAGGAAGAAAAAGAAAAGGGGGCACCAGGTTTCATTGGAATCGAAACAGCTTTTTCAACCTGCTATGAAGTCTTAGTTGAAAGCGGGATAATATCTCTTAATCAATTGATTAGGATTATGTCAACAAGGCCTGCTGAGATTTTAGGACTTAATAAGGGAAGGATAAAAAAGGGATACGAAGCAGACTTTGTCCTAATTGATTTGGACCAATCCTATATTTATAGGGAAGATGAAATCAGGTCTAAGTCCAAGAACTCTTTGATGATTGATAAGAAGCTTGATGGAAGAATTAAGCGAGTTTACAAGAAAGGAAGATTAAAATATGAAGATAATAGATAGATTATACGAAAAAGTTTCACAAAACGGTTTTGTATGTGTAGGACTCGATACCTCCATGGATTATATTCCTAATAAGATTAAGGAAAACAAGACTATAGCTGAAGCTATTTTTGCCTATAACAAGGAAATAATTGATAATACTTATGATGTTTGTGCTATATATAAACTTCAAATAGCCTACTATGAATCATATGGTCTTGAGGGCATGCTCGCTTACAAAAATACCTTGGCTTATCTAAGACAAAGAGGTCTTCTTTCAATTGGAGACGTTAAAAGAAGCGATATAGCAGCAAGTGCTCAAATGTATGCAAAGGCCCACTTTGAAGGCGATTTTGAAACGGATTTTATAACCCTAAATCCTTATATGGGTATGGATTCTATTTCTCCTTACGAAAAATACATAGAAAGTGGAGATAAGGGAGTTTTTGTCCTTCTCAGAACTTCAAATCCAGGGGCCAAGGACTTCGAGATCCTCCCAGTCGAAGGTGAAGAATTTTTCTACAAGGTTGGAGATAAGATGAAAGAATTAAACGACAAGTATTTGGGAGAAAATTCTTATGGGCCAATAGGACTTGTAGTAGGTGCAACCCACAGCGAAGAAGTAGAAAAGATTAGGAATAGATATGACAAGATGTTTTTCCTAATTCCAGGCTTTGGAGCACAAAAAGCTGATAGTATGAATGTATATAAATTACTTCAAAATCTAAATGGGGGAGTAGTTAATTCATCAAGAGCAATTCTTAAAAACTGGCAAAATTTTGAAGATGGAGCTTGTAGGGTAGGTTTTTATGCAAGGAAAAAGGCAATAGAAACCTTTGAGGAAATAAAAGCAAATGAAGTCCTATAAGAAAGCAAAAATAATAGAAAACAAGAAGATAGCAGAAAATGTGTATCTGATGAAACTAGCCTGCGACTTTAAAGCCTTGCCAGGTCAGTTTTTTATGTTTAGGTCAGAAGCTTTTAGGCACGATCCACTATTATCAAGACCTTTTGGTGTATGTGATGAAGAAGATGGAGAGCTTTCTTTTCTGTATCAAGTCGTAGGAAAGGGAACTGAAATAATGGCAGGTCTAAAAAAGGATGCTGAAGTAAAACTTTTGGGCCCTCTAGGTAAGGGCTTTAGTAAAAAAGATGTCGGAAAAATTGCTGTAGTAGGCGGGGGAATAGGTATTGCTCCCCTCCTATATTTAGTAAAAAAACTTGATGTTAAATGCGATTTCTATGCAGGTTTTGCCAAAGAGCCTTATTATATGGATGAATTTAAAGACCATGTAAATAAATTAGTTACTACAAGTGACTACTACGATAAGAAATTCATTACAGAAGAAATAAATCCTGATGAATATGATATGATTTATGCTTGTGGCCCTAATCCCATGCTAAAGGCCTTGTATAATAAAGCAGCAAATACACCTATGGAAGTATCAATGGAAGCCCACATGGCTTGCGGTATTGGAGCATGTCTTGGTTGTACGGTAGAAAAATCCAATGGAGACTTCCTAAGAGTATGCAAGGACGGACCAGTTTTTGATGCTAAGGAGGTATTTGGATGAATACTAAAGTAAGAATTGCTGGAGTAGACTTTAAAAACCCAGTAATAGCTGCAAGTGGAACTTTTGGTTTCGGCAAGGAGTTTTCAGAATATATTGACCTCAACAAGCTTGGGGGTATATGCTCCAAGGGTCTAACCCTTAATAGAAATTTGGGTAATAAGGGAATAAGGATATACGAAACTCCTTCTGGCATAATGAATTCTATAGGTCTACAAAATCCAGGCATAGAATATTTTGTAAAAGAAGAACTTCCTTTTTTAAAAAAATTTGATACAGTTGCAATCGCCAATCTCGGTGGTCATAGTGTTGATGATTATGTAAGGGGAGCGGAAATTATAGACTCAACCTCATCAGATATGATTGAGCTAAATATTTCTTGTCCCAATGTTAAAGAAGGGGGAATGGCCTTTGGAACGGATCCATCTAAGGCTTGCCAAGTTATAAAGAAGGTTCGTTCAAAGACAAAAAAGCCTCTAATAGTCAAACTTTCACCAAATGTTTCAAACATTGGCGATTTTGCAAAAATTGCCCAAGACCAAGGAGCTGACGTAATTTCACTTATAAACACTATTAATGCTATGGCAATAGATATAAGGCAAAGAAAGCCTGTGTTTGCAAATAAAACAGCTGGCCTATCTGGCCCTGCTGTTAAACCAATTGCAGTAAGAATGGTTTATGAAGTAAGTAAGGCAGTTGACCTTCCAATTATTGGTATGGGTGGAATTATGACCTATGAAGATGCTATAGAATTTATTATGGCAGGAGCTTGGGCTATCCAAGTAGGTACTGCGAATTTCATCGACTATAAAACAATGGAAAATATAATAGCAGGCCTTGAAAAATTCATGCAAGAAGAAAATATTAAATCATTAGAAGAAATAAGGGGAATAATTTAGGAGATATTATGGATAAAACATTAGAATTACTTAAAAAATCAGATGCACTACTAGAAGGACACTTTATCCTATCTAGCGGAAAACACTCTAATAGATATATACAATGTGCCAAACTCATCGAAAATCCAGTTTACTGCGAAGAGGTGGCAAAAATTATAGCAGACAAACTTAAAGAAGAGGTTATAGAAGTAGACCTATGCGTTGGACCTGCTATGGGTGGAGTTATTATTTCATATGAATTGGCAAGAGCCCTGGGAGTAAAAGCAATTTTTACTGAAAGAGAAAATGGTCAAATGACTCTAAGAAGGGGCTTTCATATAGAAAAAGGAATGAAGGTCATAATTGTAGAAGATGTAATAACAACAGGTAAATCATCCTTCGAAACTGTAGATGTTATTAAGGGATGCGGAGCTGAGGTCTTAGCCTTAACTTCAATAGTTAATAGGTCTAATAAAGATGAAATTAATAATCTTCCTATAATTTCTGCTACAAAAATTGATGTAGAAACATGGGATGAAGACCAACTTCCAGAAGAAATAAAGAAAATACCAGCAACTAAGCCAGGTTCAAGATCTCTAAAGTAGCTTTATCCTTGCATTATCTATAATTTAATATATAATTAAATAATAGGTAAGGGGAGAGATATGAAATTAAGAAAATTTATCAACAAAATATTTGCTGGTAGTTTTGCTATGGTATTGACTATTAGCTTTGCTAAAAATAATGCACATGCAGCGGCTAATAATAAGCTTGATCTCATGTATTATGGCTTAAAAAAGATAAATGCCGAAACTTACAATTTAAAAGATATGAAAAAAAGAAGGTTTGATAAGCTAGAAAAGGACCTAGAAGAAGCATTAAATATTGGCTGTGATAATGTCAACAATGATAGCGACTTTTATCTACTCAATAATCTTAATTTTAGTGCAAAAGAGCTAGATTATGGACTAGCTGATACAGGCTTGGCCGGTTTGGGTAAAGATTTTAAAGCAGTAGCTGATAAGTATGGAATAAATCCGCTTCTCCTTATGGCTATGGCTAAGCATGAAACTGGTAATGGTACAAGCGAATTATTTAGAGAAAAAAATAATTTGTTTGGCTTCAATGCCATTGACCACGATCCATACAATATGGCAACAAAATTTAAAAGACCAAAGGATTCAATAGACACAGTTGCAAAACATCTAAAGGAAGAATATCTGGATAAAAACGGAACTTATTTTAATGGAGTTTCAGCTGAAGGAATTGGTTCTTCCTATGCATCCGATCCAGACTGGTCAAAAAAAGTTAATTCCATGATGATGGAAATAGCTGACAAGATGATAGAAACAAACAAAGCAGGTGATTAGACCTGCTTTTTTTTCTTGTAATAGTATAATGTGCTAAAGGAGTGTATATGAATACTAGAGATTACTTAGAAGGTTTATCTTTCGATGGCTATAAGTTTTTTGGAGCTCATAAGAAAGATAAGGGATATATATTTAGATTATTAGCAAAAGAGGCGAGTGAAGTATATATAATTGGGGATTTCAACAATTGGCAAAGACAAGCCATAAGGAAATATCCGACAGGAGTATTTTCTATAAGTATTGAAGATGCGAAAGAAGGGCAAAAGTATCAATACATTATTAAAGATTCTGATAAGGAATTTACAAAAATTGATCCTTATTCAAAAATGATTGATTATAAGGAAAAGTCATCAGTTCTTGTAGATGATGATTATAAATTTAAGTCAAAGAGGAAAAAAGCAACAAATAAAAATATTCTCCAGGTTCATCTTGCTACTTTATTTAAAGATAAAGACAAGACGAGTCATGAAATTTTCGATTCAATTATCGAGCATTGCCACGCTAACAATTACACATCTGTATTGTTAATGCCCGTAAATGAGTATCAAAACTATAAGTCCATGGGATATTCTGCCATGAACTTATTTTCCTATTCTGAAAGGTATGCAAGTGGACTTGACTTTAAGAAGTTTGTAGATAAGGCTCACAAAAATAATATAGAGCTTTTCCTAGAAGTCGACATTGGAGGATTTGATCCTGATGAAAATGGTCTTCTTCGATTTGATGGATCTAGTATGTACAATTACGATTATGAGGATATTATCTATAATTATTATGGGTCTATTAACTATGATTTAAGCAAGAATTTTACAAAATCTTATATACAAAGTGCTATTGCCTATTGGGTAAATGAGTATAAGTTAGATGGAATCTTACTTCCATCAGTTGAAAACTCTTTATATTGGCAGGGTGATAAGACTAGGGGAATCAACAAGAATAACATAGCTTTTATAGAAAATCTTATTTCCTATCTAAAGGCTAAGGATCTTTTGATTTTGGCTTCATTTAACGGGATTTATGATTTGGACCTATCTTTTGATATGGTTTTTGACAATAGAAGCAAGACACTGATTAATATGCTAAAAGACCAAGCTATAAAAAGAGATTATTATAAGAACTTTATTAATGATATTATAGTAAATGATAGAAAAGATAGGATATTAGGTTTTTCTTATGTGGATTCCTATCAAAATGAAGCAAATCTTGCCATGAAGATGCATACTGATGATAAAAAGTTTGAGCAAGAGAAAGTTCTCTTTACCTTCCTCTTTAGCTTAAAAAGTCCTAAATTGCTCTTTATGGGAGATGATTGTGGAGATTTAAGAACTTATAGTATATATAATAAATTTGCTTTTGATTCTTACGAGAATAATCTTAAAGATATTAACAAATATTTTAGAGATATTAGCAAAGTTTTCATGAAAGAAAAGGCTCTTAATAGTAAGGACAGCTCGACTCAATACCTAGATATTGGCGGGTTTAGTCTTTATGCATACAAGAGAATTTATAAAGATGAACAGCTTCTAGTAATAATTAATTTTACTGATATTGATTACGAAATAAGAAGTGATTATTCTTTAGAAGAAATAATAAATACAGAAAGTCTTGAATATAAAGGCTCAGCTAATGTTAATGGCCTAGTTAATATTGGAGAGAATATAAATATTAAAGGATTTTCTGCAGCGATATTTAGAATTAAGTAAAGAAAAGGAGCTGTTGCAAAATTATGAATAATCATCGTTCCATCATTAGAAGGTTCTTCTATTGATATTAGGACGATCTATTCATTCTGCAACAGCCCCTTTTTTAGATGTATTCTTTTTCTATTTCTTTTAGCTCATATTCATTTTCTATATTATGGGCTATATGGGTAAATCTTTCCAAAGCAATTTTTCTTGGAATTATACCAAGAAAATATCCGTTCTTTAAGGTTATACATACAAAGTTGTTATTAATCAAAAGCCTTAGAACATCTTCGAGATCGTAATTATCAAATAACATTGGCACTACTTGGTTCATTACTTCTTTAACTTTAATAGAAGCTAGTTTGTCTTCATCAAAAAGTGAAAGATTATCAAAGCTGGTGACTATACAAGATATGGAAATTAAACCTCTTACATGATTATCATCGTCTACTACTGGAATTATTTGATAACCAGAATTAGATAAGACGAGAACGGCATGGAGCAAGGAATCTTCCTCATGACATATTGCAACCTCAGAAGCAGGTATCATTAGATTTTCTGTTGGTCTATAAAACATATCTTTAAATTTTTTACTAATCATTTTACACCTCTCAAGGTAATTCTATCATATTCAACTTTATCTAATTATATTATAATATAGTTATTTGTATTTTTAATGTAGAAAAAGTCGTCAGACGAAAAATTATCTGACGACTTGATATGTAAGCACACCCAAAATCGAAGCTAAGACTTTAAGAAGTGTCCTATGAGTCCGACTCATGTTAGGTGACCTTACGGCACACAGAAAGGACTGCTTAATGCTGCTACGTTCCCGTCCTGACATGATTCACAGCTTCCTGTTGCGTAAGACCTAACAATCAACACCATTCTCATAAGTCTTAGATAAAGAATTAGTCCCTCAATTGGGATTTAAACCCTGCTATAGCGGATTGCAGGTTACAAGGCACCGCTAACTCCCCGTCTAGTGCATGGCGGAGAGCATGGGATTTGAACCCATGATACGCTTATATTACGTATACACGATTTCCAATCGTGCTCCTTCAACCACTCGGACAGCTCTCCTTACTACATTATTAGACTATACTTTTAATAAATGAAATATCAAATAAATTTATGATATGATCTTTACTTATTATTAGTTCCTAGTTATGGTATAATAAATCTGATAGAAAGGAAAAATTATGGCAAAAGCTTTGTATAGACAATACAGGCCCAAAACTTTTGACCAAGTCTTAGGTCAAGACAGGGTTGTCAATGTTCTTAAAAATCAAGTAAAAAATAAGAACTTTTCTCATGCTTATATTTTTGCAGGAGAAAGAGGTTGTGGCAAGACTACTTGTGCCAAAATCTTTGCTAAGGCTATTAATTGCCTTCATCCTGTCGATGGATCACCATGTCTTGAATGTGAAAATTGTAAGGCTATTGATGAAGAATCCACAATAGATATTATTGAGATGGATGCCGCAAGCAATAGAAGGATTGATGATATTAGAAATTTGAAAGATAATGTAATCTATCCACCAAACAAGCTAAGGTATAAGGTCTATATTATAGATGAGGCTCACATGATTACTAGGGAGGCTTTTAATGCCCTTCTTAAAATTATGGAAGAACCACCAAGTCATCTGGTTTTTATACTTGCGACAACTGAAATAGATAAAATTCCAAATACTATTTTATCCAGGGCTCAAAATTTTGAATTTAATAAAATTGAAGCAAAAAAAATTAAAGAGCAGATAAATCTAATCTTAGAAGATAAAAATATAGTAATGGAAAATGAAGCTATTGATCTTATAATTAGAAAAGCAAGCGGGGCTATGCGTGATGCTCTAAGTATCCTCGACCAAGTTCTATCATTTGATAAAGCTAAGTTTACTTTGGCAGAAGTTGAAAATTTATTGGGAGTAGTTGACTTTTTTGAAATAGATAAGCTGACTTCTTCTATTATTTCCTATAACCAAAGTGAGTCCTTATCCTATGTCTTTTCATTAAGGGAGAATAATAAATCCAACAAGGATATCCTAGACTCCCTAACTTTTTATCTTAGGGATATAATGATTTATAAAATGACGGGGGATGATAGGCTTTTTGAAAATGAAGAAAGAGCTGATTTTATCAAAAAAAGAGCGGCTGAGCTTGAGATAGATAGATTATTAGATATGCTTGATATACTCAGTGATTATTCTAACAAGTTAAGGTCTGCTGATAATACAGATTTGATAATAGAGCTAATGCTTGTTAGACTTATAACGAGTAAGGATATTAAATCAATAGATTCAAGACTTAGGGCTTTGGAAGAAAGTAAAGATGATGATATAGTAAGTATTATTAATAAGCTAGTTGATGATAAGTTAGCTAAGATTGATCTTGATGAAATAAAGAGCGTAGAAGCTAGGGATACAATAGGCAAGTTTAATATAAACAAAGTCGATGAAGATAATAAAGCTATCGATAAAAATTATGAAATAATAAATAATGAGAAGCTAAATGAAGTTATAGAATCCAATGATTCGGCTAAAGAAGAAAAGCATTCTCCTATAGATAATGAAAGCTCGGATTTTTCTAGCTCCATAGAGCTTGCCCCAAGAGTTATTGATGACATAAGAGCAATGATTATAAAGACTGCTGGTAGGATGCTAAAAGCTATGTTTGAATCAGATGGTTTTAACTATATTTACAAAAAGGGAAACTTTACTTTGTATCTAAAGGACGATTTTTACGGGATTTTCATCCAAACCAAGACAGAAGATATTAGAAGTCAATTAAATGAAATCCTAGATGAGGACCTTGTATTTTCTATTGATAATTATTCAAATATAGAAAAAAATAAAGAAAAAAAAACTAGCTCTTTAGCAAATGACCATAAGAATAATAAGGATATTGAAGTAAGAGCTAATGACTTAGAAAATAAGATTAATCATAAGAAAGAAACTAATAAAGAGCCTTCAAATATAGACAGATTGAAGGAAATATTTAAGGAAGAATTAATAATTAAGTAAGAAAAGGAGAAAATTATGGCAAGAGGCGGATTTAGACCAGGTGCACCAAATATGAACAATATGATGAAACAAGTTAAGAAGATGCAAGAGCAAATGGAAAAGGCTCAAGCAGAGATAGAAGAAAAAGAATTCTCTTCAACTGCTGGAGGTGGAGTAATAGAAGCTACTGTTAATGGCAAAAAAGAAGTTTTAGCTATTAAGATTAATCCAGATGTTGTTGATCCAGAAGATGTCGAAATGTTAGAAGATCTTATAATGGTTGCAATTAACGATGCTATGGCAAAGGCAGCAAGTTATAATGAAGAAACTATGGGTAGATTAACAGGTGGAATTAATATTCCTGGTTTAATGTAATGGCCCTTTATCCGGAATCTCTAGTAAATTTAATTGACGAGTTCCAAAAATTACCAACCATAGGTCGCAAGAGTGCAGAAAGACTAGCCATGTCTATTGTAGATAGGGATAAGGATTCTGTTGATGAATTTGCAAAAAGTTTATTAGAAGTAAAATCGAGGATTCATTCTTGTGAAATATGTGGAAATTTAACAGAAGAAGACATTTGTGATATTTGTAAGGATATAACTAGAAACGAAGAATGTTTGTGTATAGTTGAAGATGTGAAAAATCTTATAGCAATAGAAAAATCCCACGCCTACAGGGGACGCTACCATGTCCTAGGTGGGCTGATTTCGCCTTCTGATGATATAGGTCCTGATAAGTTAAATGTCGATAAATTACTGGAGAGAATTGACAAAGAAGATATAAAAGAAGTTATATTGGCTATTTCATCTACAATAGAAGGGGAGACAACAAGTCTGTTTTTGACAGGCCTTCTATCGAATAAGAATGTGAAAATCACAAAGCTTGCTCAAGGTATCCCTGTTGGATCTAATCTTGAGTACTTTGACCAATTAACTTTAGAGAGAGCACTAGAAGATAGGAGAGAAATAGTTGATTAAAATAAAAAAAATCATCTTTATTATCCTTGGGATTTTTGTCTTAACTTCTTGTTCGTCATTTAAGAAAGCTACTAAAAAAGAAGCCTTAGAAGGTTCCCATGCCGAGTATTCTAAGCCAGTATCCAACAAAATTAGAATTAAGACGACAAGCTTTTCGTCAGCAATCTTGCTTGATTGCATGAAGGATGATAACGATACTTATGATGTCGAGCATTGCAAGTCTTTTTCGGAAGTCCAAAATGGAGATTTTGATATAGCCCTAGTACCGGCAATATTAGCTCCAAGTATCTATAATTCAAGTAAGCAATCTGTTGAAATTTCGGCAATAACCCTTCTTAACAACCTCTATGCAGTCAGTAAATCTGAGATATTGACTCCTAAGGCTTTGATTGGAAAGGTTATTTATATACCAGATTTAGGAGATAGCTACCAAAACATGATAGATGCTAAGCTTGGTATATTAAAGAAACTATTTGGTGTAAAAATCGAAAGATATAAGGATTCACAAGAACTCAAAGAAATTCTAGACAAAGATGATTTTGCAATAGCTATTGTTTCAGAACCGAATTTGTCTAAAGTAGCAGGCCGTGTCGATAATATTTATAGGATTTCTGATATGCTATCTTTTTTTCCAATTAAAAGCAATGGAAAACTAGATGATTTTATTTCGGAAGTAATCCTTGTAAATAAAAATTTTCTTAAAGACAACAAAGAAGCCTTTGATAAATTCCTAGATGATTACAAGGCAAGCCAAGCGAAAATCAAAAATGATTCAAAAATTTCAACAGATGTAATAAATAAGTATGATATAAACAATCAAGACGCTATTAACATATATCAAAATATGAATAATGTCTACATAGAAGGTGATACTATGGTGGGAATGTATAATCTTTTCTTAGATTATCTAGAAAAAGCTAAGTTAAATTTCTATCAAGGTGATAGACCATCGGATGATTTTTATTATAGAAAATAGTAAGGATATAGACTAGATGTTTAATGAAGAAATGTACTTGAAAAACAAAGATAAATTTCAAGATATGTGCAAAAAAGTAAAAGAAGATCCTTTACTTCAAAGCTTTCATATATATCCCCAAGCAGGCTGGTTAAATGACCCTAATGGCTTGTGCTATTTCAATGGTAAATACCATATTTACTTTCAATATTCACCTTTAGATGAAAAAAAGTCTGATGTTTTGTGGGGACATGTGAGTAGCCCTGATTTTATAAACTACAAAAGAGAAGACCCCTTCATTTTTCCTGATACGAGGCTTGATTATGATGGAGCTTACTCAGGATCTGCCTTTGTAAAAGATAATAAAATCAATTTCTTCTATACTGGAAATGTCAAGCACAAGGGAGATTTTGACTATATTAGGCAGGGTAGGGAACACAATACAATAAAAATTATATCGGATGGATATAATTTTGATGAGAAAAAATTGATATTGTCGAATGATGACTACCCATCCGATATGACCAAACATGTAAGAGATCCCAAAATATACCAAAAAGACGGGACTTATTATATGTTCTTGGGTGCAAGATCAGTAGAAGATAAGGGCCTAGTATTAGTTTTTAAATCAACAGATTCAGAAAACTTTACCTATCATATGAGAATTGAAAGTCAAAGTAAATTTGGCTATATGTGGGAATGCCCTGACTTTTTTAGCATAGATGATAGAGATTTTCTTATACTTTGTCCTCAAGGTTTAGAAAGTGAAGAATACAAGTATGAAAATATATACCAGGCTGGCTACTTTCCAATAAAAATTGATTTATTAAGCAAGAAATACGAATTGGCGAACTTCGAAGAATTAGACTATGGTTTTGATTTCTATGCTCCTCAAAGCTTTGAGGATTCTAAAGGAAGGCGAATCCTTATAGGATGGATGGGTATGCCAGATGCTAGCTATACAAATCCAAGTGTAGCATACAAATGGCAACATTGCTTGACAATTCCTAGGCAACTTACAGTCATAGATGGTAAAATTTATCAAAATCCAATAAAGGAACTTGAGAAGCTTAGAAAAGAAAAATTGCAAATACTACCAACCAATCATTATGATGAACTTGTTTTTGAAGCGATAGCAGAAGATATATCAGAAGATTTTTCTATACATCTAAGAAAAGATGTAAGCTTAAAATATGAAAAAGGAATTCTGGAACTTGCTATGGGCAAATCTTCCGCAGGGAGAACAAGAAGAAAAGTTAAAGTGGAAAAAATAAATAGTTTAAGAATATACTCAGACAGATCTTCTATAGAAATATTTATAAACAAAGGAGAATATGTTCTTTCCACAAGAGTCTACTCTAAAGAAGCAGACTTTTACTCAGAAAACTTAGAATTTAGCTTATATAGGTTAAACTCTTTTAGCTTTATAGAATAAAACTTAGTTAAGTTTACCAAAAATTAGCTATAAAAAAACTAACGAACTTCCATGGATAGAAAACTAATCCATGGATTTTTTAATACTAACTAATCAAGATTAGCAAATCACTTTAAGCTAAACAATAATTTAAAACTTAAAAAACTGCTTTATATATAGTTTGAATAAGAGGAAATTAGACATGTCGAGAGCTAGGTATTTTTCTATGCATGCAATTATTAAGCTATAGGTGTTTTTATATCGCAAAGATTTAAAAATATAAATTATACAGTTCATATATGTTAATACTTCGAATAAAAAAGGGCCTTAATCGGCCTCTATAACTTCTATTATACTTTTTTGTTTTTAGCTACAAACATATGATTTTATACGCCTTAGTCTGCCTTTAAACACTGAATAGTGTATAAATTTTTATTTATACGTTGATATTCCATTAAATATCTTCATGTGGCTATATGATTATTG
>NZ_GG666295.1:296213-340541 GCF_000159095.1 Anaerococcus tetradius ATCC 35098 | reverse complement strand
ATGGACGTTTATTGTTTGTGATGTATGGATTTTCAAGGTTTTATAATTATTTGTTACGGTTGTTGTTACGTTAGCCCTCTAAAAAGCTTACAAATTCATCTGGAGTTTGTTTTTCTTCCTCTTCCATTATGTGGGAGTAGATTTCTAGGGTTATGGTTGGGTCGGCGTGGCCTAGTCTTTCTTGAATATACTTTATCGATTTGCCCATTCTTAAAAGTATGGTTGCGTGGGTGTGGCGGAAGCCGTGGACTGTGATTTTGTGTAGGTTGTTTTTTTCTATTATTCTATTTAATATTTTTAGTGGGTAGGATCTTGTTATCATTTTACCGCTTCTTTCGAAGATATATTTTTTGTTTGTTTTCTTTAATTTTATTAGGGTATCGGTTGTTTCTCTATCTAAGGTTATTTTTCTTGTGTTTCCTGTTTTGGTGGTTGAAATTATTTGTTTGCCATCTTTGTCTCTTGAGATAGATTTGCTTATGGTTAGGGTATTGGTTTTGGTGTTTAGGTCTGTCCATTCTAGGGCTAGGGCTTCTCCTAGTCTCATGCCTGTGTGGGATAGGAGTCTAAAGAAGGCGTAGGTTTGGGGTTGTTGGGTTTCTTTGGTGATTTCTAGGAAGGTTTTGAGTTCTTCGGGTGTGTAGTAGTTTCTGTTTTCTATGGTTTTGATTTCTCTTTTTTGTTTTGGAATTTTGATTTTTGCAAAGGGGTTGGTTTCTATGGCATGGAGGTCTTTGGCGTAGTTTAAGACCGCTTTGGTGTATATATTTATACTGCTTATATTCTTGTATCTTTTAGAGGCGTCGATTATAAAGGTTTGGGCCTGTAGCTGGGTAAATTCTTTTAGGAGAATATCTCCGATATAGGGGGTTATCTGATTTTTAAATAATGATTTTATTTTATATACACTTTGGTCTTTGACGGTGGTTTGCCATGTTTCAAGCCATATTTCATAGGCATCATTAAATGTTTTTATTTTGATTTCTGGTTTGGTTGGAGTTTGGGTTCTTAGTTTTAGATAGGCGTTTTCGGCTTGTTTTTTGCTTTTAAAGCCCTGACGATTGGTTCTGATTTCTTTGCCTGTGAGAGGGTCTTTTCCTAGGTAAATGTTGAATTTGTAGTAGGTTTTACCATCTTTTGTATAGCTATAGATTTTCATGCTTGCTCCTTTCTTTTGATTATGGTACTCTTAAAGAGGACGGGGCTATTAATAAATCATTAAATGTCGTGTCTATAGGTTTTATAAAGCACCAGGGTTAGTCGCCTGGTGCTTTTTGTGTCAACAATTTTGTTACTTATTTAATCTTAATTAAATGCGTATTTGTCGTTTAAATATAAAAAATTTTTGCCGTCTTTTTTCTTTTTGTTAATAAAATAGCTTCTGTTTAAAATCCGGGTTAATGTCGTACTATCAATTTTTTCATTTAATTCTTTTCTAGCTTTTGTTTGTTCAACCCCCATATTATTGGAGATATATTCTATTACAGCATACATATTTTCAGGATAATGTTCTATCATATTCTTGATTCTTAACTCTAATTCTGGGCAATTATCATATACTCCTAAGCACTTTAAGTCTTCATAAAGTTTTTTGGCCTCTTTAACTTTGTTACACCTCATTAAAATATCAATGGTTTCTGATCTAATAGGCACGTTAGGAGGTATACTTTGATTAACTCTTTCCCAATACTTTAATACACCTTTTAATCCTTTAAAATTATCTTTAGAATTTTCTATATACAAGTTAATTTGATCAGCAGATGGATTTGTTTTTCTAAATTCTCTCATTCTATTAATTGAATCATAGTACAAGTTTAACGCTTCATTTTCTTCTTTGTTTGGGTAAAAGTCAGGATTCCACTCGTATAATTCTTCTGCCGATATGGTATATGATGGTTGCGACTCAACTATTTCTTCTTTAGAGCTAGACGAAACTTTTTTAGTTGTTGATGTGTTAAAAATATCCCGTATAGATGTTGTAGTTTCATGATAAACCTTGTTGTATGCAGCTTTCTCGGGATTTTTTAATATCCCCATTCCTTTCTTGCCATATCCTGGCTTTATAGCTTTATTTAAAGACCTTTTCATTTTGCCTGTTGTTTTGGCTTTTATCTTTCTTTTAAGGCTTGGCTTCCTGATTCCAAATTTCATATTTTCCTCCTATATGTTATAGTTGTAGTGTGTGAAGGCAGTCTATATATGTAGGCTGCTTTTTTATATTTTTCTTCTAATTTCTTTTACAACTCCCAAAATCCTTACTGGGTCGTCTCCTGGACCATAGGTCCTTGGAGCATAGTTGGCATTTATGGGCTTTAGGGTTATAGTGCCATTTTCATTTTTTATTACAGTTTTCAGAGTTGCCTCATAGCCATTTACATAAACGGCTGCGTCTGTTCCGCTTTCACAGTCGGGAGTTTTTTCTATTATTACGGTGTCGCCGTCTAAATATTTTGGATACATGGAGTCTCCGTCGACTCTTAGGCCTAGGTAGGTTTTGTTTTTGTCGTATTCTTTTAGGGATAGGTCTTCGGTATCGGATATGTCTTCTATAGCTTCTATGGGGATACCAGCAGGGATAGAGCCGTAGATGTTGATTGTGATGTAGTCCTTATTTTGGATTGGTTCTTTTTTTTCGGGCTCTCCTGTCAGCTCTGATATGCTAATACCATATATGCTTGCTAGCATTTTTAGTTTGGAATATGGAGGTTCATTTCTTCCTTGTTCATATGAACCATAGGCAGATGTTTTTATATTTAATTTTGGTGCTATTGTTTCTTGAGTGTACCCATTTAGTTTTCGGTAATATTTTAAGTTTTCGGTTAAATTTGTCATATTAATTACTTCCTTTTTTTGTATTTTACTACTTACAATGGTGTAATACCACCATTTAAAATGGTAATATATAAAGAAATACATTTAAAATACAAAAAAAGATTTGACAAATACCATTATAAATGGTATTATATAATTAACAAAACAAGAAAGGAGGATAACAAGTGAAGAAAAAGGAAAATAAAAAAGATGATATCTTAGTAAAAAGATTAGCCGTTGTAGCCACAACACTAACAATAATCGATAAATTACTAGATATCACCTTGAAAATATTAGATAGGTTAGGGCTTTAAGCCTTAACTGTCTATCACTTGTTTATTATATATGAAAGATTATGAGAAAGCAATAGAAAAGTTATTGAAGATTCTAATAATTGTTATAAGCTTGGATATAGTTTATAAGGTTATTGATATTTTTTTAAGATTTTTTTAAGAAGAAAGGAGGAAACGATGAGTAAAGAAGACAATAAAAAAGATGACCAACTCATAAAGTTAGCTCTTATAACTGCAGTAATCAGCTTGGTAGAAAAACTAATAGAGTTAGTCATCAAAATCATAGATATAGTTAGGGCTTAGCCCTACTATATCATAACTATACTCATCATAAGTAAATATGAAAGATGATAGAAAGAAAATTGAGCTTGTACTTAAGGCTATAATTGGATTGAATGTTATAAGTATTTTGTTAAGTTTGATTAATTTGTTTAGGTAAGGAGGTTGTATGAAGGCGGAAGATATTAAAAAATTCCTTGAATTCAGAAAAAAATTCACAAAAAGAGAGTGGTTTGAACTAAACAAAGCTGTCGGTGAACAAGAGAATAAAAGAGCCAACCAGATAATCTTGGATGGCTCTGATGTTAATGAGATTCTTGATAGACTTAATCGACACACAGACAATTCTATAAATATTAATATCAAAGAAGAAAAACTTTCTTCAGATGATAAAAATCTCATTTCAAATACAATTGATAATGTTATTCACTCAAAGAAATACCGATGATTTGGTCGTAAAAAATACTTATTATTGGTAAATTTATTTTGTTGCCAGATGTTATTATTTCAGCATTTTTAAGCGTTAAAAAGATGCTGATTTCACTATCAGGCTTCTCTTCGTCAAAGCTTTTTTTGATTGATTCATCCATTGATATAAAAACGGATTGTAAAGTAGTAGGATTTTCGTTGGAGTTATCAATTAAGTCACCTACAACTAAACCAAAAGATGTTAGAACAGCAATTCTATTATTTTTGAATATATCAATATCAGTTTTAAACATATTTACAAAAGCTTGGACTGTAAGAGATTTATCATCATTAAACATAAGAACACCTCCTTTCTTGCTATTATAATAATATTATACCACATATAGGGGGTGAGAAAGATATGGAAACTAGATATAGTATGTTGAAAGATTTGAGGAAGAAATATAAGCTTACTCAAAAGTTTATAGCTGAGCTTTTAGAAATAAGGACTAATGTTTATCAAGGATACGAGTATGGAGAAAGAGAGCTACCAGTTAAACACGCTAAGAGATTGGGAAGATTCTTTCAGTTTGATTGGTGGGAGCTTTATGAGGATTAGAAGGGGGTGATTGTTATAGCAGATAATAATATAAGAGTCCTTAGGGCTATGAAGAATGTTAGTCAGAAAGAATTAGCAAAGGCGGTAGGGGTTAGCCAGCAGACTATAAGTACTGCTGAAAATACTTCTAGGATGAGCCTTACTACTGCGAAGAAAATAGCTGATTACTTTGACGTAAAAATTGATGATATTTTTTTAAATAAAAATACCATTTTAAATGTTAATAACTAAGACACAACGTTTTAAATGCGATTATAAATGTTATTAGGAGGATTAATGAATGAATTAGCAAGCCTTAATCAGATTGTAGCTGAGATTAAATTTTTTGAAAATCAGGAATTCAATGAGAGAAAGGAAGAAATATGAATAAATGTTATTACATTGTAACTATAAAAATTAAAAAATATGAAAATAGGTTCGTAAGTAATAGGAAAACTATGTATTTAATTGATTTACAAGGGAGTATGTCTAAATCAATTGAAGATGCTATTTTGTTTTCAAATGATAGCTTAGCAGAAAATATTGCAGGCAAGATTGAGAAGTCCATAGAGGAAAACTCAGATTATATCTGTGCCTGCAATGTAGAAAAAGTAAGTATATTTGAAGCGGCTAATTTAGATATGATTTAGAACATTTTTATAGAAAGGAAGAGTGAATGAAAAGATTCTTAGAAAAGATAGAGGTTGATAAATTAATTGAAGATAATTTCAATTCTGTAGCTGAATTTTGTAGAGAACTTAATATTTCTAGATCACACTTTGATGGAATGATGAAAAGAGAAATAGCTTGTGGTAGAAAAACTCAAAATAAGTTAAAGAATTTGGTTGAAAGCTATGGAATTGATATTGAAGATTTGCTTGAACCTTTACCTATTATTATTGGAGATAAAAAGGTTAAGGAAATTATAATTTCTGATAATAAAAATAGGTTAATAGTTTCAATTAATTCTAATAGTGAGATAAGTGATGAAAATTACAGAGTAGAGTATATCCCATTTTCTTAATCTAAATTGTTATTTTTAGATTTATCAGGATTGGAAACAGGTGTTTCTATACCATTTATCAAACGAACATGATAATTTTCGTAATTGCCAGCTTTTATAGATCTAACGAAGTCTTGTCTTGTCATATATCTACCAGACTTTGTGTCTTTAAAGTTTAAATTTCTTCCGGTTGAAGATTGGTTTGTGGTTATTACTCTTTTCAATTGGCACCTCCTTTCTGGATAAAATGTTTAACAAATTAAGAGATATACTCTACTAGGAAAATTTTACCATCTTTGACTATAAAAAGCAATATATATAGTTATTATAATTTTATAACATACTATATATTGTGGTTTTTAAATTTATAAAGAAAGGAAAAATGAATGAAAGATTTAAAAATATTTGATAATGAAGAGTTTGGACAAGTAAGAACATCGATTATTGATGATGAACCGTATTTTGCACTCAATGATGTTTGTAGGGTACTGGAAATTGCTAATCCAAGAAACGTGAAGGCAAGATTGAATGGAGATGGCGTCCATACTATGGACGGTGTCGATTCTCTAGGAAGAAGAACAGATGTAACAATGATTAGCGAGTCAAACCTATACAAACTAGTCTTCCAAAGTAGAAAGCCAGAGGCAGAAAGATTTGCAGACTGGGTAACAAGCGAAGTCCTACCATCCATAAGAAAGCATGGGGCATATATGACGGACGGAGTAATAGAAAGAACTCTTACAGATCCTGACTATTTAATAATGCTAGCGACTAACCTCAAGGAAGAAAAAGCAAAGAGAGCATTAGCTGAGGCACAAATTGAAAGAAATAAGCCTAAGGTCCTATTTGCCGATACTGTATCTGCTTCTTCTAGGTCTTGCTTGATGGGCGAACTTGCTAAGATGATTAGTCAAGAAGCTATAAGGCAAGGCAGAATTAACGAAAAGATTGGGCAGAACAAGCTATTCTCCTGGATGAGAAACAACGGCTATTTATGTAAGTCAGGAGAAAGAAAAAATCAACCGTTACAGCAGTATGTAGAGCAAGGATTGTTTGAGATGAAGAAAGGTTCTTATGTTGATAGCAAGGGAGCTAATGTGATTACTACAACTACTAAAGTTACAGGAAAAGGACAAATATACTTTATAAACAAGTTTTTGGGATAGGAGGCAATATGAAAGTTTCAATAGCCGAGAGGGATTTTCTTAATAAGACGGAGATGGCGGCTTGGCTTGATATGAGTGTGAATACGCTCGATAAGATGGTAGAAGAGGGATTGCCTATATATAGGTGGTCTAGGAAAGTTTATTTTTTAAAAGATGATGTGAAAGAGTTTTTTAGAAAGAATTACATGCATGTTAACGAAATATAGGAGGAGTTTATGACACTAAGAATATTCGGGAGAAAGAAGACAAGTAAGAGAGCAAAAAGAGCAGATCTAAGAGTTATAGAGGGGGTGGATTTAAGAAGTCGTAAGAAGGAGCATAAGAAAATCTTAGGCTATAGAAGAGAAATGCTAATAAGTATTGATCCAGACAATAAAAAAGCCCTTAGCGTGAATTAAGGGACAAATTAAATAAGCTATACGAGGACTATACCTTATAGCTAATAAGGAGTAAAGATGAATTTTAAAAGAAGATGTGAGTTTACAAGAACTTTGAAGACTATAAAGTTAAATGATTTGAAATTTTTAAGAGATTGGCTAAAAAGCAAAGAAAGTGAAGCAGACCGAGAGGATAAGATGGAGCTTTTAGATATAGAGATACAAGGAAGAGAGAGTCTTTTGAGGAGGGCTGAGAGTTTATGAGAGTTAAGTTTACAAGGATCCTATATGTGGAGGATGAAGTTGATATCCCACTTCAAACAATCGAAGAAAATCATGATGGAGATATAGAGGGAGCTTTAAAGGCGAAATATATCGTTTCAGATAATTGCAAGATAAAGGATATCATCTTTGAGGATATCGAAGAGGGAAAGCTTGATGAAGATGACAAGGCTTACCTTAAAATGAGAGATGATGAAGCTAAGGAAGATGAGAGAATTTTAAAAGAGCAGTATTATAGGGGGCTTATGTAATGGAGAAGCTTGCTAATGTTTCGAAGCTTAGTCGTGAAGAATGGCTTGAGCTTAGGAAGAAAGGGATAGGCGGTTCTGATGCGGCGGCTGCTTGTGGGCTTAATAAGTGGAAGTCTAAAGCCCAGCTGTATTTTGAAAAGACAGGTCAAGTCGAAAAGGATATAGATAATGAGATTTTAAGGCAAGGAAGAGATCTAGAAGATTATGTGGCTAAGAGATTTACCGAAGCTACAGGTAAGAAGGTTAGAAGAAATAATTTTATGATGGTAGATACAGACCATCCTTATCTACTAGCTGATATAGATAGGGAGGTAGTCGGAGAGAATGCTATCCTAGAGTGCAAGACAACTAGTCCTTATGCTAAAGATAAGTGGGCGGATGGAGCTATTCCTATTAATTATGAGCTACAATGCCACCACTACATGATGGTAACTGGAGCAGAAAAGTGTTATATAGCATGCTTGATATTCTCAACAGACTTTATCATAAGAGAAATTCCAAGAGATGAAGAAGTTATCGAGATGTTAAAATCCCAAGAGGTTGATTTTTGGGAGAATTATGTGCTAAAGGGAGAGATCCCAGCACCAGATGGGACAAGTGAGTATGACCAAGCCCTAAAAGATAGGTTTAAGGGCGGTCTTGAGGAAGAGGTAAGCCTTGAAGTAGATAAGACAGACTATGAGGCTTATAAGGAGAGAAAAGACCTTATAAAGACACTAGAAGCCGATAATAAGGAGTTTGAGCAAAAAATAAAGCTCCAGTTAAAGGATAACAATTTTGGGGCTAATGACTTTTTGTCTGTATCATATAAGCCTTATACAAGTAACAGATTTGACAGTAATAAATTTAAGATAGATGAACCTGATTTATACGGAAAATATACAAAACAGTCAGAGTCTAGGAGATTTTATTTGAAGGAGATTGTGAAATGAAGATAGATTCATTAAAAATTAAGATGTTAATGCTACAAAAAGGCTTTAATATTTGCGGATTAGCCGAGGAAATGAAATCATCAAGGCAATGGTTGGGCGTGGTCTTAGAGCGTGGACACGCCACATTAAACTATATAAGCAAATTAGCCAAAGCCCTAGATGTAGACCCTAAAGAGATTGTAAAGTTGGAGGATTAAATGACTAACGCAAAGAACGCACTAAAGAAAAATACACAAAATAAGCCAGCTTTAAGCAAGCAGGATACTGTTAGAGGGCTTTTAATGAGCATGAAGGGGGAGATCCAAAACGCCCTACCAAGTTATTTGCCAGTTGAAAAGTTTGTTAGGACTGCCTTAACTGCAATTAATTCTAATCCTAAGCTTGCAAATTGTACTCAACAAAGCTTACTTGCAGCTATTATGAATTCTGCTCAATTGGGATTGGAATTTAACACTCCATTGGGTGAGGCTTATTTGATCCCTTACGGGTCTACTGTGAACTTTCAAATCGGGTACAAAGGACTTTTAAAATTAGCTTATAATACTGGGCAATTTAAGAGAATTACAGCAAGAGAAGTGAGAGGAAATGAAGACTTCGCTATAGATTACGGAACTGGCGAGATAAGCCACAAACCTTGCTTGACTGGTGATAGTGGAGAGGTTATAGGCTACTATGCTATTTATCAGACCAAGGACGGTGGTCAAGATGTATTTTATATGTCAAAGGCTGATGCAGAAAGATACGGCAAGACCTATTCTAAGAGTTTTTACTCAGGCCCATGGAAGACAGACTTCGACTCCATGGCCAAGAAGTCCTGCTTGATCCAAGTTCTTAAGTATGCTCCTAAGGCTATTGAGTCTCAAGGACTTATCCAAGCTATGAGCTTTGATAATGCTAATTTTACTGGTAGTCAAAAAACAGTTGACAACCACTATGATTTTGATGTGAATTATGAGGTCGTAGCAGAAGAGGAGCAAGAAGAGGCTCCAGCTAATGTTGACAAGGATCCAGGAGAGATTATCGAGGAGAAGAAAGACAGCAAGCAGGATGATTTTTTCGGAGATGATTTTGAGCCAGTCAAGGAGGTCTGATTGAGTGATAATAAGAGGTATTATTGGCTGAAATTGCCAGAAGATTTTTATGATGATGACACGATCCAATGGATAGAGGACCAGGAGAATGGAGCGGCTTATGTAAATTTTTACTTAAAGCTACTCCTAAAGAGCCTATCAGATGATGGTAGGCTTATAAGATATGTCGGTCAAAGGCTTATGCCTTATGATGTGAAGTCTCTTGCAAGATTGACTAATACTGATACTGATACTGTTAGGGTCGCCCTTGAGCTTTTTGTGAAGATTGGTCTTGTAGAAAGGCTTGAGACGGGGGAGCTTTATATGAATCAGATTGAGGAGATGATAGGCAAGGAAACAGAAGCGGCTAGAAGAAAGCGTAAATATAGAGCAAGAAGAGCTATCGAGGGCAATAAAAAAGCCTTACCTAATGGGACAATGTCCCAAGAATACAGGACACCGTCCAATCAATGTCCCACAGATAATAGAGATAAGATACAAGATACAGAGTTAGAGAAAGAGAATAGAGACTATAATAATAAGCCGGATTTTGGAAAAAATGAAAATCTAGTTATTGATTATTATTATAATTCGGTAAAAAACAACACCAATAAAAAGGATTTGAAGGAGATAGTCGAGGCAATAGAGACCTTTGGTTGGAGAAAGGTTTTTTACACTCTTATTTATTTGAAAGAAGACCAAAAATCTAATATAAGCGGTTTTAATTATGTGAAAACTGTACTTGAAAGCAAGAAATATGAAGATGATTTTGTAATTGATTATGTTGTTAATAGAGAGATTAAGAAAATGAGGAAAGGAATATGAATAAGGTTTTATTGATTGGCAGGCTTACTAAAGATCCTGACCTAAGATATACGACCAGCAATATGGCGACTTGTTCTTTTACTTTGGCAGTTGATAAGGGACTAAGCAGAGAGAAAAGAGAGGAGGCGGAGGCGAACAATCGCCCTACCGCTGATTTTCCAAGAATAGTAGTTTGGGGAAAGTTAGCTGAAAATGCTAGTGCATACCTAAGCAAAGGTAGTAAGTGTGCTATCGAGGGAAGGATCCAGACGGGTTCTTATCAAGATAGGGAAACAGGCAAGACTGTGTACACGACAGATATTATTGCAGATAAGGTTGAGTTCATAGATAGTCAAAATCGCACGCAGGGTAATGCAGGAGCGACAGAAAGAGATAATAGGGGCAATTACACCAGCAAGGGTGGAAATTATCATAGAGGGCAAAATGAGGACGATTTCTTTGGTGATGATTTTCAAGAGGTGCAAGATGATGGGAGGATATATGAATTTAGTTGTTAGTTTTGTTAATGGTCGAGAAAAGTATTTTAAGGTTGACGATTATTGTTTTGATGAAGAAATGGGGTACTTGGAATTAATTAGATGTGAGAAAACTGCTGGAATGATTAGTCTCAATCAAATTATTTGCTGGTATGTGGAGGATTGATGGCTTATAACAAGTACAAGAACAAGAAAACTATTGTCGACGGTATACCATTTGACAGCCTCAAGGAAGCCAGGAGATATCAGGAACTTAAGCTTTTAGTTAGGGGCGGAGTGATTAAGGATTTGGAATTGCAGCCAGTTTTCGAGCTGGTTCCAAGTCAAATTTATAGAGGTAAGACCATGAGGAAGGTTAGCTATATTGCTGATTTTATGTATAAGGACATTAAAAGGGATGTTACGGTGGTGGAAGATGTAAAAGGCTTCAAGACAGATGTATATAAAATCAAAATGAAGTTATTTTTGTATAAATATCCCGATTATGAGTTTAAGGAGATCAGATGAGAAAGCAAGTTATGCCAGTTTTGGAGATTGGGAAGTTTTATAAGATTCGTTTCAAGGATGTTAAGGCGAATAGTAAGTATAAGAAGGCAGATGAAGGAAGGCTAGTTTATCTTGATGATAGGTTGGCAGTTTTTGATAATGGCAGATATAGGGATTGTCAGATGGTTAAGAATTATAAGTGTGATTGGGAGGTGATGAGGGGATGACACCTCAAATGACAGAAACTTTGTTTTATTTTATGATAGCGTTTGTGTTTAAAATGGGTTTTGAAGATACTGATATGGAAAGAGTCAAAAATATATCAAAAGCTGTTGTTGCAGCGATTGCTTTTAAATTTATATATTTGGTATATTGGCAATGGCAATATCTAGGATAAGTGTTGAGTACAGTTGAGTAAAGTTGAGAAGGAGTTGAGAAGATGACTGAATTTTATTATGTGACAATATCATGCGAAGCTCAAGATTACTATGAAGTGATGGCTGATAGCGAAGAAGAAGCGAAAGAAAAAGCTTGGAAAATAGCTTTAAAAGCAATACCTAATGCAGACCACCCGATTATACACGCTGAAAGTCAATCAGAGAGAAGACAACAAGAGGAATTTCAAGAGTTTTTGGAACGGAAGAAAAACGAAGAAAGGGATTAAAAGATGTTAGAAAATGATTATTGTCCATATTGCAAGGCTGAACTAGAACCAGAAGATGTAGTGGAAGTTTGTGATATTACAGGAAACAAACAAGTGGAGTGTCCCAATTGTGGGAAGCATATAAGAGCGAGTTTTGAACCGAGATTATGTATGTCACTAACAAGCGAAGAATACTATCTAAGGCAATTAGAGCGTGAAAAAGAAAGCTATAAAAAAAGACTCAAATCAGAAGATGATCAAGAAGGTAAAGATTTTTATGAAATGATGATCAAGGAAGTAGACGAAAAAATAGCAGAAGCAAAAGCAAATATAGAAGAAAATAAAAATCAAGAATAGGAGAACAACAAATGATAAAAGAATTAGAAAAGAGAAATTTAACATTGAAAGACTTTAAAGAATTAGTGGAAAAATCAGATAACAAAAAAGCTAAAAGATTATTACCTTACATGTTAAGTGATGATTGTTCGGAAGAACAACTTAATAAGTTGGTAGAGTCATTTTTCAAATTAGAAGAAGAATCAAATTAAAGCTATCGAAAGCGATTGTGAAGCAGGGAGGCAGGAGAATTTATGAAGACTAAGGAATTTATAAAAAGAGTTGAAGAGTTAGGGTTTGAAGTTGAATCTATTGGACTGTTTTACCGAATTAAAAATAAAAACGATTTAGTAATCGCTGCAATATGCAAAAATGTATTGCTACAAATTAATACAAATTATCTTGGATGGGAGTTTGTTGATGAAGAGGATAAGACAAAACTGTTTAACCTGTTTTTCGATTATGCAAAGACGCCTATTGGGAATAGGGGGGAGAAAAAGTTTTATTTTGATTTGGCTAATTTTAAATTAGTGGAGGTGGAAGAATGAATTTTAGACCAGACCCAGCAGAATGGGAAAATAAAAAAATGACTGAACCATCGGTAGGTGGAGATTTTAGTCTAAAGACACTAGACGGTCTTAATTTAATAAATATGTATAGAGGTTATGATGTATTTTATGCTCATTGGATAGCTACTAATAGGCTGGGGAAATTAGAGGATGCCTTGACACTTAAAAAACAAGAAGATTGGCACGAAGATTATGGAGATTGTATTTGGTTTAGGAAAAATAAAGGATGTTTTGAACCTGTATATATAGGGGGTTGTCTTGATGATGATTTTCCAAAAGCTTATGCAGAATTTTTTATACAAGTACCTATTTTATTTGATGAGGATTTGGTGAAGGTAAAGGATGAGTAAAGGTCGAAAAACCAAGCTTAATTTTAAAGTATGGGACTCAAAATTTGACATTTGGGCTCATTTTATGATTATCGACAATATGCTTTTTGTGATGGAACCATTTACAGGCGTTTGGATTAGAGATGACGAACAGAAAAGATTTAAACTAAAACGTGCTAAAAAAGAGGTGGAAGAATGAAAATCACACTTTATTATGATGATTGTAGACACTATTCTGATGTTGATTATCCTTGTAAAACATTAACTGTTAAAGATTATGAAGAGCTTGGATTCCTTTTTTCTAATAAGTCAGAATATATAAGATGTGATAATGAAGGTGGACATCAAGTGTTATTGAAGAAAGATAGAATAATTGAAATTTGGATAGGAGAAGAGAATGAAGGATAAGAAATATCAAATCAACTTGACGGAAAAGCAACTTGTAATGATAAATGAACTAATCGAGGATAAATTTCAATTTGCTAGCGATATGAATGAGGTAGTAGAAGATGGAGTGGAACTTATGTCTTTAGCAGCCCATCTTAATTTTGAATTAGGTTTTAATCAAGGTTATGCAAAATCATTAGAGGTGGAAGAATGACCAAAAACAAAAGAGGCAGAATCTTAAAACTTGTAGAAAGAATTACTAAAAAGATAAACAGTTTAGGTTATGCGACACCTGGAGATGCTTGCGAGATTGTAGAAATGCTTGATAAATTAGAAGACTATTTAATGAATTATAAAGCTTATAATACAAAATTTAAGGAAGATATTAGGTATTTACGTTATCTAGCATGGTCTATTGCCGCCGCAGGAGCTGATAGGCAAAAATACTATGATGAAGAAACTATAAAAGATTTAGGCATTTTAAAAGACAAATTGTACGAATGGACTTCAAAAGAAATGGACGTAGAAGAATGAAAATAAGACTACTTAATCCGTACTACGAGGAAGAAATCGAAGTTGAAGAGAGTTTAGTTTATTTCAAGTGCTGTTATAGGAATGTTGAATTAGGAATTGTAGACTCCATAAAACTAACGCAAACAAAATGTTATGACAGCATGGGAGCAGAAAGGTCTTGTGGTACAAGAATGATATTAATAAGCCCTAAACTTTGGGCAAAGGTGGAGGTTATAGATGAGATATAATGCTATAGATTTTAAAGAGACATACGAAGATATCAAAGATAACATAGGAGGCGGTTTTAGAAATGGCAAACATAAGAATGCTACAAAGTACATTCTTGACTAGTACCCCACTTATAAAGGTTATTAGCGAAGGTGAAGAGCAAAGTCACATAGTAGGTAGCAATCCACACGATCAGTTTATACTAGGTAGAAACGGAGGCTTGCACTACTACAACCTACAGTGTTGCGAAAGTACAGAAGAATATGGTTGCTATAAATTTGACTTGAAAGAACCGGAAAATGATTATGAAGAAATAACATTTGACAAAGTCGACTTTATAGAACTAATGGATATAGATGCAAAAAGATTTGGTCTTAAAGATGATTCAAGATACATTTTACTTAAAAAGGAAATAGAAAAGTTATTTGAGTGTGCTATAGAAGATAGAGAAAATGAGAAACAGGAAATATTATATAAGGTTTTAAGCGAAGTTATCAAAGACTCAAAGGAAGTCGGATGAGATACTTATATGCAATGAAATTAAGGCCTTACTATTAGAGGGATATGAATATGGAAATTCAAGATAATCAACCTAGACTAACAAGTGGATATAAAAAGAGACTTAATAGAGATAAGATTGGTAACGTGTTACAGATTATAAAATTCTTAGATAGGTATGACTTGAGTCTAACAGTAACTGCGGAAGGAACATTAGTAGTATTTGATAAAGATATAGATGATGTATTAAGAATTGACTCATACGAAGATCAGTTTATAAGAGAAATGCTAGGAATGGGTGAAATGTGTTGGAGTGAGGAATGATTTATAAAGTATTAAAATCAGAATTATTTATAGCAGAAACAAAACTTTTAGGAAAATATCAGCTATGGGAAAATAAGGCACTGCATCCAACTCATATTTGCCATTCTAAAGCTTTTGGCACAAAAGAAGATATTGAATATGCAACGAGTAATCATTTTTGGTGTGGATTTAACGTTGAAAATCATGAGTTAAGGATTGAATGTAGTTCTTATGGTGGTATGTGCGGATTTGAATTTACTAAAGATACTTTGAAGGAAGAAGGTCTATCTAAGATAGATAGGGATTGTATAGAATATACTTTTAAATTTATCAACACCTTAAAAGAAAAAGGGATTATATGTGAAAATGAGTTATGAGATTGTAGAATCCGGAAGCTATACAATAAGAAAGGTTGTAGAAGCGAAAAGTAAAAAAGAAGCTAAACAGATAGTTGAGAATTGGAAATATGGAGATCAATTCCCTGATGAATTTAAGTTTGAAGAATGTTTTGGTACGATAAAGAAATTAGGAAATGAAGGTTATAGATGATTAATCAAAGAAATGTAGAAAGATTATATCAATTAATTATAGAAGATGATGAGCGGTTATGTGGGAGTCAATGGGAAGATTTGGTTGTATGTGAGTATGACACACCGCAAAGTATACTTAATCAGTTTATAAATATATTTTTAAACAATACTTTTAGAGAATTTGATGAAGATATTGATGCATTTGTTTCAGTTGCTAACCGAGAAGAAAGAAAAGAAGCTTTGATTAAGTTTTTTGAAACTGTTGTTAAGGATTTGAAAGAGGATAAGGAATGAATTTTGAACAATTACAAGATAAGGTTTTAAGCTGGGCAGATGATAAGGACTTGCTTCATGCTGAAAATGCAGAAAAACAATTTATGAAATTTATAGAAGAGGTGTTTGAGTTTAAGACGGAGTTTGATTATTTGGTGAGGATAGGTGAAGACCCATCAGAGTGTTATTCTGATTATGAGCAGATAGAAACCCAAGAAAATATGAAACTTGAAATGGGAGATATTTTTGTTACCCTCATTATCCTTTGTGAACAGCTTGGGATTGACCCTGTGGATTGTTTAGGGATAGGCTGGTTAAGAAGATTGATTGTATTAATGCAGATTATGTGCAGCGGTTGGATATTAAGGGTAATTTCAAGATGATTGAGAAGTGAAGGGGGGTGGTTGTTTTGGATTATGATAAGTTAAGGTCGGCTAATAAGGATAAGGAGAGGATTTATATCGTTAAGTCAAGACTCAGGAATTATGGGCAAGATTTAGCAATTAAGGAGGCTATAGAGGCTAAGATTTCAATGTTAGAGGATAGCTTGTCAATTGGTGCTTCTTGGTCTTCTTCCGATGCGGTTAAGGGCGGAGGAAGCAAGCAAGAGGATAAGATGGTGGGCGTTTTTGATGATGTGGTGAGTCTTAGACGCACTCTTATGCAGATTGATTTGGATACTAGGGCTATTTCTTTTGCGATAAAAGGTCTTTCTAAGGAGGAGTTGTTTATTGTTAAGAATATGTGGATGACGGAGAGTAAGGCGGAGGCTATGAGTTTTCAGGAGGTGGCGGATAGGCTCCATTATAGCAAGAGTACGGTCAGAAGAATGAGTGATAGGGCATTGCTCTACATATATAAGAGGTTGTATTTAATTGAGGGGCCTGATGTAGATGTGAGGTAGGCTGGCACGATTTTGGCACGATTCTGGCACACTTGAAGCCTTTATATATGGTATTATAGTAGTGTGTTTAATTGGGGGACACCTCTGATTTATTTGTTTTACATAAAAGGGCAGGCTATAAGGCTTGCCTTTTTGTGTATAAAGCTTTTATCTAAGCTGCCATGCAAATCCTTTCGTATAACTTCATAGTTCTTTCTTTAATTTTATATTTCTACGGCGTGATGATTGTTCTCACGTGCATGGCGGTTTGGATAAGGGTTTTAAGTAAATGTTTTGAAAGCGAGGTGATGTGCTTTGAAGAAATTGACAATTAAACAGAAGAAGTTTGCTGATGAGTACATCAAGACTGGGAATGCTACCGAGGCATATAAGAAAGCTGGTTATAAGTATAGTAGCGATAATATGGCTAGCGTTGAGGCTCATAAATTACTAAGAAATCCTAAGGTAAAAGCTTATATTGATAAAAAATTATCAGAGTTAGAAGCTGAGACCATTGCTGAATCAAAAGAGGTCCTGCAGTACCTAACTGCTGTTTTAAGAGGTGAAACCCACGATGAGGTTTATTATAAGACTGAGTTTGGAGGAGAAGCCCTGGGACAAGTAAAGGTTCAGAACAAAGATAGGCTAAAAGCAGCTGAACTTCTTATGAGAAGATTTGGGCTTAATGCTTCTGACCTAGAAAAAGAAAAACAACAAACTCAAATCGAGAAAACTAAAACTGAAATACAGATTATGAAAGGTATATCAGAAGAAATTGAGGACCTTGAAGATATAGATAGGATGATTTATGGAGACGATTAAGAAAAGAAGGACAATTCCCTTCAGGTTTTCCAAAAAACATGTTGACTATATCAGAAGTTGTAAAAATAATACTTATAACATCGCAGAAGGGGCTGTAAGAGCTGGTAAGACTGTTGATAATGTTTATGCCTTCAGCCATGAATTAAGGACGACCAAGGACAGGTTGCATCTTGCTACAGGGTCAACTGCTGCAAATGCCAAGTTAAATATTGGAGATGCCAATGGTTTTGGTCTTGAATATATTTTCCGTGGTCAATGCAGATGGGGGAAACATAAGGGTAATGAAGCCTTAATTATCAAAGGTCCTTATACAAAATTTAGAGAGAGGATAGTCATATTTGCTGGTGCTGCCAAAGCTGATTCCTATAAAAAGATACGTGGTAATTCCTTCGGTATGTGGATAGCTACAGAGATAAACTTACACCACAAGGATTCAATCAAGGAAGCCTTTAACCGTACAGCAGCAGCTAAAAGACGTAAGTTCTTTTGGGATTTAAACCCTTCAAGTCCTAATCATTTTATTTATGCCGATCACATAGATAAGTACCAGAATATGATTGATGAGGGAATAGATTTTGGTGGATATAATTATAAGCACTTTACTATTGATGATAATATCAATATTTCCGACCAAAGAAAGAAGGAGATAAAACTCCAGTATGATCCTAATTCAGTTTGGTACAAAAGAGATATACTAGGTCTTAGGGTAGTTGCTGAGGGTCTTATTTATAAGCAATTTGCTGATAATCCAGACGATTATTTAATAAAAGAAAAACCTCACGAATTACAGATGATACAGATTGGAGTGGACTTTGGTGGTAATAATTCAAAGCACGCTTTTATTTGTTGCGGTATTAGTCGAGGTTTTAAAAAGGTCTATGCTTTAAGGTCTGAGAGATTAGAACCTGATAAGCCAACAGACTTATATAATCAACTTATAGACTTTGTAAGGGTTATCCAATCTACTTATGGAAACGTCGACCTCATATATGCAGATAGTGCTGAACAAGTTTTAATTAAGGGTATGCAAAAAGCCCTACTTGATGCAAATTTAAATATAAAGATTAAGAACTCTATCAAGAATCCAATCAATGACAGGATAAGGCTTGTCAATACTTTGATTGCCTCTGATAGATTTTTTTATACCAAAGATTGTAAGAGCCTTGGAGAGGCTTTATCTACTGCAGTATGGAAGGAAGAGGAAATGGAAGATATAAGGCTTGATGATGGGACAAGTGATATTGATACCCTAGATGCCTTTGAATATTCTATTGAAAAATTTATAAAGGTGCTTATGAATGTATAGGAGTTAAAATGCTAGATAGAGAAATTAGAGAAAGGCTGGGTAGTCTTGCCAATAATATTGATAATAATTATAAGATTTGGTTGGATTGTTATCATGGCGAGCCTTATTGGTTAAAAAATGATTATGATATTGATAAGTCTCAATCTTTAAATTTGTGTGCAGCTATAACAAGTGAGCTTGCAAGACTTGTAACAATGGAACTTGAAACAAAAGTTGATGATGAAAATATTGATTTGATTTATCAAAGATTTGTAAGACACATTAGAAAGTTTGCTGAATATGGATTAGCTTTAGGTGGAATTGTTATAAAACCATATGTAGAAGACTATTCAAGAAAGCTTATTGATATTGATATAGTACCTGCTAATAAGTTTATAATCTTAGGGTTTACAAGCTTTGGAGATATTAATCATATTGTTTTTATAGACAGGATTAAGAAAAAGGATAAGAAAGATAAGGATATATATTTTACAAGACTAGAAGAACACGAGATAGGCGATAAATATTTGATAAGTAATACTGCTTATATGTCTAATAATGCTGAAACTTTGGGTGATAAAGTAAATTTAAATTTAATAGATGAGTGGGCAGATATGGCAGATGAAATGATTGTAGAATCGGATAGACCTTTATTTTCATATTTCAAAAATCCTCAGGCTAATAATTTAGATCTAGATTCTAACGAGGGTATATCTTGTTTTGCTAGGGCTATATCATTAATCCAAGATGCAGACGAGCAATATCAAAGGATAATGTGGGAGTATGAGGGAAGTGAGCTTGCAATAGATGCAGATATAACAGCCTTAAAGAATACTGACACACTACCAGTTGGAAAAGAAAGATTATTTAGAAACTTAGGTTTAGATATGGGTTCAGGTAACAAGGATTTCTATAATGTGTTTAGTCCTGCAATTAGGGATTCATCTCTTTTTAATGGTTTAAATGGAATTATAAGAAAGATTGAATTTCTTTGCGGACTTGCCTATGGAACTTTGTCTGATATGGAGTTTACCGCAAAGACAGCGACAGAAATTAATACATCACAGCAAAGGTCTTATTCTACTGTAAAAGATATTCAAAATGAATTGGCGAGGTGCCTTGAAGATTTTGTGGAGATATTAAAATATTGGTTTAAGGAATTATCAATTCCATTTAATGATAATTGCCAAGTATCCTTTGACTTTGATGATAGTCTTGTAGTTGACTCTGAAACAGAACAAAAGATAAGGCTCCAAGAAGTGGCAGCAGGTATCTTAAAGCCAGAAGCTTATCTAAAATGGAGATATGGCGTAACTGATGATGAGTTAATCGACATACAGGCAGGAGTAGCTGAAAAAAGAGAAGATGTAGCTGAGGAAGAATAATGCTTAGTCCAGAATATATGGAAAGAGTAACCGACCACCTAATAGAACTATATCAAGGCTTAGAAGATGCCATACTTGAAGATATAGCAAAGAGGATAAATAAGAACGGATATTTAACTGCAACGGGAGAAAGACAAGCGGAGGTCTTGATTGAAAATGGATATACAAGTGAGGAAATAGGAAGCCTTTTAAAACCATACTTGGATGATATAGACGAAGAAATTCACGACATAATCAATAGGTCTAGTCTAAAACATTATGAAGATGAAATGAAAGCATACAGGTCTGTTAATAAAAGCTTAGTTGATTTGCGTAAAAACAACCATGTAAACAATACGATTGCTAGTGCTATGGATAGACTTATAGAGGGAAATAGCAATATAACAAAATCTCTTGGAGTAGTTTATAATGGCGAGAATATAAAATTAAATGATTTCTATATGAAGTCCCTCAATCAAGCAGCTTTTCAAGTTGCAAGTGGGGCTTTTTCTAGGCAACAAGTAGTTAGAAATTTAGTAAACAATCTATCTGACTCTGGAATAAGAGTAATTAACTATCAGAATTCAGGAAGAAATTATACTGTAGAATCAGCATCAAAAATGCTTGTAAGGACTACTGTTAATCAAATGACTAGTGAAATATCTTTACTAAATGCTAAAGATATGGAACAAGATTTGATGGAAATATCCGCTCATGCTGGAGCTAGACCAAGTCATGCTGAATGGCAGGGGCAAATAGTTTCATTATCAGGTGATAACACCAAATACCTAAGTCTTGACGATATAGGCTACGGAGATGTTGGTGGATTTCTAGGAGCAAATTGCAGGCATAATTGGTATCCTTTTTTTGAAGGAATATCAGAGAGGAACTGGACTAAAGAAACGCTTGAAGATATAGACCCAGAGCCTTTTGATTTTGAAGATAAGGAATACACCTTCTACGAGGCAACCCAAAAACAAAGACAAATAGAAAGAACTATAAGAAAATACAAGCATAGAGTTATGATGTATGACAAGGTTGGAGATGATGAAAGCAAGCTTATCGCACAGGTAAGATTACAAAGGCAAAGACAGTTATATAAAGACTTTAATAAGGCTGGCAATCTTCGTCCAACTACTGTAAATACCAATGTTTATGGGTATAATAGAAGTAAGGCAAGTGAGGAAGTTTGGGCTAATAGAAAAGCACAAAAGAGAGCAAACATTCTTTACGATTTAGGTTCTGATAAGCTTAACTTAGATATTTATTTAAGAGATGAAAAACTAAGAAAAGCTATCAGAAATGATTTCAATCTCAACATAAACCAAGGTAGACAAGATAAACATATACAAGGCACAAATAATTATAATCAAGAATTGGCACAAGGTAGATACAAAAGTTATTTACTAGAAGGCGTAGATCCACAAGATTTAGTTAATAAGTATGCTGGAACAGGAGAATTAAGAAGAGTTGAAAATATAGGCAAATGGATTAATAAAGAATTTATTGAAGCTGATAAGGACATAGGATATTGGATAGATATTAAAACTGGAGATGAAGTAATCACAAACAGATTTTCAATATCATATAGTAAAGGAAAAGGAGTTCATATTGTACCAGCGAAACCAAAACATTATAGGAGATGATTCTATGACATTATTAGACATGATGTATAATTCTGAAGGTAAAAATATAAAAGTATTTTTCAAGGATGGAACAGTAAAAGAATTGTATTGTGAAGAATATGTACAAGCCGAAGACGAATGGGACGAACCGATGCTTTTTTATGGGGGCAATGGTGCGATTCTAAAATCACAAATTGAGAAAATAGAAATATTAGACTAAGCACACTAGCAATTGTTAGATGTGCTTTTTTAGTACGAATTTATCTATTATTTAATTATTTCCTTGACTGATTGAATGATTGAATGTATAATTCAAAACAGGAGGTCAAGATGAAAACAATTACGGTAAGGCTTGATGATGAATTGCACAAAAAATTTAAGCTATATGCTTTAGAAAACAATAAAAGCATGCAAGAGATCATTGAAGAGTATATAAAAAAAATAACAAAAGAAAGTAAAAAATAAAAAAATATTTTTAATTTACCCTTGACAAGTAACGAGTAACATAATATAATCGTTGTAACGAGTTACAAAAAGGGGGTGAATTAAATGAGTAGAGCAGAATATATGAAAGAAATACGAAAGAACAAAAAAGCTTTCAGTGTTCTACTTGAAAAAGAAAGATTTAAAATCATTGATGATTACTTAAAGAATGAAAATATGAGTAAAAAAGAATGGTTAGAATCTAAAATAGATGAGATAGAAAGACAAAAAAAATAAAGGTAGTGTTGACGTTCAAACAAAACTACCTTTAAATTCAACGATAAGGAAATCCTCATCTCAAATATATTATAACTCATTAAGGGTTTCCTTTCAATTAAAAAGGAGCTAAAATGAATAGTATAACAATTAATAATAACAGTATTGAGAGAAAATTATACAACAATCAACCAGTAGTAACTTTCAAGGATATAGACTTAGTACATGAAAGAGTATCTGGGACAGCTAGAAGAAACTTTTATAAGAATCAAAAACATTTTATAGAAAATGAAGATTATTATCTTGTAACCGTTGAAAATGCTAAATGTACGAATTTCGTACATTCAAATCTACCACCTAAAGGTCAATATCTTTTCACAGAAAGCGGATACCTAATGTTAGTAAAATCTTTTACTGATGATTTGGCTTGGGAAGTTCAAAGACAACTTGTTAATTCTTATTTTAGATTAAAAGAGGAAACTTATGAGCAACTAGAAATAGAACCACACAAGCTAGAAAAGAAAACCTACAAGGGTAAGCCTGTTATGACTGTTAGGGATATAGTTTATTTAACTGGACAAACTAGAGATTCTTTAAACTGGGCAATTAAAAGAGACGGCTTGGGTTTGTTGCTACAAGGTAGATCACTTGAAGATTTTAGAGAAGAAAATAGTTTTGTTTTAGGAGCTACAAGAAGGTTGAATATTCTCTTTAATGAAGATGTTTATAGATTGACAAAAAATCAAAATATACCTGGAGAAAAGAGAATTAGAATTAATGAGTATTTCAATAATTCATCTATTCCTAGAGAGGAAAAGAGTATAAAAGTAAAGGATGTTGAAATATTACAAAAAGTAGAAAATTTAAATGCCTTATATTTTCTAATACAAAGATTTGGCATTGATGAAAAAATGAAAGGTGATATAACTGAAATAATTTCAGAGAAATATGTTGAACTAGGATTTCTAGACCATAAATGCAGAGATTTGCGTGTGCATACTCTTGAAGGTTGGAACTTGGGTTGTAAATTTCAAAATTATAAAATGATGATTATAAACAATTAAATAGTATTAAATTAGGAAGCTTTCGGGCTTCCTTTTTTTATGGGAAGATACCGAAGTGGAAAACGGGACGGTCTGTAAAACCGTTGGCTTAGCCTTCGTGGGTTCGAATCCCATTCTTCCCACCATGGTCAAAGCAGACCTAAAATGCTGGAATGTTACTAGTCTAAAGTCATAGCGACGACTTAAAAAGCTTAGGAATAGGAGATTTTATGAAGACAGAAGAACTCAAAGAAATAGGGCTAAATGATGAGCAAATAGCGGCGGTTTTTAAGTTAAGAGGTCAAGAAGTAGAAGATTATAACAATCTAAAAAAAGAGTATGAGACCTTAAAGACTGAAAACGAAAACTATAAGTCCCAAGTAGCAAGTGCAAATGAGCAAATAGAAGCCTTTAAAGATATGGATATAGACTCCATAAAAGCGAGTGCAGAGGAATACAAAAACAAATATGAACAAGCACAAATCAAAGCTAAAGAAGATATCGAAAGAATTAATCTTAATAATGCCATTGATTTAGGCTTAGTTAATGCTGGAAGTAGAAATTTAAAAGCGGCAAAAGCTTTGCTTGATATCGATAGTCTAAAGGATTCTAAGAATTTAAATGATGATTTAAAGGCACAAATTGAGGGGCTAAAAGAAAGCGACTCATACCTATTTAAAATTGAGGGAGAACCAAAGCAAAAAGGCATAGGTAAGTCAGGTTCTATAGGTGATAAGGAACTTAAAGATATGACTTACGAGGAAATGCTTCAAGCTAATAAGAAAGGTATTTTATAGGAGGTTATAATGCCTAAATTATTTGACAAAACATATTTTAATGCGGAAGTATTTGAAAAATACGTTGATACAATCGAGAGAGAAAGAACAAACGAACTACTAACATCATCTGCTATTGTAGAAAGGGCAGACCTAAAAACTAGAATGGACGAGCAAGTAGGCGGTAATATTATTGTTACTCCAATTGCTGGTATCCTATCAGGACAAGCTGACAATTACGATGGATTAACAGATATCAAGTCTGATTCTACAAATACTTTTTATCAAAAAAGAGTGGTTATTGGTAGAGCTCATAGCTGGACTGAAAAGGACTTTGTTTTTGATATAACAGGCGGTCACGACCCTATGAGAACTGTCGCTAATCAATTATTAGATTGGTGGGCAGACTTAAAGCAAGATTCGCTTCTTGCAATCCTTGAAGGTATCTTCTCAATGACCAAGGCAGAGGATAAAAAATTTGTAGACGCTCATACTTATAAAGATAGGGTATTTGGACAAGTAACTTTAAATAACGCACTACAACAAGCCTTCGGAGCAAGAAAGAAAAACTTTGCAGCAGCTATTATGAACTCAGCTGTAGCAACTCAACTTGAAAACCTAAATTTAATTCAATATGCAAAATACACAGATAGCAGAGGAATAGAAAGACCAATGGCTCTTGCAAATCTAAATGGTAGACCAATTATTATTGATGATTCTTTACCAGTTAGCAAAGAGGGAGAATATACAACATATATCTTTGGTCAAGGTGCTTTTGAATATACAAAAGCAGGTGCTAAAGTTCCTTATGAAACTGACAGAAACCCAATGAAAAATGGTGGAGAAGATACCCTATACACTAGAGATAGGTTCTGCTATGCTCCAAGAGGTATTTCATTTACTGAGGCTTCTATGGCTTCATTATCACCAACAGATGATGAATTGAGAAAGGGAGCCAACTGGGAAGTAGTTAAAAATGCAGATGGAACATTCCCACTTAACCAAATTCCAATTGCTAGAGTCCTAACTAAACTTGAAGCGTTAAAACCAGCTGATGGAGAAACAGCTAACCCAGCAGCTTAATTTAGAAAGGGGTTAATTAATGTTAACCTATAGTGAATTTAAAGAAAAAAGCCCTAATGTAGATATAACTGAGGGGCTTTTTCTCTCCCTACAAAGGAGGATTAGAAGGCGTATAGATTGTTTGACCTTTGAAAGAATAAGTGATGGAGATAAAACTTTACAAAAAAGGATTGATGATGTAACGCAAGATATTATAAATACACTCTATTTTAACTCTAGAGAGCTTTTAAATAATATCGAGGGCAATTCATCACAAAATATAAAATCGGAGTCTGTAGGTCAATATAAGGTGGAATATGCACAAGCTAATAGTATATCTGTTAATGAAAAAGATAGATTCACCAAAAACGTGATTGATGAAATGATAAGAGAAGCGTTTATCCATACTGGGCTGATGTATAGGGGGATAGATGATAACTAATGCAAAAGTAACGATACTTAAGAAAAAAATAGTCAATCGAGAAAATAAATACGTTGTATTAGGGACTTACCCTTGCCATTGGGAAGAAACTAGGGGGATAAATACTAATCGTACTGCTAGAAATAGGGACGATATAGACAAGATAACTTGTTTTATACCTAATGAGCTCTTAAGAGAAATAGATGTTGAGGACTTAATAATCAGAAATGACGAAGATAAAGAAATAGAACAGTTAAAAACAGCTAAAGATTATGAGAAAAAGTACAAGGCGAAGATTGTAACTGTTTCAGATGTTTTTGATTTTGGTTCTAAAGATATGCAGCATACAAGAATAGGGGCGAATTAATGATTTTTTTTGATAAGTTCGATTTCGACAAAGTTAAAGCCCTAAAGAAAAGAGACCTAGATACAGGTGGAGAGGTGCAGAAGTTTATCGACAGCGAATGTATAAGAAGAATGGACCCCTATACTCCTAAAGATGTGGGAACTCTTATAGGGTCAGCAACTAGTCAGACGAGCATAGGAAGTGGAAGGATAGTACAGCAAACACCATACGCTAAGAGGTGGTATTATGAGCCTGCTAACTTCCAAGGAGCACCTATGAGGGGAAACAGGTGGTTTGAGAGAATGAAGTCAAGCCATAAAGACTCAATCTTAAGAGGTGCAGCCAGCATAGCAGGAGCTAAGGCAAAATGAAGTCGATAATAGAAAGTATAAGGGAATATTTTCTTGATTGTGATTTGTTAGATAGTGAGGCAAGGCTAAATGTTGATTTTTTAGGAGACCAACCTATAGAATATGGCATTTATACCGAGCCTATAACGCCGTTAATTAAAAAATATGTAGATGGTGATGAGTTGAAACAATTTGGATTCATCTTTACTACAAGAAATTATATGGACGGTGATACAGTTACACAATTAGAAAATAGTGCTTTCTTTGATAAATTAGTTAATTGGATTGAAGAAAGAAATTATAAGAAAATATTTCCTAAATTAGATGGGGATAAATACCCTTTAAAGTTAGAAATAGTAACGAATGGATACTTGTCTAGTGCTGAAACAGGTTCTGGTCAGTATCAAATACAAATGAGATTAGTTTATATGGAGGTAAACAATGGCTGAAGCTACAACATTACAAAATTTAAAAGAATTTAAAGGTCTAGTATTAAGGGCTGATGTGGTCTCCTTTATGGAAGTAGAGGGAAAATACTACAGAATGAAAGGTTTTACAGACCTTCCAACATCTAAAGAAACCGAAGAATATTCAAGAAAATACGTTGATGAGAAATCAGAAAGAACTGCAGTAACTGGTATGACTTCAACAACTGACTTTACTCTAGATAGATATAAGGGTAACCCAGTTCACGAAAGAATTCAAGAAGTTTTTGATAAAGAGCAACTAGCCGATGACGCTACAGTTAATATAGTGGTAGTTGATTTTGCAAAAGAAATTGAAGGACAAACTGGAAAATATTATGCCATTAAAAGAAATCATACAATCGTTCCGGATTCTGCTGGAGATGGTACAGACGCTTATCAATATTCTGGAAGCTTCAAAGCTAATGGAGCCCCAGTTGAAGGATATGCAGAGTTAGGCGATGGCGATACTGAATGGTTAACAATTAAATTTACAGAAGGTACTGCAAAAAAAGCGTCTGAAGGAACATCAGGAAGAACTGCTTAATTAAAATATTATGGGAGCTTTATGCTCCCTTTTTTATTTAGAAATAATTAAAAATAAAGGAGAATTTCATGGCATTTAAAAGACAAAAAAGACAATTAATTAAGTTTGAATTTGAATTTCAAGATATTAATGGTGATACACAATCATTAAATTATGAAATTGAGCATGATACAGATTTAGCTAAGAAACTAACTGAAATAGGAAAGCTAGACTTCAATACAATGTCTTCTACCGAGGCTAAACAAGCTCTTAGAAAGGCTTATGATACAATCTTAGGCTTTGGTGCAATGGATAATATCCAAGAAAAGGTATTTGGAGGAGATGAGCTCTTGCTTACTGATTATTTAGCTATTGGAAATTATCTAGTAGAGGAAGTGGATAAGGCAAATAAGGAGCTTGAAAAGCTTACAAATACATTTAAATTTGGAGAAAAAGGTCCTGCTCTTGATGGGATTATAGTTGATGAAAAGTGAATAACCTTATAAAAGGACTACCAAAAACTATTACCGTTAATGGCAAAGAAATTGCTATAAATACGGATTTTAGGATTTGGATTAGATACGAAGAAATAATGCTTGATGAAGATAAAGAAGCAGAAAAACAAATTATGGAGGTCTTAGATACTTGCTTAGTAGATGAGTTTACTATGACAAGACTAGATGATTTAGAAAAATTATTCGATGAATTGATGTGCTTCTATGGTTTAGGTGAGAAGATAAAAAACGAAAAAAAGGCGGAAGAAGATGAGGAAAAAGATTCGGATTTTAGCGAAAAAAATAAGATATACTCTTATGAATATGACTGGTCCTATATATATTCAGCCTTTATGGAATGTTATAATATAAACCTTTTTACCGTTAATCTTCATTGGTGGGAATTTAAAGCTCTTTTTAATAGCTTAAATGACAAGTGTCTTTTCTCAAAAATAATGTCTTTTAGATCTATGAAAATTACATCTAAGATGAGCAAAGAAGAAAAGAAATATTATAGAGAAATGAAAAAAATATATGCTTTGCCAGATGAGAGGACGGAGGAAGAAAAAGAAAAAGCCTTTGCTAGGTCTATGATGGCAAGCATGCAAATATAAAGAAAGTGGGGTGAATTATGGCAAGTGATGGTAAATTGCTATTTGATACCAAGCTAGACACCTCAGGATTTAAAAGTGGGCTTGCTTCTCTATCAACGATGGCAAGTGCAGCTGGTAAGAGTATAGAAGGCGTTACAAGTAGGGCAATAAATGGAATCAAGACAGGATTTAAGGTCGCAGGATTAGCTGTTGGTGCCTTTGGTGCTTATTCTGTAAAGGCTGGTACTGATTTTGACGCTGCAATGAGCGAAGTTGAAGCGATATCAGGAGCGAGAGGAAAAGACCTACAAGCCTTAAGAGATAAAGCTAAAGAAATGGGAGCTACTACCAAGTTTTCAGCTACTCAATCAGCAGAAGCCCTTAAGTACATGGGTATGGCAGGCTGGAAGAGTCAAGAAATGCTTGATGGTCTACCTGGAGTTATGAACCTTGCAGCGGCGTCTGGTGAAGATTTAGGGCGTACGTCTGATATTGTAACAGACGCTTTGACCGCCTTTGGTCTGAGTACTAAAGATACAAACGAATTTGTCGATGTATTAGCGGCAACCTCAACTAATTCTAATACCAATGTATCTATGCTAGGCGAATCCTTTAAGTATGTAGCCCCTGTAGCTGGAGCATTAGGATATAAGGTACAAGATGTATCCGTTGCTTTAGGATTGATGGCCAATCAAGGCATTAAAGGGTTAAAATTGTGGCCCGCTTATTAAGAAATTAATAAGAAAAATAACTATGTGAATTCGGGGAATGCTAAGTTAATAAATTAAAATATATAATGGATAACGTCGGAACAAAGAGTATAATAAACTATATGAAAGGCGTTATGAATGAAGAAATTAAGTCAAAAAGAAGTTCAGAATAGGATTGATAAAGCACATGGAAAAGGTGAATTTATCTTATTGGGAAAATATATAAATAGAAGAACTAAAACATTAGTTAAACATATAAAATGTGGTTATGTTTGGAAAGCTAATACAGAAACTTTGATTAATGGATTTGGTTGTCCTAATTGTGCTAACAATCAGCAAAAAAGTCATGATGAATTTGTTAATGAAGTCAGACAATTGACTAATGGAGAGTATGAAGTTTTAAGCAGATATAAGTCGAATAAAGAATATGTTAGATTTAAACATAATAAATGTGGACATGAATTTAATATGACCCCTAAAGCTTTTTTAAAAGGTCAGAGGTGTCCTAAGGAAAGATATAAAAAATCTGCAAAATCAAATTCTATGACTTCAAAAGAAGCAAATAAAAGAATGAAGATTTCTACAAATAATGAGTATGAAATTGTTGGGGATTATGTTAGTGCATCAAGAAAGGCACGAATAAAGCATAACGAATGTGGCAATATTTTTATGGCAAGTCCTACTAGGATATTTAACTTATCTTCAGGGTGTCCAATATGCAAAAGTTCGCACGGAGAAACATATATTAAAAATTTCTTGGACGAAAACAATATAAATTATAAAACTCAATTTAGATTAGATGAATGTAGAAATATAAGACCTTTACCTTTTGACTTTGCTATCTTTAATACAGACGGGACTTTACAGTGCCTTATAGAGTTTGATGGGGAACAACACATTAAACCTAAGTTTGGAATTAAAGAATTTGAACGAACTAAAAAGAATGACTTAATTAAAAATGAATTTTGCTTAAGTAATAATATTAAATTGATAAGAATACCTTATAAAAGAGCAAATTCGAAAAAAACGAAGTTGTATATATATAATATTTTATTTAATAAGTTAATCCCGAGCCAAGCCTAATAGAAATATTAGGAAGGTGTAACGACTAGAGTGATTAGACTAAGTATAAGCACAGTATCTACTGTGTTTTTTATATGTCAAAAACTCCACGAGCGCATAGCAACGTAACATTAAGTTGACGTTGAAGATATAGTCTGAACTTATAAGAAATTATAAGAGGTAAAAGATAAAGAACTTTTACGATAACATAAGCACAAGCTGGAACTTCCTTAAAAACATCTCTAGCTAGATTGGCGAGCCCTACAGGCAAAGTTAAGTCGGAGATGCAGGCTTTAGGTATATCAATAACTGACTCCAGCGGACAGATGAAGCCTTTTAGTCAATTAATGGTCGAGATGAGGAACTCCTTTAAGGGATTAAGCGAGTCTCAAAAAGTACAAGCCGCTTCCACCTTATTTGGTAAAGAAGCGATGGCAGGTATGCTTGCGATTTTAAATGCGAGCGATGAAGATTTTAATAAATTAACTAACTCTATCAATAACTCCACAGGTGCTGCAGAGAAAATGGCTAAGACCATGAATGATAACCTTAAGGGCGATTTAACTATATTAAAGTCTGCCTTAGAGGGGCTAGGAATAGCTTTATTCGAGAATGTAGATACGCCTTTTAGAGAGGTTGTACAATCTGTTACCAAGCAAGTAGATAGACTTAATAAAGTGGTATCAACAGATATAGGACAACTGCCAAAAGTATTAGGAGATATGATAGCAGAAGGAGCGGTAGCGATAGCTGGTAAGGCTCCTAAGTTCATTGAAGCAGGAAAAACTATAATTTTAAGCTTTCTAGATGGATTACAAAATAATTCGTCTAAATTAGCAAGTAGTGCAGCAAAGATAATTACAAGCCTTGTATCGGCTTTTATGGAAGTAGGGGCTAAATTATTTGATGTAGGCGGAGATATTTTAGTTAAACTTGCGGAAGGTTTAACAGCTAATGCTCATATCTTAGTGCCTAAAGCTATAGAAATTATAGGAAAACTAGCAGAAAGCTTTAATAGAAATGCTGTAAAACTTTTAAAAGTCGGTCTTGACCTACTTAAAGCCATAGCAAGAGGAATCGCTGAAAATCCAGATGTAATTATAAAGGCGGTACCTCAAATATTGATGGCTTTATCTATAGCCTTTGCAGCCTTTAAAGGACCAGCAGTAGCTAAAAAAATGATGTCGTCTTTAGCTAAAGGTTTATTAGGTGAAAAGCTAGCTGTTAGCAAGTCGGCTGATGGTGTAATTAGTAGTTTAATACAGTCTTTTAATAATAAGGGCTTAAAATTAAATACTGCAGGTGGAAAGCTTGTAGATAATATTGCTAAAGGGATTGCTAGCAAGGCTTCAAATTTAAAAGCGTCTGGATCAAAATTGATTAGTCCTTTAATCGAAGGTTTAAAAACAGGTTCTGGTAGGCTTTCTAGCATTGGAAGTAGTATCGTAACAGCTTTATCAAGCGGAATAAATAAAGTTGGAGGTAGCAAATTTGCTGCAATCGGTAAGGGATTAATGACTACTTTAGGCGGCGGTATTTCTAAAGGATTTACCCTTATATCTGGATTAGCAGCCAAGATAATACCTTTAATTGCAGGAGTCTTATCTAATCCTGTTGGACTAGTGGCGGTTGGAGCGATATTAGTTGCATTTTTGATAAAGGGATTTAATCTAGACTTACCTAAGATAGCAAATTCTGCTGGTAAAATTGTAGGGTCTATAGCAAGTAAGATAAAGCAAGGAGCGAGTGCTCTTGTAAACGTTGGGAAATCATTAGTAAATAAAATAGGTGATGGTATTAATGCGGCTAAAGGATTTTTTGCAGATGTCCAAGCTAAAGGGTTGATATCAGTTTTAGGTAGTAAGTTAAAAGCTGGAGTAGGAAAGCTTAAAGAAATAGGAAAATCCTTTATAGATGGCATAAAGCAAGGCTGGAACGAAAATGAAAATCAAGTTTCAGATGAAGCTAAAAACCTACCTAAAAAAGTTAATGAGTCTATAGATGGTGCCGAGACTAAGCCAACTGGTGAGAATATGGTAAAGGGCGTAGTTGATGGTCTAAGAGATGGAACTACAGATATATCAACAGCCTATAAAGACCTAATCCAAGGCGGAGTATCGGACTCAGACGCTAGGGCTCTTATAAGGCAAGAAGGAAAGGCAAGCGTAGAAGAATATGCCCAAGCTATATACGAAGGGTCTGGAAGCGTAAGGAGTGCTTATACTGCTATAAGGACATCTGGACTTGAAACTATGGAAGCGGCTGAAAAATTCTTTGAGATTGCAGGTCTAAATATCGATGGATACGTCAATGGTACAGAACAAGGCGGACAAACTTACCGAGAAATGCTCAAACAATTTATGGAGGATGGTTTTAGCGAAATTGAAGCTGTAGAAAAAACCACCGAGATTGCTAGAAAGAACATGGAAGGCTATCAAACAGGGACAGCCGAGGGTAAGGAAAGTATTTTAAATGAATATAAGACCATGATGGATATGGGACTTACTGAACTAGAAGCCTTTGATGAAATGTATTCCAAAGGTCAAATAAATGTCGACGCTTTCGGTCAAGGTTCACAATCGGCTAGTGAAGCGGCTTTAGGAGTGTACAGACAGCTTATAGACTCTGGGCTAACCTCTTTACAAGCTATAGAAGCAATGAACCAAGCTGGACTCTTGAACATGGAAGGCTTTGGAGCAGGAACTAATGCAGGTAAAGCAACAGCGGAGCAAGCTTATATAGCCCTTAGAAATATGGGGTTAAATGAAGCTAATATTCAAGAAGCCTTAAGACAATTAGGATATCAAAATGCAAGTGCATATGGTGAAGGCGTATCTAGTGGTGAAATGAATGTTTCTTCCGCTTATCAAAATACCTTTGCTAATCCTCTTGAAGCTAGGTCTTCTTTACTCTTTAATGACGCTCAACAATCGGGATTAAATACTGGAACTAATTTTGCTGAAGGTATAGGGCGTTCAACTATGGACGTTACGACAAGGTCTCAAATGCTGGGTCAAAGTGCAACTGAAAAATTAAATGCAAGCAGTCAAGAAGCACAAGCTAAAGGAACAGAATTAGGAAATAAATTTGCAAGCGGTATTGACTCATCTAAACCTAGTGTAGAAGCGTCTACAGAAGCCGTAGGTCAAGGAGCAGTAAGTTCTTTAGATAGTAAGGTATCAGGATTTGAAAGTGCAGGACGTACATCTATGGATGGCTATAGTGCCGCTATAAGCTCTGGAGCTAATAAAGTTGTATCTGATGTTAATTCTATGGGTAATAAAATCCAATCAAGCCTAAATGCTACTTCTAGTCGAGCAAGTGCAAGTGCTAATTCGATGATGAATAGCATAACGTCAAGCGTTAGTAGCGGAGCTAATAGGGTACAAAGTGCTTTTAGCAGTTTACAATCTAGAATAAATTCAACCTTTAGTAGCCTAAGCTCTAATATTTCAAATCAATCTAGAAGCATGATGAATAACTTTACCTCTACCGTTACAAATGGAGCTAACAAGGTCAAGAATCAATTTAACAGCATGAGTAACAATATAAACTCAAAGATGATAAGCACAGCAAATCAAGTAAGGTCTAACGCTACATCTATGATGAATGGACTTGTAAATGCTATAAATAGCGGAGCAAATAGGGCTAAGTCGACTGTATCCTCAATGTGTTCTAGTATGGCAAGTACTATCAACGGATATAGGGGTTCTTTCTCTTCTGCTGGATATAATTTAATGTCTGGACTAGCTGGTGGTATATATGGCGGTAGGTCTGGAGTAATATCGGCGGCAGTATCAGTTATGCAAGCTGCAGTATGGGCAGCTAAAAGAGCAGCCGCTATCCACTCACCTTCAAGAGTGATGAGGGACGAAGTCGGTCGAATGCTTACCAAAGGTTTAGGAATTGGTATCGAAGATGAAGAAGGTTTTGTAGTAAATAAAATCAAAAACACAATGGAAGCTATAAGAAATAAGGCTAAAAATGCAGTTCTATTTGATAATAAGCAGTTAGGAGCTAATTTAGCTTATAGTTTTGCAGGTGGAGCAATACAAAATAAACAAGAAGTCGAAGTCCAAGTTACCAATGGCGATGTTACAAGTGTAATCAATCTTGATTCAAGAGAAATCGGAAGAGCGGTTACTCCTATAGTTAGCCAAGAAATCAGTAAAGAAAAGAGGCGTAGAGGGTGATAGCGTTTAATTTAATTAAAGATTTAAGACCATATAATGCTCATGTTTTGGCATATCCTATAATTGGGAATACCGAAGTCGTTAGAGATGAGTTTAAAACTGATAATGGTCTAGTTTTTTATAGTAAAAAAAGGACAGCTTTCGCCCCTGTCTCTTTTACTATAGAATTTAAAGGAACTAAAGAAGAGATAAGAAAAAACAGAAATAAAGTATCAAGTATTTTAGAATATGCAAAGATAACCTTTGATAATGAAATATTTTATCAAGGTAGATTTTTAGAAGAAGGAATCGAAACAAGATACTTTTATCAAAATATCACCTATAAAGGCAAAGCAATAGCGATGTTAAATACTCAGATAAACGAAATCCCTATAGGTGAAATTGTTAGAATTTATAATAACGGAAATCTTCCAACGCCTTGCAGAATAAGGCTGGAGGGGAAAACTCCTTATAAAGTTACAATCAAGGGATTTGATGATGATATGAGTATTCGTGGAATAGATGGCAGTGCTATTATAGACTCAGAAAAGGGACTATATAAAACTGATGGTATAGATCAGTTAGAATTAACTAGCTTTCCTTATATCACAGACTATGTGGATATACTGGTGGAAGGTAAAGAAGGCTTTAGATGTTTTTTAGAGTTTGAAGGGAGGGTTTTATGTTAGTCTATAAAAATGATGTAGACGAGCAGTTTGTTTTCTCTTACTATAGAAATCTATATTTTGATGTAGGGATAAACGAATTAATAAGCCCAGTCTTTGAAATCCCAAAGGAATATAGGCACCTTTTTGAGGTGGAAAGTCAAATAATCGAAGATGGACAGCTATATGATATAAAGAACATTGAACCTTTTTATGACGGATATAAGGTCGAATGCAGACAAGCAGTCTACACTTTACAAGCCCAATTTAATAAGAGCTTAAACTTCCCATATCAGACTTTCGAAAATATTTTAAAAAGAATTTTACCACAGGGTTGGTCTTATAAGATTGTCGGAAATCTCAAAGAGAGAAGGACAATTACAGCGGATCACAAAGATAGTTGGCAGGTCTTTAATGAAGCTATAAAGAAGTTTAACTATGAGTACAAAATTAATTCAAGCAAACAAGAAATTATTGTAGGAAAAGAGTTAGGCACCGACAGAGGGGCTTACTTCATGGACGACTTTAATATTGATGATAAAGATATCACAGAAGAATCGTTTGAATTTGCCACCAGAATTATTCCAGAAGGTATGAATGGCCTTAAAATTAATCAGATAAACGAAGGTAAAGATTATTTAGAAGATAAGTCCTATTCGTGGAAGACTATAACTTATCATTGGAAAGATGAAAGATATACAAACATCGAGAACCTTAAAGAAGCGGCAGCAGAAAAGCTTAAAGCTTTATCTAGACCAAGAATGACGATAAAGCTTAAGGTTAAAGATTTATCCGAAGCAGTAGGCGTTTATGCTCAAAAATATGAGGTTGGAGATTTTGTTTATCTGATAGATAAAGATAGGAAAACAAAGGAACGATTTAGGATAACAGCTGGAAGATTTTATCCATCTAAGCCTTTTGAAAATGAAATCAGCCTTACAAATCGACCAGTAGACATAGTTGATGATGTAAAAGAGACTATAGAACTTACAAAAGAAATGTGGGAAGAGACTAGGATAAAGTTTGAAACTACCGAAGAAGCAATTAAAAGCTCAGTGGAAACAGCAAGAAGACATACTGATGAGAGTTTTAAAATTTACAAAACCGAAAGAGAAGAAACTGATAGTAAGATATATGAGTCTATAACAGAATCTACAACTTATGTAGACCCTAAGACGGGGCAAACAAAGCCCATCGTTGAAAAGCAGTTTGAAATGGTAAAGACTATCGATGGAATTAATGTATCGATAAGCGATATGGGTAAAGAACTTTCCGAACTATCTGTAAAAGGCGATAAAATATCAGCTACTGTATCAGATAATTATAAAAGTTTAGAAAGTGAAATTAGCGTACAAGCTGATAGCATATCTAAAAAAGTATCTAAAGGCAAGATTATATCAGAGATAAACCAGTCACCAGAGCAAGTCAAAATTAAAGCCAGCAAGATTGACTTAATGGGTAACGTTAGCGTTAGGGGAGATTTTACCACTTATGATAGCTCGGATAATGTGGGTATTGAATTAAAATATAACGACATTAGGTGGAGGGATAATCGTTGGGAGAATAAAACTTTTGGAGTAATTAACGTATCTGAAAAAGTGTTGAGACGAGGCGAATATAGTTTTATGATAGGGCACTATCCTACATCTCAATTAAGCATTTCTTACTATGATAATAACTATGCAGGATACTTTCCATATATAACTTTTGATAGGTGGAATTACACAGGAGATGGAGGGCGTGAACACCCAATAGTCTTAAATGAAGGCGTATATATGGATGAATTTCACAAATTATTTTTAGGTGATATCGTCTTTGAAACGAATATTGATGGAGAATTAAAAATCCACCATAAAAGCAGGAATGCGGGAGTTAAAATAGATTCAATTGCAATTTATGCTTATTATGCTTCTGGTGGTCGAGATGTAAATAAAGAGATTGCAAGATTTTAGGAGGAAGAATGGATCCATTAATACAAATATATATTGATAGATTAGCTCAGTGCGATTACGATAATGCAAAGCTAATCTTAGAAAATAAAAATCTACAAAAAGAAAATGAGGAACTAAAAAAAGAACTTGCTGAGCTTAAAGAAAGCAAGAAAGAAGGTGATTAGATGGATACTACTAATCTAAGGCAAATTGAGGGCGGTACTGTTATCAAGCAGGCGGATAGGTCGTCAATCTTATCTTTTATCCTGCAAGATGCAAAAGGCAGGGAGGTAAAGCTTGATGGACAGGCAGCACAGGTAGCCTTATATACAAATATCGGTAAATATTGGGAGACGACTAGCACGGTAAAAGGTGCGGAAGTCTCTTTTTCATTGCCCGGTAATCTTGCGGTAGATGATTATTTGCTTGATATAAGTGTAGGGGGATATGTTTTTCCAAGCGACAGGGATTTAATTATAAAAGTTACCCAAGGATTTAGGAACTTGCCAGATAAGGAGACAGCTGAAAGGTCAGAAAGAACCCTTGAAGAAATTACAGCAGACGTACAAAAACAAGCTGACGAAAAGCTCAAACAAACTATAACTATAATCACAAAGAAAAAGGACACATTTACTTCTTATGTCGACACAAAGACTAGTGAAGTATCAAGTACAGGGGATAAGTACCTAAAGGATATAGAAGCGACTACAAGCCAAGCTAAGACTGGTATAATCGAAGTTGCTAAGCTAGAAGGAGATAAGCTTACGGCTAGCAGTACAGAAGCTATAAGCCTTATAGGAAGTAAGAAAGACCAAGCCCTTAAAGAGATAGGCTCTAAGGCTAAGACCATAGCGGATACAGTAAAGTCGGACGTGGCTAGTCTACTTAAAGACTATGTAGGCAAAGAGCCTGGTAAGGGACTTAGTGATAATAACTTTTCTGATAGGTATAAGTCTAAGCTTGATAACCTTGATACTGATATAGATAAAAAACTAGAGCCTAAAGCTGATAAGACCATGTTAGATGATGATGTCCAAAAGCTTAAAGACCTTATTTTTGACAGTGAAACTAAGTACCAAGGTGATATGATTTACACTTTGGATAGTGTGATAGAAAATGGAGAAGTTAAGGTCAAGGCAAAGGAGATAGGAAAGCTAGTAGCTAATGACTTTTTGAGGGTCAATGTCGACTCAGATAAGTACAAGTTTAGAATCAAGTCCACAAGTCAAGGAGTTATCCTTTTTTATAGTATGACTGACGACGCTTTAAGATATGCTATACACGTCTTTCCACAAATCAAGGACTATGAAATTGACTTTGGCAAGAAAGTTACAGGCGAGATGATTTTCACTTCTGTTACAATGCCAGAGGATAAGGTATCAGTTATTAGAGAGGAGGGGCTATGATAATAAGAGATAATTTATATGAAGGAGACCAAATTTTAAGCTATCCTAAAGCCAGAGGTATGTATAACTTTATTACAATTTTAAGTAAATCAGAAATCGATAATTTAGAAGAAAATAAAAAGTATACAATATCTTTAAATTTAAATCAGACAGAAAACGGTTCAGGATATGTTAATTTTGGTAGAGTAATAGGTTCTAGTTTACAAGATTTTAAGAAGAATAGTGTTAAAGATAGGCTAGAATTAACTTTTGATAAAACAGAGAATACGCGTATTCTTTGTTATACAGATTTAGCAGGCAAAACCGATGATGTGGGGTTGAAAGCTTTTAATATTAAATTAGAGTTTGGAGATGCAGCAACTCAATATATACCACACAAAAGCAAAGTGAAAGCTGAAAATCAAGCCATTTTCCCAATCGGGGGGGGGTATCACGAAGTCTACCCTCTATAGTGGATATAAGGGGGTTAATTTATGTTAATTAATCCTAATTTAATTAGTAAAAAAGATTTAAGTAATGATTATACAAAATCAGATGATAGGGCTTGGAAACATTGGAGATACGTGTTGCCTAGTGGATTAATTGATGGAGAGACATATACTGTTTCTTGTAAATTAAAACAAGGAAAAAATGGCTCTGGTTATGCAACTATACTTACTGCCAATGTTGGAATAGACGATAATAACGTGCTGTACGCAAAAAAAGTGCCAGTAAATGATTTTAAAGCTAGCTTTGTATATGATTCAAGCAAAATGAACTGCATAGGGATTTATGTAGACGAAGGAGGTAAGACAAATTACAAAACAGCAGAAAGGTCAGAACTCAAGCTAGAGAAAGGAGAGGTCAGAACGTTATTTATTCCAAATGAAAAAGATATAGAAACGGCTAAACGTCAATATTTTATCGGGGGGGGTACTTCAAGGAAGTATATCCTATCTCATAGATTTATTGAGCAATCTTCTTTTAGGAAGGAGGTTGCAGCGTGAGAATTAATGAAAATTTATATCAAGGTAAAGACGTTATAATCGATGCAGCTGATGATATATATAATTCAAAAACTATAAAAATTCCTCAAAATTTAGAAGAGGGTCAAGAGTATACAATAAGTTTTTTTGTGGAGCAATCACTAAATGGTAGTGGTAAGTTAAATGTTGTAGTAAAAGATTCTACAAATACATCTAATATTGCTTGGTGGTTTGCTAAAGGAAATTCAAAGTTTGAAAAAAGTTTTATATTCCAGAAAGACCAAACAGCGTTGATAATGTTATTTTCAGATGTGGTAGGAAAAACGAATAATATAGCAGCTTCATTTAAAAAAATAAAACTAGAAAAAGGAGATACAGAAACTCAATATATATCAAACAAAAGCAGTCTAGAACCTAGTAAACAAGCCATTTTCCTAGCGGGGGGGGTATTCCAAGAGGTGTATCCACTCTAGATTTAAAACTAGTCGATTTCGACCAGTTAAGATTGGGGGTGGGTTATGTTAGTTAAGCACAACCTATGGGCACAAAAGCCTTATTGGAAGCGAGATAAAATTGATAATAATTATAATAGTTTAAAAATAAAGATAGACCAAACAAATTTAGTGGAGGGAAAAAATTATATATTTTCTGGCATAACCAAACAAACCTCTAAAGGAACTGGACGATTTTCAATTGGAATAGGAGATGAAGAAGATGTAGGTTGGTACATGTTTCCTACAACAACTAATGTTAGAGAATTTACTTATAAATTTAAATATGTAAAAAATAAAATGGCATATTTTTATGTTTACACAAACGTATATGAAGCATGTGCAAATATAGGTATAGAGCTATTTAATCCAACAATATACGAAGAAAATAACATGAGTGAAGTTTATTTGCCAAATGTAAATAACTTATCAGTTACAAATAAGTCTTTATTACCACCCGAAGGAGAATATCAAGAAATAAGACCAAATAATTAAGAGAGTTTAGACTCTCTTTTTTATATAAAATTTTAAGGAGGTACACATGTACAGAATACAAAAATCATATTACACTGGCACAGATGAGACTAAGGTAAGACTCACACTACAAGAGCCTTACAGGGATTTTGTCGTATCTTTTAGCGGAGATTTGACAAATGTCGAAGATGATATCTTAGAGCAAAGAGCGATTGGTAAGCTAGCGAGAGAGTTTAGCCCATCAAAGGCTTTAGAAGATTTAGCAAAAAGACAAGAAGAGCAAGAACAATCAATTAAGTCTATACTAAAGACAATCACACTTGCTAAAGACTTGTCGAAAGACCAAAAGGAAGAAATCTTATCTAGATACGACGAGTATAAGGTAGGTAAAGAGTATAAAGAAAAAGATAAATTTATCTTTGATGGAAAAATTTATGAAGTTATCCAAGAGCATAGAAGCCAAACTACATGGATACCATCATCAACACCTTCCCTATATACCGAGTTTTTAAACGTAACGATAAAAGATGAAGCAGGAAACACAAGTGAAGTGGTGGCAGAATTTAGACAACCTACTGGAGCTCATGACGCTTATAACAAGGGGGACAAGGTAAGTTTTGAAGGGGGAATATATGAGTCAACCGTAGATAGCAATACCTTTAGTCCTAGCCAATATCCTGAAGGTTGGAAGAAGATAGGATAAAATTAATTACTCATAAAAGGTAGGTGATAAAATGACACTTAATTGGCTAGCAGCAGCTATTGTTAAAAATGGACCATTAGTGATAATAGCAGCTATTTTTTTAAAAACATATATAGATGATACTAATACGAAAAGAGAAGAGAGGAAGGAGGATAGACAACTACAAAAAGAAAATAACCAAAAACTAATTGATCTTACTGAAAAGTTTGCGGTAAGTACTAATGGAACTAATAGCAAACTAGGCGGATTGTCAGAGAAACTAGAGGTACACTCTACTTCTTCTGGAGCTTCCCTTGCTGAGATTAAGCAAGGGGTCAAGAAAATACAAGAGGATGTTACTGTTTTAAATACTAAAGTTGATAATATTATAATTGATAATGAGAAGGACAATGAGGGCTAGCGAAAGTTAGTCCTTTTTAAGAACATATAAGGAGGTAAATATGGGAAGTGTAAAAGCAATGATAGACTATGCAAAAAGTAGATGGCATGTACCTGAATACGTTATGGGTGGAGGAAGAATCGGAAAGGAAGCAAGCTATAACAGTGCTACAGACGACTGTTCATCTTTTGTTTATAAGTGTCTTAAGAAAGGTAAATTTATACCTGAAACAATGTGGAATGGATCCACAGAAGACTTGTTCAGATTAGCTAGAGAAGGCAAATATCTCAAGGAAATCTCTTATAATGAAGTAAGAGAAGGAGATATCTTTGTAAAAGGTGTAGAAGGCGGAAGCGGTGGAGAGTATGGCCATACTGGAATATTCCTAAGAAAAGGAGAGATTATCCACTGTAACGCTGGGCTTAATTGGACAGTAACAACAAATAACGAGAATGAGGGATACTGGTATTACCTAGATGATTCATATTATCCTGTAAGATACTTTAGACCAATAGGAGCAGTAGAAGAATCTAAGCCTAAGCAAAAAACTACTTCATCTACTAAATGGCACAAGGTTAAAGATGAAGATTGGCACGGATTTACCACTACTGTATGTAATGTAAGGGCTTATCCAAGTACGGATGCACCAATAGTCGCACAGTACGGAGCGTGGGAAAATATCTACTACGATTCTGTATATGAAGAAAACGGATATAGATGGATCTCATATATTGGTGATGAATCAGGAGAAAGAAGATATGTAGCTTATAGATGTACTAGTGGAGATACTACTCCATGGATACTTTTTTAGCTTGACAAATGATACTATATATGGTACTATAATAGCAGGAGGTGAAAAGTATTTGACTAAAAAAGATAAGCTTATCAAGAAGATGAAGACCAACCCCAATAACATTAGTCCGGACGAAATTGAAAAAGTGTTAGAATGGGAAGGATTTGAAAGAAGAAAATCCAACGCTGGTAGTCATAAAGTTTTCAAAAGAAAGTCAGACGGTAAAGTTTTTAACTTAGTATTAGCTAGAAATCCAGTAAAAAAATATCAAGTTGAAGACCTACTGAAAATACTAGATGGGGAGGATTAGCTCCCCTAAGACTAGTCAAATACATTTTTATGAAAGAGTTAAACTATTATTTATCTTTACCATGGAATGTAAAAATTCATAAAGTTAAAGATGAGGATGGCGACTATTACTTTGGGCAAGTTCAAGAAATACCTGAAGTAAGGGCAGATGGGGATACCCTTGAAGAATGCTACAATTTAGCAATGGAAATGCTAGCAAGCAACTTGGAAGTAATGATTGAAGATAAAGAAAAAATTCCAGAACCAGTTGATAAGACATATTCAGGCAAATTTAATTTAAGATTGCCTAAATCATTGCATAAAAAACTTGCGGAAGAAGCAGAGGATGAGGGGATTTCGTTAAATCAATTAGCTTTATATAAATTAAGCATGTAAGAATTAAGCGATTACTTTTGTAGTCGCTTTTTTAGTACAGAAATTTAGGAGGAAAAAATGATTTTTAAGAACGACAAAACTTACGATACTTTAAAAACTATATCGCTAATAGCAATACCAGTGAGTACCTTTATAATTGCGATACTGGGAGCTTATAACTACGGACATGTGGAAAGAGTTACTGCGGTACTAGCGGCGGTTAATGCACTTTTGGGAGCACTAGTTAAGATATCAAGTGAGGCGTACAAAAAAGACCAGGAATAGAAAAAACTAAGACCATCTTTAATTAGGTGGTCTTTTTTTGTGCTTATTTTTAAAAAGTATTGACATAATTTACTATCGATAGTATAATATAAATATAGAAAGGAGGTAAGCAATGGATATTATTGAAAAAATAATAAGCCTTGCAACTGCGATAGTAACATTAACAACCGCTATCGTACAGTACAAGGCTAGCAAGAAGGATAATTAATTATCCTTCCCCCTTACGGGGTCGATAATATAATACTTTATCCATTGTTAAAAGCAAATGACTATAAGAGTTATAACACTGATTATATCTATAATGGCCTTAATAATTTCTTTAAAGGCTTATAGCAATTCTAAAAAAAGCTAGAGGAGAAAAAATGAATAAAAGTAGTGGACAAACAGAAGCGAATAAAAAATGGCAAGATAAAAATAGAGAATACACAAGATATTTAAATGCCAGGAGTGCAGCTAGGGGCTTTATAAGAAATAGGGCTACATTAGAAGATTTAGAAGAATTGAAGAATATGATAGAAGAAAAAGAGAAGGAATTAACTTTTCTAAGGTATTAACATACGCACTTGAAAAAGAACTAATTAAAGAATAAAATGATATAAATGGGTTATCCTAGGCCGTCTATTGAAGGCGGTCTTTTTTTGTGCGTAAATTTAAAAAAGTGCTAAAATTTGAATTTATAAGCTAAATATTATCACAATAATTAAAATATCCTAAATATCTTCATTTATAATTAATATTAGTATACCTATGGTATGGCTAAAGATTTTAAAACGCTTATAAGGGCTTCTAGGAGCTAGGCTAGTGTTTACAAGGGGTGTAGAGGGGGTATAAGATAATTTCTAAAAAACTTATTGCATAAAAAAAGAGACCATCAGCCTCTCATTTTTCGTCGTAACTAATTCGATATTTGTTACGAAAATTGTTACGATATTTTGATTTTTTTTGACGTTTATAGAACTTCGGGTTTTTATAAAATAGTGATTTAAAGCCTCTTGACGTTTCTTGATTTA
>NZ_GG666295.1:227021-295992 GCF_000159095.1 Anaerococcus tetradius ATCC 35098 | reverse complement strand
TCGAACCCTTGTCCGTGGAAGATAATTCAATAGCATCTACAAGTTTAGTTATATTTATATTTTCGCATAAAAAATCAAAATACAACCAAAAATTTTTACGCTAGCTTCATAGTACTGATTGTATGGCAAAGCTTACATACAATAGTTGTCGCTTAAATTATGAAACGAATGTTAGGCTTGCGACAAGCTTAACATTCATTGCCGGCCTTAATTAGGCAGCTAGTGCGAAGTTTGCTTCGCTATTGTTGTTTGCGTTTATATTTAATTGCTAATTTACGTTTTGGCATACGACCTGCAACTAGAGATTTCCCAACCACGTCGAAACCAAGTCATCCCCATTTAGTCTATTATACTTGCTAAAAAAAGCTTGTCAAAAGGAATGATTTTGGTTAGAATATATTTAAGAAAAGGTTTATTTCAATTTATTTTTATACATTTGGGTATATATAATATATGAATGTTTCTTTTTTAAGGAGGAATTATGAGAAATTCTAATAAAATTGCAGCTATGCTTTTAGCTGGTGGACAAGGCTCTAGACTTAAAGCTTTAACTAGAGATATGGCAAAACCTGTTGTACCTTTTGGTGGAAAATACAAAATCATAGATTTTGCCTTAAGTAATTCAACAAATTCTGACATTAAGGATATAGGAGTTCTAACTCAATATAAACCACAATTATTAAATCAACATCTTGGAATTGGTGCACCTTGGGATTATGACAGAAATTTTGGCGGTCTTAGGATACTTACACCATATTATACAGAAGATGGTGGTAGGTGGTTTGAAGGAACTGCTTCAGCAATCTTTGAAAATATAAATTATCTTGACGAGGTTAATCCAGAGTATGTTTTAATTTTATCAGGAGATCACATCTACAAGATGGATTATAGGGAGCTTTTAGATGTTCATAAGAAAAATGGCGCAGATGCTACAATTGCTGTAATGGAAGTTGATTGGGATGAGGCATCTAGGTTTGGTATTATGAATACTGATGAGAATGATAGGATAGTTGAGTTTGAAGAAAAACCTCAAAATCCTAAATCAAATCTAGCTTCAATGGGAATTTATATCTTTAATTGGCAAGTTTTAAGAAGAGAATTGATAGAAGATAGTAAAAATAAAGATTCTTCTAATGATTTTGGTAAGGACATAATTCCTAAAATGCTTGCAGAGGGAATGAATTTATATGTTTATAAATTCGATGGATATTGGAAAGACGTTGGAACTGTAAGAAGTTTTTGGCAAGCTAATCTCGACTTGATTGATCCTGAAAATGAATTAGATATTTACGATGAAAATTGGAAAATTTATACAGCTTCTCTTAATTTGCCTCCTCACAGAATTGGAAAGACTGGAGAACTTTGCGATTGTCTAGTTAATGAAGCTTGCGTTATTGATGGAAAAGTTTGTAATTCTGTTTTATTTTCTAGTGTAGAAGTTGAAGAGGGAGCAGAAGTATATAATTCGGTTTTGCTTAACGGAGTTAAGGTAAAAAGTGGAGTTAAGATATATAATTGCGTAGTTGCCTCAGATATGGAAATTACTCAAAATATCGGGAAGGAAGATGACAGCAAAGTTTATTTAGTTAGCAATGAAGGTATTGAGGAGGAGTAATATGCCTAGTATAGTAGCTTTGATATATAGTTCAGAATTTGATGAAAGAAATTATGGTGCTTTGTGTAAAAGTAGACCAGATTATATGCTACCTTTTGGTGGAAGATATAGAGTTATTGACTTTGCTCTATCAAATGTTACCAATCACGATATTTCAAGGGTAGTTTTATATGCAAATAGGATGATGAGGTCTACATTAGATCATATAGGTAATGGTAAGAGTTGGGAATTAAATAGGAGAAATGGTGGTCTATTGATCAATCCTCCAAAATATTCTTCAAAAGAGAATTTAAGTGAGATTGAAACCTATTATGATACTATAAGATATTTTGAAGATCATAAATCTGATTATATATTTATTAATAACCCAATGTATATTAATAAGGTTGATATTACTGATGCAAAGGAAACCATGGAATCCAATGATTTAGATTGTTTGATTTTCTCTACCAAAACAGAAGATACAGATGGTTATTACCTAAATAGAAGAATTATTTCTTCTGATGAAGATGGTAAGCCTTCTTCTGTCGGTCTAAATCTTGGTTTGTCTGATCAGATAGATTTGTTCCTAGGTTCTATTATGATTAAGAGAGATTTATTCTTGAGAATATTGAGAATGGCTATGGAAAGGGATTCTCAAATGTCCTTCCTAAATGCTCTTTTCACTTTTGCATCTGATATGAAGATTGATTTTTATAGGCATAACAAAGAGTTTGAAATTATAACTGACATCAATTCGTTTTTTGATGCAAATATGAAGTTATTAAATAGAGCCGACTTTGATCAACTCTTCTATGAAGATGGTCTAGTTTATACTAAATCTAAGGATGAACCATCTACTTCATATACCAAGGAATCAAGTACCAAAAACTCCCTTATAGCTAATGGATCTATTATTAGGGGTAATGTAGAAAATTCTATTATTTTTAGGGGTGTTAGCATAGGAAAGGGAGCAGTTGTTAAAAATTCTATTATTTTCCAAGATTCAGTTATATCAGATGGAGCAATTCTAAATTATGCTATAACTGACAAGGGAACTTATGTAGGTAAAGATACAAGGTTATTTGGTAATAGATCACATCCATATGTTACAGCTAAGGATGAAGAATTGGAGAAAGGAATCTAAGATGAACGTTCTTTTTCTTACGGGAGAAGCAGTTCCTTTTATTAAGACAGGAGGCCTTGCCGATGTGGCGGGGGCTCTTCCAAAGGAATTGGTAAAAAAAGGTGTTGATTGTAGGGTTGTTCTTCCATTGTATAAGTCTATAGGTGAAGAATTTAGGCTCAAAATGGAAAAAGTCACAGAATTTTTTGTGGATTTAGATTGGAAGCATCAGTATGCTGGTGTCTATCAATTAAAATGGGATGGAGTTATTTTCTATTTTATCGACAATCTTGAGTATTTTGACAGAGATGGAATCTACGGATATGATGATGACGCTGAAAGATTTATATATTTTTCTAAAGCGTGTACTTTGCTAGGCAAAGAAATAAATTTCAAGCCAGACATAATCCATACTAATGATTGGCATACTGCCATGGTTAATGTATTCGTAAATGATTTTAGAAAAGGCGATTCTTATTATGATGATGTGAGAAGCTTATTTACAATACATAATTTGAAATATCAAGGGGTTTTTGATCCTGATAATCTAAGGCTAGCTGGATTAGATGGTTCATATTTTAATGAAAATGATCTTAAATATTTCGATGCTATTAACTTCGTTAAGGGTGGAATAGTGCATTCTAGTGCATTAAATACTGTATCTGAAAATTACGCAAGAGAAATACAATATCCATTCTATGGGGAAGGACTCGATGGAGTTATTAGAAAATATGCTTATAAATTAAGTGGAATAGTTAATGGGGTAGATTTTGATATTTGGGATCCTGCAACAGATGCTGTGATATCGTCTAACTATAGTGCAAATAAAATTGATGGAAAAGTAGAAAACAAACTTGAATTACAAAAAATGTATGGACTTCCTGAAAGAAGTGATGTGCCTCTTATAGGTATCTGTTCAAGACTTACCGAGATGAAGGGTTTGGACTTAGTAAGATACATAATGGATGAGTTATTACAAGAAGATGTTCAGTTTGTCGTGTTAGGAACTGGCGATTATACTTACGAAGAGATGTTTAAGTATTTTGAATGGAAATATCCTGACAAAGTAGCGGCAAGAATCTATTATAGTGGCGATGAAAGTCATAAAATCTATGCAGGAAGTGACTTTTATCTAATGCCAAGTATATCCGAACCTTGTGGTATAAGTCAGTTGATAGCTATGAGATACGGATCCTTACCAATAGTAAGGGAAGCTGGTGGTCTAAAAGACACAGTTAGTCCATATAATGAATTTACAGGAGAGGGGACTGGATTTTCTTTCGCAAATATCAATGCTCATGAGCTTCTTTTCTGCATAAAAGATGCATTAAAATTATATAAGGATAATAAGGAAGCTTTTGATAAATTGGTAATTAATGCTATGGAGCAAAATAATGATTGGGAGAAATCCGGAGAAAAGTATTTAGATTTATACAATGAAATTAAAGCAAAATAGAAACAAAGAAAGAAAGCTATTAAAAAGAATACAAAGTTTTTTGTATTCTTTTTATGCGAAAAATGCAAATAATGCTAGAATTAATGAAGTTTATGACTGCCTGTGCAGGGCATTAATGGAAGATATAGGTGAAATTTGGGTTGAAAGTAAATCCGATGAGAGTGAATTTGAGGTATATATTCTAAGTTTCGAATACCTGCCTGGTAAATTCATAGAAAGAAATATTGCTAAGCTCAATAAAGAAGAAGAAATTAGAGAAGTTTTAAGAGAAATAGGTTTTTCATATGAAGAAGTGATAGCTTTTGAAAAAGAAGCTAGTCTGGGTGTAGGAGACATTGGCATCGGCTCAAGTTATCTAATAAATGAATTGGCTAATAGAAAGATTAGATCTGTTGCCTACGCTTTGCGTTATGAGAATGGAAATCTCAAACAAAAATTAATTGATGGAATGCAGGTAGAATATTCTGATTATTGGCTAGCAGAAGGATCAAATTGGGAACACAAAAAGGGTTTCTCTTACGAATTAAACATAGATGGAAAAAAACATAAATCAATTGCCCATGATGTGGCAATACTAAATGACAGGGCGGATTTTGTTTCGACACTTAGGCTTCTACAATCAGAACCAACAAAGGCAGTTAGCTATGCTGACTTTACCAGAGGCGATATATTTAAAGCCTATGATGATTACATAAGCACTAGTTCCATCAACCAATTTCTTTATATAGATGACTCTTCCTACGATGGAAAGCTTCTAAGGCTTAAGCAGGAATATTTCTATTCAGCAAGTGCAATAAGGGATATTATCAAAAGATATATGAACAGATATGAGAGTATTGATGGAATAGATGAGAGAGTGAAAATCTTTGCTCATGATATCCATCCTACTATTGCTCTAGCTGAGTTTATCAGAATCCTAAATAGTCGTTTTCATATAAGTATAAAAGAGGCTATTTTTATAGCGAGGAGAGTTTTTGAACATATGGCTTTTTCTATTACTGGTGATAGCCTTGAAACTTATCCGGTAGATATGATTAAAAGAGTAAATCCAGAAATTCTTGATACGATAATACTAATTCAGGATGTGTTAATTAAAGAAGATCCAAGTTATTATTTGATTAAGAATGGATATGTTTTGTTTAAAAATATCAACCTTGCTCTATCTAACGATTATATATTCCTATCAAAAATATTAAAAGAAGAGAAAACTGCTATTAGGAAGCTATCATACACTAATTTTGGTACAGATAGGCTTATGTATGCAGAACAAAATAATTATAGATTAATGGAAATCTTCCAAAAAAATGGAATATCAGATTTATCTGTAGGGGAGATTTTAAAAATTGACAAACTAAGAAATAAGGGAAGTTTTATTGATGATTTAGAAGAAGTTAAATATAGAAATAAGCTCGACTTAATAAAATTATCTGGTGAAAAACTCAATCCTTATTCTATATTTGATGTACATTTATCCATAGTTCATGAAAGTAAAAGACAAATCCTTAATGCTTTGGCTATTGCTTATAAGTATTATTTAATTAAACAAAATACCAATTTGAGAGTTACTCCTTGTACTTACGTTTTTGCAGGTAAGGCAAATGTGGGATATTTTATGGCCAAGGAAACTATTAAATTTATACTTGCCCTAAAAAAGATGATTGATAAGGATAAGTTCATAAGAGAAAAGATAAAAATTATTTTTGTTGAAGACGTAAATGTATTTAAGTCAAAGATTATTTTAAGGGCTGGTGATATTTACAATAACATGACCCTCGCAACTCTCGATAACCAAGATTTTCATATGTTAAACTCAGCCTTCAATATGTCAAATATTTTAACTAGCCAAGGTGGAATTAGCAAGAATATCTCCGAGAAGAATTCCTTCTATAAATTAGGAGATACTTACAAGATAATAATTGATGATGGTCTTTTTGCTAGATATGATGCAAATAATTTCTACTACAATAATGATATGGTAAAATATACGGTAGATAATCTAATAAGAGAAAGTTATGAAAATTTCCCATATGATTTTAAAGTGATGTATGACCAAATCATGATGTACAATGACTCTTTTAGAGTTTTTAAGGATTTGAGCGATTTAGTCGATAAGAGAAGACAGATTGAAACTGAATATTTAGATAAGGATAAGTGGGTCAACAACGAAATAGACAATATACTATGGGCAAATAATTTTAAATTAGATAATAAAATTATAAGGAACGGTATTGATGGTAGACAAAACAACCGCATTTGAAGAAAAAATTAAAAATCTTACTTACGAGAAAATAGAAGATGAAAAGCTTGGGGCAATCTATAGCAAAGAGAAAACTATCTTTAGAGTATTTTCACCCACTAGTGAGTCGGTAGAACTTCTCATAAGTGATGATTATAGAAAAACTAGAAAAGATAAATATCCTATGAAAAGAAACGAACTGGGCATATGTGAAATTTCTCTAGAAGGTGACTTAAAAGGATATTTCTATAATTATTTAGTCGATGGAAAATACGAAGTTACAGATCCTTATTCTTTTTCATCATCAATTAACAGTTTGGCTTCTGCAGTAATAGATTTAAAAGATAGCGACCCTTGTGGTTTTAGAGAGCAAAAATCTCCTGATAATAAAGAAGAAGATGCCATAATCTATGAAATGAGTGTCAAAGATTATACAGCAGATATTAGTAGTGGTGTAAAAAATATGGGCAAGTATCTCGGTCTTAGTGAAGAAGATACAAAATTTAAGGGTGTTAAGACTGGGATTGACAATATTAAGGAATTAGGTATAAGCCATGTCCAACTTCTTCCTATATATGACTTCATATCAGTTGACGAAGATGATGCCAAGTTTTTTGATGATGATAATTATAACTGGGGTTATGATCCAGAATTATATTTTGCTCCCGAAGGCTCCTATGCGACAGATCCCTACGACCCGATTTCTAAAATAAAAGAATTAAAAAAGATGGTTCAGGCCTTTCATAAAAATAATATTTCGGTTGTTATGGATGTTGTTTACAATCACACCTTCAAATCCTACGATTCTAATTTAGAAACTTTAGCTAAAGGGTATTATCATAGGATGAATGATGATGGAAGTTTTTCTAACGGCTCAGGAGTTGGCAATGAAATTAACAGTCAAAATCCTTTTGTTAGAAAGCTTATAATTGATTCGCTCTGCCATTGGGCTAGGGAATACAAAATTGACGGTTTTAGATTTGATTTGATGGCCCTAATTGATATAGATACGATACAGCTCGCCCTCAAAAAACTTAGAAGAATAAATCCTAATATAATTATATATGGTGAACCTTGGATGGCTTTTTATTCTCCATTAGCTTTTGATAAACAAATTCTTAAGGGATCTCAAAGATCAAAATCCTTTGCGGTTTTTAATGATGATTTCAGAGATGCTATAAAGGGAGATGCAAATGGTTACGAAAAAGGATATATACAGGGGATTTTCTCTAATAAGTTGGCTGTAGAAACTGGTATAGCAGGATCAATTGCCTATGATGAGAAGAGAATTGGCTTTACTGATAAGGCTAGTGAGACAATAAACTATTTTAACTGTCATGATAATCTGATTTTATATGATAAGCTTGCTATATCTTTGAATGAATATAATAATATAGATGATTATGTAAAGTTGGCTTTAGGAATTATCTTTTTGTCTTTCGGTAAGCCTTTTATCTATGAAGGCAATGAGTTTAATCATAGTAAAAATAACGATGCTAACTCTTATAGATCACCCCTTAGGAATAATTCGGTTAAATGGCAAGATAAGCTTGACAATATGGATATATTTAACTACCTTAAAGCTCTAATCGAAATAAGGAAATCGATGGAAGTATTTAGCCATACGGATGCTCAATTTATTAGGGATAATTTAAGTTTTATGGAAAATGTTCCAGATTCTTCAATAATATATAAAATTAAAAATGAAGATGATACTTATTTAATTGCAATTAATGCTTTAGATGATAGATTTTTCCTTGATAAAGAAAGTTTGAACAGCTTTATAGGCTATCCTACTTACAAAATTAGAAAAATCTTTTCTAAAGAGGGTATAAATAAGACAGATGAAGATATTAGCGAAGCTTTAATTATTGAAGGTAAATCAGTTAATGTATTTAAGTTAGGAGTAGAAAATGGATTATAAAGAAATTTACAAAAAATGGTTAGAAGACGATAGATTTGATGATGAAACAAAAAAAGATCTTTTAAGTATAAAGGATGATGATGAAGAAATAAAAGATAGGTTCCACCAATCACTAAAGTTTGGAACAGCAGGTCTTCGTGGTAAATTAGGTGCTGGTACAAACAGGATGAATGTTTATAATGTTGCTCAAGCTACTCAAGGCTTTGCTGATACCATAGCCGAAGCTGGCGATGAAGCTAAGAAAAAGGGCGTGGCAATTGCCTATGATGTGAGACATAAATCTGAAGAATTCGCAAAAGTTACCGCCGAAGTTTTCGCTGCAAATGGCATCAAGGTATATATCCACAAGGAAATTCAACCTACACCAGTTTGTTCATATACAATTAGGAAATTAGGAAATGTTGCTGGAGTTATGGTAACAGCCAGCCACAATCCAAGGGAATACAACGGCTATAAGGCTTATAACCATGAAGGTAGTCAAATTCTTGATGAAACTGCTGATAAAATTTTAGGTCATATAGCTGAACATCCAGACTTTTTCGAGATTCCAAGAATGGATTTTGATAAAGCCTTAGAGGAAGGCATAGTTGAATATGTTGATGACCAATTAATCGAAGATTACATCAAGGAAGTAAAGGCATGCACAATTAATGATGAAGCTATAGATAAAAATATCAATGTAGTATATACACCTCTTAACGGATGTGGAAACAAATTGGTAAGAAGGATTCTTGATGAAAGAGGATTTAAGAATGTCCATATTGTTAAAGAACAAGAAAATCCAGATCCTGACTTTACTACAGTAGGCTATCCAAATCCAGAAGACCCAAAAGCTTTCAAATATTCAGAAACTTTAGGAAAAGAAGTTGGGGCTGACCTACTACTAGCAACTGATCCTGATTCAGATAGATGTGCTGTTGAAATTAGGGATAAAGATGGCGAATATAAATTCCTAACTGGTAACTTAATTGGTTCTTTGTTGGCAAATTATATTCTAGAAGCCCTAGCAGCCAAGGGTCAACTACCAGAAAATGGTGCAGTTGTAAAATCACTAGTATCAACTGATCTAGTTAAGCCAATAGCTAACAAATATGGCGTAAGGGTATATGACGTTCTAACAGGCTTTAAAAATATTTATGCCGTTGCAAATGAATTGGATGAAAATGAAAGTGGTAAATTCATCTTTGGCTTTGAAGAAAGTATTGGTTACAACTATAAGGACTTTGTAAGGGATAAGGATGCAGTAAATTCAGCAATGATGATAACAGAGATGGCTGCATATTACAAAGAAAGAAATAAGAGCTTACTTGATGTAATAGAAGATTTGTTTAAAGAATTTGGATATTATTCTAATGATGTTATATCTATAGTTCTTGAAGGTCTTGACGGTCAAGAGAGAATATCTAGAATTATGAGCAAAGTTAGGAATAATCCAATAAAAGAACTTTGCGGACTTAAAGTTAAAACAATAGTCGACTATCAAAAGGATGAAACAGGTCTACCAAAATCTAATGTTTTGAAATATTATCTAGAAGATAATTCATGGTTTGCTCTAAGACCTTCTGGAACAGAGCCTAAAATCAAGCTATACATTAATGCAATAGGAGAAAGTTCAGGTAAATCTCAAGAAAAATTAAAGGGAATTAATGACTTCATGCAAGAGGTAATTAATTCAATCGAATAAGTTAAAGTAGCTACCCTTAGCTAGGTCTAACTAGCTTTGGGTTGCTTTTTATTTTACAAAATACTTGAACTTTCCATCAAACTGAAATATTATATATCAAAAGGAGATAAAAATGGAAAGTTTTTTTAATGTAATAGATAAAATATTTTCAGTAAATGTTTTTGGAAGTTTAACATTATACCAATTAATATCAACTATATTGAAATACATTTTTGTATTTATAGTTTTTTATTTTATATATTCTATTATCAGGATTATATATTACGATGTAAGGACCACTCTAAAAAAGGAATCAAAATCAGATACATATTTAAAACTTTTAAACTTAAATGAAAAATTTTCTTTTACAGTTCAAGAATTTTATTTTCTGGCATCTGATAATACTATAGGTCGAGATGATAGAAATAGCATTTGTATAAAGGATAAGTTTCTATCAAAGTTTCATGCTAGGATTGTTGAGGACGATGGAATTTACTTTATAGAAGACCTAAAATCAGCTAATGGAACTTATCTAAATAGCGAGAAAATCACTGATGCTATTGAATTAAAGTCTAATGATTTGATTAATATTGGTAAATTACAATTTTTGTTTGTCCAAGGTGATGGAAATGAATAGAATTAAAAATCTCACCCTTAATAAAGAAAGGGCTCAGAGGAAGGCAGTATTCTTGCTTATGATTTTTGAGTTCTTATCTTTATCAATGTCATTAATTTATAATATTGAGCACATCAAAAACGTGGATTTTATAACATACCTAGCCATTCTTTTGGCGACTTTTTTATCTACATTTTTGATAAATAAAGTCATTAAATCGGACGGCATCCTTCTTATGATAGTCAACATGCTTTTTTCTATAGGTGTAGCTGTTATATATAGGTTAGACCCTTCACTTGGAAGAAAGCAGTTACAATATTATCTAGTCGGTTTGTTTATGTTCTTTGTAACATATAGAATTATGAAATCATATAACGCTTGGCATAATTTGTCGAAATTTTATGTAGCTATATCAATAGTCCTATTTATTTTCACTTTGATTTTCGGCTCTAATATTAGCGGAGCTAAAAACTGGATATATTTAGGACCAATAACTATACAGCCTTCAGAATTTATCAAGGTACCATTGGCCTTTTTCATAGCAAGTTTTTACACTCATTATAATGAGATATGCAAGAAGCCTTTTGGAAAGTATTATATGAACTTGATAATATTTGTCTTTATAGGATTTTTATTTTTACAAAAAGACCTAGGAACAGCACTAATATTCTTTTCAACTATGATACTTAGCCAATTTGTATATGACAGGGATAGAAAGCTAATTGTCGCTAATCTATTAGCTATGATTTTAGGCTCAATAATTGCCTATCATCTGTTCAGTCACGTACAAATAAGGGTTGCTACATGGAAAGATCCTTGGTCAGATATTGATGCTACAGGCTACCAAATAACCCAGGCCCTGTTTGCTATGGCGAGTGGAGGATTATTCGGAAGTGGTATTGGTCTAGGAAGACCTGATTTTATACCTGTTGCAGAGTCAGACTTTATTTTTTCTGCTATCTGCGAAGAAATGGGTATTTTCATGGGCATAGCTGTAGTATTATTGTTTATGATTCTCGTATATAGGGCTATAAAGATTTCTTTGATACAAAAAGATAAGTTTTATTCTATATTAGCCTTCTGTATAGGGATACTTTTTGCCTTCCAGACTTTTATTATACTGGGTGGAGTATTAAAGCTTATACCCCTAACAGGTGTAACACTTCCCTTCATCAGTCAAGGAGGTTCTTCCATGATTGCTGGCTTCATTTTATTAGCTTGCCTTCAATATTGTGGAGAGGAAATTAAATATGGTGATGAAATAAATGAATAAGGATAATAATTTAGATAAAAAAAGGAACAATTTTCAATCTTTGATAGATAAAATTCTAAAGTTTGAAGAAGAAAAAAGATTAGAAGATAATGAAAAGCTAAATATTCTATCAAAAACCACTTTGAATAAGAGGCTTGTATATGCAATGATATTTTTTATAGCCTTATTTTTGACTCTAGCTTTATACTTGGTCTATTTTCAACTTTTTAAGAGAAGTGAAATTGAAAACAACTCTCATAATAGAAGACTATGGGTTAATGAAGATAACATAAAAAGAGGCGATATTTATGACCGCAATGGAAATGTCCTAGCCCATAGCGAAGAAAATAGCGATGGTAGCCAATATAGGGTGTACAATTACGGAGCAAGTGCATCTTCAATAACTGGATACTCATCAAAAACTTATGGTAAATCTGGTATTGAAAAAACATACAACAAAGAACTTTTAGCTATAAGCGATGAAAATCTATCCAACTTTAGAAAGATGGTCATAAAAAACGAAGTAGGTAATGATGTTCATTTGACAATGGATCAGAATATTCAAAATATAGTTTATGAGAATATGAAGGGGATTGTAGGAGCTTGTGTGGTTATGAATCCAACTACTGGAGAAATTTTAGCCCTAGTATCCAATCCGACCTATGATCCAAATAATGTAGATGAGAATTGGGATGAACTAATCCAAAACACCTACGGACCTTTAGTAAATAGGGCAACTTCTGGATCATATAGACCAGGATCTACCTTTAAAATTGTAACTGCTACAGGTATTCTAGACTATAACATAGATACAAGTTACTTTGATGATGGGGTAGAGAAAGTTCAAGGATATAACATCAAAAACTTCTCTGACCAAACCTTTGGTCAACTTAATTTAAGGTCTGCATTCGTAAATTCAGTTAATACTTATTTTGCAGCAAAAACTAATTTGATTGGTCATGAAAAATATGAAAAATTAGCCGGAAAATTTATGATAAATAAGGATTATGATTTTGATTTGGAAAAAAATAAATCTATAATACCTTTTAAAGATTTAAATGATGTCGACTTAGCTATGACTGGTTTTGGTTATGGTAAGAGTCAAATTACTCCCCTACACATGGCTATGATAACCTCAGCCATTGCTAATAATGGAAAGATGATGCAACCAAGGCTTGTAAAGAAGATTGTCGATAAGGATGGAAAGGTTGTTTCTGAAAGAAAAGCAAAAGTCCTATCTGAAGTGACAAGTCCTGATACTGCAAATATTATAAGAGATATGATGGTGGCAGTTGTAAACTATGGAACAGGAACTAGTGCTTATCTAGATTCTGTTCAAATTGCAGGAAAAACTGGAACAGCTGATAAAGAAAATGGATTACTTGATGCTTGGTTTGTTGGTTTTGCTCCAGCCTATGATCCTAATTTGGCAATTGCCCTAGTAGTCGAAGACAGCGAGGATACTGGAGGAGTAGCCGCTGCTCCTATAGCGAGGGACATTATAAGAGAAATCTATCAAAATGTAAATATTAACTAATCACATTAACTTATTCTTGATATTATTCCAGTAATGGTTTCTATTGAGAATAAGTTTTTTTATTTTAGTATCAGAAACATTGATTCTAATTTTATAATCCTTAGCAGAATATTCTCTGCCATCAAAAATGAAGACTGTATGAAAATTGTCTCTTTTAGAAATAGAAATATCAATTGTGGCATCATTCGGAAGCACGACAGGAGACCTTAAGGCCTTATTCATGTTAGAATAAATTGGTGCGATGGGTGTTAATTGAAAACCATTTAAAGATTGATGAAGAATGGCGCCTCCTGCAGATAAGTTGTAAGCAGTAGATCCATGAGGTGTAGAAATAATAAGGCCATCACCTGAATAATACTCAATAAAATTACCGTCTATAAAAACTTTTAATCTAACAATTTGATTTCGATTGCTTTTTATTACTACTTCATTTATAGAATTAATCTTTTTTCCTGCAAGGTGTGACTCTAGGACTGATAAATTTTCTACCCTATAATCTTTTTGATCGAAGGATCTTATAAAACTTTCTATCATATTTGTTTCAACTTCTTGATAAAAACCTAGATGACCTGTATTTATACCGATAAAGGGTATATCAGAAAATTCTGATTGATGAACAGCGTTAAGGAAGGTGCCATCGCCACCGATAACTAGATTTAATATAGCATCATGTTCATAACTACTTGTTAAAATATAGCCATAATTGTTGAAAATATTCTTGCACTTTTGATATATTGATTTTGAAAATTTTGATTTATTCTTAAATACATTAACCTTGTTTGTCATTTCCTTCACCTCTCATATAGTATAATATATTATATCATAAGGATGGCATATGAAATACATAAAATATAAAATTAATAATAATATTACTGTCCGAAAGTTTTTGGAAGCTAAAGATTATTCTAAGAGAAGTATAGATGAAATTTTGAATTCTGCTTATCTTCTAAATGGAAAGCTTAAAAATAAAAGCTTTGATTTAAAAAAAGGCGACGAGTTTAAAATTATTATTGAGGATGAAGATTTAGACTATGAGCCAATAGAAGGAAAATTAAAAGTACTTTTTGAGGATGCTAATAGCCTTGTAGTAAGTAAAACTTCAAATTTAACAGTCAATTCCAAAAATCAAGTGAATTTATCCAACTATCTGGCCTATTATTTTAAAGAAAATGATATAAGGAATAAGATTAGATTAGTAAATAGACTTGACATGAATACTTCAGGCTTAATGCTTGTCGCAAAAAATAAATATGCTCATGCTTATTACCAAAGGCAAGTAGAAAATAATTTGATTAAGAAAAAATATTTGGCAGTTGTTGATCCTAATACTGACTTAGATTTACTCTATGAAGCAAGAATCTCTTATGATGAGGAGAATAAAAAGTATATAGCTAGTAATAATGGGAAATTAGCTAGGACTTATTTCAAAACAATTGATAAGAATGATAGTTATTCCCTCATAGAATGTGAAATTTTTACAGGAAAAACTCATCAAATTAGGGTGAGTCTACAAAGTCTAGGTCACCCAATTTACGGAGATAAGTTGTACGGCTCAGATAAGGATTTAGATAGATTTTTACTACATTCATACAAGTTAGAATTCAAAACTTTTATAGATGAGGAAAACATCAAATTAGAAGATTGGCCGAATTTCATGACATTTCTTTGTGAAAAGTGAAAACAATTTGATTTGCAAAAATCCTTTTCATATTATATAATTAATATATCCTAAGGTGTTTGGTCCAAATTTAAACCTACAACTTTTATAAGGGATTGCGGAGTTCTAACTTTGATGGCAAGCCTCCTTCGAGAGGACGTCAGAGATTTTAGACAGCTTGCCCACCTTCACTTACGCGAAGGTCTTAAAGATAGGGCCCCCTTGGGATTTAATTAAATTGGTTATAATTTGACCTATAAGGGTATGAATATAGTAGAATTAAATAAAAGGAGATAATATGTCAATATCAGATTATATCGAACAAAAAGCACTAGCTAAAAAGAGAGAATTAAAATACGAAATTTGGAAAGCTAAAAATCATGATAGCAGAATGAGAGCACAAGGAGCTATTTTGGGAACATTACTTGGGGCTGCTGCAGGTCTACTATTGGCTCCAAAATCTGGAAGAGAAACTAGGGCAGATATAGTTGATGCCTTTAATGATACTGTTGATACAGTAAGAGATAGCGCTAAGACAGCAGTAGATAATGCTAAAGATGGTTATGAAGATTTAAGATTCAGAGCTTATACTGATTTGAAGCCAATCAAAGATGGTTTTGAACATGGAAGTGAAATTGTAAAAGAATCAGGTAGCAAAATCAAAGAAGCTTCAATAGATGCACTTGAAAATATCAAAGACGGAGCTAGAGAAGTTAAGGATATAGTAAAAGAAGGTGCCAAAGAGGCAAAGGATGTTGCTAAAGAAACTGGAAAAGAAGTTAAGAAAGATGCTGAAAAAGCAAAAGATCAAGCAAAAGATGCTGCTAAAGATGTGAAAAAAGAAGCGGAAAATACAGCAAAAGAAGTTAAAGAAGAAGATAAGAAGGCAAAGAAAGAAACCAGTAAAAACTAAGGAGAATTAGATGCTAACAATTAATGTAAATCTTCTTGGTAACATAATACTAACAGTCTTGGGAATTATTGCCTTGGTGTTTTTGATATTGTTATTAAAAAATATCAATTCATTAATCCAAAAAATCCAAGGAGTTCTTGACAAGAATTCTGATAATCTTGATCAAGTGATAGATAAATTACCTAGATTAGCTGCTGAAGCTAATACTCTTGTAGAAAATGTTAATTCAATCGTAGCTGATCCTAATCTAAAGATGGCAATAGCTAAAGCTAATGATACTATGACAAATGTAAATAGCATCACCGACGACATAAGAGATACTGTAAGTTATGTAGGAGTTACTGCTGTTGACAGTGTTGATACATTAGGTGCTGGAGTTGCCTCTATTACAGACTATTCGACATTAATTATGGATGTAATTGATATAGCGAGAAATGTAATATCAGGTAGATAAAGTTAAGGTCATCGACGATGGCCTTTATTATTTCATAATTTAAGGAGGGAAAATGGGTCAACCAACAATTAAAGATGTAGCTAAACTTGCTGGCGTATCAATCTCTACTGTATCCAGAGTGATGAATAATTCTAAGCCTGTAAGTCCTGAAGCAAGAAAAAAAGTTCTTGATGCTATAAATAAACTTGATTTTAAACCAAATGAGCTTGCTAGATCATTAGTTATGAGAAAGTCAAATTTGGTTGGTGTCATAGTTGAAGATATTGGCATTGAATATATGGCTCAACTTATTAGAGGCATAGAGGAAATAGGTAGGGTATATAAATACGATATTTTACTTTCAAGTTCTTATGGTGATGAGGAAGCCTTAGAAAACTCAATAGATTTTTTGGCTACCAAACAAGTAGAAGGTCTTGTTATTATAACAGAAAACATATCACCAGAAGTTTTGGTAAAATTAAGAGATAGAAGGATACCTTTTGTACTATTAGATAAGTATCATACTTATAAAAATGTTAAGTCAGTAAAGATTGACTACGCCCAAGAGGAAAAGAAACTTGTGGAAAATCTTATAAAAGCTGGTCATGATAATATTTTATATATCAATCATGATGATAATAATATACTTAATGAAAATATGCTAAGAGGTTATAAAGAAGCAGTTGAATCTTGTGGCAAGAAAGCATATGTTTATGATACAAAAGGTATAAAATCAGACGATGGCTACAATATCGGAGAAGATGTAATTAAATTAGTCAAAGAAAAAAATATTACAGCGGTTTCTTGTGTAAATGATGAGGTAGCTATAGGTTTTATAAACTATTGCGTTGATAACAATATATCTGTTCCTGATGATTTATCTGTAACCGGTTTTGGCGATTCAAATATAGCAAGTATCTATAGACCAAAGGTAAGTACAGTAGCTATTCCATATTATGATATTGGAGCTATATCTATACGTGCTTTGATTAAAAGAATCAAGGAAGAAGAAGATATTCTAGAAGAAGATTGGATTATAGATGGTCAAATCATAAAGAGAGAATCTACCAAGGCTATAAATTAATGATAAATGGATTTATTGTTAAATCCAAAAAATATAGTAAAATAATAATGTAATATAAATTTAGGAGGCATGCAATTATGGCAGAAAGAAAAGTCGTAGTAGCTAATGAAACTGGCCTACACGCTAGACCAGCAGCATCATTAGTTCAATTTGTTAAAAATTACCCAGGTGAAGTTAAGATAATTAAAGAAAACAAAGAAGCAAATGCTAAATCAATCTTCAACGTTATGAGCCTTGGAATTGCTAAAGGAACAGAAATTACCTTAGTAGTAGAAGGTGAAGATGAAGAAAAATTTGCAGATGAATTAGTTGAATTTATCAATAACTTATCTGAATAATACTAATGTATAGAAGGATACTGTTAAGTATCCTTTTTTTAAAATAAGGAGAAATTAATAATGGCCGAAAGATATAAAGGTTTAAAAGCTAGCGGTGGTTTAGCCATTGGAGAATTATACCTATTCACCAGAGACGAAATTGTAGTTGATGATAGAAAAATTAGCGAAGCAGAAACCAAGGCTGAATTTGCTAAGGTAAAGAATGCTATTGATGAATATGTGAAAGAATTATCAAATCTTGATGGAGCAAGCGAAGCACAAGCTAATATTGCAGCTGCCCACACTGAGTTGTTATCTGATCCATATTTTACTGATACAATTGAGTCTAAGATCACAAACGAACTTAAAAATGCAGAGCTTGCCTTAGATGAGACCATTAAAGAAATGGTTGAAATAATGAGTCAACTTGATGATGATTATCTAAGAGAGCGCGCAAGTGACTATAAAGACATAGGTTTTCAAGTTATGTATAAATTGAAGGGAATAAAAGCAAAGGATTTATCAAATCTTGCTAAGGGAAGTATTGTAATTTCTAAGGAGCTTACCCCTTCAGACACATCAAATATGAATAAGGAAGCTGTAGTTGGTTTCGCTACAGATCTTGGTGGTAAGACTAGCCATACTTCAATCATTGCCCAAACTCTTGATATGCCAGCCCTAGTGGGTATGGGAGATATTTCAACTAAGATTAAGGGTGGAGAAAAAGCTATACTTGATGGCAATGAGGGATTATTAATTGTTAATCCATCAGAAGAAGAAATAGCTAAGTATGAAGTTCTAATTAAAGAGCAAAAAGAAAAGAAGATAAGACTTAGAGAAATTAAAGATAAAGTTGCAATAAGCAAAGATGGTAAGAAAGTTGAAGTTTCAGCAAATATTGGAAATCTTGATGATTTAAGGTTAGCTATAGAAAACGGATGCGATGGTGTTGGTCTATTTAGAACAGAGTTTTTATATATGCAAAGCTCTGATTTTCCAACAGAAGAAAGTCAATTTGAAGTTTATAAAGAAGCTACACAAATGCTTGGAGATAAGCCACTTATTATAAGAACACTCGATATTGGCGGGGACAAGGGTTTAGATTATTATGATTTCCCTAAAGAAGAAAACCCATTCTTAGGTTATAGAGCAATAAGGTTATGTTTAGATAAAAAGGATATGTTTAAAAAGCAATTGAGGGCCTTGGTAAGAGCTTCAGCTTTTGGAAATCTTAAAATAATGATACCTTTTGTAGTAAATATTGATGAGCTAAAAGAAGCAAGAAGAATGGTAGATGAAATAAAAGTTGAACTAGATAAAGAAGGAATTGCTTATAACAAAGACCTTGATGTTGGAATCATGGTAGAAACATCTTCATCAGTAATTATGGCAGATAAATTTATTAAATATGCTGATTTCTTCTCTATAGGAACCAATGATTTAACCCAATATACCTTAGCTGTAGATAGAGGAAATGAAAATATAGCCAACCTTTACTCAAACTACAATCCAGCTGTATTAAGAGCTATTAAACATGTAATAGATGTTTCTCACGAAGCTGGAAAATGGACAGGAATGTGCGGGGCTTTCGCTTCTGATACAGATGCAGTAAAACTTTTGTTAGGTTTGGGTCTTGATGAATTTTCAGGTTCATCTGCAAAAATAGCTGAAATTAAGGATACAATTATTAATTCAAGCCAACAAGAAGAAGCAATATTTGCAGAAAAAATTCTGGATTGCGAACTAACAGAGGAAGTAGAAAAATTAGTAAAAGAGCACAAATAAAAAATGACTAATAATTATGATTTTTTGAAACGTAGCAAACTTTTTGAAAATAAAAAAAAGATACAATCAGTTGTTAAAATTTCTGAAAACAAATTTAAAATTAATGCCGATGACAAGTCATATGTTTTTGCCTTGTATGATATGGATTATCATGAATCAATAGCTAATGAAGGATATTTACAAGATATTCTTAAAAATATTGGTTTGGAGCCACTTGAGATTTATGAAGAAGGCATTATGCCAGACAAAAATAAAGCCTATAAAATTTTCGAATATAGGAAAGAAAAATCTCTAAAGGAATTTTTGGCAAAAAGTGATGAAGAAAAGCAGTTTTCTATTGGTAAAAAATTTGGTTTTCTTTTGGAAAAGTTTCACAAAAGCAAAATAACAGAAAATATTGATTGGGAGAAAAAATTCTTAACTAAATCTAATTATCTATTCTATATTCATGGATTATCTGAAGACATAGGAGATAGGGACTATATATTGATTGATTATATTCAAGACAATATTCACCTGACAAAGAATACTCCTATCAATCTCTTGCATGGAAAAATTAATGATAAAAACATTAGGGTCTACGATGGTGACAAACTAGACTTTAGGGGATTGAAAGAAATAGAATATGGCGATGGAGTTTTTGACTTCGTTGATATAAATAAAATTGCAATAGATTATCCAAAATTTGCTCAGGGAGTTTTGGATGGATATTTTAATGGCAAGAGACCTTCTAGAAAGTTTTTTAGGCTATTAAGCTTATACCAAGCTTATGTGATTTTATATAACAAGGTCGATAAGAACATTGATAAAGATCATAATTTAGACGAAAATCAAATTGATGATTTGATGAAAATGTACGATGATTTTAATCGTTTACTCCCAAGCTGGGCAAAGTGAAATGGAGGATGTTGTATATAATCTTAATACAGCATCCTTTTTAAATAATAAAATTTAATTAAGATTGAATATATGATGATTTTATGATAACATTTTATTATACATAACGGAGGAAGCATATGAAAAAATATATGTGGATATTTTTTGGGACCTTTTTAATTTCATTTGGCCTCTATTTTTTCTTAATACAACATGATATTGCAGCTGGCGGTATATCTGGATTTTCACTAGTATTATCAACAATTTTTCCAGCTTTAAGTGTCGGAATATATACCCTGGTTTTAAATATATTTGTTTTAGGACTAGGAATTTGGATTATGGGTTATGATTTTGCAAAAAAATCTTTGCTTGCATCCTTTGCTCTATCAGGCTTTATTATTATATTTGAAAGGTTATTTCCGCATCTTATATTAAGTCATGATAAGATTATAAATATTATATTTGGCGCTATAACAATGAGTCTTGGACTTGCTATAGTTTTTTACCATGGGGCTTCTACTGGTGGAACTGATTTGATTGCATCAATTGTAAACAAATTAACAAATCTACCTATACATATTTGCATGTTTTTAGCAGATTTTGTAGTAGTTAGTCTTTCTGTTTTTGTATTCGGAATAGAGCTTTCCCTATATGCAGTTTTAACTATAATGATTCAATCAATTGGTATTGATTATTTTATCCAAGGTTTTGGAAGGAAGATTGCTATTTTGATCATATCGGATAAGTATAAAGAGGTAAATACAGCTATATTAGAAAAGCATAAGAGGGGAGTTACCTTGCTAAAGGCTGAAGGAGGCTACTCTCAAAAAGAAAAGAATGTAGTAATGACGGTAACTACAATTAGAAATTACCCAAGAATTAGACAAGAAGTTATGAAAATTGATGATAGGGCCTTTATTTTCACATATCAAGTTTCAGAAGTATTAGGTGAAGGCTTTACATTTAGTAACTAACTTATTATTAGGAGAATATTATTAACAAATTTACAATTAAAAGATTTAGCAAAAACAAGGCTTACCTTAAAAGTAAATTGGGTGAAGCTGTAATAGACAAAAAAGAACTAAAAGGGACAAAGCTTGGTGATCAAGTTGATGCAATTATTTTTCATGACATAAATCAAGTACTTAGGGCATCGGTATCTTTCCCTTTCCATATAGGAAAGATTTATTCGCTCAAGGCTAAGGATGTTGATAAAAAGGGTGTATATTTTGAAATTAATGATAGGCAAAATATTTTCATGCCCTTTGCTGAAAGAACCTATAAAGTCTTAGTGGACATGACCTATCCTGTTGCATTCAAAGAAGATAGGTATGGATATGTATATCTTACTTCTAAGATTCGAGATTTATTGACTAATGAACATCCTTATGGAGAAAATGATGAAGTATCAGGAAGGATTTATTCTATTAATAAGTCTATAGGTGCATTTATAGCAGTTGACAACAAGTATGATTCTCTCTTAAGGATTAATGAGCTAAGGGGAGTGCATACAGAAGGTGAACTTATAAATGCTAGAGTAAAAGAAGTAAAGGATGATGGTAAGATTGAGCTATCTTTAAGACAAAGAGCATACTTACAGATGGATAGTGATAGCGATAGGATACTTGATTATCTATATGAAAATGATGGAAGGGTAAATTTATCAGACAAATCTTCACCAGATAAGATTTATAGAATATTTAATATGAGTAAATCTGCTTTCAAAAGAGCCATAGGCAGACTCTATAAGAATAATGACATAGCAATCTATAATGATAGAATTGAACTAAAGGAAGGTAAGAATGAAAGAAGATACTAATAAACTTTTAGCTGAAGTAAATGGCAAAAAGATTTATCAAGAAGATGTTTATCAATTAATGCAAAATATAGAGGATAATCAGAGATTCAATAGCGAAGAAGGACTTCATATTCTTGCAGATGAAATGATTAATCAAGAAATTTTATTAGCAGATGCCTACAATGAGGGCTATGATAAGGATAAGGAATTTGTTGACGAACTTGAGCTTGTAAAAAATAATATGCTAAAAAATTATGCTATGCATAAGATTTTTGAGCAGGTAAAACTTGATGAAGCTGAAGTTAAACAATATTATGAAGCCAACAAAGAAACTTTAAATCCACCTGTTTTGTATGAAGCTTCTCATATTCTGGTTAATGATTTGGCAGAAGCTCAAAAAATCAAGGAAGAAATAGATAAGGGCTTAGAATTTGCTGTAGCTGCAAAAAAATATTCTATTGACCCATCTAAAGCTAATGGTGGCTCTTTGGGAAAATTTCCTAAGGGTGTAATGGTAAAAGAATTTCAAGATGGATTAGATTCTATAAATATTGGCGAAGTATCAAAACCAATTAAATCTCAATTTGGCTATCATTTAATAAAACTGGAAAACAAAGAAAATGTTGATACACCAAGTTTTGACAAAATAAAGGATCAAGTTTATCAAAGATTATTGATGGTGAAAAGACAAGAAGCTTACTTGGATAAACTATCAAAAATAAAAAAGGACTTGGATATAAAGAAATATTACTAGGAAATAAATATGGATTGTAGGTCAGTCAAAGAGAATCTCGATAATTATATAAATAGCCTAAAAGGAGACGATAATCAGCTCCTTTTGGGTCCTTTAGAAGAGTTTATTATAAAAAAAGCAAAAGAAAAAAATCTTGAAATTATTGGGTTTTCTAACTTTTGGTATATTAAAAAGGGTCAAAGTCCCAAAATTTTACTTCATCTAAATATTGACGATAGAAAAGAAAAAAGCTCTGTTTTTTTTGATAACATCGAAAACGTTGACCTAATAAGATCGAATAATAATATAAATCTTATTACATCAGCCTTACTAATCAACTATCTAATCGAATATAGTGATGAAAGCTTTGATATACTATTAACTAATAATAATATACATATAGAAAATGATAATTTTATCAATCTTAAAAATATTATTAGATGCGATAATGTAGTAAACTTGAATTTAAGACAGGCTGATTGCATAGCAAATGAATTTTCAGCTCTTAAATTGTTTTTGAATCAAGTAAAAGTCAGAAGGTTTCAACCAGAATTTCCCTTCAAAACATATAGAGTTTCCTTAAATGGTCTAAGTGGAGGCCATGCTGGTGAAGAGGCTGATAAGGTAAAACTAAATTCAATCAAACTTATTATTGGCATTATAAGAAAGATAAAAGCCAAGGTAGACATTGATATAATCTCTTTAACAGCTGGTGAGAGATATGATTATATACCATCACAAGCCCAAGTAGATTTTATAGTTAAGGACGATTTTGAAGGTGAACTTTTAAATATATTTGATATTGTAAAAAGCGAAAGTATAGAAAAAAATCTAAAATATGAACCAGACATGAACCTAGAATTGGCTAAGCTTGAGGAAAGAAAATACTTACCAATAGATAATGAATCTTTTAACCATCTAGCTTCATTCATTGAACTTACTCCCACGGGAAGTTATTTTGTAAACTCAGTTGATGAGCAAATCGTAAGTTCAACTAATCTTGCAACTGCAAGAAGCCTTAAGAATTATATAAATATGATAATCGTCTTAAGATCTCTTTCAGATGAAAGTATGACGACTATGGTTGATAAGATAAAACTTTCTTCAAAAATATCTTCTTCGGTCATTACCGAAAGATTCAACATTGATAAGTGGAAAAATGATGATAATTTAATGACTGACGTTTTTATAAAGTCTTATATAGAATTATTCAATAGAGATTTAAAGTCGATTAAAACACAATTTTCCCTAGATTCTAGTATTATATTTAAAGATATAAATGTGAAAATCTTATCACTTGGGGTAAAATATAAACAAGGTGATAAGATATATTATTCGAGTATTGGATGGCTAGTTGAGCTAATTGCCTTGCTTGAATATGTACTTAAAAAAATTTAGTAAAAGATAGGAGAGACTATGGCTGAGAAATTTAATCTACATGGTCATGAGGTAGAATTCGGAAAAAATGAAGGCAAGGCTATTATTGAGATAGGCTTTGATGATAACACTGACCAATGTTACCTTATTGATATTTTCACTGTTGATGAGACTGATTATGTAGCCTTATTATTAAGTGAAAGCTCACAGGTTTACTTATTCTACTATAACGATTCATTTGACAATGACGAAATTAATTTAGAGATTATAGAAGACGAAGAAGAAATGGACGAAGTTTTTCATCTATTCTCCCATTATTGGGATGAGGAAGCTTTAGATAATCTAGTTGAGGATTATGAAAGCGATATGGATGATGAAGATATGATTGATGAATAATGGAGTTTATTATTCAGTAAGTGAGTATTACAAAGATACTTACAAAACTAAAGTATATAAATTACCTATAAAGCTTTCCCTTACATGTCCCAACAGAGATGGGGCTTGTTCGAGGGGTGGTTGTATATTTTGTTCAGATGCTGGTGGATCATTTGAGAATTTGCCGAGTTTTATGACAGTAGAAGAGCAACTAGAAAAAAACAAAGCCTATATAGGTAGTAGATATAAAGCGAACAAATTCATAGCATATTTTCAAAATTTCTCAAACACTTACATGTCACTAAAAGAATTCAAAGAAGTAATTAGAGCTTGTAATAAAGACTATATAGTAGCAATTTCTATTTCTACTAGAAGTGATTGCCTTAGCAGGGATAAACTTGATTTTTTGAAAGAATTCAGACAAAAAACTGGAATTGATATTACATTCGAGTTGGGTCTGCAAACAGCTAATTATAAAACACTAGACGTCTTAAATAGGGGAGAGTCCTTAGCTGACTTTATAGCTGCTTGTATTCTTCTAAAGGAGTATAAGATTAGGATTTGTACCCATGTTATTTTATCCCTTCCGTGGGATAATTTGAGAGATGTCATTGAAACTGCAAGGATAATTACTGCATTAGGAGTTAATGAAATTAAGATTCATTCTTTATTCGTGGTGAAAAATACAAAACTTTCTAAGATGTATGAAAATGGCGAAGTGAGTATGATTTCAAAAGAAGAATATCAAAGAAATGTGATTGAATTTCTAAGGTATATAGGCGAAAATATAGCTGTTTCGAGACTTGTAGGAAGGGCTCCTCAAGAAGATACAATTTTTTGTAATTGGGATACATCTTGGTGGCTTATTAGAGATGAAATAGTTGAATATATGAAGAAAAATGGAATTGTTCAAGGCGACAAAAGCAAAAAAATAATTTTTGACAAAATTAAGGGGGAAGAAAATGATTTATTTAGTATTAGGTGAACAAGGTGTTGGCAAAACAAAATATTTAGTAGAGCAAGCTAACAAAGAAAAGGAAAAAGGTAATAACAATATAGTTTTTGTCGATACTGACGATAGTCAAATCAATACCTTAGATCATAAAGTAAGATTGATTAACGCAAAAAGCTACAAAGTTTCAAATATAGACGGACTTTTGGGCTTTGTTGGCGGTATCCTTGCCCGTGATTATGACATTGGAAAAATTTATCTTGATGGAATATATGATATTATTGATATTAACAAAGATAATATAAAAGAAGTTAGTGAAAGACTTAAAAATTTATCTGAGTATTCAAAATCTGACATATACCTAGGATTAGATTGGAAAAAAGAAGACGTTCCTAGCTCTCTAGATGCAGAGATTATTGAATTGAAACTAGAAGATTAGTTATGACCGTCTCAGTTGAGACGGTTTTTTATTATGAACATAGAAGACAAAAAATTAACTATATTTGAAAATTGGAGAAAGGAATCCATTGATTTATTAGAGAAAGCTAAGATTGAGAAAGATGAGTTTTTGGATTTGAATTACAATTTTTTTAGAAAATTAGAACTTAAACCCTTCGCTCAAATAGATACACCACTTAAAGCGATATATAATTATCAATATTATAATGTCATGGCAAAGAAATCTAACTTCGAGGCTAGTTTATACCAAAATTTGAAAAAAAAGAAAAAGTTATATAATAAACTGATAAATGATAGGGAAAACTACTATTATCTCAAGGACTTGGCTACACAAAGATTACTAGAGATTATTGATTACAAAAATTTAGAGTGCTATTACATAAAATTGCAATCTAAAAGACTAAAGGGTAGTATTTATGAAATTCATATACTGGATAGAGAAAAACTTATCCTTCATTCAAAAAACAAGACGATTTTAGATAACTTAAAAGAAAAAGGTGTTTTCAGCGACTTAGCAAGGCAGTCTCTTATTGACTCTTACGTTAATAAATCTTATTAATATGATAGAAATAGTAATAAATGAAAATGATGGGGGTCAAAGATTTGACAGATTTTTGAGGAAATATTTCGAAAATGCTCCCTTATCATTAATTCAAAAGAATATAAGAAAGAAAAATTTTAAGATAAACGATAAAAGAGCTAAGAAAGATGATTTCGTCTATCCTGGTGATTCAGTAAAAATGTATATAAATGATAGTGATTATGACAAATGGCTCACTAGGACTGACTTTAAAGCTCAAGACTTTAATTTGGATATTGTTTATGAGGATGATAATATTATCATTATGGATAAGAGAGAGGGACTTCTAACCCACAGCTCATCAAGAAAAGATTATGGAAATAATCTTGTCGATAATATGTTAGCTTATCTTTATAAGACAAAGTCAATTGATATGACTGACAAAACATTTAAGCCAGCAGTTGTAAATAGACTAGATAGAAATACTGCAGGTCTTGTTATAGGGGCGAAAAATGCCAAGGCTCTCAGGTCTTTAAATAGGGCAATAAGAAATAAGTATATAGATAAGTATTATATGACTATTGTTAATGGTCATATAGATAAAGATTTTTCTATAAGAACAACTATAGCTAAAAATGAAAATAAGAATAGGATCCGAAAATCAGAAGATGGCAAGGAGATAATCACTCATTTTAGGCCTTTAGACTCTAACAAGAAATTCACTCTTTTGGAATGTAAATTAGAGACGGGCAAAACTCATCAGATTAGGTTTTCATTAAAGGAAAACAGGACTCCTATTATTGGCGATAGAAAATATGGAAGTGTCAATAGTAATAGAAAGTTAGAAAAATTTGGCATTCATAACCAAGTTTTATTAGCTTATAAGCTTAGCTTTAAAAAATTTGATGGCTTAGAATATTTAGAGAACAAGGAATTTTATTCAAGTAGAAAGAATTCGATTTTAGAATTAAAAGATAGAATTTTTAAGGAGATATGATGGCTAAAGTAATAGGAATAGATATTGGTGGAACTAAAATTAATGCATGTCTTGTTGATGATAGTGGAAATATTTTAGAAAGAAAAGAAGTTCCTACTAATGCAAATAGGGGACGTGATGTTGTTCTTGATAACATCAAAAACGCAATTTACTCACTATCTTATAAGGATGCTAGCGCAATTGGAATTGGAACACCAGGATTTATAGATTCTAAAAATGGAATTGTTACCTTTGCGGGTAATATAAAAGGATGGACAGGCTTAAATCTTAAAGAAGCCGTTGAGAAATTTGTAGATCTACCAGTTTTTGTGGAAAATGATGCTAATATTGCCCTTGTAGCTGAAAAATGGATAGGATCTTGCAAAGATTATGACAATGTTGTAATGATTACCTTGGGCACTGGACTTGGTGGAGCTATCTATACAAAAGAAGGGGGCTTACTAACAGGTTCTCATTTCCAAGGAGCTGAATTAGGTCATATGATTCTTCATGCAGGAGGAGATCCTTGCACATGTGGGCAAAATGGTTGTGCTGAAAGTTATTGTGCAGGCAGTGCTCTAACTAAGGATTATAAGAAATTGACAGGAAAAGAGCTAAGTGGACAAGCTATTTTTGACCTAGTAGATACAGATGATGCTGCTAGAAAGGTGCTTGAAAACTATCAATCAAATCTAGGATATCTTTTAACATCTTTAAGAAACATTTTTGACCCAGATGTCATAGTAGTTGGTGGCGGAGTAATTCATGCCAAGGATGTATTTTGGGATGGTATGATTTCAAAATATCAAGAGTATTGCAATAAACCTAGTGAAGTGGACATTATTCCTGCAATGTTTTTGAATAATGCCGGAGTTATAGGTGCAGCAAAGATTGCCTTCGAAAGGAATGATAATGGAGAATAAAAAGATTTTAATAGTGGATGATGAAGATCCAATAAGACAGTTTATGAAGATTAATCTTGATTATCAGGGTTATCAAACTGTAGAAGCTGCTAGCGGAGAAGAAGCTATTAAAGTTTTTGAAAAAGAAAGGCCAGCCTTAGCAATTCTTGATATAATGCTTCCTGGTATGAGTGGCTATGAAGTTTGCGAAAAAATAAGGACTGAAGCTCCTATGACTGGAATCATTATGGTTTCAGCAAAATCTCAAGATATTGATAAAATCCTTGGTCTAGAAAAAGGAGCGGATGATTATATAATTAAGCCTTTCAATCCACAAGAGTTAATACTTAGAGTAAGATCTCTTATGAGAAGGGTTAACTTTAGTCAAGACAAGGCAAACAACAAGATTAAAGAAAGTATTAGCGATGGTCCATTTACTCTGGATTTATACGCAAAAAGTTTCTACAAAAATGAAAGAGAAATAGACGTCACACCTACTGAATTTACAATTCTCCAATACTTTATTCAGAATAAAGGAAAGGCCATGACTCGTGATGAAATAATGACAAAGACATGGGGTGAAAATTATAGTAACGATACGAAAATCGTCGATGTGAATATTAGAAGGATAAGAGCTAAGATTGAGGATAACCCTGCAAAACCTGAATATATAGAAACAGTATGGGGTACAGGTTATAGATGGAAATAATAAATAGTGAAGAGTTTATTGATAAGGAAATAAGGTCATATAATAATCAAAATCCAAACGATAGTATTAAATTTACGGTTATAAAGATTATCATGCTTTTTGTAGTAACCATAGTTATAGGTTTTGAGATTTTTGCATACAATAGTATTAGGTCTTACTATGAATCAGCCTTAACTGATTCTATGAGAAATCAAGCAAGAATTAGCCAGCTACAATATAGCAATTATATGAACAGATACGATCTTAATGACATAATCATTGGTGATAAAAATATATTCTATAGGCAAAGCGATACGCAGGTTCAAATTCTTGATAATTCTGGTGTTGTTTTGTTTGATTCGATGGCATCTGATAATGTTGGCACTAATTTAGTAAGTCCTGATGTTAGTGCTGCTATCGAAGGTAAGCAAGATTTTTCTAAAAACAAGATTGAAAGCACAGGAGAAAATGTATTATCTTTGTCTTATCCCTTGTTATCAGCAAATCAGCAAGTAGGGATAATTAGACTTACAAGTTCTATGGATAAGGTAAACAAGAGGGTAAATGATGATGCCTTTTGGTATATTCTTTTTGGTACAATTGTAACGCTTGCTGCCTTAGTTGTTTCATTTTTCGCTGCTTCAAGCTTTATTAAACCAATTAACGGTTTAATAAAGGTATCAGAAAAACTTGCTAGTGGCGATTATTCCGCAAAAGCCGAAGTTAAAGGAAACAATGAGATTACAGAGCTTGCAAATACTCTAAATAATTTAAGCGAAAATATAATCAAAAGGGAAGATATGAAAAATGAGTTTATATCTTCTGTATCCCATGAACTTAGAACACCATTAACATCAATAAAGGGCTGGGCTATTACTTTACAAGCTCCAGAAATTCAAAAAAATGAAGACATGATGAGTCAGGGTTTAAAGATTATAGAAGATGAGGGAGATAGGCTATCAATGATGGTTGAAGACCTTCTAGATTTTTCAAGGTTATCCTCTTCAAGTTTTAAATATGATAAGGAAAAATTAGATATAGTTGCACTTTCCCTACAAGTTTACAGGCAACTTTATCCTAGAACTGAGAATCAGAAAATTGAATTTAATTTTGTTACAGTATATAAGTCAATACCCGTATTTGCTGATAAGAATAGGATTAAAGAGGTTCTGATAAATATAATTGATAATGCTATAAAGTTTACTGATGAAGGGGGACAGATTGATTTAATAATTGATCAAGAAAATGACAAGGTCCTCATAACTATAAAGGATAATGGGGAAGGTATAAAAGAAGATGAAATAGCATTTGTTGCTAGTAAATTCTATAAGGGCTCATCCTCTAAGTCCCAAACTGGTTTAGGTCTTTCTATATGTGAAGAAATAGCAAAAGCCCATGGTGGTAAATTAGTTATAAAGAGCCAGTACGGAAGTGGAACTTCCGTCACTGTTGAAATTCCGAGGTTTAATGATGAAAAAGATAAGTAAATTTTTATTATTTATACTCTCATTTATAATACTTTCATCATGTTCTAATAATAATCCTGAAGAATTAAATAACCTAATTCAAACCCCTAAACAAGGGCAACTATCAATTAATGGAACATGGGAAGTAAAAGAAGTTAGAGGCAAGAAAAACATAGATGAAAAGGACGTTCCACAAAAAGGTGATTTAATATATATTGACAAGAACTTGCTTGCTATTGGCGATAGTTATGCCTTCCCTCCTAGCTTTTCTTCAAAATACGTAAATTTGTCTAAGTATCTGAAAAACAGGGGAATCGAAGAAAATAAAATCGATAAAGATAAAAATGTAGTTGTGATAAATGCCTCCCAGGGACAACTATTCTCGAAGGATTTTATAAAGTTTAGTGATACTGAAATGGCAATAATATCAAATGATAACTTTATTAAACTTGAAAAAATATCTAATAAGGTTGATACGAAAATTTTAAATGTCTATTCGAAAAGGGCAAGCAAAGAAAGGACAACTACAGCTGAGGGTCAAGAGATAGCTGAAGATACAGCCTTACTTGTTGGTGTAAGAGAAAGAGTCGATAATAGCCTTGATGATTCGTTAAATAACTATTACACATATCTTATTAGAATAAAAGATGACGGAAATATTTCCTATAAAAAAGCCTATGGAATTTTCTTAAAGAATAAGGAAGAGTATTGGTTGGTAAATACAAAAAACAATAACATAACCAATAACTATGATGAGCTTTTAGCCTATCCTATAAGACTAAAATCTAAAATGTCAGATCCATCTCTAAGAGCAAAATATTCATTTAAAGATATCAATTTGAACATTAGATTGAATTATGTATCTAATGATTTCATATCAATTGATTATACTAGTATTGCCAATGACAATCCTATTAGAAAGTATGCAATCTTAGAGACTAATGCAGTAAATAATGGAGCATTCCTATCACTTCAAGAATTTACAGGCGAGGAAGACTCGGATCTAATCTTTAGAGAAAGAGTTCTAGAAGAAGCAAATATAAACTTTAAGGGTTTCGATGAGAAAAATCTTTCCTTTGATAATACTAATTTCGGAATAATAAGAAATCAAGGTCAATGGATTTTCCAATCTTCTATTTTCACAGGTGATGGAAAGAATTTTGTACAAAACTTTTTCCCTATGGAAATTGCTATCGGCAATCAGATGCTTAACAAAAATTCTGATAAAAATACTATAACTAGAGATCAAGTTAGAAATATTAATGGTCAGTTTAAAGATTACTACATTCTATCAAATGGTAACTATATAGTAATCCAAACACCTGATGAACTACTAGTCCATAGAATAAAAGATAAACTAATAGAGAAAAAACCTATTTATTCAATACCAACAATAAATTCGACAAGCATAGTAAGCCTGGCTGAACAATCTGGAAGCGGTGCGGAGAATCTAGAATCAGCTTTTGACAATAACAATGAAATAGTAGAGCAACAAAATTAATAACTTGACTAAGTCTTTATATTTCTGTTAAAATTTTAAGAGGAGATTTTATGGAACTATTATTTGCAAGTGGCAATAAAGATAAATTAATAGAGGTAAGAAAACTATTATCTAGCGAAGATATAAAAATGCCGCAAGATCTAGGTATTACTAATTTTGAAGTTGTAGAAGATGGAGAAACTCTAAAAGAAAATGCCTATAAGAAAGCCTATGCTTTGTACAAATTGACTGGAAAGCCGGTATTCTCCGATGATACTGGATTATTTGTCAAAGCTCTTGATAATAGACCGGGTGTTTATTCACATAGGTACGCTGGAGAAAACTGTTCATACCAAGATAATAGGGATAAACTTTTAAGAGAATTAAAAGATAAAGATGATAGAAGTGCATGTTTTAAAACTGTTATTGCCTATATAGATGAAAATGGTTACGATAGTTATTTTGAAGGCATCTTGGAGGGAAGCATTAGCGAGATTGAAAAAGGCAGTGGGGAATTTGGTTACGATAAGATATTTATACCTACTGATACTGACCTAAGTCTTGCTCAGATGACTACCGAAGAAAAAAATCAAATCTCACATAGGGCAAGAGCTATGCAAAAATTCAAAGAGTTTCTTAATTTATGAAAAAAATACTTGTAACAAGCGATACTCATGGCATGTATGATGCTATAAGTGATTATATATTACTTCACAATGATATAGATTTATTGATACATGCTGGAGATTGCCTGGAAGATGCAAAAAAAATAAATTACGAGACTGGCATAGATTACTATGCGGTTAAGGGAAACAACGATTACTTTGTCAATGATGAATATGATAAAATTATTGATATAGAGGATAAAAAGATTTTTCTTAGCCATGGTCACAGGTATGATGTCGATTTCACCTACGAAAAGATATTAGAAAAGGCAAAAGACTCATCTTGTGATATAGTAATATTTGGTCATATACATAGGTTTGTAAATGAATATAGAAATGGAATTCTCTTATTAAATCCTGGCTCTCCATCTCTAGCTAGGGATGGTTTATATGGTTTTGCAATTTTAGAGATAGGTGAAGATATCAAGGTTAAAAGGGTAGAAGCAAACTAGTGGAGGACTAATGACTGGCTTAATCAATCTAGTATCCCAATATTCATCAAGCTTGGCAATTTTGCCTATAGTTTCTTTTATAATGGGAGCTATTTCAGTAATAATATATTTAATAAATAAGAAAAGAATAGTTAAATTTATTCCTTCTATAATTACAGGTATAATTTCAATAATTCTTGCTATTATCTCTATTTCTACTTTTACAAGCAAATCAGGCCTAAATATTGCGTGGATAGCAATATTCTTAGGAGCAGCTTCACTAGTAGGAATTATAACTTGCTATATGATAGAATTAGTAGAAGATATTAGAGCTAAAACGGAGTTTTTGAATAATTCTGTGGCTAGAGCTAATGCTAGGAATTCAGAAAGATCAGCAAAAAAAAGAAAAGCCAACAAAGTTAACGATAAGGAAGTTTAAGATGAATAAAAAAAGGGCGGCTTTTTTCGATATAGACGGTACACTTTTTAGAAATTCATTACTAATAGAGCATTTCTTAAAACTATGTGAAGATGGAATCCTATCTAAGGATATATGGACAAATGAAATAGGTCCAATTTATTATAAATACCAAAATAGACTTGGAGCCTATGAAGACTATCTAGATAAGGCAGCTCTAGTTTACCAAAAGAGTATGATAGGATTAGATCGTAAGTTAATAGATGATTATTCCAATTTAGTTATTGAGGAAAATAAAAATAAAGTTTATATGATTACGAGAAAAGCTGTAGAGATGCACATTGAAAATGGTGATCTTATATTCTTTATTTCTGGATCACCTAACTTTCTTGTTGATAATTTTGCAAAATTCTATGGAGCTACAGAATCTATATCTACTGATTATGTTTTTGATGAAAATGATAAATTTACGGGTAAAGTAATACCTATGTGGGATGGCAAGAGTAAGCTTACGGCGATTAGAGAATTAGACGAGAAATATAAGATAGATTTAGATAATTCTTTTGCTTATGGTGATACTAATGGAGACATAACTATGTTTGAAATGGTTGGTAATCCCCATGCTATTAATCCAAGCTTTGAACTCATAGAGAAACTTTTCTCTGATCCTGAATTAAGACAAAAAGCGACAATTAATATCGAAAGAAAAGATGTTAATTATAATTTCAAATTAAGTGACATGCAAGTTGATTTTAAAAAGTTTTAAAAATTTTCTTGTATAATATTTTATTGTAAAATTCATAGTAGCTAAATTTAAAGAAAAATATTCAAAAATAATTTTTTCTTGAATATTATTTCTTTTGTTTAGCTATTTTTCTTCCGACTTCAAAAAATAATTGATTATTGAAGATTATTTTATGGTAAAATAGTATAAGAGGTAAGAATGTAATGAAGGCAAATTTAAGTGAACAATATCCTATAATTGAAAAACTTGAATATAATTATTTAGTAAATGAAGATATATACTCATTGAACACCCTTATGTCTTTATTGCATGATAAAAATTTCATCTATTTTTCTAAAAATAATTACTATGTTAAAGACTATGTTTTAAAAAATTTAAAAAAATATTTTTGGAATTTGAGAGATATTGATCAAGTTATAGACTCTCTAGATAGATTGATTTCTTCAGCTATTTATAGGTATGAATATATAATATCTATTAAAGCTCAATATAGGGCCTTTAGGGAAAAGAAAATGGTTGACCAGCTAGAATATGTGATTCTAGACCAACTTGGAGTTGACTATCTTATAGAAAGCACAAATTTCAACTACAATAGATTTGATCCTAAAATCATTGAAATATCTAAGAATTTTAAAAACAAAATATACGAAGATAGGTCTTTGGTTAAGGAACTAAACAAAGATATCAGGGTTTATGCTGACAAGATGTTGATGAAGAAAATTTATAATATTGATACAACAACTCATAAACAATTAAGTTTTGATACTGATTCAATTTATACTGAAGATATAACCAGTCAACAATCAAAGAAAATGTATGAAAAAACCCTTACTTATCTTTATAAGTCTATAGTAGATACATATGCGGAGTATTATTTTAGAGGTTTGATTAGAGAGGTGTTTAAAAGATATCAATAGGGCTTAGAGCCCTTTTTATTTTGGAGATTATGATTATATTAGGGATAGATCCTGGAATAGCAATAATGGGCTATGGGATAATTGAATTTAAAGAAAACAAGGTTAAAGTATTAGAAAATGGTGTTGTAACTACTTCCTCTAAAACAAAAACAGGAAGGAGATTGGAACTTTTGTATGATAATTTGCATCAGATAATAAAGGAGTTCAAACCTGATGAGTTTGCTATTGAAGAGTTATTTTTCAATTCTAACGTAAAAACGGCTATAACAGTTGGTCATGCTAGGGGAGTTCAGGTGCTTTGTGCTCAACAAAACATGCTCCCAATTTATGAATATACACCCTTACAGATCAAGCAGGCTATCACTGGTTATGGAAGGGCAAGTAAAAGTCAGATGCAATTAACGGTTACTAGGCTTCTAAATCTTAAAGAAATGCCCAAGCCAGATGATGCAGCAGATGCTTTATCTGTAGCCTTATGCCATGCTTTAAGCCAAAGATTTAAAGAAAGATTTAGGTTAAATTAATGATTTCATATATTATAGGTCATGTAAGAAATATTGATGAAGAAAGTTTTATAATTGAAAATAATAATATTGGATATTTGATTTATTCTTCTTTAGCTACCCTCAGCAATCTAGAAATAAATAGCGAATACAAGATTTATACTTCTATGCAAGTTAGGGAGGATGACATATCCTTGTTTGGATTTTTTACTAAAGATGAGTTGGAGATGTTTAGTCTGCTAACTTCAGTTTCTACAATAGGGCCCAAAACAGCTATGGGAATCCTATCATCCATATCTGTAAATGAAATAAAGACTGCGGTTGTTAATAATGATATAGACAAGTTAACCCTAGCTAAGGGGATTGGCAAAAAATCTGCTTCTAGAATAATATTAGAGCTTGTAGATAAAGTTAAGAAGATGAGTTTTGTTCCAGTAGAGAATATAAAACAAGATGATATGCTAAATGAAGATTTTGAAGTTGCCAAAGAAGCTCTTCTTAATCTTGGATATCAGAAAAATGATGTCGACAGGGTTTTATCTGAATTAAAGGATACAGATTTAAGTCTTGAAGGCCTGGTTAAAGAGAGCCTTAAAAGGTTGATTTAGGTGATTAAATGTATGATGAAAATAAAAGAATAGTAGGAAGTAATGAGCAAATAGAAGACCTTCAATCTGAAAATAGCATAAGACCTAAGTGGCTTAAAGATTATATAGGCCAAGACAAGGTTAAAGAAAAGCTCGATATATTTATCAAATCTTCACTTTCAAGAAATGAACCTCTTGATCATGTACTATTGCAAGGGCCACCTGGTTTAGGAAAAACTACCCTATCTACAATTATCGCTAACGAGTTAGGAGTTAATCTTAGAGTTACTAGCGGACCAGCCATAGAAAGGCCATCTGACCTTGCAAGTATCCTAACCAACCTGTCAGATGGTGATGTTTTATTCATAGATGAGATTCATAGGATTAATAGGTCTGTAGAAGAAATCTTATATTCTGCTATGGAAGATTTTGTTTTAGATATAATTGTAGGCAAGGGACCCAATGCACAGTCGATTAGAATTGACCTTGATAGGTTTACCCTTATTGGAGCAACGACTAGGGCAGGAATGTTATCAGCTCCACTTAGAGATAGGTTCGGGGTACTCTTAGCCTTAAATTTATATGATACAAAAGATTTGACTACTATAGTTAAAAGATCTGCCCAAATTTTAGGTATAGCTATTGATGAAAAGGGGGCAGTAGAAATTGCTAGACGTTCTAGAGGGACTCCAAGAATAGCTAATAGACTATTAAAAAGGGTCAGGGATTTTGCTATAGTAAGGGCAAACGATCAAATAGACTACGAAACTAGTAAAAAAGGCCTTGAACTACTTGAAATAGATCCTATGGGCCTTGACACTATGGATAAGAAAATAATTATGACTATGTATGATAATTTTGCAGGAGGCCCAGTTGGAGTTGATACTATTGCGGCCTCAACTGGAATTGAGAATGTTACTATAGAAGATGTATACGAACCATATCTTTTGCAAATAGGTTTTATAAGCAGGACACCTAGGGGAAGAGTTTTGACTAGGAAAGCCTATGAGCACTATGGTCTAAAAATAGAGGAGTAAGATGAAAACAGAAGATTTTGATTATTATTTACCAGAAAAATTGATAGCCCAACATCCATCAGATAAGAGGGATGGGGCAAGAATGATGGTTTTAGATAAAAAAAACGGAGCGATAGAGGATAAATACTTCTATGATATTATTGACTATCTAAATCCAGGCGATGTTTTAGTTATGAATGATACGCGTGTTATACCAGCCAGGCTTTTTGGTCATAGAAAAGACAAGGAAGAATCCATTGAAGTTTTCTTGCTCCACAACATAGAAGGAAAGGTCTGGGAGGTTCTTGTAAGACCAGGCAAGAAGATGAAAATAGGAGCTGAAGTTATATTTTCAGAAGAACTATCTTGCAAGGTAATAGACATCAAAGAGGATGGCAACAGGATAGTTGAGTTTACTTATGATGGAATTTTCAATGAAATATTAGATAAGCTCGGCAATGTTCCCTTGCCACCATATATAAAAGAAAAACTTAAAGACCCTGAAGAATATCAAACAGTTTACTCTAAAAATCCCGGTTCGGTAGCAGCACCAACAGCAGGCCTTCACTTTACAAAAGAATTACTAAAAAGAATAGAAGATAAGGGAGTAAAACTAGCATTCTTGACTTTAAATGTTGGACTTGGAACCTTTAGACCAGTAAATGAAGAAGATATAACCGATCATAAGATGCACTCAGAGTTTTATACTTTAAGCAAAGAAACAGCATCTATAATAAATGAAGGTAGAAAAAATGGCAATAAAATTATAGCGGTAGGAACAACCAGCATAAGAACACTAGAATCTGTCTTTAAGAAATGTGGTGAGATTAGAGAAGATTCAGGTTGGACGGACATATTTATCTATCCTGGCTTTGAATACAAAGTTGTTGATTCCGTAATAACTAATTTTCATTTACCAAAATCAACCCTTATTATGTTAGTTGCTGCCTTTACATCAAGAGAAATCATTCTCAACGCTTACAACTATGCAGTAAAAGAAGAGTATAGATTCTTTTCTTTTGGTGATTGCATGTTCATTCATTAAGGAGAAATATGGCTTTAAAATACGAATTAATTAAAAAAGATAAATATTCAAATGCTAGAGTAGGGGTTATCCACACAGCTCATGGGGACATACCAACACCGATATTTATGCCAGTTGGCACACTTGGCACAGTAAAGACCATGACACCAGAAGACTTAAAGGAAATGGGAGCAAAAATTATTTTAGGAAATACCTATCACCTCTACCTAAAACCTGGAATGGATATAATGAAAAAAGCAGGTGGTCTTCATAAATTTATGAATTGGGATAGACCAATATTAACTGATTCAGGTGGTTTTCAAGTCTTCTCTCTTTCCGACAATAGAAAAATAACAGAAGAAGGAGTTACTTTTAGATCTCATATTGATGGAAGCAAGCATTTATTTACTCCAGAAAAATCTATAAGCATCCAAAATGACATCCACTCTGATATAATGATGAGCTTTGACGAATGTGTCGATGCTAGGGCCTCTTATGACTATGTCGAAGATTCTATGAAAAGAACCCTTAGATGGGCAAAGAGGGGGTTAGAATATCACAAAACCCACTCCCATCCTGATCAATCCTTGTTTGGTATTGTTCAAGGGGGAATGTTTAAGGATCTAAGAGAAATATCAGCAAAAGAAACTACAGCTATGGACTTTGATGGCTATTCTATTGGTGGACTTTCTGTTGGTGAAACGAAAGAAGAGATGATAGATATATTAAATTTTACAACACCACTTCTACCAGAGGATAAGCCTAGATACAATATGGGAGTTGGAACACCAGATTATCTATTCGAATCTTTCCAGGCTGGAATTGATATGGCAGATTGCGTACTTCCAACAAGAATTGCTAGAAATGGGACAGCTCTTACATCAAGGGGGAGATTAGTTGTAAAAAATGCTCCATATAAGGATGATTTTACAGCATTAGATCATGACTGTGATTGTTATACATGTAGAAATTATTCTAGGGCATACATTAGACATCTTATGAATGTTAATGAAATTTTGGGTGCTAGACTACTTTCATACCATAATTTGTATTTTTTACTAAAGATGTGTGAAAACATAAGAGAAGCAATAATGAATGATCAGTTCTTAGATTACAAGAAAGAGTTCTACGAAAAGTATGGTTACTAATGAAATTAGAATATTTAATCCTAATAATTTTATTAATATATTATTATAAGACAAGCATAAAAGATAAGCTTTCAGATGACAAAAACAAAAAGTTTATCAAGGAGAATCTAAAGCTGGGTTCAAAGATTATTACAAAATCAGGTATAATTGCTGAAGTTATAGAAATAGATAATCCTTATTTGCTTGTAGTTACTGGAAATAATATGAACCAATCATACCTTAAGATAGAAGTAGATTCTGTAAGGGCGATAATAGATATGTGATTAGGGAGGCTTTAGCCTCTCTTCTTTATAAGATAAATTAATGTAGTATAGTTTATATGATAAGTAGGGGGCAAAATGGCTAATTGGTATATATACAATAAGAAAGAAAATTACATAAATAATTTAAAAAATAAGGACATAACTAAGTTACAGGCATTAGTATTAGCGAATAGGGATATAGTAGATCCTAAAGTCGTTGATATGTATATAAAACCAAGCCTCGATAAACTTCATGACCCTCTACTTTTACCAGATATGCAAAAGTCCGTTGATTTAATAATAGAAACTATCCAAAATAATGGAGAAATTCGTATTTTTGGTGATTATGACCAAGACGGAATTGCTTCAGTAATGACCCTTTTGGATGGCTTGCTTTTTTATTATGATAATATAAGTTATGACATACCCCATAGGGTAGAAGATGGATATGGCATATCAAATGGTATGAGTGAAAAAGCAATTTCAGATAAGGTTTCTCTAGTAATAACTTGTGATAATGGAATAACAGGATTTGAGCAAATTAAAAAGCTCAAAGAAAACAATATAAAAGTAATAGTTACAGATCACCACCAAATTGAGAAGGAAGATAATGAAGGATGGGTAAATCAAATTTTACCAGATGCCGATTGTGTTATTAATCCCCATAGGCTTGATAGTAGTTATCCCTTTAAAGACCTGTGTGGAGCCGGGGTCGCCTTTAAGCTAATGCAGGCTCTCTACCAAAGGCTTGAGGGTGATAGTGAATACTTAAACTCTCTTCTTGAATATGTAGCAATGGGCACGGTATGTGACATAGTCTCTCTTACAGATGAAAATAGAATATTTGTAATTGAAGGACTAAAGAGAATAAATTGTACCAAAAAGTATGCCATAAAGGCTCTACTAGAAGAAGCTGGATGGGATAAAGAAGTAACTGAATATACTCTTGGTTTTATTATTGGCCCCTTAATGAATGCGACAGGAAGGCTAGCTACAGCAAAGCTTGCAATAGACTTGCTGATGCAAGAGGATATTGATAAAATTCATGAACTTGCAAAAGAGCTGGTTGATCTTAACAATACAAGAAAAAGCTTAACAGAAGATGGACTAAATAAGTGTGATAAGATAGTTAAAGAAAATTCTTATGACAAAGACCAAGTGCTTGTAATATACGAGCCGTCAATTGATGAAAGTATATGTGGAATCGTAGCTGGCAGGATCAAAGAAAAATATTATAGACCAACTATTGTATTTACAGACTCTTCAACTGAAAATATCTTGAAAGGCTCAGCTAGGTCTATAGAAACTTACGATATGCATGAGTCGATTGTTCCATTTGCTGATAAACTTCAATCCTTTGGTGGCCATCCTATGGCTTGTGGACTATCCATAGAAAAAGATTTACTAGACGACTTTAGAAAATTTCTAAATGATAATGCTAATTTATCTAATAAGGATTTAGAGGAAATAATTAATATTGATGCTCAGATTAAGATTAGCAATCTATCACTTGAATTTGCTGAAAGTATAGAAAAACTTAGGCCCTTTGGTAAGGATAATCCAAGACCGGTTTTTGCTAATAAGGGAGTAGATATAGCAGATATAGCTATGATTGGTAAAGATAAAAAGACTATGAGGCTAAGCCTTTTTCAAAATGGAAGATATTTTAATGCAATCAAGTTCAACGCTCTTGATGATTATGAGTATTTATCTTTAAAGTTTAATGGAAAAATTAAGGCTAATAAGATTGATATTGTTTATTATCCTGATATCAACGAATATAAAGGAAATAGAAGTCTACAGATTAAATTGATAGACATAAGGTGATAATATGGCAACTGATTTTAATAAAGAATATAAATTATTTGAAAAAGATATTCTAAAGAATAATCCTAAGTCTGATATTAATTTAATAAAAAAGGCCTATGACTTTGCTGAATTACATCATAGGGGACAGAAGAGAAATTCTGGTGAAGATTATTTTATTCATCCTATAGCCGTTGCTAGAAAATTATCAGAGATGAAACTCGATGATGAAACCATATGTGCTGGACTTATGCATGATGTACTAGAAGATACAGATGTAAGTAGAGAACAAATGGCTGAAGTTTTCGGAGAAGAGATAACTTTTCTTGTGGATGGCGTTACTAAACTTAAAAATTTAAATTATACTTCAAGGGAAGAAAAACAAGCTGAAAATATCAGAAAAATGGTAATGGCGATGTCTAATGATGTTAGGGTCGTCCTTATAAAGCTATCTGATAGGCTTCATAATATGAAAACTCTAGAATATATGACTAGGAAAAAGCAGATACAAATAGCCGATGAAACCTTGGAAATATATGTTCCTCTTGCCCATAGACTAGGAATTTATTCTTTGAAATGGGAACTTGAGGACTTGTGTTTCAGATATCAAGAGCCAGAAAAATATTATGAATTAGCAGAGATGGTTAACGTTAAAAGACGAGAAAGAGAAGCCTATATCAATGAAATAATCGATACTCTTAGTAAGTCTTTATCTGGTACAAATATAAATTTTGAAATATCTGGCAGACCTAAATCCTTGTATTCAATAAACAAAAAAATGGAAAGAAACGGCATAGCCTTTGATGAAATATATGATTTAACAGCTATAAGGGTAATTGTAGATACTATAGCAGAATGTTATGCTGTCTTAGGTAAGGTTCATTCACTGTGGAGGCCAATTCCAAATAGGATAAAAGATTATATCGGCCAACCAAAGCCTAATGGATATAGGTCTTTGCACACAACAGTTTTTGGTGAAGATTCGAGGCCTTTTGAAGTTCAAATTAGAACTCGTAAAATGCACAAAGAATGTGAATATGGAGTCGCAGCCCATTGGAGATACAAAGAAAATAATAATACAAAATCTGACTTTGACGATGCTATGAGTTTTCTTAGAAGAATAGTCGAATGGCAACAAGAGGGTGGAAAAGACGAAAATAATCAAGAGTTTATGGAAACCCTCAAAAACGACTTTTTCTCTAGAGAAATATATGTCTACTCTCCTGCTGGAGAAGTCTATTCCCTACCTATGGATGCATGTTCTATTGATTTTGCCTACAAGATTCATACAGAAGTCGGTAACAAATGTGTTGGAGCAAAAGTTAATGGCAGGATGGTTCCAATAACATATAAACTTAAAACTGGAGATTTGGTTGAAATCATAACATCTAAAAATTCTCATGGCCCATCAAGGGACTGGCTAAATATTGTAAAAAGCAATCAAGCTAAAAATAAAATCAAACAATTCTTCAAGCGAAACGATAAAGAAGAAAATATAGAAATAGGTAAAAACTCTGTTATTAAGGAAATTAAAAAGAATAGGCAAGCCTATAAATCCTTACTAAAAGATGAGTGGATTAAAAAGATTGCAAATGATTTGGGCTATCCAACAGAAGATGAGATGTATGCATCTGTTGGTTACGGCAAAACAAACGTTGAACAAATAACACAAAAATTATTAAAGTTTGAAGCAGATGAGAAAAAGATAAATGATGAAACAAAAGCAATTGAGTTTACAGATAGGAAAATAAAAAATAGTGGCTCTAGTGAAATTAGGGTAAGCGATTTGGAAGAAAATATCGAGGTTAAACTTGCTAAGTGTTGTACACCAGTTCCTGGGGATCCTATTATAGGCTTTATAACAAAGGGAAATGGAATATCTGTTCATGTCAAGACTTGCCCTAATATAATCAATTTGAAGTCCCCAGAAAGACTAATTGATGTCTACTGGCAAAATACTAGAGAAGATAAATTTCCAGTTAAGATTCAGATTTTAACATCAAATGCGCCATCTATTCTTTATGATATTACAAAGATGATGTCTACTGTAAATATAAATATTTTAGCAATAAATGCTAGAACTGATCAAGACGAGGGAATTATAGATTTAATACTTGAAGTGAATAATATGGATCAACTGTCAGACTTGATAACTAAATTGAAGGCTTTAAAGACAGTTGACAATGTATATAGGGTTAAAAATTAATGAGAGCAGTAATACAAAAAGTAAAAAAAGCGAGTGTTAGTGTTGATAATAAGCTTGTATCTGAAATAGGATATGGCTTTATGATACTTTTAGGAGTCAAAGATACTGACAAAGAAGAAGATATAGAATATATAAAAAAGAAAATATCTAAGTTGAGGATATTTGAAGATAATGAAGGGAAAATGAATCTTTCATTGAAAGATGTTGGTGGAGAAATACTAATGGTTTCTCAATTCACCCTCTATGGGGACGCAAGAAAAGGTAACAGACCATCATTTAGTCAATCTGCCAAGGCAGATAAGGCTGAAAAATATTATGAAATACTAATAAATCAGCTTAAAGAAGAAGGATTTGAAGTAAAGACTGGAATTTTTCAAACCCACATGGAAGTTAGCCTAGTTAATGATGGACCTGTAACCATTATTTTGGATAGCGAAAGGATTGTTTGATGAAAATTAGAAAATTTGTAGAAGGTCCTGTTATGACTAATATGTATGTTGTAAGCGATGATGATAATGATGGATTTCTTGTCGATTGTGCATATCCAAGTAAGAGGGTAGAAGAGTATATTAAGGAAAATAAGATTAATATCAAATTTATAATTCAAACCCATACTCATTTTGATCACGTATTAGGTCTTGAATATTTTAAAAATCTTTATAAGGTGGATGTCTATGCATCAGAAGATGCTAAGGAAATAGCGAATGATAAAGACTATAATTTGGCATATTCTTTTGACTTGCATGTTCCGATTGATAAATATTTAAAAGATGGAGAAATATTTAGTGAGTATAATATAATGGCAATAAAAACTCCGGGCCATACCCTTGACTCGATGTCTTATAAAATTGGTGATATAATATTTTCCGGGGATACCCTATTTAGGCTTTCAATTGGAAGGACTGACTTTCCAGGAGGAAGTTATCCTCAAATAATTGATTCGATAAAAAACAAGTTAGCTGGCTTTAAACCGGATACAAAAATTTATCCTGGCCATGGTGAAGAAACAAGTCTAGCTTTTGAACTAGATAATAATCCGTTTTTAGTATAGGAGGTAGTATGGAATTTAAAAGAACAAATATGTGTGGAGATCTTAGAGTAGAAAATGTTGGTGATTCTGTTGTATTAATGGGTTGGGTTGCCAAAAAAAGGAATCTAGGATCTCTTGTATTTATAGATTTAAGGGATAAGACAGGTATTACTCAAATTGTAGTAAGAGATGAAGATAAGGACAATTACGAAAAGGCACGTTCCCTAGCACAAGAATATGTACTTGAAGTAAAGGGAACAGTACATGAAAGGGAGTCTAAGAATCCAGATATAGCAACTGGAGAAATAGAAATAATAGCTGATAAGATTAATATCTTAGATAGGGCTAAAACACCACCAATCTATATCAAAGACGATGATGATGTTAGCGAGAATTTAAGATTAAAGTATAGATATCTTGATCTTAGAAAAGCTTCAGTACAAAGAAACTTAAAGTTAAGAAGTGATATAGTAAGAACTATAAGAGAGTATATGTACAATAATGAGTTTACAGAGGTTGAGACTCCATTTTTGACAAAGCCAACTCCTGAGGGAGCTAGAGATTATCTTGTACCTTCAAGAATTAACGAAGGAAAGTTCTATGCCCTTCCTCAATCTCCTCAATTACTAAAACAAATACTAATGATAGGATCTTTAGATAGATATTTCCAAGTTGTTAAATGTTTTAGGGATGAAGACTTGAGAGCAAATAGACAACCAGAATTTACCCAACTAGATATGGAAATGAGCTTTTCAGACCAAGATGATGTTATAGCTATGAATGAAGGTTTACTAAAAGAATTATTCGATAAGTACACTGATTATGACCTAAAATTACCTATTGATAGGATGGATTACTCAGAAGCTATTAATTCATATGGATCAGATAAACCTGATTTAAGATATGGATATAAAATCCAAGATGTAAGCGAGATTTTCAAAGATTCTGATTTTAAGGTCTTTGCCGATAATACAAGCGATGGTAAGTCTGTAAGAGCTATTAATTTTAAGGCTATTGCCGATAACTATTCAAGAAAACAACTTGACAAGTTAACAGATTTTGTCAAGGATTATGGTTTGAAGGGTTTATCATATATTAAGTATTCAGATGAAGTTCAATCATCTATTAAAAAATTCTTAACTGATGAAGTGTTAGCAAATCTTAAAGAAAAACTTGCTATCGAAGATGGAGATTTAATTCTTTTGGCAGCAGATAAAAACAAAGTAGTATTAGATGCCATGGGAGCACTAAGACGTAAAGTTGCAAAAGACAATAACTTAATAGAAAAAGAATTTGCCCTTTGTTGGGTAGTAAATTTCCCAATGTTTGAATATAGCGAAGAGGAAGACAGGTATGTTGCTCAACACCATCCATTCACTATGCCTAACGAAGAAGATATAGATCTATTGTTGACAGAGCCTGAAAAGGTTAGAACTCAAGCCTACGATATAGTAATAAATGGTGATGAAATGGGTGGCGGTTCTGTAAGAATCAACAACTCAGATCTCCAGGAAAAAGTTTTTGAAGCTTTAAAGCTATCTGAAGAAGATATAAAGAATAAATTTGGATTCTTTATTGAAGCCCTTCAATATGGAACACCACCACATGCTGGACTAGCTTATGGACTAGATAGACTTGTAATGCTTTTTGCTAAGACAGAAAATATTAAAGATATAATAGCTTTCCCAAAGACACAATCTGCTACTTGTCCTTTAACAGAAGCACCAAGTATTGTTGACGAGAAAGCCCTAAAAGAACTTAATATAAAATTAAGGTAATTCATATGGATACAGTTCGAAAAGAAGGAATCGTTCTAGAAAATGATAATGGAAATTTGACTGTACAAATATTTAGGAATGGTGCCTGCGGTGCATGTGCTGCGAGAGGGACATGTGCCGAGAAGAAAACTACGGAGATACAAGTATTTTCTTATGAAGATATCAAAAAAGGGGATAAAGTTATAATCGAAGGTTCCTCAAGCGAGGTTACAAAATTAACAGCCTTTGTTTATATATTTCCTGTTGTCATGATGTTAGTAGGAGCTATTATTCCAAATGTTTTTCTTAAAAATACAGGAATGGATTCTAACTTGTTGACTTTAATATTTGTATTGATATTTTTAACAATATCTGTGTTCTTCATAAAGAAATTAGACAAAAAAGTTAAAGATAAAAAGCTAATGAGAGTTAGAAAAATCTAATTCTTAATTCTAAAGGATTTAAAAAGCTAAGACACATCTACTATTAATATGTAGATACAAGCTAAAATTAAATTTACTGGGATTTTGTTTTTACTAGGAAAAAACTTTAATTTAACTAGTAGTTTCCAGTTTATGGAGGTTAATTATGGCTATGCCGATTGTAACCCTGGTTGGTAGGACTAACGTAGGGAAAAGTACTCTCTTCAACAGATTAGTTGGAAAGAGAAAGTCCATCACTGAAGACATTTCAGGAGTGACTAGAGATAGAATAGTAGATAAAGTTGAATGGCAAAACAAGGAGTTTCTTTTAGTAGATACTGGTGGCCTTGATATTTCTAATAAGGAAATAATGAATGCTGAAGTCAAGTCACAAGTTGAAAAAGCCTTGCTAGAAACTGATTTAGTTTTATTTGTAGTTGACGGAAGAGAAGGTCCAAACCCTCATGATGTTGATATAGCAAATGAAGTTAGAAAGTACAACAAGCCTGTAATTATAGTTGCAAACAAAATAGATTCTTTCAAAATGCCAGATGAGATATATGATTTTTATCAATTTGGTTTTGATGATTTGCTTATGATTTCAGCTGAACAAAGTAAGGGCTTGGGAGATTTGCTTGATAAAATAGTTTCATATATAGATTTTGAAGCCTATGAAAAAATCGAAGATGAAACAAGAATTGCAATAATTGGGAAACCAAATGCAGGAAAATCATCTTTGGTGAATTTGCTTTTGAATGAAGAAAGAATGATAGTTACTGATATTGCTGGGACGACCAGGGATGCTGTTGATAGCTACTGGACCTATAATGGAAATAATTATGTACTTATAGATACTGCAGGCCTAAGAAGAAAGTCCAAGGTTAAAGAAAGCGTAGAGTATTATGCCAACCAGAGGACCTTCGATGCAGTTGATAGTGCAGAAATTTGTTTGTTCTTAATTGATGCAAATGTCGGAGTAACTGAACAAGACGCAAAGATTGCCGGTTATGCTCACAACAACAAAAAGGCGATAATTATAGCAGTAAATAAGTGGGATTTGGTTGACAAAGACACTAATACGATGAAAAACATGGAAAAAGATATAAGAGAAAAACTATCTTTTGCTCCATATGCACCGATTGTCTTTATATCAGTTTTAGAAAATAACAGGATTGATAGGCTTCTAGAATTGTTTGAGATTGTTTCAAATAATTACCATACTAGAATAAAAACAGGAGTTTTAAATAACATTCTTCAAGATGCAATTTTACTAAATCCACCACCACAAGATAAGGGCAAGAGACTTAAAATTTACTATATATCACAAGTATCAACAGCTCCACCAAAGTTTATGCTTTCAATTAACGATAGAGAACTAGTTCATTTTTCATACAATAGATATTTGGAGAATCAAATCAGACAAAACTACAGCCTTGTAGGTGTTCCATTTAGTTTTGTATTTAAACAAAAAGGTGAGTGATATGATTATTATAATAGCTATAATTTCGTACTTGCTAGGCTCCTTGCCATTTGGTTATATTGTAGGGAAAATATTCTTTAAGACTGATATTAGAAAACTTGGATCAGGTAATGTAGGAGCAACAAATGCCTTGAGGAATTTTGGTAGAAGAGCAGGATTTCTAACATTTTTGTTTGATTTCTTGAAGGGAACCATAGCCTGTATAATAGGAAAAAAATTAGGTGCTGACTTAGGTCAAGCAGTTAGCTTATTTTTTGTTGTTATAGGTCATATGTATAGCATATTCCTTCATTTTAAATCTGGTAAGGGTGTTGCAACATCCTTCGGTGCCATACTTGCTATAGATTTTAAACTAGCCTTAATGCTATTGGTCATTTTCATAGCCATAGTTTTGGTATTTAGGATAGTTTCTTTAGCATCTATAATTACAGCTATAATTGCAGCGATCCTTGTATTGTTTAATTATAGGTATGCTTATTTATCTCTTGCTGTATCACTGATTGCAATGTTGGTTGTTTACAAACACAAAGATAATATTAAAAGACTTAAACTTGGTGAAGAGAAAAAGATATTTTAGGAGTGATATGGAAATTTCTATAGTAGGTGGAGGATCTTGGGCAACAGCTATTGCAAACTTATTAAGCGATAAAGAAGATGTCTTAATTTTTGCAAGGGATAGAGATGTAGTCGAATCTATTAATCATAATCATTGTAACTTGAAGTATTTTCCAGAGGTACAATTAAATAAAAATGTAAAAGCAAGCAATAATATTAAAGATGTATTTAGGAATAAGTATATAATCAATGCTATACCAACTCAAAACATTAGATCAGTATATGAAAGTTTAAGTGATTTTATAACTGATGAGAAAGTTATCATTAATCTTTCAAAAGGGCTAGAGATGGATAGTCATTTGAGGATTTCAGAAATATTTAAAGAAATTTTTGGAAACCTTGCTTATGCGATTGTTAGTGGGCCATCTCATGCAGAAGAAGTGATTAAGAAGATGCCTACTACAGTGGTTTGTGCATCTGATGATATTAATTTAGCTAAAGATATACAAGAAATATTTAATAGGGATTACTTCAGGGTTTATACTTCAACAGACCTTATCGGTGTTGAGATTGCTTCTAGTATCAAAAACATATTAGCTTTTGGTATAGGAATGGCTGATGGCTTGTCCTATGGGGATAATGCAAAGGCTGCTTTAATAACAAGGGGTATCCACGAGATGGAAAGATTTGCTAAGTATTTTGGAGCTAAAGATAAAACTGTTAATGGCCTTTCTGGAATAGGAGATCTTATTGTTACAGCTACAAGCAAGCATTCTAGAAATAATAGGGCTGGAAGGCTAATCGGTGAGGGATATAGCCTAGAGGATGTAGCTTGTAAGATAAAAATGGTTGTGGAAGGAATTCCTACTACTAAAGTGGTATATGAAATTTCTAAAAAACATAATATTGATATGCCAATAACCAAAGAAATCTATGAAGTTCTATTTAATGGAAAATCTCCTAATGAATCAGTCAAAGATTTAATGGGTAGAGATTTAAAAAATGAATATTAAATTCGAAAAATTTTCTAATATAAGTTATAATATAAGTAGAAATATGAAAAAATGCAAAGGAAGTAATTATGCTAGAAAGGTTTAAGGAATTTATAGGTATTGATGATAAGTATGATGATTATGATGAAGATCAATTATACTACGATGATTTAGAGGAATCTAAGCAAGATAGCGGAAAATCTGAGAAGGAAGAAAAATCCGAAAAGAAAGAAACTTATGGTTCATTCTTCTCAGACAGTGATTACAAAGCTGATGATAATATAAGTACCTACAAGCCATCATTTACAGATAGTTTTAAGAGTACTACATCATCATTTAGAAATACAAGATCATCAAGAAGAGGAGATAATATAGTTAATATGACAGATAAGAATTTTCAAGCAACAGGCTCTGTTAGGATTTCAATTCAAGAACCACTAGATTATGAAACAGATGCCCCAAAAGTTATTGATGATATCTTAAACAAAAAAGTTGTGGTTTTAAACCTAGAGATGGTTGAAGCAGACATGAGAAGACAAATATTTGATTTTGTTAGCGGTGCTATTTATGCATTAAATGGAACTGTTGAAAAAGTTACAAAAGGAATATTTGTTATCAGTCCTAATGGTGTAGAAATAGATCCAGCTGTGACTGATCAAATATCTGAAGGAAACTATAATCAACTATAGATCGATCTAAAAAATCGATCTTTCTTTTTTATGAGTTTAGAATATAACTTAAATTTTATTAAAGATAAGTCAAAAAAATCTACAATTAAAAAAGCTATCTCTATACTAGAAAGAGCTTTTTATAGTAGAAACGAGCTTTCAAGCTTTTTCTTAGATCCTTACGAAAGGGAAGTGATTGAAAGTATTGCTAAAAAAAACAATATCGACCTTACTTTTATTGGGGGACACTCAGAAGCAGAGCGAAAGATATTTGTGGCGAATTATTACTATCTGCCACTAAATCTTCATGATTATATAGAAATTTTAAGCTTTAATTGCAAAGATATAAAGCATCCAGATGTGTTAGGAGCTCTTATTAGTCTGGGTCTGGATAGAGAAAGTATTGGAGATATTTCCGTTTTAGATGGAAAAGTAGAGTTCGCCCTCCTTGCTAGCGAAGCGAATTTTGTTAAATATAATCTATCGAAAATCAAAAATGAAAGTATTGATATACATATTAAGGAAGATGGACGATTGCTCCTAAAAGAATCCGAATTCTCATCTTCAAGTGGATTCGTATCTTCATTAAGGTTGGATAATATTATTTCGCAAATTCTTAATTGCTCAAGATCTAGGGCTAAAGTCTTAATAACTGGTAGGATGGTTAAAGTCGACCATCAAATTATTGTTGACCCTTCTTATCAGGTTAGTGAAGCTAGTCTTATATCTGTAAGAAAAGAAGGTCGTTTTATATTTGATGAGGTTACTGGCCTAAGTAAGAAGGGTAACTATCACATAGTGTATAGGAAATTATTATGATATATTTTTTAATTATTGTTGTGGGTATAGTGCTTGACCGACTCACGAAAATTTATGCAGTCAAGAATTTAATGGTTAATCCAATAGAAAGTAAATTGATTAATCTCACATACTTAGAAAATAGGGGAGCAGCTTTTGGTATATTACAAGATAAAAGAATCTTGTTTGTAATCTTAACCATAAGCATTGTTCTTTATTTGATTTATTATTTCGTAAAGAATATTAAAAAAAATCCACCTATCTTAAATATAGCCATGGCTATGATTATTTCTGGAGCAATTGGGAATTTTTATGATAGACTTTTCCAAGCTTACGTTGTTGATTTTATAGAATTTTCTTTTGTGAATTTCCCAGTTTTTAATGTAGCAGATATATTTGTAACTGTCGGATGTGGACTTATGATCATTTATATTATGCTTCATGGAGAAAAATCAAATGACCGTAAAGATAGGTAATGATTGGGATAAGCTTCTAAAAGATGAATGGGATAAGCCTTATTATCAAGATTTAAGAAAATTTTTGATTAGAGAGTATAGAAATTATAATATCTATCCAGATATGTATGATATATTTAATGCTCTAAAATATGTGGCTTATGAAGATGTAAAGGTTGTAATCCTAGGCCAAGACCCTTACCACGGAAGGGGTCAAGCTCATGGTTTTTCTTTTTCGGTAAAGAAGGATGTCCCAATACCACCATCACTTTTAAATATATACAAGGAATTGCGTGATGACTTGGGTCTTTTCATACCAGATAATGGTAATCTTACAAAATGGGCTAAGCAAGGTGTTCTACTTTTGAATACTGTCCTTACGGTTAGAGAAAAATCACCTAATTCTCATAAGGATAGGGGGTGGGAAAAACTTACGGACAGGATTATAGCCCTTCTAAATCAAAGAGAAAAACCAATAGTATTTATCCTTTGGGGAGCGAATGCACGATCAAAGACAAAACTTATAAATAATCGAAGGCATTTAATTCTAACTTCAGCCCATCCCTCTCCGCTTTCAGCTTATAGGGGATTCTTTGGATCTAAGGTGTTTTCTAAGACAAATAAATTCTTGAGAGATAATAATATGAAAGAAATTGATTGGCAAATTGAGAATCATAAGTGATTCTCAATTATTTTTTTAGCTAATTTTAGGATGTTTAAATAAGTGTAAGTATATTTTTCTTTAATGATAAGGAAATGTTCATCGACCTTTGTCATCGAAGAATTTACAATATTAAAATTATTGATAGAAACATAACCTGTCGATTTACTATTAAAACGTCCGTATAAAACTTGAAGATTAATTATAATTTCTTGCCCGTCTATAACAAGTTCGTAATTATCACCATAAAAGTAAGCCGAATCCATGGTCTTGTCGCTTTTGAATTTGAGATTTGCTATGTCATTATTAATATAGGAATCCAGCAAGGATATTGTTGAGTATTTTGTTTCTATACTTAATTTTTCAATAAAGTAGGATTCAATATTTCTTATAAGCTCTGTAGCTATTAAATCATTTTCATTGTGTTTCATAATTGGATATGGTCTATCTCTCTTATCAGTATCATTAATTAACTTACTTATACTCTTGTATCTTGAAGGGTCGTCTCTATGAAAATTTACGAGTTTTTCTATATCTGTTAATTTTAAAGAATCAAAGTCGAAAAATTTCCTATATTTTTTTACAACTTTCAACAGGTCTACACAATCTACTAAGACTGGGAATAACTTATGATCTATAAGTCTATTGTTTAAGAAAGCAAGGTCAAAAGTATCTCCATTATAGGTAACTAGTGTATTATTTTTGATTTTTTTAAGATATATTTTAAGAAGCCTTTCTTCTTCGTCGTCATTTTGGGCAAAGTATTGGACTATATATGTCTTGTCATAATTTTTTTCTATAAGACCGAGAAGGACTAATTTATCTACTCTAGAATCTAGACCAGTCGTTTCAATATCTAAAATCATTTCGTTTTCTTTTAAATTTTTACTATAATATCTTTTCTTAAAGGTAATCATGTTATTATTATACTATTATTTGTAATTGTCAGGGGTTATAATATAATATAGAAGTTAAGGAGTAAGTCATGATATACTTAGATAATGCAGCAACAACTAAAATGTACAAAGAGGCTATAGAAGCGGAAATAGATGTGGCAGAGAATTTCTATGCTAATTCATCTTCTATTCATTCCTTCGGAATGGAATCGGAAAATTTAATAAAAGAGACTAAGAAAATATTCGCTAAAGTCATTAATGCTAAGGAAAATGAGATATATTTTACCAAGGGTGCTAGCGAATCAAATAATATAGTAATCTCTTCTTTTGCTTCTTTGGAAAATACGGCTATAACAACTAGTATCGAACATTCCTCAGTTTTTGATGCTTTCAATAATTATAAATATAAAAAAGTTATCTATTTAAAAAATGATAAGTATGGCTTTATAGACCTAGAAGATTTAAAGAATAAGTTAAATGATAATATAAAACTAGTTTCAATAATTTATGTTAATAACGAAATAGGAACAATACAGGATATTGAAAAAATTAGTAAAATTATTAAAGACTATGACGAAAATATTTGTCTACATATAGATGCGACCCAAGCTCTTGGCAAAATTGATTGCAATGTCGCTAAATTATCTTGTGACATAATGAGTTTTAGTGCCCATAAGTTCCATGGGCCTAAGGGAGTTGGTGGTCTTTATATTAGTAATAAATTCATAGCAAAAATTAAACCTATTATCTATGGCGGAAGACAACAAGTTATCTCTTCCGGAACTGATAATCACCAGGCTATATATGCGGCTGGAGTTGCCATTAAAAAACAAACAGTTGATAAGGAATATGCTTATATCCAAAAACTTAATTCCTATCTTAGAGAAAAGATTAATAGTCATATAAGCGATTCTTATATTATAAGTCCAGAAAATGATAGCTCGCCATATATTCTAGATGTTGCTTTTAAAAATATAAAGGCAGAAGTCTTAGTTCATTATTTGGAGGATTCTGAGATTTATGTATCATCTGGCTCGGCATGCTCTAAGGGAGAAGATAATAGAATTTTAAGGGCTATTGATCTTGATAAGGCATATATTGATGGAGCTATTAGGTTTTCTTTTTCTTCATACATAAGTTTTGAAGACTTGGATAAAACAGCAGATGTTCTAAAAAGTGGAATTGAAATGATAAGGGAGTTTATGTGATGGAGCACTTATTAGCAATAAGTTTTGGAGAAATATTTCTAAAGGGTAAGAATAGGAATGTTTTTTACAAGACAGCTACAAATAATATTAAAAGAAATATAAGAGAGATTGGCTATTATGATATGTATACCGAATCTTCAAAGCTATATATTAAGGCAGATAAAGATAAGTTTGATAGTCTAATAAAAGAGATTAAAAAAGTATTTGGAATAGCATATATTTCAGAAGTTGTCAAATGCGAGAAGACAATTGAAGATATTAGCAGAACAAGCATACAATTAATCAAATACTATAAGATGGATCAGGGTTTAACTTTTAAGGTAGAAAGCAAAAGAACAGATAAATCCTTTAGTCTAACTTCTCCTAAACTTAGTGCAGAAATAGGTGGAGATATCTTGGCAGAGTTTAAAGATTTGAAAGTTGATATTCATAAGCCGGATTTTACAGTTTTTATTGATATAAAATCATCTGCCTACATTTATATTAGAAGAATTAAGGGACTTGGAGGCCTACCATTAGGCTCTAGTGGTGAAGGTTTACTACTCTTATCAGGAGGAATTGATTCACCAGTAGCGGGATACTTGATGGCAAAAAGAGGTATGAATATAAATGCTATACATTTTCACTCCTATCCTTTTACATCAAAAAGAGCTCATCAGAAGGCAATGGATCTTGCAAAAATCTTATCAGCTTATACAGGAAAGATGACAGTTTATTCTGTAAATCTTGCAGAAATCTATAAGGCTATAAGTAAAAATTGCCCAAGAAGAGAAACGACAATCTTATCTCGTAGGTTTATGATGAGAATAGCCAACAAGATATCAGAAAAATATGAATATCAAGCTTTAATTACAGGTGAGAGTCTTGGCCAAGTAGCAAGTCAAACTATAGAATCAGTCTCAGTTATTAATGAATCAAGCAGCCTACCAATACTAAGGCCATTGATTGCTATGGATAAGAAAGACATAATTGAAATTTGTGAAAAAATTGAAGCATATGAAAAAGCTATTGAGCCTTTCGACGATTGTTGTTCAATTTTCGCTCCAGATTTACCAGTTACAAAACCAAAGCTAAAATATATACAAAAATCAGAAGAAAATCTTGATATAGAAAAATTAGAAAATGAAGCCATAGATAGTATGGAAATTATAGAAATAGCTTGACAAAAACAGCTTTTAATAGTATTATGAATCAGTAAACCGCTCAGTCCGGGTACTGATCCCCAACACTGGCGAGAATTTTAGTAATAGGAGGTTTCCATGTACGCAATAATTAAAACAGGTGGAAAACAATACAAAGTATCAGAAGGTGACTTAGTAAGAGTTGAAAAACTCCCATACGAAGTTGGCGACACCGTTGAATTTGACCAAGTACTTTTAGTTTCAGGAGACGAAGTTAAAGTAGGTTCTCCAGTAATTGAAAACGCAAAGGTTACAGCAACAGTTGAAGATCAAAATAAAGATAAGAAGATTGTTGTATTCAAATACAAACCTAAAAAACAATACAGAAAAAAACACGGTCACAGACAACCTTATACTTTAGTAAAAATTGATAGCATAAATCTTTAATGATTAATGTTAGTTTGTTAGTCGATAAAGAAAGAAAAGTAGGATTTGAAATACGAGGCCATGCTGATTTTGCTGAGCATGGCAGCGATATAGTTTGCTCAGCAGTTACGATATTAGCTTATGCTTGCGTCAATACACTTGATAAGTATGCTACAGAGGTTGAATTTGTAGATGATGGTGACTTATTAAGACTTTTTAGTCCAGATAAGAATGATGAAATTGATGTGGTTTTTGACTATTTCGCAACGGGTGTGGAGACTTTGCTAGGTAATTATAGCGATTACGTAAAATTAAATTATAAGGAGACATGAAATGATATTAAATATAAATTTACAAAGATTGTCAAGCAAAAAAGGAGTTTCTTCTTCAAAGAACGGTAGAGATTCTAATGCTAAAAGACTAGGTGTTAAAAGAAGTGATGGACAATTTGTTAACGCTGGAACAATCATAGTTAGACAAAGAGGAACAAAAATCCACCCAGGTAACAATGTTAAAAAGGGTGCTGATGATACTCTTTATGCTTCATGTGAAGGTGTTGTTAAATTCGAAAGAAAAGGAAGAAACAGAAAACAAGTTTCTGTTTACGACAAAGCAGATATCGCTTAGAAGTCACAGCTTGCCAATTGGCAAGCCTTTTTTTATGAGAGGATATAAATATGATTGACTACGCAAGAGTAAGTCTTAAAGCAGGTGATGGCGGAAACGGAGCCGTTGCTTGGCGACGAGAAAAGTATGAACCAAATGGCGGACCAGCTGGTGGCGATGGTGGCGATGGTGGTTCAATAATAATAAAAGCTACTAGAAATCTATCTACCCTTGATGAGTTTAGATATAAAACTAAATATAAGGCTCAAAATGGTGAAGCTGGTGGTAAAAGCAAAAAATTTGGTAAAAAAGGCGAAGATTTAATAATAAAAGTTCCTGTAGGGACTTTAGTAAGAGAAGCTGAAAGCAAGGTAATAATAAAAGACTTGAATGAAGATGGTGAGGAATTTATTATAGCTAAAGGAGGCAGAGGTGGTAGAGGTAATGTTCATTTTAAAAACTCTATCAGGCAAGCTCCAAGATTTGCTGAAAAAGGAAGGGCTGGCCAAGAAATTGAACTAATATTTGAGCTAAAGATTTTAGCAGACGTTGGTTTAGTAGGACTTCCAAATGTTGGTAAGTCTACCTTGATCTCTGTAATTAGCAAGGCGAAACCTAAAATTGCTAACTATCACTTTACAACTATAGATCCTAATCTAGGTGTTGTTAATATAGATAGCGAAAGGTCTTTTATAGTAGCGGACATACCAGGTCTTATTGAGGGAGCTAATGAAGGAAATGGCTTAGGTCATGATTTCTTAAAGCACATCGAAAGATGTCGAGTTTTGGTTCATCTTGTAGATATTTCTGGAATTGAGGGTAGAAATCCTATAGATGATTTTAATATGATTAATGAGGAGCTAAAACTATATAATGAAAAATTGGCCGAAAAACCAATGCTTATAGCTTTAAATAAGTCTGATTTGGACTTTAATGATAATGCTTCATCATTTATAAAGGAGTTTTCTGATAAATATGATATCTATAAAATATCGGCAGCAACAACAACAGGTATAAAAGAGTTGATAGATGCTGTATCAGAACTATTGGCTAATAGTAAAATCAAAGAGTTTGATCCGATGGAAGAGGTAGATAATGATTTCTTGAACCAATATTACGACAAAGAAATTGAATTTGATTTAAACTTTAGAAAAGAAAATGATATTTACGTTGTAGATGGCAAGAGAGTTGATAAACTTCTAGAAAAAGTAGATTTAGACGATTATGATGGAAAGATGTACTTTGAAAAAACTCTTAGAGAGATGGAAGTTTTTGATAAATTGAAAGAAATGGGTATCCAAGAGGGCGACAGTGTTGCTTTTGGAGACTTGGTATTTGAATACTACGAATAGGAGGCAAGATGTTAACAGGTAAACAAAGAGCTTTTCTTAAACAAGAAGCCCACGATTTTAAACCGATTATAAATATAGGTAAATTTTCAGTAACTGATGATTTAATTAAAGCTATTGATGAAGCACTTCAAGCAAGAGAGCTTATTAAAATCAAAATCCTAAATAATAATATGGATGATCAAGATGAAATTATAGATACTATAATTGATAAGACCTCTTCTGAATTTATATCACATTTAGGTTCCATTTTTACCTTATATAGAAAAAACGAAGACAATAAGTACGGACTATAATGAGAATTGGACTATATGGAGGGACTTTCGATCCCATTCATACAGGACACCTAATTGTAATAGAAAACGCAATTAACTTTATGAAGCTTGACAAAGTTATTATTCTTCCAAGTTCTAATCCTCCACACAAGAAAAACAAGAAAAAGACCGATACTAATATTAGAGTAGAAATGGTTAGTGAAGCTATAAAGGACAATGATAAAATTGTCCTTTCTACTTTTGAGTCAACAGATGATACTATAAGATATACCCATGAAACAATTAGATACTTTAAGGAAAAATTTAACAAAGATGATGTTTTCTATATCATGGGTGAAGATTCTTTCCTAACTATTGATACCTGGAAGAATTACAAGGATATTTTAGGTGAAAAAATAATAGTTTTTACTAGAAGCAATATAGATAAAGATAGTGAATTGGTTAGAAAAGTAGATGAAATCAGAAAAGACAATCCAAATATTTTCCTCATTAATAATTTGAATATTAATATTTCATCAACTCTTATAAGACAATTGGTCAAGGATAGGCTAAGCATAAAGTATCTAGTTAGTGATAATGTTAAATATATTATCGAAAAAAGAGGTTTATATGTTTGATTATGATAAATACAAAGCAAAATTAATTAATGATATTGGAGAAAAACGATATAAACATAGCTTAAGAGTAATAGCATGTGCCTTAGAATTATCGAAAAATATGAAAATTGATAAGGAAAAAGTTAAATTAGCTTGCTTTCTACATGATTGTGCGAAATATAACGAAGAAAAGTATCTGAAAGAATTTGATGTTGATTTGCCAAAAGAAGTGGATATCAGGAATTCTATGCCAGTAGTTCATTCTTTTTTAGGAGCAGAAGTAGCAAAAAAAGTGTATAATGTAAAAGATAAGGATGTACTTGAAGCTATCAAATATCATACGACTGGTAAAGAAAATATGACCGATTTAGAAAAAATTGTATTTATAGCAGATGCGATAGAAGAGGCTCGATCTTATCCTGGCGTAGAAGATATTAGAAAAAAAGCTTTTGAAAATTTAGATGAAGGTATTTTAGCGTGCTTGAATCATAATATAAAGTACTTAATTGACATTGATAGTTTTATTAATCCTTTAACTATCAGTGCAAGAAATTATTTAATAAGGGAGAAAAATGGATAAGCTAGATATAATATTAAAAACATTAGACGATAAATTAGCTGAAGATGTAAAGGTGATAAATCTTGAAGGCTCTTCAATCGCTGATACATTTGTATTAGCAAGTGGTGCTAGTATTAATCAAACAAGGGCCTTGGCGGATTATATTGAAGATGATTTAGAAAAAGAAGGATATTCTTTAATTTCTAAAGAAGGCTTGAGAGAAGGTGAATGGATTCTCCTTGATGTTGGAGATATTATTGTTCACATCTTCACGATAAAAAATAGACAATTCTATGATTTAGATAATTTGTGGGAGAAATAATCTCCCAAATCCTTCTAGGAGTATTTTATGTCTGAGGATAAAAAAGATAAGATTATATATGGATTAATAATTGCAGTTTTTTTATTGCTTGCAAATTTTTTATATTCTAAAGATGTTACTGGGCTTTTTAATAAGTCTGAACAAATAAACATAGAAGATCAAAATGACCTAGAACAAACAGATGATAAAAGTCAAAAGCACGAAGCTGTTGAGAAAGTCCCTAAAGAAAAACTCGATAAGAAAGTTTATATTTCAGGTGAAATTAAAAATCCTGGAGTTTATGAGATTGAAGATGGAGAAAGACTTGAGGATTTGATTAAAAAAGCAGGTGGTATGACTGATCAGGCGAATGATAAAACACTAAATCTTGCTGAAAGATTAGAAGATCAGATGAAAATTTACATACCTAACAAGAATGAAGACAATTCAGAGGAAAACAATGATTCTAATCAAGTCAAAAGTGGACAAACTAGTGTGAAATCTGCCTTAATTAATATTAATACTGCTAGTAAGGAAGAATTGATGACTCTGCCAAATATTGGTGACAAAAGAGCTGAATCTATTATTGAGTATAGAAAGAAAAATAGATTTGAAAAAATTGAAGATATTAAAAATATTAGAGGTATAGGCGATAAGTATTTTGAAGCCTTAAAAGATTTGATTACAGTATAGGTGAAATATAATGAAATTATCTACAAGAGGCAGGTATGGTTTAAGGGCTATGTGTTATTTAGCTAGTAACAGTTCTAGGGGATATATTTCTGTATCAGAAATTAGTGATAAATTAAATTTATCCGAAAATTACTTGGAACAATTAATAAGACTCTTAAAAAAAGAAGGATTAATTTCATCGGCTAGAGGACCTAAGGGTGGCTATAAGATAACTAGAGACCTTGATGAGCTAACAGTTGGTGATATTCTTAGAGTGCTAGAAGGCAATATAACAATAAGTGATTGTGTTAGCGGAGATGTTAATTGCGATGATAAGTGCGATGCTTATTATGTCTTCGATAAAATTGATAAAGTATTAAATGAAGCAATCGATTCAATAAGTTTAAAAAATATAATTAATCAGGAAGTTTGAGGTAAAAAGATGAAAAACTTAGGTATGAACGAATTAAGAAGCAAATATTTGAATTTTTTTGGAAATAAAAAGGGACACACTCTCTTAAAGTCGTTTCCATTAATTCCTATAGATGATGATTCATTGTTGTTAATTAATGCAGGAATGGCTCCTCTAAAGAAATACTTTACTGGTGAGAAGAAAATGAAGAATAATAGAGCTACATCTTCTCAAAAGTGTGTTAGAACTGCAGATATAGAAAGAGTTGGTAAGACTGAGCGTCATGGGACTTTCTTTGAAATGTTGGGTAACTTTTCTTTTGGAGATTATTTTAAAAAGGAAGCAATTTCTTGGGCTTACGAATTTTTGACAAAAGAACTTGAGATTTCTAAGGATGATTTGTGGGTTACTGTATTTAAGGAAGATGATGAAGCCTATAATATTTGGCATGAGCATATAGGTATTGCTAGTGAAAGAATTCTTAGAGAAGGCAAAGAAGATAACTTCTGGGAACTAGAGGTTGGACCTTGCGGACCTTGTTCAGAAATATTTGTTGACAGGGGAGCTGATAGAGCTATAGATGAGAATGATAATAAACCAGGTAATGATAATTCAGATAGGTTTATGGAGGTTTGGAACTTAGTATTCACACAATTCAATAAGGATGCTCAAGGAAACTACACACCACTTTCTCATCCTAATATTGATACTGGAATGGGCCTTGAAAGAATTGCTATGGTACTTCAAAATAAAGATAATATTTTTGAAGTAGACGTAATGGCAGCAATTATCTCAGAAATTGAAAAACTAGCTAATAAGAAATACAAAGAAAATAAGAAAGACGATGTATCAATAAGAGTAATTGCCGATCATTCAAAGGCTATGACATTTCTAGTATGCGATGGGGTCATTCCATCTAACGAAAAAAGAGGCTACGTTCTAAGAAGATTAATTAGAAGAGCTTATAGGCACGGCAAGCTACTAGGAATAGATGGAGAGTTTTTAACAAAGATTGTAGATAAGGTAATAGATACTTACAAAGTCGAATATGATGAACTAGAAACTAATAGAGATAAGATTAAAGATATAATTAGAGATGAAGAAGAAAGATTCCAAAAGACTATTGACCAAGGACTTGAAAGACTCAATTCATTAATTGATGCTATAGAAAGAGTGCATGGCAAACTATTAGACGGAAAAGAAGCTTTCAAACTATATGATACTTATGGTTTTCCATTGGATTTGACAAAAGAAATCTTGGAAGAAAAAGATTTAGATGTTGATGAAAAAACCTTTAATGATCAAATGCAAATTCAAAAGCAAACAGCAAGGGATGCTAGGAAAAAAGATGCTGGTTGGTCATTAGATAATATTAACACAGATGGATTGGCTAAAACTGAATTTATTGGATATGATAAGCTTGCTATCGAGGCAGAAATATTGGATATATTTGAAGAAAATAGTGAAGCTTCTTCGATAAGTGAAGGAAATAATGGTATAATAATAAGTGATAAGACTTCATTTTATGCTGAAGCTGGTGGTGAAGTCGCTGATACAGGAATAATTTTTAACAATTCTTTCAGAGCTAAGGTTATAGATGTTCAAAAACAAAAAGACATATATTTCCATTATGTAGAAGTTTTAAGTGGCGAAATTACTAAGGGCCAAATCGCAACATTTGAAGTGGATAGGGATAGGAGATTTGATATTCAAAGAAACCACTCAGCTACCCACTTACTTGACCAAGCTTTAAGGGATGTTTTGGGAGAAGGTATAAAACAAGCAGGATCTCTAGTAGATGAATATAAATTAAGATTTGACTTCTCTTATAACAAAGCTATGACCAAGGAAGAAATCAAAGAAGTTGAAGATATAGTCAACAGACAAATAGCTAAACAAGAATTAGTTACCAAAGAAATTGTTGATTATAAACAATCTCAACAAATGGGTGCTATTGGTTTATTTGAAGATAAATATAAGGATAAGGTTAGGGTAGTTTCTATGGGAGATTATTCTAAAGAATTATGTGGTGGTTGCCATGTAAATTATACAAGTGATATTCTAATGTTTAAGATTAACCAAGAAACATCAGTTTCTGCCGGAGTTAGAAGAATTGAAGCTGTTACTGGTAGAAAAGCTTATGAACTATTAACAAAATCTGAAAATAGCTTAAAAGTAATTGCAAGTAAGCTAAATACAAATGTTTCTACAATAATTAATAGGATAGAAAGCCTTGAAAATGAAATAGAAAATTATAAGAAAGATATCAGCAGACTAAAATCTAACAACAGTTCGGATATTGTTAACGAATTGAAAGCAGATGTAAAAGAAATAAAGGGTATAAATTTATTAGTCAAGAAGTTTGATAATGTTCCTATGGATGAATTACGTGATTATGAAAATAGGATCAAAAATTCATTCGACAATCTAATTATAGTATTTGCGTCAGTAAGCGATAAAATAGTATTTACAGTTTCAGTAGATGATAATTTAACTAATAAGTATAATGCTGGCAAAATTGTAAGGGAAATCGCACAAATTACTGGTGGTAACGGCGGTGGCAAAAAGAACTTTGCTCAAGCTGGAGGAAAAAATATTTCTAAGCTTGATGAAGCTTTGAAAAAAGTCAGTGAAATAATTTAAAGGAGATATTATGACTGATAAGAATAACTTCAATGAGACCATGCTATTTAAAGCAGATAAAGATCAAGAAAAAGATATTAGAGAGATATTGACAACAGTATATAAAGCACTAGAAGATAAGGGCTATAAGCCAACAGGTCAAATAGTAGGCTATTTATTATCAGGCGATCCAACTTACATTACAGCCCATGGTGGTGCTAGAAAGTTAATAAGAACAGTAGACCGTGACAGAATACTTGAAGAATTACTAGAGAAATATATTAATGAGTAGAATAATGGGTCTAGATGTTGGTAATAAAACAATTGGGGTTGCTCTTAGTGACCCTATGTTTTTGCTAGCTAATGGTCTAGAAACGATTAAAAGAAAAAATGCCAGTTCAGATATAGAAAGACTAAGAGAAATAATCAATGATAATGATGTTGAATTAATTGTAGTTGGTCTGCCTAAGAATATGAACAATACTATTGGCCCTCAAGCAATGAGAGTCATGAGCTTTGTTGATCTTATAAAAAAACAAGTAGACATAGAAATTGTCTATCAAGATGAGAGAATGACTACTATTCAATCAGAAGCAGTGCTAATTGACATGGATGTAAGACGTGAAAATCGTAAAAAATACATCGACAAAATAGCTGCAACTTTCATACTACAAACATATTTGGATAGGAGAAAAAATGGATAAAATTATTTTACTTGATGAAGAAGATAATGAAGTCGAATTCGAAATATTAGATACATTCGGAGTTGATGAGGCAAATTATGCTGCCTTAAAACAAAAAGGTGATGATTTAATACTTATAGTTGAAGTGATTGAAAATAACGGAGATGTTGAATTTAGAACTATAGAAGACGAAGATTTATTGGATGAAATCATCGGAATTTACGAAGAAATGAAAGAAGATCTAGATGAATACTAATCAAATAAGAAAAATTTTTGAAGAGAATAATCAAAAATTCACTAAACAAAGGGAAATTATCTTTAATGCAATGAAAAATTCTGAGGCAAAACACATAACACCTGAAGAACTTTTTTCAACTGTTCACCTTGAACATAAACAAGTTGGTATTGCTACTATATATAGAACTTTAAATATATTTGAAGAGTTAGGTATAGTAAACAAGCAAGAATTTACAGATCAGGCTTATACTTATGAGCTTATAGATCCTAAAAATGATCACCATGATCATATAATATGTACAAGTTGTGGAAAAATAATTGAAGAAGAATTTTTGTCAAAAGATGAAATGAAAGAATCTTTAAAAAAGGAATTTAATTTTGATTTAGATTATTATTCATTGAGGATTTTTGGAACATGCTCCGATTGTCAAAAAAAGAAGGAGTAAAAATGCAAAATGACAAAAAATTAAGGATAATCCCACTAGGTGGATTACAAGAAGTGGGAAAAAACTGTACATTGGTAGAATATGGCAATGATATGATTATGATCGACTGCGGGCTTACTTTTCCTGATGCGGAAATGCTTGGTGTCGATATAGTTATACCAGATTTTACCTATGTAGAGGAAAATAAAAATAAATTAAGGGGGATTTTTGTAACTCATGGTCATGAAGACCACATAGGTGCAATCCCATATTTTCTAAAAAATGTAGATACCAATGTGTATTGTTCTAAGCTAACAAAGGGTCTACTAGAAAATAAATTTAAAGAACATGGCCTAAATCCTAATAAGATAAAGATGGTTAATGTAAATAATACTGTCAAGGCTGGATCATTAAGTGCAGAGTTCATTAGAGTAAGTCACTCTATACCAGATTCTTGTGCTATTGCTGTAAAGTCACCTATTGGAACAGTAATATTTACTGGTGATTTTAAGATGGATTTTACCCCAATAGACAATGACCCAACAGATATACAAAGGTTAGCTGAATTAGGTAAAAAGGGTGTATTAGCTCTATTTGCAGACAGCACTAATGTTGAAAGAGAAGGTTATTCATTAAGTGAAAAAACAGTAGGTGACACCTTTATTCAAATATTTGGAAGGGCTAAATCAAGGATAATAGTTGCTACATTTGCGTCAAACTTGCATAGGGTACAACAAATTATATATGCAGCAGAAAGATACAACAAGAAAGTTGCTCTTTCTGGTAGATCTATGCTAAATAACGTAAGAATTGCTAGTGAATTAGGATATTTAAAAATCAAAAGCAACACAATCATAGATATGAAGAATATCAAAAATTATGCTGACGATGAGATAGTAGTTCTATCAACTGGAACTCAAGGTGAACCCCTATCCGCCCTAACTAGGATGGCCAATAAGGAACATAAGCAAATTAATCTAAACGAAACAGATACAGTTATCTTATCTTCATCTGCTATACCTGGAAATGAGATGGCTATTAATAATACTATTAACAACCTAACCAAAATTGGATGTAAGATAATCTATTCGTCATTAGCCAAGGTTCATGCTTCAGGTCATGCTTGTCAAGAAGAAATAAAGCTTATGTATCAATTAACAACACCAAAATATCTAATACCTGCCCATGGTGAAGTAAGACAACTTCAAAAACACGCAGAAATCGCTGAGGATATGGGTCAAGCTAAGGAAAATATCCTCATTGGTAAAAATGGTGATGTTTATGAGTTTACTAAGAAGACTGGAGCAATCAATGGTAGGGTTCAAGCAGGAAATATTCTTGTAGATGGTTCTGGCATTGGTGATGTTGGAAATATTGTCCTAAAAGATAGAAAACACTTATCTGAAGATGGACTAATGGTTGTATCATTAACATTTGATAAGCACACTCAACAACTATTAGCTGGTCCTGAAATAGTATCTCGTGGTTTTGTCTATGTCAAAGAAAATCAAGATATTATTGAAAATGCTAAAGATGTTGTATTAAGATCAATTAAAAAATGTTCTGACAAAGACATTCGCGCTATAAGTCAAATTAAGTATAAGATTAGAGAGGACTTAAAATCTTATATTTATAATGAACTTGGACGTGATCCAATGATATTACCTGTTATTTCTGAGCTTGAAAGCAATGAATCCTATAAATAGAGAATATATTACGTCATTTATTGATGATTTGCTAGAAGACATGGATTTTTTAGAACTAAGAAAGTTTGCAGAAGAAAATTCAGTTCCTATTATGAAGGTAGAAACAAAAGAATTTTTGAAAAGTTTAGTCAAAATGAAAAATCCTTCATCTATTCTAGAGCTGGGAACTGCAATAGGTTACTCGTCTTTAGTGTTTGAAAAATATAGCCAAGCTAAAATAACTACTATTGAGTTATCAGAAGAAATGGCAAATATTGCAAGAGATAATTTTGAAAAATATAATGCAAATATCAATTTAATAAATGATGATGCCAAAAAAGCCTTGACTAATCTAAATCAAGGCTTTGATTTTGTTTTTATAGATGCTAATAAATCTAATTATAAATTTTACTTCGATTATGTCGATAAGAATCTCCTCAATGATGGTGGAGTAATAATTTGCGATAACATACTCTTTAGAGGTGAAGTTTGTAATGATGATCTGATTGAAAAAAGAAAGATTACTATAGTCAAAAGACTAAGGAAATTTCTTGCTTATATTACTAGTAGGAATGATTATATAACATCAATTATTCCTATTGGTGATGGAATAAGTATAAGTTGTAAGGGGAAAAATTATGAATAAGAAAGTTGAATTACTTGCGCCCGCTGGGGACATGGAAAGATTGGAAGCAGCAATTAAATTTGGTGCTGATGCAGTATTTCTAGCTGGTGATAGCTTTGGATTAAGAGCCAATGCTAAAAATTTCGATAAAGAAGAATTAAAAAAAGCGGTAGAAATAGCTCACAAAAACAATGTAAGAGTTCATGTTACAATGAATATATTACCTCATGATGAAGACATGAAGGGCCTAGTAGAATATCTGGAGTATTTGGACTCTATAAAAGTTGATGCTTTAATTATATCTGATCCAGGTATTTTTTCACTATCTAAGGAGCATACAAATATTGACCTTCATATTAGCACACAGGCTTCAGTAACTAACTCTTTTACTGTTAAGTTTTGGCATGATATGGGGGCTAAGAGGGTAATACTAGCAAGAGAACTTTCCTTTGAGGAAATAAAGGAAGTTAAGAAGAATGCTCCTGAGGATATGGAGATTGAATGCTTCATACATGGGGCTATGTGCATATCATATTCTGGAAGGTGTCTATTATCTAATTATATGACAGGAAGGGATGCGAATAGGGGTGATTGTGCTCAATCATGCAGATGGAAATATTCTATTCAAGAAGAAACAAGGCCAGGTGAATATTATCCTATAGAAGAGGATGGTAGGGGTGGAACCTTCATCATGAATTCCAAAGACCTTTGTCTTTTAGATGAGATTGATAAGTTGATAGAAATAGGCGTAGATAGCTTCAAAATCGAAGGAAGAATGAAGACGGCTTTCTATGTTGCAACTGTAATTAGAAGCTATAGACAGGCAATAGACGCTTATTATGATGGTAAATTCAACGAAGATGTAGCTAAAAAGTATTATAAGGAAATTACTAAAGCTAGTCACAGACATTTCACAAAAGGATTCTTTAATAAGAAACCTGATGCAAATGATCAAATTTATGAAAATTCATCATATATAAGAAATTATGATTTCATAGGAGTTGTGCTTGCTTATGATGAAGATAGTAAAATAGCTACGATAGAGCAAAGAAATAGATTTTTTCTAGGTGATGAGATAGAAATATTTTCTAACTCTCCAGATTTTTATGAATTTAAAATTGACAATATGAAAAATAAAAAAGGTGAGGACATTGATGTCGCAAACCAACCTAAGGAAGAAATTCTTATTAAAATCGACTATCCTTTATCTAAGGGCGATATGTTAAGGCGAAAAATTGAGGAATAAATAATATAAAAACCCGAGTTCATTAGTACTCGGGTTTTTATGGTGCGCTCGGCATGAGCATATTCTAACAGGTGAAAGTCCTAAGTGTGCCCGGTAGTGGGAAACACATAGCTAAAGGCAAGGGTGTCCATCGTGAGGTGGAATCTGAAGGAAGCCCTAGGCAAACTCTTGGTCCGACGAACAGAAATCACATAAGGCAGGTACGTAGGATAAGGCTGCCAAACAAGTTGAAGTCCAATAACTACACGGAATACGTAAATGTAAATGTGGCAGATAGATGAGAGGAAAGAACATGCCCTTACCCGA
>NZ_GG666295.1:177496-226810 GCF_000159095.1 Anaerococcus tetradius ATCC 35098 | reverse complement strand
TAAGATTAACTCAAAAGAAAATACCAAAAATGAACTAATTGAAAAAATACTCCATCGAAACAACCTAAACGAAGCCTTTAAACAAGTAAAATCCAATAAAGGTTCAGCAGGAATAGATGGAATATCAACAGAAGAACTCCTAGAACATCTAAAAGAAAACAAAGATAAAATACTAGGACAAATAAGAGCAAGGAAATACAAACCCAAACCAGTAAAAAGGGTACAAATACCAAAAGCAAACGGGAAGAAACGAAATCTAGGAATACCCACAACAACAGATAGGGTAATACAACAAGCAATAGCACAAGTATTAAGCCCAATCTATGAAAAGAAATTCTCAGAAAACAGCTATGGATTTAGACCCAATAGAAGTGCACATGATGCCCTAAAAAGGATAAAAGAAATAGCAGATGAAGGAAATACTTGGGTAGTAGATTTAGACCTAGAAAAATACTTCGACACAGTAAACCAATCCAAACTCATACAAATCCTATCAGAAGAAATAAAAGATGGAGATGTAATATCCTTAATACACAAATATCTAAAATCAGGAATAATGATAGATGGAATAAAAATAAAATCAGACAAAGGAGTACCACAAGGTGGACCACTAAGTCCGATACTCGCAAACATCTACCTAAACGAAGCTGACCAAGAATTTGAAAAATGGGGATACAAATTTGTAAGATATGCAGACGACATGCTAATATTCGCAAGAAATAAGAAAGCAGCCGAAAGATACTACAAAAGAGTCAAAAAGCTGTTAGAAGGGAAATTAAAGCTAAAAGTCAATGAGGAAAAGACCTCAATAAGAAAATTAAGCCAAACAAAATATCTAGGATATGGATTTTACCATAATAATGGAACCCAATTAAAAGTACACAAAGAAAGCCTAAAGAAACTAAAAGCAAAACTAAAAGCAGTAACAAACAGAAGTAATGCACTAGGCTATAGGCAAAGAAGAATAAAAATTAACCAAATCGTAAGAGGATGGATTCAATATTTCAAACTTGCAAACATGAGAAACCATCTTCAGAAACTAGACGAATGGTTAAGAAGAAGAATTAGAATGTGTGCATGGAAAAGCTGGAAGAAAGTCAAAACTAAATTTACAAATTTAGTAAAATTAGGAACAGGAAAGTTTCAAGCTTGGCAATGGGCAAATACACGTAAATCCTATTGGAGAATAGCAAAAAGCCCAGTACTCAATAGAGCTCTTAACAACAAAAGAATAGCTGAAAGGGGCTATATATCCCTAGTCAGCTATTACAATAAAGTTCAAATTAAACTGTAGAACGGGTCTGTAAATAATTTTGTGTATCAACCTAAATCCTGATATAAGGGTAAGGGTTGATACATTTTTTTATGTATCAATGTTTGTCCATTCCTATAGGAATGGAGCTTTACTTAATTTTACACAACTTTAATAAACTGTCAAATTTTTATGAAAATTTGCAGCCGATTTCATACTAAATTTTTATCTTGATTAAAACCTCCCTTCAAAAAATATTGATAATTGGGATAAGATTTGATCCCAGCCTCGTATTCTACTTGTCCATTTGCTTGAGGCATCTACCATTGCTAGATACAAGCTTTTTTGTAGAGCATAGTCATTTGGAAATATGGTTTTATTTTTAGTTACTTTTCTTAGTTGCCTATTGAAGTTTTCCATGGCATTTGTTGTATATATCAGTTTTCTTATTCCGTCTGGATATTTAAAATACGTCGATAATTCTGCCCAGTTGTTTTTCCAAGAGCTTACACACATTGGATATTTTTTATCCCATTTTTCTTCAAAGACTCCTAAATTTGTTAAGGCTAAGTCTTCTGTTGGTGCCTTGTATACTGCTTTTAGGTCTTTCATTAATTCTTTTATGTCTTTGTAGGATACATATTTTGTTGAGTTTCTTATTTGGTGGATTATACATTTTTGTATTTCTGCTTTTGGATATACTGCTTCTATTGCTTGTGTGAATCCTGGGAGGTTATCTGTTGAAACTATCAGGATATCTTCAAGACCTCTTTCTTTTAGTTGGTTTAAGACTAGTAACCAGTATTTGCTTGATTCATTTTCTCCTACCCACATTCCTAGTATTTCTTTAAATCCTTCTAGGTTGTAGCCTAGGGCAATGTATACCGCTTTTTTGACTACTATGTTGTTTTCTCTTACGTGGTAGTGTATAGCGTCTAAGAAGACCATTGGATAGATTTTTTCTAGTGGTCTATTTTGCCACTCTTCTATGGTTGGTAGTATTTTGTTGGTTATTTTACTTACCATTGTTTCTGATATGCCAAAACCATAAATATCTTTGATGTGAGATGATATGTCTCTTGTTGTCATTCCTTTGCCATACATTGATATTATTTGATTTTCTATGTTTGATATGTCTTTTTCATATTTCTTTAATGATTGTGGTTCAAATGTTCCTTCTCTATCTCTTGGTATGTTTAAATCTATATTTCCATATGATGATCTAACTGTTTTTTTACTAGTGCCATTTCTTGTATTTAAGGAAAGTGGTTTTTCTCCATATTCATAGTCTAAATGCTCATCTAATTCTGCTTTTAAAAGTTCTTCCATTGTATCGCCTAAAAGATCTTTTAGTGCTTCTTGAATATCTTGTGCACTTTGAGGCTGGTATTCTTCAATTAACATTTTTGCTATTTTGCTTCTTTTTGTTTCTGGTCTTTTTCTTGGCATAAAAATTCCTCCTGATTAGTTTTCACTTACCCTAATCAGGAGGTTTCTATACACAAAATTTTACACAGTCTCTGTAGAACCGCCGTATACGGAACCGTACGTACGGTGGTGTGAGAGGTCGGTAGATGAATTAATCATTAACCTCCTACTCGATTAAAACAACTTAATCTTCTGATGGATTTTCGGAAAAATCAGCTCTTGTTCTACGAGCTTCTACACCTACATTTGAATTTTCATCAGCTTCGTCAGTGATGCTTCTTAGATTTTCTTGATCTGGACCTAGTTTTCTATCTAGAGATTCTCCACCTGCGTTTTTGTTAGTTTCCCTAACTTTTTTATCAAGTTCAGAGTTTCCTCTGTATTGATTTGTGTTATTTACTTTATTTTCGTCTGTCATTGAATATCTCCTTTCCATATCAATTATCTTCACACTTATATTATAACATATTTATATAAAAATTTCATTAGATATCGTTTGCTATGATTTTTATTATCTCAATTATAGTTTCACTAGCCTTAATCATATGTTCAATTGGAATTAATTCATAAACTCCGTGATAGTTCATGCCACCAGTAAAGATATTTGGTGTTGGTAAACCCATGAAAGATAGCTTAGAACCATCTGTTCCTCCTCTGATAGGCTCTATAATTGGGCTGATACCCAAATTCTCCATGGCTTTTTTGGCGTAGTCAACTATTTTCATATTTTTTTCAATTATTTCGCCCATATTATAATAGGAATCGTTTAATTTAATATTAATTATATTACCATATTTTTTGTTTAAGAAATTTGCATTATCTTTAAATTCTTTTTTCATAGCTTCAAACTTATTCCTATCATGCTCTCTAATGATATATTCCATCTTAGTGTTTTCAATATCACCATTAATACTTAAAAGATGAAAGAAACCTTCGTAGCCTTCTGTATGTTCAGGCCTTCTTACATCCCCCAAAAGATTGTCAAATTCTCTAGCAACTGTAATTGAATTAATCATAGTATTTTTCGCTGAACCAGGGTGAATTGATTTTCCTTTAATACTTACAATTCCACTAGCAGCATTAAATGACTCATATTCTAATTCACCAAGATAGCCACCATCAACCGTGTAGGCAAAGTCAGCATCAAAAGCTTTTACATCGAATGTATCACAGCCTGTTCCTATCTCCTCATCAGGAGTAAAGGCAATCATAATATCACCATGTTCTATTTGCGGATTGTTTATTAAAAATTCGATTGCATTCATTATTGATGCAATACCTGCTTTATCATCAGCTCCGAGCAGGCTTTCTCCCCTGGTTGTTATTAATGTTAGCCCTTTAAGCTTATTTAGGATTGGAAATTCTTCGACTCTTATACTTCTTTCATCATTAAGTTTGATATTACCACCTTCATATTTTATGATTTGAGGATTATCTATTTTGCCGTACATTTCTGGAGAGGTATCCATGTGGGATAAGAAACCTACTCTTGGAATGTCTTTATTAGAATTGGATTTTAGTTTAGAAAATACGAATCCTTCTTCATTAATGTTTGCTTCTAATCCAAGTTCTTCTAGTTCTTTTTTTAATTCTTTAGCTAAGACAAGTTGTCCAGGAGTGGATGGTTTTTGCCTTTCTCCTTTGTCTGGATCGCTTTTAGTATCAAATGTTATATATTTCAAAAATCTTTTTGTTATATTTTCCATATTACACCTTCCTTTCTTTTAATTATACTCTAAAGATTGTAAAGTTAACGAATATTGGTATATTAAATAGAGAAAAGGTGGGATTATGAATAATAAAAAACTTAAAATGATTGTTGAATCTAAAATTCCTTCTTATGGAACAGCCCATGCAGCAGGTTTAGATTTATATTCATACACAGATAAAGATATAATCGTTAAAGCAGGAGAAACAGTTAAGGTTCATACTGGTGTTAGGGTAGAGATTCCAGAAGGATACTTTGGAGGAGTATATCCTAGATCTTCTACAGGTGTAAAAAAACAACTTATGCTTTCTAATACAATTGGTGTAATTGATTCTGATTATAGGGGCGAGATTATGGTGTTCTTTTATAACTATGGCAAGGAAACACAAGTCATAAAAAATGGTGATCGATTAGCTCAATTAATCATACAACCATACCAAAGGTGTGACATAGAGCTTGTAGATAATTTGAATGATTCAGCCAGGGGAGAAGATGGATTCGGTTCAACAGGTCAGTAATGAAAAATAGGATGTATAAAAGATTTAAAAAGAACAAGTATAAGATATATTTAAGCTTAATAAGCCTAGTATTGGCAATTTTTCTGATTATATTTGTTAAAAATACGATATCTGATTATTATTTGAAAAAATATGATAAAGAAATCATTGTAATTAGGGATAGCGATAATATCCAACATTCTTATTCTTTAAGAGAAATTAGATCGCTTAAAGCTATAAAACAGAAGGTTAGAATAAATAAAGGGCTTGAAGTTGTTGAATTAACAGGAGTTGCCCTAGAAAAACTCTTAGGTGATTTAGGTTATAATCTAGAGGAAGCTCCAGATTTACTTATAGAGGATTCTAATGGTAATACTACTACTTTTCCGATGTCTGTTGCTTTGGAAGTAAATAGGGTTCTTCTTGTATATAAGATTAATAACAAAGCTAACAGGGATTATGATGATTCAATGGGAACATTTTCGATAATAGATACTACAAGCGATAACAAATCCTCTTGGGTAAAGGACGCTAAGCTTTTAAATATACAGTAATACTCATGTTAGGCATGAGTATTTTTTTGCTAGGCTATAAATTTATGAAATGGAGTTAAAATGAAGAGCAATTTTAAGTACGATAAACTTACTCCTATGCTAAAACATTATGTAGATGTAAAAAATGATTTTAGAGATTCTATACTCTTATACAGGGTAGGCGATTTTTATGAAAGTTTTTTTGATGATGCGATTATAACAAGTAAGGCCTTATCTCTAACTTTGACTGGTAAGGATTGCGGACATGAGAAAAAGGCACCCATGTGTGGAGTACCTCATCATGTTATTGATAGCTACGCTTTTAAGTTGGTAAAGCAGGGCTATAAGGTGGCCTTATGTGATCAGGTAGAAGATCCTAAAGAAGCTAAGGGGCTTGTAAAAAGAGCTATAACTAGGGTAATTACTCCTGGTACTATTACTGATATGGAATCCTTGGATAATAGGGAGAATAATTATCTTTTATCATTATTTCAAAATGATTATGGTCTATCTATAAGCTATTGCGATATATCTACTGGTAAACTAGTTTGCCTTGAAATAAAGGGACTTAGTTCGTCTTTAGCAAAAAAGGCAATAGATCAAATTGAAAGAATCAATCCTTCAGAAATCCTAATTAATTCAGATTTTTCAGATAATGTATTGAAAAGATATTTCAATGATAATGAAATCTTTCTTAATTATATAGAAAATCCAAAGGACTATCTTAATAGAGCAAGTATGATTAAGAATCATCTCGGTGAAACGAATTTCAAAAAAATCTCTAATATGAGATTAGCTATCTTGTCCTTAGCTAATTTAATTGATTATATTTATAAGTATCATAAGGATAACCTAAGCCACATTAACAATATTGAAGTTTTAGAAATAAACGATTATATGCAGCTTGAGGCAAATACAAGAAGGAATTTGGAGCTTCATAGAAACTTAAATAATAATACCAAAGAAAACACACTTTTAAGTATTTTAGATAAAGCTGATACCGTGATGGGATCTAGGCTAATAAATGAATATTTGGAAAGACCTCTTATTGATAGGGATAAAATAAATAGGAGACTTGATATAGTTGAAAGCTTCCTTGAAGATAGGATTCTTTCTAACAATATTTCCAATATTTTATCAGATGTTTACGACCTAGAAAGACTTATTGCAAAAATATCCTACAAAAGAGCAAACGCAAGGGATTTTATTTCGATAAAAAACTCTATAGCAAATATGCCCAAACTTAGAGAAATACTAGAAGCAAGTGAAAGTGAGCATATAAGAAATATAGCTTTAAATCTGCCAGATGTTAGCGATATATATGAACTGATTGATAAAGCTATTGTAGATGATCCGCCCCTAGGGATAAGCGAGGGTGGGATAATAAAAGATAAATACAATACAGAGCTTGATTCTCTAAAAATAGCTTCTAAAAATGCTCAAAGCGATTTGATTTTATATGAAAATGAGGAGAAAGAAAAAACTGCTATTAAAAATTATAAAATAGTTTTTAATAAAAATAATGGTTATTCTATTGAAATAACTAAGGCTAACTTGGATAAGGTCCCAAAAAACTATGTCAGAAAACAAACTCTAAAAAATCAAGAAAGATATACTAGTGAGAGATTGGAAGAGATTGCTAATATAATTTTGGGTGGAAAAGATAAGCTTAATGAGCTAGAATATAAGATTTTTTCAAATATTAGAGAAAAAATACTGGCAAATACTATAAAGTTACAAGCTCTCGCTAAGATGCTTGCTATGATTGATGCCTTGAACACATTTGCAAAAATAGCCCTAGAAAATTCTTATGTAAGGCCAAAGCTAAGAGATGACAATATTATAAAAATTAAGGATGGTAGACATCCGGTTATAGAAAATAATCTAAAAGAGAATGAATTTATTCCAAATGACACCGACATAGGTAGTAGAGAAAATCTTATTCAAATAATAACTGGGCCTAATATGGCTGGTAAATCGACTTATATGAGGCAAATGGCAATAATTATAATCCTTGCTCAAATTGGCTCTTTCGTACCTGCAAAAGCTTGTGAAATATCAATTTGTGATCAAGTTTTTACAAGAATTGGAGCAAGCGATAATATTTCTAAGGGCGAGTCGACCTTCATGTTAGAAATGAATGAGGTAAGTAATATATTAAAAAATTCTACTAAGGATTCTTTTGTAATATTAGATGAAGTAGGTAGGGGAACCTCTTCTGATGATGGTCTTAGTATAGCTATGGCTATAGTCGAGTATCTAAGTAAGCACAAGAAAGTTAAGACTGTATTCGCAACACATTTTCATGAACTAACCATTCTAGAAGATGAACTAGAAAATGTAACAAATCTTAAAATAGAAATATTAGAAGAAAATAATAATCTAGTATTTTTAAGGAAAATAAAAAAGGGTAAATCTGATAGATCGTACGGGATAGAGGTTGCAAAACTAAGTGGTTTGCCTAATGAAATAATCGATAACGCTAAAATAATTATGGACAAATTATCTACGAATGAGATATTTGAAATAAATAAAAGTAAGGAATTATCATCTTCTATCGCAGATATATCAAATCAAAAAATACTTGCTATAAAAAATCTTGCTTCAGCTGTAGATATAAATAGCCTAACACCAATAGAAGCGATTAATAAACTAAATGATTTATTAAAGAAAATTGGAGAATTGTAATGACTATAATAAAATTGGACGATCAGACTATCGAAAAGATAGCGGCTGGTGAAGTTATAGAATCTCCAGTTTCAATCATCAAGGAATTAGTCGAAAATTCTATAGATTCTGGAGCGGATACTATCACCGTCGAAATAAAAAATGGTGGTAAGACTTATATAAGGGTTACAGATAATGGTTGTGGAATAGCAAGAGGTGAGATTGAACTTGCCTTTAGTAAACACGCTACATCAAAGATTAAAGACTTTAATGATTTATATGATATATATTCGTTAGGTTTTAGGGGTGAAGCTCTCGCAAGTATTGTCACTGTTAGCCAACTAACCGCTATAAGTAAAACTGATTTTGAAGATATAGGAAGTAAGATAAATTTTGATAATGGTAAATCTTCTTTAACAAGTATAGCTACTAATACGGGAACTAGTATTGTTGTTAAAGACTTGTTTAGAGATATACCTGTTCGTAGGAGATTTCTTAAATCTGATACGCTCGAAGCAAATCGTATAAGTAGACTAATGTACGCTTTTGCTATTGGTTATAAAGATATATCTTTTAAATTTATAAAAAATGACAATATTGAATTTTCAACTAATAAAAATGAGGACTTGAAAGTAAGAATCTCAAAACTCCTTGATGATAGTTTAGGTGAAAATTTAATTAGCCTTAAAGCTAAAAATGATATCTACAAAATTAATGGCTATATATCAAATTCTAACTATTATAGGGGCAACAGATCCGTACAATATATCTATATTAATAATCGCCTAGTTGATAGTGACTTGATTAGGGATAGGATCGAGCTAAATTATAGGGGTCTTATTCCTAATGCTAGATTTCCAGTTTATTTTATCTATATTAGTACTAATCCTAAAAATCTCGATGTTAACGTTCATCCTAATAAGAGGAGTATTAAGTTTTCCTATGAAGATGAACTTATAGAATTAATTGATGGAACCCTTAGCATAAAATTAGGGGAGAACAATAAGGCCAAAGAGATAGATGTAAGGACAGAAACTAGCGAAGATTTAATGGATTTTTCTGATTATGGACAAATTCTCAATAAATATAACAAAGTATCTTCTTTCGCCAAAGAAGAGAATAAGAGTAATTTGTACAAAACTAAAGAAAAAAAAGATTATAAATCTAAGTCGCTTGATGATTTCTTTAACAATAATATAGAATTAGACGTTCAAAATGACAGTATTGAAGATAAAAGAAAAATATCTATTTCAAATAAAAATCAGCCTAAAGAAGAATTCGAAGAACAAACATATTTGGAGGACTTTGAGTTTTTAAGCTATAAGTGTTCTATTTTTAATAGATATTCCTTATTTGAAAAGAAAGATGAACTTTATATTTTAGACCATAGAAGGGCATCGGAGAAGATTAACTTTGATAAGTTTATTAAGCAATTATCCAATAAATCAATTGATAAACAAATTTTACTAGATCCTATAATAATAAAGTTAAATAGAAATGATTTTGAAAAATTTAATAGTAAAAAAGAATTCATAAATAACTTAGGTTTTGACGCTGAAATTATAAGTGATGAGTCAATAATTATAAGGTCAACTCCTTTTATTTTTGAAATTCCAGAAAATGATAAATTTTTCTATGATCTTATTGATATTGATTATGACAGGGATGTAGATTATCTTTATAACAAGCTTAGGAAACTGAACCTTTCATATATTTTTAGGAAGGGAGATAAGATTGGTGAAAAAGAGGCTTTCGCCTTAATTAAAGACATATCAGCTATGGCTAATCCATATAAAACTAGCGATGGCAAAGCAACTCTTATAAAAATAAATGAAAAAGATGTGGAGAAATATTTTGAAAAATAGATTAATAGTAATAACTGGCCCTACGGCTAGTGGAAAAAGCGATATAGCAATTAATCTTGCAAAATCTTTGGAAAGTCAGATAATATCAGCTGATAGCCAACAAGTTTATAGATATATGAATATTGGTACAAACAAAACAGAAGACATTTTTGAAGTTGATCACTTTATGATAGATTTGATTAATCCTGATCAGCCTTTTTCTGTTGAGGATTTTTCAAGAGAGGCTAGAAGTTTGGTAAAAAAAATCAATGATAATAATAGAATTCCTATAGTAGCAGGTGGTACAGGTTTTTATATAGATTCATTAATTTATGAGATGAATTATGGTCAAGTTAAGAAGGATCAAGGATATAGAAATGAATTACAAGCCCTTGCCATTGATAAGGGTAATGAATTTTTATATAAGCGTTTATCTGAAATTGACCCTGAAACTGCCAAAAGATACCATCCTAATGAAGTTAATAGAATTATTCGAGCCTTAGAAATTTATCATCTAAGTGGTAAGATTCCTTCAGATATTAGGAGCGGAGAAAGAAAATTAAATGATAATATTAATCCTCTAGTGTTTTTTCTAAATTATGATAATAGAGATCTGTTATATGAAAGAATCAATCATAGAGTCCTTAAAATGATAGATGATGGGCTAGTAGAAGAAGTGAAATATTTAGTTAGAAAATACAAGCTAACTGATAAATCTCAGTCTATGTCAGCAATAGGCTACAAAGAAGTACTAAGCTTCTTAAATGATGAAATAACTTACGAAGAAATGATTGAGCTAATTCAAAAAAACACCCGACATTATGCAAAAAGGCAAATAACTTGGATGAAGAAATATCTAGATTATGGATTTACCCATGAAATTAAGATGGATAAGTTAACTAAAGATGATGCAAGTGATATAATTTTAAGTATAATAAAGGGAGCTTATGATTTATAAAAATATTTACGACAATTATAAAATAGATTACAATTTTGATGAAGAAATCAAAGATATAGAAAGTTCATTGCATGAAGAATTTTTGAAAATTGATGAAATTTCTGAGTATAATCAACTAAAGGTTTTAAGTGCCTTAAAAAAGAATGACCTTCAAACATCAGACTTTATGCAAGCTACAGGTTATGGCTATGCTGATGTGGGAATGGATAAGATTGAGGCTATATTTTCAGATATTTTTAATACTGAGGATGCCTTGGTTCGTCCGAGCATAGTTTCAGGAACTCATGCCTTATCTATAGTTTTATTTTCGCTATTAAATAGCGGAGACCAGATGGTATCGATAACTGATGACCCTTATGATACAATGCAACAGGTTATTGGAATTGCAGGTAATAAAAAGGGAAATCTTTTAGAAAAAGGTGTTATATATGATAAATTAGCCTTAGATGATGAAAATAAAATTCAATATGACAAAATCAAGGATCTTGTAACATATACAACAAAGATTGTATTGATACAAAGGTCAACTGGTTATACCCGAAGAAGAGCTTTTACTATTTCTGAAATCAAAGAAGCCATTATAAAAATAAGACAAGCTAATCCTACGGCCATAGTTTTTGTAGATAATTGCTATGGTGAATTTACAGAAACTCTAGAACCTACTGAAGTAGGTGCAGATATTGTTGCCGGATCTTTAATTAAAAATTTAGGTGGTGGTATAGCCATTACAGGTGGCTATATATGCGGTAAAAAAAATCTCATTGAATACTGCTCAAATTACTTGACAGCTCCCGGAATCGGAAAAGATGAGGGGTTAAGTTTTGGTACAAATAGGCTAGTTGCGGAGGGATTATATTTTGCTGCTCATATTGTAAAAGAAGCTATGAAAGTTGCTATCTTATTTGCTAAAGCCTTTGCTAAATTGGGCTATGAAGTAATCCCAAAGACCGATGACCCAAGATCAGATTTAGTTCAATCAATAATATTAAGAGATCCTGATAAGGTCAAGACTTTCTGCAAGGCTATTCAAGAAGCTTGTAGTGTTGACTCTAACTTCGTTCCCGAAGCTTATCCTATGCCAGGCTATGAAGATCCAGTTATAATGGCTGCAGGAGGTTTTGTAGAAGGAGCTACATCTGAATTATCAGCTGATGGTCCTTTGAGAGCACCATATATAGTTTATTTGCAAGGTGGTCTTAACTACTATCATGGAAAACTTGCCTTAAAGATTGTACTAGATAGATTCAAAAAAGAAGCTTATATATAAACTTATAAAAGCTCAGCTATAATCCTGTATTTTTAAGGATATAGTTGAGCTTTTATATATCTATATTAGAGAGAGGATTCTTATTTACAGCATTTTTTAAATCTTCGTCATCGAGGTGAGTATAAATCTGAGTGGTCGAAACATTTGCATGCCCTAAGATATCTTTTAATGCTCTTATATCTACATTTCCATACTTATACATTAGGGTCGCTGCCGTATGTCTCAACTTGTGAGTTGAGTAAACACTTACATCAAAGCCTGCTTTTTTTAAATATTTATCTATAGTACTTTGAACAGCCCTATTAGAAATTCTTTTTTTTCTTGTTGAGATAAATAGGGCATCAATATCAATGTTTTTAACATATTTACCTCTAACTTCTATATACTTTTCTATTAGATCTATACAATTACTGGTTAGATAAATAGTTCTTTCTTTATTGCCTTTACCAATAATGTTAAAATGATCATTTGAAATATCCCTTAAATTAACACTAACAAGTTCAGAAAGTCTCATGCCAGTAGTAAGGAAAGTAAATATAATAGCTAAATCTCTACATTTTAAGAATTCGTTTTGTTCTCCTTTAACAGTTTCGAGCAATTTCTCAGTTTCTTGTAAGGTTAGATAAACAGGTTGCCTTTGACTTATCTTTGGGTTAGTTAATTTATCGCTAATATTTGTATCAATAACTTCAATCTCGGAAAATAAATATTTATAAAAAGATCTTATGGCAGAAATTTTTCTAGACCTTGTTGAAGCTAAGTCACTTTTGTCATTATCCAAGTAACTTAAATAAGAATAGAAGTCCTGCAAGGATAAGGTCTCAAAGAATTTGGGGTCAACAATTTTATTAATCGATTCAGGGTCGAACTGTTCATCAAATCTTTCAAAATCACCATAATATATTTTTCTGACAAGCATAAACCTAATCATAAGATTCAAATCATAATTATATTCTCTAATTGTATTAGAAGATAGGCCTCTAATAGATTTTAAATAATTAAGATAGTCTGTTAATATAATTGGTGAAATGATTTCTTTCATAAATTCCTCGGTTTAGCTTAAGAATATTGTTCTTTAATAAAATTGTACCTCTTTCTAGGTCAAAATACAATTATTGCACAAAATTATTATTTTGTGCAATAATTTATCTATGATTGACTACTCCTCTTTTATAAAATAACATAATACTTCTTTGTTCTTTTATTTAGTTCGATTAAAACTGTTTAGTATATATTTTCCTATAATAATGGCTAGAACAGCATTAAGGTATCTTCTACTCAATAGTAACCAACATCTTTATATTTTCCTATATTACTAATGATATTACTTGTTTATGAAATAATTTTTTATAATGCCTTATATTATGGATCTTTGTTTTGGTAAATATTAGAAGAATTTTACGAAGAAATTTAGGATTGATTCATCAATTGCTAATCTTATATTACCTATAATTTAAGTCATTGATAAAATTTTCTTAAATAAAAAACATAGGCCCTATTTTAGCTTGTAAGCGATTTAAAAATAAAAGGAATGCTATTGTATGTCTTTGATTGCAGTTGGTTTTATTATAATTTAAGTTATTATTGTTGGATTAAATGGTCAAGTAAAAATTATTATAATTTAAAGACCTTGTGTTAAAATAATAGGTCCCTATATTGCCTTGTTAGAGATTTAAATATAAAAGGAATACTAATATAATTATGGCTTTTCATTAATTTCTTTTAACTAAATTAAAAGACTACCAATTAAATGGTAGTCTAGTTTAAATACAATATTTTATTTAGCAAAATCTATCACTTTAGACTCTCTTAATACGTTTACTTTTATTTCACCTGGATATTCTAGTTCTTCCTCTATTTTCTTTGCAATTTCTCTAGCAATTACAATCATTTCATCGTCAGAAATTTTCTCTGGTTTAACCATAATCCTAAGTTCTCTACCAGCTTGTAGAGCAAATGATTTTTCAATACCGTCGAAAGAATTTGCGATTCCTTCAAGGTTTTCAAGTCTCTTAACGTATTTTTCTAAGCTTTCACGCCTTGCACCTGGTCTTGCTGCTGATATAGCATCAGCTGTTTGAACTAAAATTGATTCTACACAGTTAGGTTCAACCTCGCCATGATGTGATTCTATAGCATTTATAACGTATTTATTTTCACCGTATTTATTTGCCATTTCAACACCCAAGCTAACATGTGTTCCTTCTTGTTCACGATCTATGGCTTTACCAATATCGTGTAGTAGTCCACCACGTCTAGCTATTTGAGGATTAGCGCCTATCTCTTCAGCTAACATACCTGCAAGATTTGCAACTTCGACAGAGTGCTTTAGAATATTTTGGCCATAAGAAGTTCTAAATTTCATTTTACCAACTAATCTTACTAGTTGAGGATGTAAATTAACTACTCCAGCCTTTTCAACTGCCTCTTGTCCATCTTCCATAATTCTTTGTTCAACTTCTTCGTCTGCCTTTTCTAGCATTTCTTCAATTCTAGATGGGTTGATTCTTCCATCTTGAATTAATCTTTCCAAGGCGACCTTTGCTACTTCACGTCTCACAGGCTCAAAAGAAGATATAACAACAGCTTCTGGGGTATCATCAATTATCAAATCTACTCCGGATGCTTGCTCAAATGCTCTAATGTTTCTACCTTCACGTCCTATTATTCTACCTTTCATTTCATCATTAGGTAGAGAAATAACTGAAACAGTATTTTCAGCAACTTGTTCTGCAGCATATCTTTGGATAGTTGTTGCTAGAATATCAGTAGCTATTTTTCTACTTTCAGCTTTTACTCTTTCTTCAGCTTCTTTTATTAGCTTAGCAGATTCATGAATGGTTTCACTTTTAACGTTTTTAAGAATTATTTCTTTAGCTTCACTATTGGTGAGTCCAGCGATGTTTTGTAATTCCAATTGCTGTTCTTCAATCAATTTATCAATTCTGTCTTCTTTTTGTTTTAACTTTTTCTGATCACTAGAGATTTGATCAGACTTTTTGTCAATCAATAAAGATCGATTGTCTAAGCTTTCTTCCTTTTTCAACAGACGAGATTCTCTCTTGTCGAGGTCTTTTCTAATCTGTTTAAACTGTTCTTCATTTTCAGATCTTAATTTAGATATTTCATCTTTTGCTTCTAGAAGAGTTTCTCTTCTTAAAGCTTCTGCTTGGTTGTTGGCATCTTCAATTATTTTTCTGCTTAATTCTTCAGCAGATCCTATTTTAGATTCACTAACCTTCTTACGATAAAGATAGCCAGAATTAAAAGCTAACAATACGAAGGCGACAGCGATAAGAATAACGATTGGGTTAATACTTTCAAACATCATATCACCTCCTAATATAGGAATTATACATTCCTATATCATTATACCATAAATTATCATTTATACGAAAATATGAAATCTTATTTATTAATTTACAATATAAGTACAGGTAAAGACTAACCTTTAATAATTATTTTGGCAGGTGCACCAACAGCTGTAGCATTTGAAGGAACATCTGTTAATACAACTGCATTGGCACCGATTTTTACATTATCACCTATTACAATATCACCTAACAAGACTGCACCAGCTCCAATCAAAACATTATTTCCAACAGTTGGGTGTCTTTTACCTTTTTTGCTTGAAACTCCGCCTAGGGTAACTGAGTGGTAAATCAAACAATCATCACCTATTTCAGCTGTTTCACCTATAACTACCCCCATACCATGATCTATATAGCATCTTCTTCCAATTTTTGCTCCTGGATGGATTTCGATACCAGTCTCAATTCGTGACTTATAGGCAATCTCTTGAGCTTCGTAAAGACTTCCTTCCAAGAAAAGTTTGTGGGCATACCAATGATACATTAAGGCTCTGATGCCAGGGGAGAAAAGTGCTGCTTCTTCTCTGCTTTTTAATGCAGGATCTTTCCTAAGAGCGTTATCTATTAGCTCTTCCTTGTATTTTTTATAACTGTTCATTTTCATACAATTCAGTAGATAGGTATCTTTCTCCTGTATCTGGAAGAACTGTTACTACTGATTTCCCTTCTCCTAATTTGTCAGCAATTTCTATAGCTCCACATACATTAGCTCCTGATGATATACCAACTGCTAACCCCTCGTCTTTGGCAAGCTTCCTACTCATCTTAATTGCATCATCTGAACGAACATCGACAATTCCATCAAGTATATTAAAATCTAAGTTAGGAGGTATGAAATTTCCACCAATTCCTTGTATCTTATGTCCTCCTGCCTTTCCACCAGAAAGAATTGGACTTTCTTTTGGTTCTATTGCATAAACCTTTGTTTCTTTGTTATGTTCTTTAAGCCTTTTTCCTATACCCGTAACAGTTCCACCAGTACCTACTCCAGCAATAAAGGCATCAGGTGTAAGTTCTTTTAAAATTTCTGGACCAGTTGTTTCATAATGAGCTCTTACATTAGCTGGATTTGAGAATTGATCAGGGAAAAAATAACCATTTTCTTCAGATAATTCTTTAGCCTTGTCATAGGAACCTTGAAGGCCTCTTTCACTTGTCCTAATTACTTTTGCTCCATAAGCCATAGCCAATTTTGCTCTTTCAATGCTCATAGAAGCAGGCATGGTAAGTATAAGTTTATAACCCTTACAAGCAGCAAGAGCAGCAAGAGCTACACCAGTATTACCACTTGTAGGCTCAACAATAGTACCTCCTTCTTTAAGATAACCTTTATTTTCAGCATCTTCAATCATATATAAGGCAATTCTATCCTTAATAGAGCCAGCTACGTTATTTTTTTCGACTTTAGCGTATATATCAGCTCTGCCTTCCTTCTTTAAGGAATTAAGTTTGATCAAGGGAGAATTACCTATTAGTTCTTTTGCGTTATTTTTTATAGTCATAAAAATCCTTTCCAAATTTAATATTTCTGTTTATACCTTATTATATATACCCTAAACTATAAATTATAATAAAAAAAAGAGCCATAGGCTCCTTTTAATAACTATCTCATTTGGCTTTGAACTTCTTTAGCAAAGTCTTCTTCTTTTTTTTCTAGACCTTCACCAACTTCAAATCTAGCAAATCTTCTAATTTTAATGTTTTCTCCAACATCATTTGCTGTATCTCTTAGATATTGCTCAATTGTGATGTCAGGATTTTTAACAAATGGTTGATCTAATAGACAAACTTCAGAGAACCATTTTTTCATTCTTCCTTCAACCTTCTTTTCAGCAATCATCTTTTTCTTATCTTCAGGCATATTATCATTCGCTTCATTCATTGCTTGATTTACAAGAATTTCTTTTTGTTCTTCGACAGTTGCTTCATCAGCATCTGATTCAGAAATAAATAAAGGATTAACTGCTGCAATGTGCATAGCAATATCTTTAGCAAAATTTCTAACTGTATCTGTGTTTGCAGAGAAGTCTGTTTCTGTATTGATTTCAACGATTACACCGATTTTGTCATTGTGGATGTATGAACCAATTACACCTTCAGCCGCAATTCTTCCAGATTTCTTGTCAAGAGTTGCTTGTCCTTTTTCTTTAAGGAGCTTTTGAGCTTGGTCAATATCACCATTAGCTTCTTCTAAAGCTTTTTTACAATCCATCATTCCAGCGGCAGTTCTTTCTCTTAATTCTTTAACTAATTTTGCACTAATTGCCATTGTAATCTCCTTAATTTTCTTCAGTTTCGTCTAGTGATTGAGTTTTAAATTCTTCAGCTGCTTCTTTTATATCTTCATCAGAAACATCTTCTGTTTCTTCTTCAGCTACATCTTCATCATCTTCTTCAGCTTCAAATTCTTCGGCTGCATCGAATTGACTACCTTGGTTAGCTTCTATTACAGCATCAGCAATTACAGATGTTATTAATTTTACAGCTCTTATAGCATCATCATTACCTGGTATAGCGATATCAACTAAGTCTGGGTCACAGTTAGTGTCAACTATTGAAACAACAGGTATTCCTAGAATTTTTGCTTCATGAACAGCTATTGCTTCTTCACCTGGGTCTACAACGAATAGAACATCTGGAAGATTTTCCATTTCTTTAATACCACCTAGGTTCTTTTCTAGTCTGTCCATTTCCTTTTGTATTTGAAGAACTTCTTTTTTAGGTAGAAGATCGAAAGTTCCGTCTTCTTCCATTGCTTCATATTTTTTAAGTTTATTAATTGATTGTCTAATTGTTCCGAAGTTTGTTAACATTCCACCTAACCATCTGTTAGATACATAGAATTGTCCACTTCTTTTTGCTTCTTGCTCAATAGAATCTTGAGCTTGTTTTTTTGTACCAACAAATAGAACCTTACCGCCATCAGCAACTATATCTCTTACTGTAGCATATGCTTCTTCTATTTGGTTAGCTGTTTTTTGTAAATCTATAATATAGATTCCATTTCTTTCTGTGAAGATGTATTTAGCCATCTTAGGATTCCATCTTCTAGTTTGGTGTCCAAAGTGTACACCAGCTTCTAATAATTTTTTCATTGAAACTACTGCCATAAATATTACCTCCGTTTATTCTTCCACCCTCTTCTACTGATGATTTAACCAATAAAGGCAACGAAATCATCATCCAAGGATGTGTTTATTCGTAGTACATGTTGATGATACCACATATTCGTTTTGATTTCAACACTAAAACATAGCTTCTACAAATAATTCTGAATTAAATTTTTCTAAATCGTCAATTCCTTCACCAACCCCAATATATTTTACAGGAACTTCTAATTCCACTTGTAAAGGAAAGATTACTCCACCCTTGGCAGTTCCATCTAGTTTGGTTAGGATAAGTCCTGAAATATCAGTTACATTTTTAAACTCTCTAAGTTGGCTAACAGCATTTTGTCCTGTTGTAGCATCTAGTGCAAGTAGATTATCTCTATTTGCCTTATTAGCGTGAGTTGCTATTGTTTTATTAATTTTTTCTAGTTCTTTCATTAAGTTTTTCTTATTGTGAAGTCTTCCAGCTGTATCACAAATTAGAACATCAACGTTTTTAGCCTTAGCAGACTTAATTGCGTCAAATATAACTGCTGATGGATCTGAACCTTCTTGGTGAGAAATCATCTCAATATTGGCTCTTTCAGCCCATTCGCCTAATTGTTCAATTGCAGCAGCCCTGAAGGTATCAGCAGCTGCAAGCATTACTTTTTTCCCTTCCTTCTTTAAATTGTTAGCAAGTTTTCCTATAGTCGTTGTCTTGCCAACGCCATTTACCCCAATAACCAAAATTACTGACAATTCGTTATCTTTAAGTTTTAGGTCATTATCAAGATTTTTCTCATCCAATTTTCTAGTCATTATTTCCTTTAAAACTGGATATATCAAATCAACATCCTTAATACTTCTTTTTTTGATTTCTTCCCTAAGTTCATCCACAATTTCTACTGTGGAAGTCATTCCTATATCTGCAGAAATTAAAATTTCTTCGAGTTCATCATATAAATCGTCATCTATCTTCACATTTCTTGTAAATAAATTTTTAAGGTTAGAGGTAAATTGATCCCTGGTCTTGCTAAGCCCATCTTTAAGTTTAGCAAAAAATCCCTTATCATTTTCTGAGCTAATTGATGGATCATAAGCTGTTTCTTCTTCATCTTCGAAATCTTCTTGAGACTCATATAAAGCACTTTTTTCATTTAGATTTCCATAGTCACTATCATCATCTTTTATTACATTAACTAAACTTTCTTCACTTTCTTGAATATCTTCATTGCTTTCATATTCTTCTGTCGAAGAAAAATCAGCAAAGTCATTATCTTTGTTTTCTATCTGCTCTACTTGTTCTTCTTTATTTTTTTTCCTCTTAAAAAAATCAAACATTCTGACTCCTTAATTTATATTTGTTGGATTAAGTGCTGGTATGAAACTTGTATCTTTATATTTATTTATAAAATCTTTACGTACTTTACTAACGCAATTTATTAGATAATTTAGGTCATTATCATTTACTTTTATTAATATATTATACCTAAATTTGTTATTTATTCTTGCTATCTTACAGGGGTTGGGACCTATTATTTCAATGGAAGAATCTTTTCTTGTAATCCTACATAAACTCTTGTAAAACATTTTTGATATATCAATAGTTTTAATCCTAGATTCGTTAACAATCCTAATTGTAAGTAGATTTTTATAGGGTGGATAGTTGAAAGCTTTTCTCAAATTTAACTCATAATCGCAAAAACTTTCATAGTCATTGTTCTTGGCAGCCTGAATAACAAAGTTATCAGGTCTATAACTTTGTATAACAACCCTACCAGCTAATTTATCCCTACCGGCCCTACCTGAAACTTGAGTAAGAAGTTGAAAGGTCGTTTCATTAGCTTTAAAGTCACCTACATTTAAGCTTAAATCAGCAGATATTATTCCTACAAGAGAAACATTTTTAAAATCAAGGCCTTTTGCTATCATTTGGGTTCCCAAAAGGATATCAATTTTGTTTTCCTTCATCCCCTTATACATTTTTTCGTACATTTCTTTATTTGTTGCAGTCATTGAATCCATTCTCATTATATTAGCTTCTGGGAAAAGTAGTTTTACTTCTTCTTCTAATTTCTCCGTACCAGCTCCGAATTCTTTAATCTTCTTTGAGTGGCATACTGGACAAATTGTTGGCTGCTTCTTAGTTCTACCACAATAATGACAGACTAATCTGTCAACATTTTTATGGTAAGTCATAGCAACATCACATGCTTCACACTTGATTACATTTCCGCAGGCTCTGCAAAAAGTAAATGAATCATGACCAACTTTATTTAAAAATAATATGCTTTGTTGTTTATTTTCAAGATTCTTAATTATTTCATCTCTAAGCATCTCTGAAATCATAGAATAATTTGATTTTTTTAACTCTTCTCTCATATCTACAACTTCTATAATAGGCATATTATTGTTTATTCTATTTTCTAGCCTTATCAGATCAAAAGCTCCTCTCTTGACCCTATCCATGGTTATTATTGATGGGGTAGCTGAAGCTAAGATTAGGTTACAAGAATGATAGTTTGCCCTTCTTATTGCAATCTCATCAGTATGATATTTAGGATCATTTGAAGAAATATATGAACCATCATGTTCCTCGTCAATTATAATAATTCCCAAATTTTTGAAGGGAGCAAATATTGCTGATCTTGCACCTATGACGATCTTTACTTCTCCGTTATTTATCATTCTCCATTGGTTGAATTTTTCCCTTGGGGTAAGTCTTGAATGCATAATAGCAATTTTTTCTTTAAATCTTCCCTTGAATCTTTCGATGGTTTGAGGTGTAAGAGAAATTTCTGGAACTAGTATTATAGCTTCTTTTTCATCCTTGATGACTTCTTCAACCATTTGAAGAAATATTTCGGTTTTTCCACTACCTGTCACCCCATATAAAAGAAAATGCCCATTCTTTTTGGACTTTATAGTATTAAAGGCTCTTTCTTGCTCTTCGTTTAGGTCAAATTTCTTATATTGATCAAAACTGGATTTTATTTCTTTATCTGCTTCTTTCTTTTCAATAAGAATTATATTCTTATTAACGAGAGAATTTAAACTACTTCTACTAGCTGCACTTTTTGCTAATAGGCTTTTGACATCTGTAAGACCGTTTTTTGATAGATAATCAATTATTTTCTTTTGCTTAACAGCATTTGCATTAAGGATAAATTTACAATCTTTATTGAGTCTTGCATACTCAATGTATTGAATTTTTTGAGTCCTTTTAACATCAAAACTTTGTCTAACAATATTATCTGCTAAGTATTTATAAAGTTTTTCCTTATAGTCGGGGAATCTTTCTTTGATTTCTTTAATTTCCCTTTTTTCATTTAGAAAGTCTAGAAATTCATTTGATAAATTACTAATATTTTTGTAAAATACATGAATATCTTTGATACTTGTAGGCGGCAAAACCTGCCTTAAAGAAGCTTGGATAGGAGATAGATATCTTTTGGACATAAAAAAAGCTAAATCAATTAACTCATTTGAAATTAGCTTTCTATCATCTACAAGGTCAATAATTTCTTTAATTTTATAATCTGCTTCAATTTCTTCTGTTATCTCATAAACAAAAGCAAGTACAGCTTTGTTAGACTTGCCAAAAGGCACTAAAACACGCATAGCTAGGCTAAGACTTGCAAGAAATCTTTCAGGAACTTTATATGTGAAACTTCTATCCAAAAATCTACTATTTGTGTCTAAAATTACTTTTGCGTACAAAATATCACCTTAATAAATCTAAAATTTCGTTAGCTAGTTCTTGTTTGGGCATAATATTTAACCTTCTAATATCATTTTTCGATATAATAGAAGCGATGTTTGTGTCAACATCAAAGCCTGCCCCCCATCTAGTTAAATCATTAGCTATAATATAATCCAGATTTTTCTTTTCTAGTTTTGCCTTTGCATTTTCAATCAAATTATCAGTTTCTGCAGCAAAACCAATTATAGTTTGTTTGGTTTTTTTACTAGCGAAATATTTAATAATGTCAGCATTTTCTATTAAATTTAATTCTAAGCTATTACCAGTTTTTTTTATCTTTTTATCAGATGGATTTTCTACCCTATAGTCAACTGGGGCTGCAGCCATAATTAAAGCGTCAGAGGAATCAAAGTACTTGGCTATAGTATCTTTCATCTGTTTGTTTGTTCTAACTTCTATCCTTGTTATACCATCAATTTCCATTGGTTTAACAGGACCAGATACTAATACTACTTCTGCTCCACGTTTTTTTGCTTCATAGGCTATATTATAACCCATCTTTCCACTAGACTTATTGGTAATGTATCTAACATAATCTATAGGCTCAACGGTTGGTCCAGCACTTATAATTATCTTCTTATTAGCCAAATCTTTTTTAGTAAAATAATCTTCTAAGTAAGCTACAATTTTGTAAGGCTCTTCAAGACGACCATCTCCAACTGTATTACAAGCGAGTAAACCTGCCTCTGGTTCAATAACTCTAACTCCATAGCTTTTGAGTCTATCTATATTTTTGATTGTAGCTTTGTTTTTAAGCATATTGCTATTCATGGAAGGAGCAATAATTACGTCCTTATCACAAGCAAGATATGATGATAATAGGAAATTATCTGCTATACCATTAGCCATTTTGGCAATTGTATTTGCACTAGCTGGAGCAATCAAAAAAACATCTGCCCATTTAGGTAAATCTATATGATGGACAGTTTCGTGTCTTCCTTCAAATAAATCGGTATATACCCTACACTTACCCATAGTTTCAAAACTCATTGGTCTAACAAATTCACAAGCAGATGGAGTCATTATTATTTTAAGATTTGCATCTTTTTTCTTTAGCCTTGAGCACAAATCTAATATTTTATAAGAAGCTATCCCACCAGTAATACCTAGAAGAATATTTTTTTCTTCTAGCATTTTTTGGTAACTTTCTGTTCTATAACTTCATGTAGAGCTTGAGTTACAGGTTTAGCCTCGATAGTATCTGTAAGTGGTGCTGAACCATTAACAATTCTTCTTGCTCTTTTTGCACACATCATACAAATTTCATATCTACTTGGACTAATTTCACTTAGTTTTTTGAAAGATGGATTATTCATCGTCATTCTCCTTAAAATTAATTTTATCTTCCCTAAATACCCTATGCTTTTCTGCATTAATTATTTCATTTACAGATGTAATAGCTGAGTTTAGGTGGTCATTTACTACTAAATAATCGTAATCATTGATATGTTCGAGTTCTTTTCTAGCATTATTCATCCTGATTTTTATGTCTTCATCAGTTTCTGTTCCCCTACCTACTATTCTATTTCTAAGTTCTGTAAGTGAAGGTGGTGCCAAAAAAATAAAGACTCCATTATCAGTATTTTTCTTGATATTAAGAGCTCCTTGAACATCTATTTCTAATATTACTATTTTTCCTTCATTAATCTTGTTTTCAACAAATTCTTTGGGAGTACCATAATAGTTATTATGGACGTGAGCATATTCTAGGAACTTATCTTCTTCAATCATTTTCTCAAATTCTTCATGACTTTTATAAAAATAACTTACTCCCTCTATCTCCCCATCTCTCTTCTTTCTTGTAGTTGCTGATACCGAATATACCAAGTTACTTTGTGTATTCATTAAGTCATGCAAAACAGTACCCTTACCTACACCAGATGGACCTGATATTACTAATAAAAATCCCTTTTTCATTCCGCCCCCTTATTATATGTATTCTACTTTTATGAACTTCTCACTTCAAGTATAGATAATTAATTGTATAGTGCATAAGAGGTGATTGTATGAGCTATGATGGAATAGTGACCAGAAAAATCGTAAATGAATTAAAAGAGAAATTATTGGGGGCTAAGATACAAAAGATTAGCCAACCTTCTAAGAATGATATAGTCTTTAATCTTTACTCAATGGGTAAAAGTTATAAGCTACTTTTAAGTGCAAATAATAATGAAGCCAGGATAAACATAACTAAGAGGAAGTTTGAAAACCCAGATATAGCACCTAATTTTTGTATGGTATTAAGAAAACATATTAACCAAGGTAAAATCATAGAAATAAAACAAAAGGGTCTAGACAGGGTTGTAATCTTTTCAATAGCATCAATAGATGAGATGGGTTTTGATACATCAAAAAAATTAATAATAGAAATAATGGGTAAATACTCAAATATTGTACTGGTAGATGATAATTATAAGATAATCGATGCTATTAAGAGGGTAAATAGTCAAATGTCATCTGTTAGGGAAATTTTACCATCCCTTCCTTATGAATTTATTGATGACGGTAAGCTTGATGTTACTAGTGATGATTTTACTCTTAATATTAAAACTCTAGATCAAAAATTACCTGATAATCAAGTTCCCTATAAAATCTTTCAGCAGTTTTTTACGGGTTTCTCCCCTGCTGTAGGAAAGGAGCTTATCTATAGGGCTGGAATTGATGATAGGATAAATTGGGGTTTGGTAAGTGAAAAGGAAAAAGCTCAACTTAATACAGAGTTTATAAGACTTATTTGTAATTTAAAAGAGGGTAAGTTAAAAAGCTATATTTATAAGGATAAGGATAAAATAAAAGATTATCATTCTATTAAACTTTCTCACTTAAGCTACCTTGAAGAAGTAAAGCAAACTATGAGTGAGGCTGTTGATGAATTTTTTGCAAGTAACAAAACCCATGACAGACTAAATCAGAAAAAGAATGACCTTAATAGGAAGATAAATTCCAATATTAAGGCTGTTAATAAGAAAATAAAGATTCTAAGAGATAATTTATATAAAAAGGATAAGATTGATAATCTAAAGAAACTAGGAGATCTTTTAGCTGCAAATATCTACAGGCTTAAAAAAGGAGATAATAATATCGATGTTTTGGACTTCTATAACAATAATGAAAAGATTCTTATAGACATTGATCCAAGCCTAAGTCCATGGGAGAATGTAAACTCTCTTTACAATAAATCGAAAAAAATAAAAGCCTCCTATGACTATGCTAAAGAAGATTTACCTAAACAAGAAGAGCTGCTCAAATATCTTAATCAAAGTAAAGATTTTATAAATAGATCATCAAGCATTGATGAACTAGATGATATTAGACAGGAGCTTGAAGAATATAAAATTATAAAGAAAAAATCAAATAAGAAAAAATCTATAACTTCAAAATCTAAGCCACTCCACTATATCACTGAGAATTCTTCCCATATATATGTTGGGAAAAATAGCAAGCAGAATGATTATATAACTCTTAAACTAGCAAATAAGGATGATTATTGGTTTCATATAAAGGACTTACCAGGAAGCCATGTCATTTTAAGAAATGAGAATATAAACGATGAAGATATTCAAATAGCGGCTTACTTAGCAGCTGTTAATTCATCTATAACTGATAAAAGTAAGATAGATATTGATTACACACAAAAGAAAAATGTAAATAAAGCAAAAGGAGCTAAACCTGGAATGGTCTACTATACTGACTTTAAGACAATTAGAGTAGATACAAGCATTGATTTAGCTGAAAATATACAAGAAATCAAGTAGAAAGAATAAAACGAATATTATGTGTATACCTGTGCTATTACCTTCTAATTAGAAAGTAAACTAATTAGAAGGTTTTTTATTGATTTTGCATAAAAAAAGTATCAACCTACCACTAATGGATTAGGTTGATACATAATATTCATCCTCTTCTTTATTTCAAGAATAGTTTGTTTGCTATTATTTATTAACAGCTTCTTTAAGAGTTTTACCAGCCTTAAATACTGGAGCTTTAGATGCTGGGATTTGAATAACTTCTTCAGGTTTTCTAGGGTTTCTTCCTTCACGAGCTTTTCTATCTCTTACTTCGAATGTTCCAAAACCAACTAATTGTACCTTATCACCTGCTATGAGTGATTCAGTTACTGTTTCTAGAAAAGCATTAAGTGCTTTTTCTGCTTCACTTTTTTTAAGACCACTTTTTTCTGAAATATTAATTAATAATTCTGATTTATTCATGTTTCCTCCTATAAATCATTGTAATTCTGTTTAACTCTAAGATAGATTATACATAAGCAATAAACTAATTGCAAGCTTTCCTCAAACAAAAAGCTTAATATTGCTTTCTTTCACTAGCTTATCTAGATAAGTTTCATAAGAATTTTCTAAATAAATATCCTTAGCTCTTAATAAAAGCTCATTTTCATTTTCATTAAATGAATTTATCATTAAAATGTAATACTTATTTTTGTATTTTATAATATCACTGACTTTATCTTTATTTTTAAGCTTAGATAAACTTAAAAGCTCATCTTTATCATAAACGAAGTCAGAATTAATTACAGAAAAATTTCTTACAGACTTATTTATATAAGATTTGAAATCATTGGCATCTTTGATACTATCTTTAATAAGTTTTGCTTCTTGTTCATCTTCAAAAACCAAAGCATTATACTTGTATAGCTTTTGAATGTATTTATTTTTCTTATAAAATTCTAAGACATCTGAGTCTTTAATTTTATTGATTTTCAAGAAAAGCTCGTAATGAGCCTTTCTGATTGAATCATTGTAAATAATATCATTAAAAGTATTTTCATTAACTCCAAGCGCCTTGATATTTGCTTTTAATGAATCTTCACCATTTAGTTTGTCTGAAATAAGTTTTTTTAACTCATTTGATTTATTATCATCTAATTTGATTTTATTTTTTTCAAGATCATTTAGCATTACTTGATCTTTAATCATAGAGTCAACTAAGTCTTCTCTTAGAACTTCATCATTTGTTTTTCCTCTGTCATTTTTTTCGTTGAGGAAATTTTCACCATAGACTTTACTATAGTAGCTTTGATAAAACTTTAATTCTTTAGAATATAGATCTTTACTTATAGTCTTATTATTGACACTAGCAATCACATTCTCGTTGGAAAAATTAGTTTTGGAGCAGGAAGTAAGTAAAATTATTGAAAAAATTGCTAATACTAACCCCTTACTTGTTGTCTTTATCAGTTTTTTCTTTGTTATTTTCATCTTTAGAATTATCGGAATTTTCTTTGTCTTTGGCAGAATTTTCTTTATCTTTTTCAGAATCATCTGTCTTTACTTCTGTTTTAGACTCTTTTTTAGAATCCTCAGCTTTTTGTTTACTATCTTGTTCTGTAACTACATGAGCTTCATCGTGTAGTTTTTTGATGTAATCAGCATATTTTTTGTCTTTAATTTTCTTTGTTATTTCTTCTTTAGATTTTTCATAAGAATCACTAATAGAATTAATCTTGATTATATGATAGCCAAATTGGGATTTAACTGGATTGCTTATTTCTCCTTCTTTCATAGAAAATGCAGCTTCTTCAAATTCTTTCACCATTTGACCCTTGCCAAATGAACCTAATTCTCCACCATTTTTAGCACTTGCAGTATCTTTTGAGTACTCTTTGGCTAGTTTTGCAAAATCCTCGCCATTGTCAAGTTTAGCTTTAATTTCTTTTGCAGTTTCTTCATCATCAACTAGGATATGTGATGCATCAACTTTTGTAAATTGATCTTTATTCTCTTCAAAATATTTTTTGATTTCATCATCACTTACCTTGTTATTTTCATCAAACCATTCTCTGTGTTTTTTATACATTAAATCTTTTTTAAGAGTTTCCTTAAACTTCTTGATGTCCATATTGTAATCGTCAAGTGTTTTATCGAATTGTTCTTGACCACCGAAGTTTTGAACTGATTGCATTAATGCGTTATCAACATCCTTATCATCGATTTTGATGTTGTTTTTCTTAATGTCATTGGCAATTAATTTATCTTGAACCATCATAGTTACGATAGAATTTTTAAGTTGTTGTTGGCTTGCTAGCATTGAAGCATAAAAGCTCATTTCAGATTTATAGTCGTCTTTGCTAATTTTTTGGCCATCGACAATAGCAACTGTTTTATCATCGAGTTTTTGTTCTTTAGCTTGTTCTGTTTGTTCTGTTTTATTTCCACTTTCTTTATTAGCGTCTTTGTTTTGATTACATCCTGCAAATAGTAAGGATGCCATTAGCATTACTGGTATTATTTTGTTTTTCATTTCATACTCCTTATATTTTCAATAGTTCTTAATAATTCATAAGTATCCAGCAATTTTGTTTTTGATACTGGAATCTTAAAGGCTGGATTAGTCGACAAATCAAGGCTCATTTCACCTTTGAATTCTTGATTAATCTCAGCTAGTTCTTCGAAGCTAAATTGATCTTTATCTTCGAAATATATGTTTACATTACCGTTTTTTTCTCTAATTTCACTAAAAGATAGTTTATCTGCTAAAGATTTTATTAGTGAAATATACATTAAATTATCTACCATTATCGGGATGTCACCATAGACATCTATTAATTCAGCTACTAGTTCATCATAGTCTTCTTGGTTTAAAATGTTTGATATTCTTTTGTATATTTCAATCTTTTGACCCTGATCTTCAATATAAAAATTAGGTATATAGCCATCAACTTTGATGTCAATATATATATCATTCTTTTGTCTTATTTCAACTTCCTTACCACTAGCTTTCTCAACTGCTTCTTGGAGGAATTTAACATACAAATCATAACCAATAGCTTCTACATGGCCAGATTGACTTTCACCTAAAAGGTTACCTGCTCCTCTTAATTCAAGGTCCTTCATAGCTATTTTATATCCAGATCCAAAATCTGAAAAATCTCTTATAGATTTAAGTCTTTTTTCGCTAATTTCGGATAAGACTTTTCCAGTCCTATAGGTGAAGTAGGCATATGATGATCTATTAGATCGACCTATTCTACCCTTAAGCTGATAAAGTTGTCCAAGGCCCATAGTATCTGCATCGTAGACTATCATGGTATTTACATTAGCTATGTCCATGCCAGTTTCAATTATAGTAGTTGATAGGAGGATATCTATTTTTCCATCTATAAAATCGAGCATTATTTCTTCGATTTGTTTTGGACTAATCCTACCATGGATTATAGAAATATTAGCTTCTGGAACAAGATCTTGTATCTGTTTATAAAGTATTTCAATATCGTTAATCCTATTATAAACAAAATAAACCTGTCCATTCCTATTAAGTTCTCTTTCAATAGCTTGCTTTATAATCCCACTATCATATTCGATCACATAACTATTAACGGGCATTCTTTCTTCTGGAGCTTCATCTAGGGTTGATAAATCCCTAATGCCAGATAAGGACATTTGCAAAGTTCTTGGTATTGGTGTCGCAGATAGGGTAAGTACATCGAGAGAAGATTTCAATTCTTTTAGTTTTTCCTTATGTTTAACACCAAACCTCTGTTCTTCGTCGATTATTAATAAACCTAGATTTTTATATCCTACATCCTTAGACAATAATCTGTGAGTTCCAACAATCAAATCAACTTTTCCAGCTTTTAGTTCCTTAACTATCAAATTGTTTTTAGCTTTAGGATTAAATCTTGAAAGTACTTCGACATGCACAGGAAATTTTTCAAATCTCTTTTTAATTGTTTCATAATGTTGGTTTGCTAGAATTGTCGTAGGGACAAGGAAAGCAACTTGAAAGCCGTCCATTATAGCTTTAAAGGCTGCTCTTATAGCAACCTCAGTCTTACCAAAGCCAACATCACCGCAAAGGAGTCTATCCATAGGTTTATCTGATTCCATATCGTTTTTTATTTCATCTATTGATCTGATTTGTGAATAAGTTTCTTCATAAGGAAAGGAATTTTCGAATTCACTTTGCCAAGGCGTATCTGACGAAAAAGCATGACCCTTTATTTTAGATCTTTTAGCATACAATTCAACCAAATCATCAGCTATTTCATCTACTGCTCTTTTAGCTCTAGCCTTAGCTTTTTGCCAGGCTTGGGTTCCTAATGATGAAAGCTTAGGATTTTCTCCTCTGCTACCTATGTACTTACTTACAAGGTTCATCTGATCAACTGGGATATATAGTCTATCACTGGCTCTATATTCTATAACTATGAAATCTTTTTCAATGTTATTAACTTCAATTTTTTCTAAGCCCTTATAAATCCCTATACCATTATTCTCGTGAACAACATAATCACCAATTTCTAGGTCTGAATAATTTATAATGTCTCTTGATGATGTTTTTGCTTTGCTTTTTCTCCTAGCCTTTCTTTCGCTACCATAAATCTCCCTATGGGTAAATACATAAAAGTTTATATCATATAAATAATATCCACTGCTACTCGTTTTAGATGAGATTTGGATAGGATTTACAGAAAAATCACATCCATCATCTGCATTTCCAACTCTTAGAAAATCTTTTTCTATATATGCCTGGTGTAACTGCTGCCTGGATTTGTCATTTGAAGACAATATTAGTATATTCGAATCCTTGTTTGCCAATTCTATTGTTCTATCAACAAAATAATCAACCTTTTGGTTGAAGTTTTCAGACTCTATCGTTTTTATCTCTATAATTTTTTTGGGATTAAAGAGTTTTGATTTTTTAAGGATTGATGTCAAATTGATTGTACTATAGTCTTCGAGTTTCTTATATATAGTAGCTGATGGGACTCTAACATTCTCAAAAGTCCTAAAGACTTCTCCATTTTCCATCTGTAGACTCAGATTATCAAGAAAATCTTCGTTAAATCGCTCGTGATTATCTAATATTCTTGAAATATCGTCAAAGGCAATAATAGCATTTTTATCTATATAATCTAAAAATGTAGAGTAATTATCCAGCCTATAGGGATTAATTAAGTCGCCATTTGCTACAAATAAACTCTCCTTAATGAAAGATATTATTTGCCTGTACTTATCAATTAACTTTTGATTAAGACTGTCATCAGTTTTTTTGCTAAATGCTTCTAAATCTTTGTTGATATTAGAAATCACCTTATCATAATCATTTTCTGAATACAGTAATTCGCTAACTGGACTAATTTCACAAGAGTCAATTTTTTCTAAAGTTCTTTGGCTATCTTTATCAAATATTCTTATAGAATCAACTTCATCGTCAAAAAGCTCTATACGGATTGGGTTGTCATAAGATACTGGCCAAAAATCTATTATTGATGCTCTCTTTGCAAAATCGCCCTTATTCTCAACAAGAGATGTAGGATTGTAGTTTAATTCCAAAAGTTTTTTGACAAATTTATCAATGTCAATAACATCTTCATCCCCTATTTTAACAAAAGACTTGTTAAATTTATCTAAAGGAGTCAATTTATTTGTCATAGCTTCTAGACTAGTAACAATAATAAATTTTTCTTTCTTGGCTAATTTAGTTAGTACATCCATCCTTTGGGATAGTTTCTTATTATCTATTGACTTAATGTTATAAAAATTAATGTCCAAGCTAGGGTAAAATAGAGCAACATTATCACTTATACCGTTAATACTATCAAGATAATTCACAGCTCTTTTTTCATTTTCAGCTATAAGAACTATTGACTCATCAAATTTCTTAAACAAAGCAAGGACTAAATGAGGCTTGAACCCATCAGTTAGTCCTGATAAATAAATTGGAGAATAGTATTTTATACTATTTTCAATTTCTTGTATTTGTTTTAGAGAATTTATCTTATCAAGTAAATCATTCATTACTTTCATCCACTAGCCTTATGGAATTAGAGTTGTTCATAGCCTTGTCTATACTATCGCCAATAATTGTCTCTATTGCACAACTTGCAAGACTAATCTCTTGTCTAATTATTTCAGCTTCCTTTTCAGTAAAACCACTAAGTACAAAATTAGCTAAATCCATGTAAGAAGGTTTTTTACCAACAGCAAGCTTAATTCTTGGGAAATTATCATCTTGGATTTGATAGATAATTGATTTCATACCATTATGGGTACCAGCAGATCCTTTTTTTCTAATTCTAATACTTCCAAAATCTATATCAATATCATCATAAATAACTATAAGTTTATCTGTATCGAACTTATAGAAACTTTTTAATTCCCTTACTGCTTCTCCTGAACTATTCATGTATGTTTGTGGCTTTATTAGCATAACTTTATGGCCAGAAATCATTCCCTGGCCATAAAGAGATTTAAATTTTAGTTTTTTAACATCAATATTGTGCTTTCTTGCTAGATAGTCGATAGTCAAGAAACCTACATTATGTCTAGTATTTTCATATTGTAATCCAGGATTGCCTAATCCTACGATATAATACATTATCTACCATCCACAAAGAGACCGCTTATTGACTCGTAAGTATTAATTCTATGAATGGCTTCAGATAGAAGTGGAGCTATAGACATTTGAGTGATTTTTGGAATTCTCTTTTCTTCACTTAGAGCAATTGTATCAGTGATAATTACTTCTTTAACATTTGATTTATTAATCTTTTGAATTGCATCACCACTAAATACACCGTGGGTAGCTACTAGATAAACATCTTTTGCTCCGCTATTAATCAAGAAATCACCTGCATTGGTAATAGTTCCAGCAGTATCAATCATATCATCAACGATAATAGCATGTTTACCCTTGAAATCACCTATTACAGACATAACTTCAGATACATTTGGTTTTGGTCTTCTTTTTTCGATAATAGCTATAGGTAGCTTTAGGTAATCAGCAAACTCTCTAGCTCTTCTTACACCACCTAAGTCAGGGCTTACTACTACAAATTCATCTGGTTTATCATAAGCTATATCTTTAAAATGTGTTGATAGTAATCTTATAGCTGAAAAATGATCTACTGGTATATCAAAATATCCTTGGATTTGTCCGGCGTGTAAATCCATTGTTATTACCCTGTCAGCTCCCGCTACTGTTAATAAATTAGCAACAAGTTTTGCAGTTATAGGTTCACGTCCTCTTGTCTTTCTGTCTTGTCTAGCATAACCATAGTAAGGAACTATTGCATTCACGTAACCTGCAGAAGCTCTTCTACAAGCATCTATCATGATTAATAATTCCATCAAATTATCATTGGTTGGATTGGATGTAGGTTGCATTATATATACATCCTTACCTCTGATAGATTCATTGAGTTTTATAGATATTTCACCATCTTTAAACTTTTCTATATCAGCCTTGGTTAGTTCAATACCAAGATATTCAGCAACACTTTTAGCTAATGCAACATTTGAGTTTCCACTTAAAAGTTTTAATTCTCCTCTTTGAATATAAGAGCCTTGATTGCACTTAGATGTCATTTCTTCTCCTTTAATTTTTCCAAATCTCTTTTTTTCTTTTTTTCTACATAGCCTGCGATGTTCTTTTGCTCAGCACGCTCTATTGATAATTCTCCCTTATCAATATCCCTTGTTATTGTTGATCCAGCTGCTACATAGGCTTCACGAGCAATATTAACTGGTGCTACTATATTAGAGTTTGATCCAATAAAAGCATTATCTCCAACTACAGACCTATGTTTAAATTTACCATCATAGTTGACAAAAATCACGCCGCAACCAATATTTATATTTTCTCCCAGATCACAATCCCCTATATAAGCTAAATGACCTGCCTTACATCCCTCTCCTAGACTTGCATTTTTAACTTCTACAAAATTACCTATATGGACATTTTTGCCAAGCTTAGCATTTGGTCTTAGATGTGAGTAAGGGCCTATATTACTAGAATCTTCCATCTCGGATTTTTCTATAAGGGAGTTGTCAATTCTAACATTATCATGAATTATAGAATCCACAATTTTACTAGAGCCTTCAATTGTACAATTGGAACCTATAATGCTAGATCCTAAAATTTTAACGTTACCTGAAATAATTGTGTCTTCTCCGATTTTGACACCTGGTTCTATGCTTACTATCTCAGGAGTTTCAATTATTACGCCATTAATCATATACTCTTCGTTAATTCTTTTTCTTAGGATTTTACTAGCTTCAGCAAGTTCTTTTTTATTATTAATTCCATAGAACAAATCACAATCTTCATTAGCAAAGGCCATGGCTTTTTTATTTTCTCTAGTTAAAATTTCCACGCAATCAGTAAGATATAATTCGTTTTGATCGTTATTAGTATCTAATTTAGCCAAAGATTCTTTAAGGTCAAAGCCCTTAAAAGCATAAATACCTGTATTAACTTCATTTATAGCTAATTGATTTTCCTTTAAGTCCCTATGCTCGGTAATCTGTAAGAAATTATCATCTTTATCTCTAATAATTCTTCCGTAGCCAGTCGGATTATCAATAATTGTTGATAAAACTGAAACACTATTATTATTTTTAGTATGATTTTCTATAAACTCCTCAAGAGCCTCTTTGCTAATTAAAGGAATATCACCATTTAATACTAAGACATCATCATTATCATCTATGTAATCCTTGGCTAAAGATACAGCATAGCCAGTTCCATAGGGAAATTCGTCGCCAATTTTTTGTTCGATAATTTTTATATCAGGAAATAATTCACTAAGTTTATCCTTATTTTTACCAGATATAATTATGGTTTCAGAATTATCTATTTTACTATTATCATAAACGTATCTAATGATTTCTCTATTTAAAATTTTGTGAAGTACCTTAGATGTATTTGATTTCATCCTTGTTCCTTCACCAGCTGCCATTATAATTACTTTTATCATCTTTATTCCTAAGCTATCTCAAGGGCTAAATTCATCATATTAGTATAAGATGTTTGTCTAGCTTCTGCACTATCAGCAACATTTTCTATTAGTGAATCGCTTATAGTAAATATAGCCAATCCCTTCTTGCCGTGCTTTCTAGCAGCCATAAATAAACCATATGATTCCATTTCTACGCACAAAACTCCATATTTTTGTAAGTTTTCAAATACTTCCTTTGGCATATCATTATAAAATTGATCAGATGAATGAACTTGTCCACAGTGAGTTGTATAGGAAAGCTCTTTTGATTTTTCATAAGCCTTTATCATTAAATCGAAATCTGGTGTAGGTGAAAAATGTATATTTCCAAAAAGATTGTCGTTGATTGAAGATTCAGAACAAGCAGAAGATGCTATTACGATATCGTGAAGTTTAACGTCTTTTTGCATTGATCCTGCAGTACCTATTCTGATGATCGTATCAACATCATAAAATTCGAATAATTCATTAAAATAGATCATTGAAGATGGAATTCCCATTCCACTTCCCATGACTGATACTCTCTTGCCCTTGTATAGGCCTGTAAATCCAAGCATTCCCCTAGTATCATTGAATTGACTAACATCAGTTAGAAAATTTTCGGCTATATACTTAGCTCTAAGGGGATCACCCGGCATTAATACTGTTTTTGCAATTTGATCAGCACTTGTGGCTGAAATGTGTGGTGTAGGTATACTCAAACTTATCTCCTTTATACATATTATTACTTATATGATATCATTCTTTATTAATTTTTAAAACAGAAAAACTTTTATATTCTTTCAAGCTCCATAATCTTATCTACTCTTCTTTGGTGCCTACCACCTTCAAACTTTGTTTTTACAAATTCATCTATAATCATTCTACAAGTTTCACTTCCTATAACCCTTGCTCCTATGCATAATACATTAGCGTCGTTATGGGCCCTGCTCATTCTTGCAGAATAGCTTTCGGAAACACAAGCAGCCCTAATCCCCTTGATTTTATTAGATGATAGGCTCATACCAAGACCAGTACCACAAATCAAGATAGCAAAGTCAGCTTTTTCCTCTATTATTTTATCACAAGCTTTTTTTGCAAAATCACTATAGTCTACTGATTTATTATCAAAAGCTCCTACATGATCGACTTCATGACCTAATTTTTCAAGTTCATCTTTAACAACTTCTACTAAATCAAGTCCGCCGTGATCATTACCAATTACATATCTCATAATTACTCCTCCATCATTAATATACTTTTAGCAATCTTCTAATCAATAAGTAATTTCACTTGATATATTTACTCTAATAAATATGGTATAATAAAACTACGCATAAAGTTTAGTTTTACACTTAAGGAGATTATATGTTCGAATTTAATTTAAATAACCATGATTATAAATACGTTCACTTCATTGGTATAGGTGGAATTTCGATGAGCGGACTTGCTCAATTATTACACGCTAAGGGTTATGAAGTTTCAGGGTCTGATAGATCTGATAGCAAAATAATAAATCACCTTAGAGATTTAGGAATTGAAATTTTTATAGGTCAAAAAAAAGAAAATATTAAAAACCCAGATCTTGTAGTTTATACAGATGCTATATTGGATGATAATGAAGAATTGATAGCAGCAAAAAAACTTTCGGTACCAGTAGTAACAAGGGGCGTATTTTTAGGTGCTTTGATGAGAAATTACAAAAACTCCATAGCTGTTTCCGGTTCGCATGGAAAATCAACAACGACTTCAATGATTTCAAAAATATTAATGCACTCTGACAAAGATGCAACTATCCTTCTTGGTGGAGAGCTTGAAGAGATGAAGGGAAATGTAAGGGTTGGAAGCGAAGAGTATCTTGTAACAGAAGCATGCGAATATAAGGGAAATATAAGATATTACTATCCACAAACACTTATAGTCTTAAATATTGATGAAGATCACTTAGATTATTATAAGGACCTAGAAGACATTGTTAATACTTTCAAAGAATATCTATCTAATCAAGACGAAAATTCTATGACTATAACTAATCTAAATGAAGATAATAATAGGTTAATTTTTGATTCAGTTAAGGGTAGATTAATAACTTACGCTCAAGATAACGAAGAAGCTGATTACAATGCTTTTAATATTCAATTTGATAATGATGGACACCCAGAATTTGATTTAAAATTCGCAAATGGAAGTATCGAACATTTTAAGCTTGGTGTGATTGGAAGACATAATATAAATAATGCTATGGCATCAATAATAGCAACTTATGAAAATGGCATCAGCATTAAAACTATTAAAGAAAATATTGTAAAATATACAGGCCTCGACAGGAGGATGCAGGTTATAGGTCATGTTAGTGATGCTACAATAATGACTGATTATGGTCATCACCCATCTGAAATAAAAGTAACCGTGGATGCCTTGGCTGAGCATACAAAAGGAAGACTTATTTGTGTATGGCAACCTCATACATATAGTAGAACAAAAACTTTGTTTAACGAATTTTTAAATTGTTTTGATTCATGCGATGAAGTTATTGTTACTGATATCTATGCAGCAAGAGAAAAATTCGATCCAACTATTCATTCAAAAGATGTAGTTGATGCTTTAGTAAAAAAGGGAATCAACGCTAAATACATATCTCAGTTTGAAGAATGTAAAGATTATATAGAAAAGATTATCAAAAAAGATGATTTGGTACTAACCACAGGTTGTGGAAATCCAGACCTTCTTGCTAGAATGATTGTAGAGGGTTAAAATCATCCAATAGAAAGGACTTTTAGAATTTCTAAAAGTCCTTTCTTATGTATGGATTTAAGATTAGATATTTATTAAATCCAATGAGATAGCCATTGCCTCATCAATTTTAAGCATTATATCATGATTAAAGCTACCTATTTTTTCTCTCAATCTTTTTTTATCAATTGTTCTCAATTGTTCCATTAATGCAACACTGTTTTTTGGAAGACCGAATTCATTGCCCTTTAGCTTAACATGAGTAGGAAGTTTTGCCTTATTTAGTTGGCTTGTAACAGGTGCTACAATAATAGTTGGCGAGTACTTATTACCCACGTTGTTTTGGACAATTATTACAGGTCTTACCCCTCCTTGTTCACTTCCAACAACGGGAGATAAATCAGCATAAAATAAATCTCCCCTTTTAATCTTCATATATTTCTCCTAAATAATTTTCTGTTTTTACAACTTTTCCATCTTTCTTATATACCCTTATAACCCTTAATGAAAGTGCAGTCATCAATTCGTAAGGGATAGTTCCAATTTTATTAGCTTCTTTATATAGGTCCGGATATATCTCGACCTCATCTCCTATATTAACATCTATATTACTTACATCAACCATTATTTGATCCATGCAGACCCTGCCACATACTTTAGCAATTTTTCCATTAATAAGAACTTCACCTTTATTAGAGAAGGCCCTAAAAAAGCCATCAGCATAGCCAATTGAAATAGTTGCTATCTTCATATCCTTATCAGCTATAAAGCTTCTCCCATAGCTTAAAGATGTTCCCTTTTCTATGTTTTTTACGAAGGAAACTACAGATTTTATACTAAAGGCTTTGGATAATTCGACATCTTTTCTTTCAAGTAAGTATTCTGATGGATAAATCCCATATAAGGAAATTCCGATTCTTTGCATATCGCCCTTTATATTGTGAAAAATAGTTGCAGCAGAATTTGCTATATGAAAATTTTCTATATCAAATTCTCTTCCTAAATCTTTCTTAAATCCATTAAAGATTTTATTTTGCCTTTGAGTAAATTCAATATCTTCTTCATCAGCAGTCGAAAAGTGGCTAAAGGCTCCTTTTATATGCAAATTTTGGAGATCTTTTAATTTCAAAATATCTTCAAATTCGAAGGGCCTAAAACCTAATCTTCCATGGCCAGTATCTAAAGCTATATGTACATCTAATTTGCTATCCAACTTATCATTTATTTGTTTAGCGTAGGCCAAATCATAAATTGGAATTTCAATATTATATTTGCTAGATAATATCGCCTCTTCTGGGCTGACATAACCTAATATTAGTATCGGTTTTTTAATATTAGAAGCTCTCAATACCTTTGCTTCATTAAATGAAGCTACAGCAAAGTATGAAACGTATTCTTCTATATAGTTGGCTATAGGAACAGCCCCTAGACCATAAGCATTCGCCTTTATTACGGCACATATGGGACTATCATCTATAGACTTCTTAATATTATTAATATTTTTAATTATTTTGTCTATATCTACTTCGATATAATTTGTGAACATAATTACCTCAATAACTTGATAGCTTTTGATAAGTATTTTATAATATCTGAGGCTATCAATGATTCTTCGCCTATTTCATCTCTTGCTAGATCACCTGCTAATGAATGCAAATACACACCCAGGCATGATGCCTTATAAGGATCTAATCTGTGCAATAAGGCTGCTATAACACCACTTAGTACATCTCCGCTTCCAGCAGTTGCCATACCAGGATTACCAATTTTATTTATGTAAACTCGATTGCCATCTGTTACTAGAGTTTCCTCTGACTTTAGGACTAAAATTAGCTTATATTTTTTTGCAAAATTTTTAGCTATATTTACCCTGTCAGCTTTTATTTCATCAATAGAAAGCTTGCTAAGTCTTGAGAACTCTTTTAAATGAGGGGTTAGTACTAGTTTTTCATGGTTTTTTAAAATTTCTGGATTTAGACTTACAGCATTTAATCCATCTGCGTCTACAAGTATTTTACCACCATAGTTAAGGAATATGCTATTAATTAAAAAATTTAATGTACTATCACGCCCCATACCCGGACCAATGACTAAGACATCCTTATCAATTAGATAAGAGTTAATCTTATTTATATTTGACTTATTATAAACAATATTTTCACTTTCTAAATTTAATATGATTTGCTCTGTAGCTTTAATTTGAAGAATATTACTTATAGAATCTGGAACTATAGCATAGACAAGTCCTGCTCCTGACCTAAGGGCTGCTGATGAAGCTAAATAAATAGAGCCTGCCATACCATCACTTCCGCCGAGAAAGGCAATCTTACCATAATCACCCTTATGGCTAGACTTACTTCTTTTTGGCAAAACATTAATAAAATCTGTGTTAATATTTAAAATATGGGTATCCTTAGTGCAGATTGCGACAGCATAATCGCAATCATGGCTTATGCTTATACTTTTAGTTAAAAATCTCCCATCTAAATAGGCTTTTAAAATATTTCCTTCATGTTTTATTTCAATTCTTTTAGCTACAATATAGGATAAATTTAAGCTGTAAGCTTTTACAAGAGCTTCCTTGGCAGCAAATATTCCAGCTAAAGTTTGCGAAGGTATTTTTTTTGAATTAGCATAGGATATTTCATTTTGGGTAAAAATTTCATTTATATGAGATTTACTTGTGAACTTTTTGATATTAACTATATCTATCCCTATCCCTATCCCTATCATTATCTTGCCTTTAGTTTATCAAAAACTAGTTGAGAATTATTTAAAATTTCTTTATCATCAATTCCTATATATTTTCCATCTTGATAAAGTAATTTCCCATTTATGATTACATTTTTAATATCATTTTCATAAGTAGAAAAACATAGTGAAGATAGTATATCATTATGAGGAATATGGTTTTCATTATTCAAATCAATCATTATTAAATCGGCCTTATAGTTTTCTTTGATAAGACCAACTTTTCTATCTATTCCAAGTGCCTTTGCTCCATTAATAGTTGCCATTTTTAAGACTTCAAAACTAGTTATAGGTCTTGAAGAGAATAACTTTGAAACTAGCATAGTTGTTTCTATTTCTCTAAGCATAGAAAGCTTATTATTGCTAGATGCAGAATCTGTTCCCAAACAAACATTAATTCCCTTATCTAATAATCTTGATAAATTTAAGAATCCTGATGATAATTTCAAGTTAGAACTAGGATTGTGAACTATGCTAACATCATTACCCTTAATGATATCAAGGTCATTATCAGATAAATATATGCCGTGAGCTGCAATTGTTTTATTCTTGAAGATTCCTGCTTTTTCAACAACCTCTGTTGGACTCATTTTGTATTTAGCATAGCAATCATCATTTTCCTTCTGAGTTTCTGATAAGTGGATATGGATAGGTAGTTGATATTCTTGGGCATAGTCTGAAATTTTTCTTAAATAATCTAAGTCTGCTGTATATATGGCGTGAGGTCCCAGACCTACATCTATTAAGGGGTCATTTTTGTATAGTTTAGCAAATTCTATATTTTCTTTAATTTTATTTAATTCATTGTCAGGGCAAGCAAGTCCCCTTGAAATTTGAGCCCTAATATTCATTTGCCTACAGGCTTTAGCAGTTTCATCGCAAAAAAAGTACATATCTGCAAAGCATGTAGTTCCTGTTTTAATCATTTCCAAAATCCCAAGTTTTGAACCGTAGTAGACATCATTTGGGCATAATTTATCTTCTAGAGGCCATATATAATCATTTAGCCAGGTCATTAAGTCTGTTTCAGGCCCATAATTTCTAAAAAGACTCATGGCCACATGGGTATGGGAGTTTATAAATCCTGGCATGGTTAAAAAATTAGAGCCATCAATTTTCAAATCAAAGGGAAAATCATTCCTATCTCCTAGGTAAGAAATATTTTCGTCTTTTATGTAAATATTTTTTTTATGTATGATTTCATCTTCCATGGAAAGGAGATTTGTATTTTCTATTAATATATTCATGCTTGTTAATGACTCCCTTATATTTTTAAATTATCTACCAATCCACTGGTTCTTATACTAGTGGATTGGTAAAAATTTGCTAAATAGGATATTATTTTTACAAAATAATAATTTATTTTCCTATTTTTTCTTTCAATAGTTTGTTTATTGCTTGAGGATTTCCCTTACCCTTGGTTTTTTTCATAGCTTGACCAACCAAAAATCCAAATGCCCTATCTTTTCCAGCCTTTATATCTTCAATTGATTCAGGATTTTCTCTTAATACTTCATCAACTATCTCTTCTAGGAAAGATGAATCAGAAATTTGTAATAAATTCCTATCCTCTGCCAATTTTTCAGGGTCTTCGTTTGATTCGAAAATTTCTCTTAGCAATTTTTTAGCAACATTATTATTAATTTTGTTATCCTTGGCTAAGATGATTAGTTTTGAGAAATTCTCAACAGAAAGTTTCATATCTTCTGGGCTTTGCTCGAACTCATTTAGTCTTCTTGATAGTTCTGATAAAATCCAATTTGCACAAATATTTGGATCATTTACAAGTTTATTAGTTTTTTCGAAAAGATCTGAAAGTTGTCTATCGTTAGCCAAAAGATTTGCGTCATATTTGCTTAAATTAAGATCTTTCATGTATCTATTTTCTTTATCCTTAGGTAATTCAGGAAGCTTTTCTCTTATATGATTAATAAATTCATCACTCAATTCTATTAGAGGAATATCTCCTTCAGCAGAAAATCTATAATCATTACCAACTTCTTTGTTCCTCATGTGGATTGTCTCAAGCTTCTCATCATCCCATCTTCTTGTTTCTTTTACACCGATTTCACCATTTTCGAGAAGTTTTCTTTGTCTTTGAACTTCGTATTCAAGAGCATTTTCTATTGCCTTAATTGAGTTGATGTTTTTAATTTCAGCTATGGCTGTTCTAGTATTATTTTCAAGATTTTCCAAGTTGATATTTACATCTACACGCATAGATCCTTGAGCCATAATACAGTCTGAAACTCCCAAAAATCTAAGAGTTGAAGCTAGAGTTTCTACATATTCCCTTGCCTCATCTGGGGAAGCCATATCAGGTTCACTTACAATTTCAATAAGAGGAACTCCTGCCCTGTTATAATCCATAAGGGTCGCATTATTTTCGTCATGGTTAGATTTACCAGTATCTTCTTCCATGTGGATTTCGGCAATTCTGATTTTTTTGTCTGAAGAAAGGCTTATATAACCATTTGTAGCGTAAGGCTTGTCAAACTGAGTGATTTGATATCCCTTAACCAAGTCAGGATAAAAATACTTCTTCCTATCCATCTTTTGATCATTTCTAATATCACAATTAAATGCAAGACCTGCCATAACAGCAAATTCTACAGCTCTTTGGTTCATTTGTGGAAGGGTTCCAGGATGACCTAGGCATATTGGGCATACATTGGTATTTGGAACAGCCCCGAATTCATTTTTACAAGAGCAAAACATCTTTGTTTCAGTGGATAGCTCCACATGAATTTCCAATCCTATTATTGTTTTAGTTTTCATTTATACTCCTTAAAAATTTCTCACTAGCATTTAATAATTTATTATCTTCAAATCTGTTGGCTATGAATTGAACTGAACCTGAAATTCCACTTCTTACAGGTACAGATATACCGCACATACCAGAAAGATTTACGATAACATTAAAGCCATCAGCCTTAAAGTCACTTAGAGGATCGTCAATATCTTCATCCATTTTTGGTGGTAAGTTGGTAGTTGTTGGAGTTATAATCAAATCATAGTCTTCAAATATTTTTTCTAATTCTTCTTTAATTAAAGTTCTAATCTTTAGACCCTTTTTATATATTTTTTGATCATCATTAGCTGAAAGATACATTGTTCCAAGGGCAATTCTCCTTTGAACCTCTTCTCCGAGACCCTCTGACCTAGACTTAACGAATAAGTCCTCAACATTTTCATAAGAATCTGCTTGATAACCATACCTTACGCTATCATATCTACTCATATTAGATGATACTTCCGAACTCATAACAACATTGTAGACAGGATTTGCGTATTTAGCATAATTCAAATCTATTGGCTGTAAATCCGCTCCTAATTTTTCAAGAGCCTCCAAGGCTATTTTGTAGTCTTCTTTTACAGCATCTTCAATTCCTTCATATAGACTAGAATCAGTTTTGATATAGGCGATTTTTTTATTAGAAAAATCATAATCTTCAAAAGTATAATTATATTTTTCTAAATTTGATGTCATATCTTTTGGATCAGCTGAGGCGCTTATATCAGCAAGCCTTCTTAAATCTTCGATATTTTTAGCAAATAAGGAAACTTGATCAAGAGTATTGGCCATAGATACAACACCATATCTACTCATTATAGAATAGCTTGGTTTATAACCAATTATATTACAATATGAAGCAGGACATCTTACAGATCCACCTGTATCTGTACCTAAAGCTACCAAGACATCTCCTTGAGCTACTGCTACTGCAGATCCTGAAGAAGAACCTCCTGGAACTCTTTGATGATCAAGAGGGTTTTTAGTAGGACCAAAATAAGAAGTTTTACCCCTACCACCCATTGCAAACTCATCCATATTTGTTTTAGCGACAATAATGGCATCCTCAGCAAGTAAATTTTCTATTACACTTGCATTATATAAAGGTCTAAAATCTTTAAGCATCTTTGAGGCACAAGTCATTTTCATATTTTTATATGAAATATTATCTTTGACAGCTATTGGAAGGCCAAACAATTTGCCAAGCTTTTTACCGCTTTTTAGTTTTTTATCAAGCTCTTTTGCTCTTTCAATTGATCCTTCATGGTCTATGCTGATATAGGCGTTTAACTTATCGTCTTCAATTTTTTCTAATGTCTTACCTATATGCTCTTCAACACTAATTTTTCCATTTTTATAATCTGATAATAATTGTTCAATATTCATTTAAGCTCCTATAGTTTCCAATCGAGTCTAAAGTAACCATATTCTGTGTCTTTTGCGTTTTCTAAAGCTTCACTCCTACTAATAGATTCTAGTGGCTTATCTTTTCTAAATACTGCCTTGTGGTTTGATATAAGCTCTGTCATCTCAACGTTATTAGTATCAACAGTAAATATATCTTCTATAAAATCTATTACTATGTTAAATTTGTCAGATAAGAGCTCAACATCCTTGCCATCAAGGCTAAGATTTGCTAGTCTGTAAATCTTTTTTACTTCTTCTTTATTCATTCTACATTCCTTCCAATTCTTTTAAGAAATCATAAAGTTTTTGATCTTCATAAATTTCTACATTTAACTCTTCAGCCTTGGTTTTCTTAGATCCGGCTTTTTCACCAGCTAGTAAAATATCTGTATTTTTTGATACAGAACCTGTAACCTTGCCTCCGTTTTTTTCAATAAGATTTTTTATATCATCACGTTTGTAATTTTCAATAGTTCCTGTTATTACAAAGGTTAAATTATTTAACCCATCACTATTATTATCTTCTTTTGGCTTAGAAATTTCTATACCCTTGGCCAATAAATTTTCTATGGATTTGCTGATATTTGGGTCTGAGAAAAATTCGACGATATTTTCAGCTGTTATTTCACCTATATCATCAATATCTGTTAGCTCATCGACCTTACTAGCCCTTAATTTATCAAAGCTCTTAAATTTATTTGCTAAATCCCTAGAAGTTCTCTCCCCAACATTAGGTATGCCAATAGCATATATGAAATGTTGAAGGTCTACTTTCTTGCTATTTTCGATTGCTTCTAATAAATTTTTAGTTTTCTTATCACCAAATCTTTCAAGCTTAATCAACTGCTCGTAAGTTAGGTCGTAAATATCATCAACTTCGTTTATATCTAATTCATCCATCAATTGGGCAATGGTCTTTTCTGAAAGTCCCTCAATATCCATGGCATTCCTAGATGCAAAATGCTCTATTCGTGCTAAAAGCTGAGGTTTGCAGGAAATTGAATTTGGACAAACTATGTGTACATTTTCTTGAATTAGTTCACTAGAGCAATATGGACAAAACTTAGGCTTTTCGATTTCACTTGTCCCTTCTTGATTTTCATCAACTACACCTAGGATTTCGGGTATAACGTCATTTGATCTACGAATAAATACCCTGGAGCCAATCTTGATTTTCTTCCTTAAAATATCATCATAATTATTTAGAGTTGCCCTACTAACGGTAGCCCCTGAAAATTCCACAGGATCTAAGATTGCACTAGGTGTAACTTTACCAGTCCTTCCGACATTCCATACTACTTTTCGCAATGTTGTGGTGTACTCCTCAGCTTCAAATTTAAAAGCTATTGACCATCTCGGAAATTTATTTGTATTAGATAATACTTCTTGGGTTTTCTTGTCGTTTATCTTAATAACTACACCATCTGTCAATATGTCTATCTTTTTTCTTTCTTCTTCTATAAATTTAAGTTCTCTAATTATCTCATCTAGGTTATGAACCTTTTTGTGATAAGGATGTATATTAAATCCCTGATTTTTTAAGAAGTCCAACATATCTTCTTCAGTTTTGAAATCCAAATTGTTTGTTGGCACAGCATAAAAATATGCGGTTAGGTTTCTTCTTGCAGTTTCTCTTGTATCAAGATTTCTAAGAGCACCCGCTGCTGCATTTCTTGCATTTTTAAGCTGAATTTCATTATCTTTGTTGTATTTGGCTAATTCTGATAGGGGCATCAAGGCTTCACCTTGAATTTCTAGAAGAGATTCTTCCTTTATAGTCAGAGGAATGGATTTAATGGTCTTTACTTGAGCTAATATTTCCTCACCAACAACTCCGTTGCCCCTACTAGCCGCACTTGTGAGTTTTCCATTTTCATAAGTTAGGTTGACAGTTAATCCGTCAAACTTGTATTCCATTATGAATTCTATTTCATCTAGCTTATCTTCATGGTTATCGTTATATTCTTTTCTAAGTCTTTGACATCTATCAATCCAATCTTCTAGCTCAGCATAAGATTGGGCCTTGTTTTGAGAAAGAAGTTTTGTTAGATGGTAGTGTTTTTCAAACTTGTCTAATATTTGCCCACCTACAATTTGAGTTGGAGAATTATCTAGAACAATTCCACTTTCATTTTCTAGCTTTTTTAGTTTATCATAGAGTTTATCATATTCACCATCTGAGACCAAGGGCTCATCAAGAGTGTAATAATGATAATTTAATTCATTAATTTTTTCAATTAATTGGCTTATTTCTTCTCTCATATTCATTTTATACCTTCTCTATTGGTGCATAATCCTGATTTAGTTTTTTTAATCCTTTATTATCGAAAGCCACCACTAACTCGTTGCCTTTTTCTTGTTTATTGATTTGAACAATCATTCCTACACCCCATTTGGAGTGTTTAACCTTATCACCAATCTTAAAATCCTTATCACTAGCTTCTGTTTTTGTAAGTTTTTTTCCGAGAACTTGATGGCGGACTTTCTCTCTCATATAATCTTCTGCCATAGTTTTTTCGTATTCTTTGGAAGAAAATCCGTAAGATGCAATTTTTTCTTCAAGCCTTAGTTTATCAATTATTTCGTCAATAAATCTCGATGGCTTATAATATACAAGCTTACCGTAATTTCTCCTAGCTTGGGCACTGGTTAGGAATAATTTTTCTCTAGCCCTTGTGATAGCTACATAAAAGAGTCTTCTTTCTTCTTCAATATTGCCCTCATCTATGCTTCTTTTGCCAGGAAAAAGTCCTTCATCCATACCAACAACAAAGACAACAGGAAACTCCAAGCCCTTAGCAGCGTGCATGCTCATAAGTGACACACATTCCTCGCCACTTTCGGTTTTATCCAAATCTGAAAGCAAGGATAGATTTTCAAGATAATCATATATGTTTGCCTCAGGATTTTCTTCTTCATATTCTGCTGCCGATGAAATAAACTCATTTATATTATCAATTCTCGATCTGTCTTCCACCGAATATGAAGATTCTAACATCTTTAGATAAGAACTTTTATCTAAAACATCATCAATCAAATCTACTATTTTGTAATTATCTATATTATCGAAAATTTCTTTTAGTGGGCCATAGAATTTATTAGTTAATTTTTTTAGTCTATCAGTAAGTAAGTAGTTAAATTCCTTGTCTATCATCAAATCAAGCATGGATATATTATGTCTATTAGCTATTGTCTCTAACTCTTCTATTGATTTGTTGCCAATCCCTCTTTTTGGTTCATTAATTATCCTTTTTAGGGATAAGTTATCTTTTGGGTTAACTATAATTTTTAGATAAGCAACCAAGTCCTTTATCTCTTTTCTGTCATAGAATTTAAGACCGCCTATAACCTTATAGTTTATCAAACTTTTCATCAAGACTTCTTCAAATGGTCGAGATTGGGCATTCGTCCTATAAAGGATTGCGAAGTCATGAGGACTAAACCCTTCTGCCATCAAGTTTTTAATATTATCTAATACATATTTAGCTTCTTCGCTTTCAACAGAATTAGACTTATAAACAACCTTATCTCCTTGATTATTTTCAGTCCATAAATTTTTCTCTTTTCTTTCAGTGTTATTTTCTATAAGTTGGTTGGCAGTTTCTAGGATATTTCCTGTAGATCTATAGTTCTGTTCAAGTTTTATAAGCTCAGAGTTTTTGAAGTCATTTTCAAAATTTAAAATATTTGAAATATTGGCACCCCTAAAACTATATATGGACTGGTCAATATCGCCAACCACCGTCACATTATTATGAAATCCTGCAAAATACTTAATAAGTTCGTATTGGCTATTATTTGTATCCTGGTATTCATCAACAAAAACATATTCAAACTTTCTTTGATAATATTCTAGACATTCTTTATCTTTATAAAACAAGTACAAAAGTTTATCAATCAAATCATCAAAGTCTAAGGCGTTATAATAGAATTTCTTCTCTTCGTATTTTTTGTAAACTTCATAAAACATATCGCCCTTTGTAAAATATGTATTCAATCTGAGAAATTCTTCAGGGTCCATGGACTTGTTTTTTGCACTAGAGATAACATTTTGGCATTCTTTTACAGAAACATCGTCCTTATACCCTAGTTCATCAATTATTTCCTTTATTAGGGTTCTTTGATCAGATGTATCATATATTGTAAAATTCCTATCATAACCTATCTTATCTATATTCATCCTCAAAATTCTTGCACAGATCGAGTGAAATGTGCCTATCCAAAGATGTGAAACATCCATATTTAATAGCTTGGAAATTCTTTGTTTCATTTCATTTGCTGCCTTATTAGTAAATGTTATGGCAATTATATTTCTTGGATCAATACCTTTTTCTTCAATAAGATAGGCAATACTCGTTGTAAGAACCCTAGTTTTACCTGAACCTGCACCAGCTAAAACGAGTAAGGGGCCTTTGTCATGAAGTACTGCCTTTTTTTGCATATTATTTAATCCATCTAAGTTCATATTTCACATCCTTCCATCTATCCCATTATACCATAAAAATAAAAGAGTAAGTCGACCTTACTC
>NZ_GG666295.1:169876-177446 GCF_000159095.1 Anaerococcus tetradius ATCC 35098 | reverse complement strand
TATCTTTGTTTTTTCCTTCTTTTAAATTCTTTTCAATTAGTCTTTCTAATACAATGTCGTAGCCATTTGAGCCATAATTAAGTGATCTATTAACTCTTGAAATTGTTGCAGTTGATGCACCGGTTTCTTCTTCTATTACGCTATAAGTTTTTCTAATTTTTAGAAGTTTCGCAACATGTAGCCTTTGAGCTATAGATTGAATTTCTCTAGCTGTACAGATATCAGTGAAGAAATCATAACATTGTTCAATATCATCTAGCATTAATACTGCTTCAAAAAATTCATCTATTTCCTTATTTCTTAATTTACTTTCTTTCATTTATTTATTTCTCCTATCTCTTAGAATATTAATTAAATCTTTGCACAAATTTTTGTTTTTTGCGAGTAAGGGACCATGAAGGTAGCTTCCAATAGTATTTTTATACCTAAATCCTTCACTCTTATCCTTACCATTATTACCATTACCCTCTATCACATAAGCAAAAGGCTTTTGTTTGGATCCTAAAAATGTTACTCCACCATGATTTTCAAAGCCAGTGTACAAATCATCTTCATTTAAAGCAGATCTAACTTTGATATTTCCTGTAAATCTGTGTTTGTTTTCCTGGTTGATTGTATAATGATCAAATATTCTCAGACCATCAATTTTTTTGTTATAGGCATCATAGTAATATTGGCCAAGTAATTGATATCCTCCACATATAGCTAATAGTATACCACCATTTTCAATGTAGGCTACTATAGAATCTCTTTTTTTTATCAAATCTTTTTGCACTATACTCTGCTCATAGTCCTGACCACCTCCGAAAAATACGAAATCATACTTTTTATAATCGAAATCATCTCCTAGGCTAATAATATCTACATTTGTATCAAAGCCTGCTTTTCTAGCTTCATGGGCAAAGGCCATTATATTTCCTACATCTCCGTAAGTATTTAACAAATTTCCATATAAGTGTGCTATATTTATAATCATAATAAATTCAACACCTCTCTTAATCTAAGCATAGCTGTATAAGTTGATAGAATATATACATTTTTAGACTTGCAATATTTAATTATTTCAATAATATCTTTCTCATAATCAAATTCTTTGATGTCAGAATCAAATATTTCTGCAATTTCAAGTCTTCTCTTCATATCAAAAGATCTAGTACCAGAAACATATATGTCTTTGATATCCATAGCCTTTAATTTTTCGTAATGAGAATCATAAATCCAACTAACATCTAAGCCATCGGCATAGTTATCATTTAAAAGACATATTAAACTAATATCTTTCTTATTTAATAATATAAGCTCGATGATTTGGTTAAGACCAGTAGGATTTTTAACAAGATTTATAATAACATTTTTATCTGCTATTTTTAAATTCTCTTGTCTACCAAAAACATTCTTCTGAGTTTTTAAGCCATCGTGAATTTCGTCATATGAAAGACCCATCTCCTTTGCTAAAGACAAGGCAGCTAAAGCATTATATATATTATATAAACCTCCAACTGAAATCTCATACTCTTCAGCACCTACCATAAACTTAGAAAAGTTACTTTCTAATTTAACAAGCTCATTAATTTCATATTTAATATTTTTAGAGCTAAAATTACAATTAGGACAAGTAAAATCTCCTAGAGAAGAATAATTTACTAATTTGTATTTTAAAATACTATTGCATCTTGGGCAGAGTATGCCATCTGAATTGTTTTCAGCATCGAGGATATAATCGTGTTGGATTTGATTTTTATCCCTAATAGCATAATAAACCTTATCGTATTTATCCATTTGTTCATAGGCAAAAATTGGTAAATCACCATTTGCTATTATCTTAGCTTTAGGCATTTCTTCCATGCCCTGCATGATTTTGTCAAATATATTATATATCTCACCAAATCTATCCATTTGATCTCTGAATATATTCGTAAATACTACATAGTCAGCTTTTAAGAACTTTGCAATTCTTTCCAGATTAGCCTCGTCTACCTCAAGAACTGCTACAGTTTCTATTTTCTTTGGGTTATCAAGAAGAGTTGTGATAATACCTTGAACCATATTTGAGCCAGATTCATTTGTATAGACCCTACTGTAATGTTGCCTTAAAATATTACTTATAAAATGAGTTGTCATGGTTTTGCCATTGGTTCCGGTTACAAAAATAAATTTTGTATTGGAAGATAACTCTTCTAGTATGTTTTTATCTAGTTTATAAGCTATATAACCAGGTAAAGACGTAGCTTTATGTTTAGTAATTCTAAGGCCTAATCTAATAAATTTTGCTATATTTTTTACTACTTTACTTTTTAAACTCATAGGTCTACTATATACCCAAAAATTAAATTACGCCATAGTCAAAATAATATTTCAAATGAATTTTCGTCATTTTTTATAGGGACTTCTATTATGTCCCTTGAGTCAATTCTTACAAATCGTTGATTAGAAATTTCTTCTAGGAAATTATCAATATTTTTTCTGCTTCCCTGAAGGTAAACTTCTACATCTCCATTATATAGATTTTTGACACTGCCGGTTAACTTGTAGGTATTTGCAATCCTTAAAGCATGGTATCTAAAGCCGACACCCTGGACCCTTCCTTTAAATATTATCTTTAATCTTTCCATTAGTACCTCTTTAATATACTATAACATTAAACATGCTAATTTGTAAAGTTTTTCTTTGCTCTTGACATAATTTTTGTAAAAGTTATAATGATAGTACACCCCCTATGGGTGTAGAGGAGGTTATATGAAAAAACGTTTTGATGTTAGTGGGATGACTTGCGCTGCTTGTCAAGCTAATGTTCAAAAGGCAGTGGAGAAACTAGGAGTTGATAGTGTTAATGTAAATCTCATTAGTGAATCAATGACTGTTAATTATGATCCTTCAAAAATTAATAAGGAGGATATTATCAAAGCTGTAGTTGATATTGGTTACGGTGCAAGGCCTAAGAATGATACAAATTCTGAAAATACAAGCTTAAAAGAAGTCGAAGAAATGTCTACAATTAATAGGCTTAAAATTTCTTTTGCCTTTCTCATACCGCTTATGTATATTTCTATGGGCGAAATGATAAATCTACCTATTCCTGGTATCTTTAAAGGACTTACTGGCGCAGTGAACTATGCTTTTGTCCAATTTCTATTAGCGATTCCTGTAATATTTATCAATCGTAAATTCTTTATCAGTGGATTTAAAGGGCTAATAAAGAAAGCTCCAAATATGGATACCCTGGTTGCTTTGGGTTCTAGTGCAGCTTGCATTTTTGGTATATTCGCTATAATGAGGATGTCATATGCTCAAGCTACTTCAGATTTTGATACTCTCATGCACTATAGGCATAATATTTATTTTGAATCCAGTGCGACAATACTAACCCTTATAACTCTAGGTAAGTATTTTGAAGCAAGAAGTAAGGGCGAAACAAAATCATCCCTTAAAAACCTAATGGAGTTAGCTCCAAAAAGAGCAAATATTATCAAGGATGGAGTAGAAAAATCTGTAGATGTTTCCGACTTGGTAAAGGGCGATATTGTTTTGGTTAGACCTGGTGAGGCAATACCTGTTGATGGAATTATTATTGAAGGTTCATCATTGGTTGATCAATCAGCTATTACTGGTGAAAGCATAGCGGTCAATAAAGGAATTGGCGATGAAGTTATATCTGCAAGTATTAATAAACAAGGTTCTTTTAAATTTAAAGCAAGTAGGGTTGGCGAAGATACGACAATCTCTCAAATTATTAGTTTAGTGAATGATGCTAATGAAACAAAGGCCCCTATTGCTAGAATTGCTGATAAAGTCGCAGCAATCTTTGTTCCACTTGTAATAGTGATAGCTATAGCTACATTTGTTATTTGGACTCTAGCTAGTAAAAACATAGAGTTTGCTTTAAATCTTATGATTGCAGTATTGGTTATATCTTGTCCATGTGCTCTAGGTCTTGCGACCCCTATGGCTATAATGGTTGCTACGGGAAAGTCAGCCCAACTTGGTCTATTATTCAAGAATGCAGAAAGTTTAGAGAATCTTCATAAGACAAATACAATATTATTAGATAAAACTGGAACAATCACTGAAGGAAAACCTGTTGTAACTGATGTCGCTACCGATCTAGATGAAAAAGATTTCTTAGAAGTTGCTTATAGTATCGAAATAAATTCTGAGCATCCCCTAAGCTCCGCCATAGTAGCATACGCCAAGGAAAAATCAGTTAGACAGCAAGAGGTTAATAACTTTAAAGCCATAAGCGGATTAGGTATTAGTGGACAAATTTCCGATAGGACATATCTTGCTGGAAATGAAAGGCTTATGACTGAAAATAATATATCCTTAGGTAAATACGAAAAACTGGCTTTAAGATATTCAGAAGAAGGAAAGACTTCTATGTATTTTTCTGATGGTGAAAAAATTATAGGACTAATGGCTGCTCAAGATATTCCTAAAGAAAGTTCGAGAAAAGCTATAAGGGAGTTAAAAAATCTTGGCTATGAATTAATAATGCTAACAGGTGATAATGAAAGAACAGCTGAGGCTATACGCAAAGATTTAGCCATAGACAAGAAATTTGCTCAAGTCTTACCCCAAGATAAGGATAAAGTTGTAAGAAAACTTCAAAAAGAGGGTAAGAAAGTAACGATGGTAGGAGATGGAATCAATGACGCCCCTGCCTTAGCTAGAGCAGATATAGGTGTAGCCATAGCTAGTGGTACAGATATTGCAATAGATTCTTGTGATGTTGTCCTAATAAAAAATTCCCTACTAGATTTGGTCGAATCTATCAAATTATCACAGATGACAATAAAGATAATAAAGGAAAATTTATTCTGGGCATTTTTCTATAATATCATCCTCATCCCTATTGCTGCAGGTCTCTTATATCCATTCATCGGTTTAACCCTAAATCCAATGTTTGCAGCCCTAGCTATGAGTATGTCATCTGTCTTTGTCTGCCTTAACTCTTTAAGACTTAGGTCCTTTAAAGCTAACAATAAAGAAGAAAAAAATAATAATGAAGAAAAAGAAGTAAATGAAAAGGAGATTAAAATGAGCGAATTAAATAAAATGATTGTAAAAGTTGATGGTATGATGTGTGAAAATTGTGCTAAGCATGTTAGTAAAGCCTTAATATCTTTAGCTGGTATAGAAAATGTCGATATTGACTTAGCTAATAAAGAAGCCTTGGTAGATTATTTTGGATCTATTAATGAAAAAGAAATATCAGATGCTATCAACGAAGCTGGATATGAATATAAAGGTATTGAATATAAATAATGCAAGCTGATAAAGCAAAAACTATCAGAAAACTTAAAACTGTTCGAGGTCAAATTGATGGTTTAATTAAAATGATTGAGGATGACAGGTATTGTATAGATGTTTCTAATCAACTCATGGCATCAATCTCAATCCTTAAAAACATTAATAAGGACGTAATGCAAGCCCATCTTGAGCATTGTCTCTATCAGTCATTAAACAGTGACGATAAAGAAGATATCAAAGAAAAAATCAAGGAAATAGAAAAAGTCATAGGAAAACTTAACAAGATATAATAGTTCAACATAAGCTAAGCTACTTTAAAATGATAATAGTAAATTCCAAAATAAAGGATTACTATTTTAAATTAAGCTACTATAAAACTATCTAATCTTGATGGAAAGACAATAAAACTCCCCTCTATCGCACAGATAGAAGGGAGTTTTTTAAAATTCCTTTATATATTTCATAAATCCATTATTTTTTTCTAGTATCTTAAATATTACTACACCAATGATACTTACCATTATGAATTCACTTGCCATAAATTCAAGAATCATAATTATCAAGACAGCATCATTTGCTAAAATAAAATATGTTCCTAAAGCTGGCACGATTACCATTAGCACTGGCCACAATGATGCTATAAATAGGCTTTTTGTTCTTTTTATAAGCTCAAAGGCTATTAAAGATGATAAAGTCCCAAATATCACATCAAAAGCAAGCATTGGTGAAAACATATTAGCTATAGCACAACCTAAAACAAGACCTGGAATAAATCTCTTGTTGTAGAATACTAGTAAGACCATAATTTCGCTAAAACGAAGTTGAATAGGTCCGTAAGAAGCCATAGGCAGTAATAAAGTTAGAACAGCATAAAGTGCTGCTACAAGTGCTGACTTTACTAAAAAATTAGTGTCTAAGTTATTATTCATTTTTTTCTCCTTGATATTTTTTATAATGGGTCCCAAGAAACATTACCTAACTATTATAGCATAAAATACACGTTTTGCAAATTATAGAATTTTATAATACACATGAAATAACATAGAATAACATATAATTTTTGACGGATTTTTGACGGAGATAAATTTAAGTATGTATAATGGAAGCAATTAAAAAGGGGCTGTTGCAGAATGAATAAATCGTACCATTATCGTTAGAAGAACCTCCACGGAAAGTCTCATAACGCCGACGGGCTAACCTCCTCCATCAGTAGGCAGGCACTAATATGCCCACCGGCAAGGAGAGGTAAAATTTCCTAAGAGAACCTTATAACGATGGTACGATGATTATTCATAGTTTTGTAACATCCCCTTTTCTATGAAAATAAACACTTCAGTTTTTAGTTGTTAAGCAGTAATATAGTAATCTTAGCTAAGTATCTATATTTTTAATTTATTTTTAGTTCTTTCCTCAAAGCTTCTTGTAATAGTAATGAAAAGTTTACATTATTCTCTATCCCAGCTTCGTTTAAATAACTTGGGATTGATAATGTCTTCTTTACAGTCTTAGTATTAGACTTCTTTACATAATCTGTTAAATCTAAAGATACATAGTTTTTAAAACTACCTTTATGTGAAAAATATTCTTTGTCATCTTCATCTATCTTTATTTCAATATCGTCTATACTAGATGACTTTGGCATTTCGTTAGGTTTCGTATAGTATTCAAATAGATATGCTCCTAAGGCATCCTGAGCCATTCTTAGAGCATCATTAACGCTATCGCCCCAAGATATACATCCTTCTAAGTCTGGAAATATAACTGTGTAACTTTCACTATCCTTTTCTTTTAAAAATATAGCTGGGTAATTTATAAACATATACTCACTCCTAATATTTGTTCTATGGTAAGGAGGGGCTATTTCAGCCCCGTTTGTTTTAGAATTACATGTTCTGTACCTTTAGGTAAATCTTTACCTCCATGGTCAGGTACAATTATAATCCTACCATTCTTAAAGTTTTTGAATTTCTTATGTGACCCATCACCAGATGGAATATAAGTAAATTCATTTTTCTTTAAGAGTTTAATCATTTGCTTTGACGTCATCGGCATATGATTACCTCCTTACACTATTATCATACGTACTATTACGTATATAATCAAGAAGGTTACTAGTATTTTAGAAATACTCAGCTAAGGTCTATATCAGATAACTTTTTATTTTTTACAGACGAATTGTCAAATCAAATGCAACACCTACGGTAAGAAACCAAATAGTTCTTCTTTAGGTGTTGTATATTCTATACATTTTCTAGGTCTATTATTCATTAATCTCAGGTTATTTCTTAAATCATCGATATTTACTTCTGATAAATCCATATCC
>NZ_GG666295.1:163735-167643 GCF_000159095.1 Anaerococcus tetradius ATCC 35098 | reverse complement strand
TTTTCTTAGTGTATTTACTACTTTATCATCTGGTATTGGGTTGTAACCGAGTTCTAAGGCCTTAGCTCTAGCAATATTACTTAATTTATTATCAACAATTTTATTTGCCAAATCAATCTTATCACTTTTTTTAGGATCATGCCATTCTTTTGACCAGACATTCTGTTTTCTATTTTTGTCAAGCACATAGTCTACAGTACATCTACAATATCTATGTCTTCTAAAGACATCATTGCCAGTGTCTTTTACTGATTCATAATCATAGACACCCGCCTTATCCTTGCACCATTTGCAACATCCACTAACCTCTCTTCTAACTATCTTAGGATTAAAACCTAATTTGTATATGAATCTAAACAGGACAAAATAGATATAATCGCAACAGCATTAAATGTAAGCCAAGCCTATTTGATGGGCTATGATGTTCCAAAAGTAAATCGTGTAAAAATGTTTGCTAAAGACTCAAACTTAAACCAAAGCTTAACAAATAATCAAGAAAAAATAATAAGTTTATTCAACCAACTAAACAACGAAGGCCAAGAAAAAGCCATCTCCTACACCCAAGACCTGGTCGACATTGGAAAATATTCAATAGACCAAAATCTAAGTAGATCTACTCAGGCAGAAATAGATCAGGAAGTAGAAGCCTATAGAAAAGAACTAGAACTTCAAGCAAGAACCGCAAAATCATCTCAATCAGAAGCTACAGGCGAAAAAAATAAATTAGCTTAACCTAAACTTTATAAGAAATGTTCCACCAATCAAAGTTGGTGACAAAGTAGAATTTGTATAAGCATTGACATTTTATTTAAAAATGATAAAAAAAGAGACTCCCCTCGTTCCCCAACGCTGGAATCTCTTAGAAACTTAGCAGACGGTATCACTCTGCCTGCTTCTATTATACCATAAATAGGAGGTTTATATGAAAGATGTTAGCCTTACAATAAGAAAACGAAAAGACAGCAAAAAAAACCAGGCTATACTAAGTATAAAAGTAAATAACAGCTGGAAACAAGCAGAAAGTCAAGGAGGATTTAAAACAAAAATAGCCGCCAAAAGCTGGGCAGTACCAAGACTAGCAGAAGTAGCCGGACTTAAAATTCCAGACATAACTAAAATCATATTGTAATAAATAAACAGCTAAACCACACTACAAAGAAATTGTCTAGCGTAAAATCAAAAAACAGTAATAGGGAAATACCAATAACAGACGAATTCTACAAAGAACTAAAAGAATTTATCCAATCAAGACCAACCTTGAGAATGGATCAAAGGATATTCCCCCAAACCGAACCAAGTAATGCCCTATCAAAAGCACGCAGGTACTATCTAAAAGAAACACAGTACGACGGAATAACCTTCCATGACCTAAGACATACCTATATAACTAATTTGGTAATAAGTTGCCTAGATTTATTAACTGTGGAATATCTAGCTGGTGATGATTTAAACACAATAACAAAAACTTATATACACTTAATAAAGAAAAACTATAATATAGCTAAAGAGTTTATAAAAAATCAAAATATAATAAATATTTGACGCATTTTTGACACAAGCAAAAAATAAAATAACAAAAGCGTTGAAATCAAGTACTATAGGAGCGTTGGCATATATCTTTTTATATGGGTCCCAAGAAACATTACTAGATAATTATAGCTTAATAATATATTTTTACAAGTAACTATTATCTGTGGCTTATAAATCTTTATAATCAACTTCCCTAGCCTCATAGATAATTTTAAAAATTATGTCCTTCTTTAAATTGATTAATAGTTAATAAAAGGTACTGTAAAATTATGAAGATTTATAGGATAGTGTTCTCTTTGGGGCTGTTGGTGCTTTGCTCCTGCTCTAATAAGAATAAATCAGACAATGATTACTTAGATAAAGAAAATTTACAAATGATTGAAGAAATAAATTCTGTAGCAAAGGAAACTTTTAGTAAGGGGAAAGATTTCGTTTCAACTATAAATCTGGTTAATGAATCAAAACCAGAGTATAAGTCTGATAGGCGAGATGACTTAATTAAAAAATTAGAAGAACCGGCAAAAACCGACCAAAAGGCTAAGTGGATTTTGGATAATTTCAAAAATTTAAGTGATACCGAAGCCTACCTAGTTGGTAACGACTCAGATACAGTGGAATTTATTTACAATATGAAACATAATATTAATAAATTTCCCTATAAAGAAGGTGAAAGTCTTAAACTTAATAGAGCTACTCCCTTCTACCTCCAATGGGATAATAGATGGGCATATGAGAGCTTATCTGAAGCAAATATAGGACTTGCGGGTTGTGGACCTACATCTATGTCTATGGTTTTATCTAGACTAAAAAAAGATGCAAGCATAACTCCAAAAACAATTGGTAAAGATGCTAGAGAATTTATGGTTGAAGAAGGAATCTCATGGAAATTTTTCTCCCATGAAGCTAATAAATATGGACTTAAATGTCAAGATGTCGATAAGAATAAAGCTGCTATAATTGAAGCTCTAAAAAAAGGTCCTTTGATAGTTTCTGTCAATAGAGGATATTTCACTCTAGCAGGTCATATTTTTGTAATAGATTCTTACAAAGATGGAAAATTTATTATAAATGATCCTAACAGTATAAAAAATACCTTACGCCAATGGGATTATGAGCAGATAGAAAATCAAATAGCCCACATATGGAAAATTTTTTAAAAATATTTGACAACTATTCTTATAGGTGGTATTATATAAGGGTAGTTGACACGCACCATTAGCTCAGTTGGTAGAGCACCTGACTCTTAATCAGGGTGTCCAGAGTTCGAGTCTCTGATGGTGCACCAGTTTTAAAGAGCTTCGGCTCTTTTTTTTTATTAATACAAGCAATTAAAAAGCCGTTACTAGTCTCAAAAATATGTTTAGTAACAGCTTTTTATTTTTATTTTTCTTGAAGTAGATCGTTGGCTACTTCTAGGAGGGCGAGTCCAGTATAGTAGTTATCACCCATTAAATCATAGATTGCATCTTCAGTAAGTATTGCTTGATTAATATCAGTGGCTATCTCTCCCCTATTTGATGCATCCATATCTTTGGTGAAGTCTTCACTATAATAGTAATTAACAAGTCTCCTATAAGAATCTTGATTGTCATTGAAAGCATCAAGAGCTTTTTTTAAATCTTCGATTAATTTAGAATGTTTATTATAAATTTCATTTAGTTCATTAAGGTATTGATAATCCATTTAAACCTCCTTTATTTTTCCTATAAGCTTATCTACATCTAACTTTATATTCTTAGAGTAGGCTTCATCATTTCCATTGTTTGCTACGATTATTATATCTTCATCTTCTAGTATAGCAATGATTTGCCCACCACTTCCTGAAGCAAAGATAATATTTTCTTTACTTAACCATATTCCCCTACAATAATAATCTTCAGATAAATAATTAAGCCTAGAAGAATTAGAATTGGTATAGGAGATTTCAAGCATTTTTTCTATGCTTTCTTTATTAAGTATCCTTAGACCCTTATATAAGCCCTTATTAAGAATTATTTCCCCAAATTTAAGCATATCAACTGAGCTTAGATATAATTTGCTTGCACCTACTAGATAAGACCCATAAGAATCCCATCTAGGTGTTTCTATAGAGAGTACCTTAAAAAAAATTCTATCTATATATTCATACAAACTTGTTTCTAAGATACTTTCCATAAAAACTGACAAAAGATAAAATCCTACATTTGAATAAAGAAATTTGTTAGCGTGATGGTAGCTTATCGGATAGTTTATAGCATAGTTAAGTAGGCCATCTTCATCCATCCCTTTTATATCCCTTGTCATAAGCAAGGGATAAGCATAACCAATTGAATGAGTTAGTAAATTATCCAATTTTATTTCTTCTAAGTATTTTAAGTTCTTCTTATTTGTAAGCTTTA
>NZ_GG666295.1:60209-162707 GCF_000159095.1 Anaerococcus tetradius ATCC 35098 | reverse complement strand
TATAGGGATATATTTTTGTATCAAGATTAATATCAAATGAAGTATCTTCCATTAGCTTAAAGGCTGTAAGGGTCATTATTGTTTTAGCTACTGATCTAATATTTACTTTAATATCATTTATATTTCCAGTTATTGTCTTATCGGCATTGTTATAGATAATGAAAGAAGTCGCCTTTGAGTTTTTAAGATAATCTTTATAATATTCGGACAGATTTAAAGTCATATCTTACCTTGTTAAAAGAGCTATAGATTCTAAATGTCTAGATCTTGGAAATTGATCAAATATTTCGAAATCTTTTATTATAAAACCTTGGTCGATAAAATCTTTAAAATTTTCTAGCTGAGTCTTTGGATTGCAAGATATGTAGACGAATTTATCTACTTTCATCTTTAGTATTTTCTCTAAGGATTGAGGGGCAATACCCGCTCTAGGCGGATCTAAGATTACTACATCATAACGATTGCTGACTTTCTCTATTTCTTCTAAGACGTCTCCGCAAAGAAAATCAATATTGTCAATTTTATTTAACAAGGCATTTTCCTTAGCCTTTTCTACTGCCTCTTCTACAATCTCTATTCCTGTAGCATGCTTTGCTTTAAGAGCCATAAGCTGAGTAATTGTTCCAGTTCCAGAGTAGAGATCTAAGACATTCATCTTCTCATCAATTCTAGCCAAGTCAAAGGCTTTTTGGTAGAGTTTTTCTGCTGTGAAAATATTTGGTTGAAAAAATGAAAAAGGAGAAATTTTAAAGGATAGGCCCATCATCTCTTCTCTTATGTATTCTTTTCCATAAATTAAATGACTTTCCTCAGCAATTACTGCATCAGCGCAAGAATCATTTATTATATGATAAACTGAAACTATCTTGCCCTCGAGTTTACTATCTAGAAGATAGGATAAAAATAATTTTTTTCTTATACTATCAAAGCTCATATCGCTAGTTGTAACCAAGAGCACCATAATTTCATTAGTCCTATGAGCCTTTCTTACAACTAAATGTCTTAATAGTCCATCTCTTGTACTCTTGTGATAGAAGCTAGCATTCTTTCGTCTAAAATACTCCTCAACCCTAGACCTTATTGTATTAAAGTCTTCATCAATTATGTTACAATCATTTGTCCCTACTATTTCGTAAAATCGATTCTTCCTATGAAGACCTAGGACAAGTTCTCCGCCTTTTTGCCTATCACCAAAACTATATTCCATCTTGTTTCTATAAGCTTTACTTATAGGAGATTGGTTGATTTTTATTTCACCATCATAAGCGATATCATTATCCTTAAATAGATTCTTAATCATATCTACTTTTAGCATTAATTCTGTTTCATAGGCTAGCTTTTGATAGGCACAACCTCCACATATGTCTGGATTAGAACAAGTTTTCGTATTATTTTCTAGGTCAGATTCTTCTATTAAATCCAAATATTTAGCCTTGATTTTATCCTTGCTCTTCTTATTCTCCTTAACTCTTACCAACTGACCTAGTAAGCCTCCCTTAAACTCCACAAGCTTACCATTTTCATTATAGGCCTGGGAAATATTAGGATACTTCATTTTTTCTATTCTAACTTCTTCAATTTTCTTTTTTCTCATCTTTACTCCAAAATTCATCTATTATTGTTTCTGGATTTTCATTTTCATCCAAGTATTTTATATATTTCCAATGTTTGGGAAATAGACTTTGATATTTAGTCCAGGTATATCTATCGTCAACTAAATAGATTATACCCCTATCATTTTCACTTCTAATTACTCTTCCTGCTGCCTGAAAGACCTTGTTAATACCAGGATAAGTATATGAGTAATCAAAGCCTGCCATGTTTTTCCTGTCAAAATATTCTTTTATTAGATTCCTATCAAAGGATAAACCAGGCATGCCAACAGAAATAATCATTGAACCTATCAGCTTATTTCCAATAAGATCAACTCCTTCTGCGAAAACTCCTCCGAGGACTACAAAGGCGATCTCGCTACTATCATCGGTAAATTTCTTTAAAAATCGAGATCTTTCTATCTGATTCATGGATCTATCTTGAATTAGAATTTTTTCATTATGCCTTAGCATATAATCACCTGCAATCTTTTCTAGATAATCAAAAGAAGGGAAAAAAATAAAATAGTTTCCTTTTTTACTTTGCACAAACTCATAAATCAAATCAGAAATCCTAGAAATGTTCGCAAATCTATCCTTATACCTTGTTGATATAGATTTTTGGATAATCATTAGCTTGTCTGATGAAAAAGGCATATCTAACCTAAGTTTAAGGCTTGATTTTGCTCCAAGCATTATCATAAAAAACTTCATAGGCGAAAGGGTAGCAGAGAAAAATACGCTTGTTCTTGCCAAATCATATTTCTTTTTTAGCACATAGGATGGATCAACGCATTTAATTGCAAAAGTCTTTTCTTCATTGTCCTCATCAATGGAGATAACATTATAAAAGCCTTCCATGAATTGATCAGAGATTCTTAGATATGAATTTATCCTAAAATATATTTCCAAAACAAAATCATAGTTTTTGTCGTCTTTTTCTTTAATCAGAAAATTTTCCATTTTTTTAGAAAGCAAGATGAGTTTCTCATCTAAATCCAAAACTTGCTTTGTTGTATAGTAATGGAGTCTTTTTCCGAATTTAATATAATTATTTTCAAAATATTCTATAATATCGTCTACAATTTTTATAATTTTCTTATCCCTTTTAACATCTAGGGAATTTTTAAGTTCGATAAAGTCTGTATTCGAAAAAGAGAAGGAATACATATCTCTAGTCCTATCTAAAAGATTATGAGCTTCGTCTATTAGGAAGATATATCTATTTACTAGCTCATCAAAAAAACGCCTAAGATAAACATTTGGGTCAAAAATATAATTGTAATCGCAAATGATAAAGTCGGAAAAAGTCGATATATCAAATTCAAATTCTAGGGGACATACCCTGTGCTTTTCGGCATAAGAAGTTATTATATCATAGTCCATAATGGACTCATTTGTTAGTATATCTTTGAGAGCATCATTTACCCTATCAAAATGTCCCTTGGCAAATGGACAATCAATTGGATTACATTTTACTTCATCATTAAGACAAACTTTCTCCTTGGAAGTAATTTGCACAGCTTTAAGCCTTAGTCCCTTTTCTTCTAAAAGCTTAATAGCCTTAATAGCTTCTTTTGAAGTAGTATTCTTTGCAGTAAGGTAAAAAATTTTGTCAGCTAAGTCTTCACTAAATGACTTTATTGATGGAAATATTGATGAAATAGTCTTGCCAATTCCAGTAGGTGCATCTATAAAAATATTCTTTTCATCTAGGATAGCTGTATAAATAGCAACAGCCATCTTTCTTTGTCCCTTCCTATAAGAATCATATGGAAAATCAATACTTTTGCTTGTAGAGTTCCTTTGATCGATATTCTTGCTAAGGATTTTTGAAAATTCTATGTATCTATTAAGCAAGTCAATGTAGAAAATTTCTAATTCGTCCTTATTAAAAGTCTTTCTAAAAATTTTAGTCTTATAATTTTCTAAAGAAACATAAGTCAATGTTATATCAATAGTTGATAAATCATTATCACAGGCAAAAAAATAAGCGTAGCACTTAGCTTGGGCCCAATGCATTTGATTAGAACCATCTATCTCATCAAGGTCACGTTTGGTTGACTTTATCTCGTCAATTATATAGCTATCATTTTCTTTTATAAGCCCATCAGCCCTTCCTTCGACAAGAAATTCTGTTTGTGCAATATTTATTCTATGTTTTAACTTATATTCTTTAGTATAATTTTTGCCATATGATTTTTGGATTCTTTGGTGGGCTCTAATGCCTTCAATCATCCTTGCATTATCTCTAAAGCTATTATCAATATCGCCTGATCTCATGACAAATTCTATTAAGTTTCTTACAGAAATTTTAACTAACATCTTATCACCTAAGTAAATTATAGCATAGTGGGTATATAAAGAAAAAGATTGTTAGGAGGAAAAATGAACAATACAATTGATATAGCCTTAAAGCATAGGACTATAAGAGAATTTACCAATGAGAAAATTGACGAGAAAACAATAAATAAATTACTTGAAGTTGCCAATCATTCACCTAGTTCTAATGGTATGCAATTTTCTACTATAATTCGCATAAAAAACAAAACCCTTAAAGATAAGCTAGCAGAAATTGGAGGCCAAGCTTATATGAAAAGAGCTCCTGAGATATGGATATTTGTAGCCGATTTGTTTAGAAACTACAATATTGCAAAGGAGAACTCAAGTGAAAATGATGAAATGATTGGATTTGATAAGTTCATTCAAGCCTTTACCGATTCAATAATTGCTGCCCAAAATGTAGCAGTTGCAGCAGAATCTCTAGGACTTGGAACAAACTATTACGGTAATATCCATAATGATACCCAAAAAATTATTGACTTATTAAAACTACCGAAACTCACTTATCCAGCTATAGGATTAGGTTTCGGCTATCCAAAGCAAAATCCTCAGCTAAAACCTAGAATGCCAATTAATTTAAGAGCCTTCGTCGACTCTTATCAGGTATTTGACAATTATAATGAAAAAATTAGGGAATATGATGAGGAAATGACGAATTATTATGATTTAAGAGATGCAAACAGAAGGAGCGATTCTTTTTCTCTTCAAATTCCTAAAAAACAAGGAACTATTGTTTTTAATAGGAATAAAATGTTTGAGACCTTAATCAATCAAAATTTTATAATAAAATAGAAATAAGCTCTAGCTAAAGGCTGGAGCTTATTTATAATACAATTGAGCTTTTGAATTTCTATCAAGCTTCATAAATTTTTCTATTTTTTTAAATTTCATCCTAAACATACTTACAGTTGTTAAAACAGCAATAGTATCAGCTATCGGTTCTGACAGAAATACTGCAAAGACTTTATCATCAAAAAATCTCGGCAAGATGAAGATTAGGGGTATTAGCACGATCATCTTCCTAAAAATAGCAAGGAAAGTACTTGTTCTGGCATCTGAAAAGGCAATAAATGATTGCTGGCAGGATAATTGCAAGCCAAATAAGAAAATAGATGCAAAAAATACCCTTATAGCCCAAGATGTATTTGCAATTAGTTCAACATTAGAGCTGAAAATCTTTGCAAACAAGCTAGGAAAAATCATCAAGAGTGCCCAAAGGATACTAGTAAAGCCAACACACGCAATAGTTTGAATTTTAAATGCTTCCTTAACTCTACTAAAATCATTTGCTCCAAAATTATAAGATAATATTGCTTGACCTCCTAGGGTTATGCCGTCGACTGGTAATAAGGCAAATTGCATTAAAGAAGAAGTGATTGTCATAGTACCAACAGCGAGGTCCCCTCCAAATTTTAACAGATTATAATTAAAGGCAAGCATTAATACACTTTCTGTCGATTGCATAATAAAGGGTGCTACGCCAAGGGCAAGAGCTGGCAAAAGTATTTTCTTTTCAATTTTCATACATGATTTTCTTATTCTTATAGTTGTCCTTGACCCAGTTAAAAACTTCAAGGCGTGAATAGCTGATAAGGCTTGAGATATTATAGTAGCAAGGGCTGCTCCCCTAACTCCCATAGCAAATACATAGATAAAAATTGGATCTAAAATTATATTAGAAAGAGCTCCTATAATTACGGTTCTCATAGCTATTGTAGAGAATCCTTGAACTGCAATAAAGACATTCATTCCCAAGGTGATATGTACAAAAATTGTTCCTAGAGCGTATATACTTATGTACTCAAGTCCATACGAAATAGTATTAGTGCTAGCACCAAAAATATAAAGTAGCTTTTCTTTAAAAATAATAACAAATATGGATAAGAAAAGGGAAGCTATTAGCAAAGACGTTAGTGAATTACCTAATATTTTTTCTGCCATTTCTTTATCTTTTCTACCAAGATAGATGCTAGATCTAGTAGCGGCACCATAGGAAAAAAGGGCGGCAAAGGAGGATATCAGAATAACTATAGGAAAACCAACGCCTACACCTGTGAGAGCGAGATTGCCAACTTTAGGAATATGTCCAATAAAAACCCTATCAACTATATTATACAAAACATTAACAATTTGTGAGGTAATCGCCGGAATTGCAAGCTTTAAGAGCAAGCCTTTTATGGGATCCTTGCCCAAATCAACATTTCTTTTTTCAACTTTATCTTTCAAATCTAACTCCTTATATAATAGTATATGAGAAAAAACAAATTAATCAAAACTTAAAAAAAGCTCTTCTATTTTTATCAATTTTAGTTTATAATATATCCATCAGAGTAGATAAAGAGCATTAAGTGTTAGGAAATGGGTTGTTGTTCCTAAACGAAGCGAATGCGTGATTCTTTATCGCAACCGCTGCCCTCTGATAGAAAGGGGAAATATGAAAAATAAAATATTAGTAAACAATTTAGTAAAAGCGGCTATGCTTACTGCGTTAAGCATAATCTTATCTAGAGTATTGGGAATACAATTATCTCCTAATATTAAGATATCCTTTGGGACCTTACCTTTGATGCTAGTGGGAATGCTTTTTGGCCCACTCTTAGGTGCCTTAGCAGGTCTTTGTTCAGATATGATAGGAATAATGATAAACCTTGGGGGAACTTTCCATCCAGGCTTTACTCTAGGAGCAATACTAACAGCTATGGTACCAGGATTAATTTTTAAGTACGGAAAAGAGAAAAATATTAACACTAGACTTTTGATAGTCCTTGTTATTCTTTTTGTATATGGAATTAATCACGGTCTACTTACACCTTTATGGCTAACCCAATTATACGGAACTCCATACAAGGTACTATTAGCAGGTAGAGCAATTAAGGTTATACCAGATGCAATCATCAATTATATTTTGCTTCTACTAATTTATGAAAGAATATTACCAAGAATTAAGCACTAAAAAAGGAGCCGTGGATAACCACGCTCCTTTTTGAATTAAAAACTTCTACTAGCTCCACCGCCACCGGTACTTCCACCACCGCCGCTAAAGCCAGATCCAGAAAATCCTCCACCTGAAGACCAACCAGAAAATGGAAAATCATCATCGTCATCATCCCAAAATCCTCTACCAAACCAGCTAGGGAAAGTATTTCTTGGTTGACCATAAAAAGTTCTATTAAAACTTCTAAATCTTGATAATCTGTTGGCAATGATTATAAAAATGATAATCATGAAAAATACATAGAAAGGATTAAATCCATCATCTTGGTCCAATTCCTTTTGATAGCTTTCATAATCACCAGTAAGGTCTACTTGGTATTCTTCGGCAACTTGACTAACAACGGCAGAAAATCCTTGGTTGATTCCCTTTGAGTAATCTCCCTTTTTGAAATCATCCATCATAAAATCATCAATTATCCTGCCGACCTTGCCATCGTTAAGCCTTCCTTCTAGACCATAGCCAGGGATAATTGCAATTTGTCTTTTCTTATCAGCTTTATTTTCAAGAAAAAGAATCAATACTCCATTATCTTTATCCTTAGCCCCTATTTTAAGTTGATTGAATAAATCACTCCCATAGGACATAGCATCCAATCCATCAGGATTGTTTAAGGTCAAAACAAGAATTTGTGATCCAGTTTTCTTTTGAAGTTCCTTATTTGTATTTTTTATATTTTCTTTAGTATTTTCATCTAAAATAGAAAGCTCGTCATAGCAATAGTTATTGATTTTTGATGATAAATCATCTGCCTGAGCAAGCTTTGGAAAAAGGCAGAAGATAATTATAATTATTAAATTTAATTTTATTTTCACGGCCCTTTTCATTTTTTTCTCCTATTTATTGAAATCTACTGTTGGTGCTTCTTGGGCACTTTCACTTGCTTTAAAATATTCTGCTTGTTTAAATCCTGTGACCTTGCCTATTAGATTTGTAGGAAATCTAACTAATTTGCTATTAAATTCTTGACAAGCTTCGTTGTAATTTTTCCTTTCGACTGAGATTCTATTTTCACTACCTGCTATCTCATCCATAAGTGATACGAATTGGGTATCAGCCTTTAATTCAGGATAGGCTTCAACAACTACGTTGATATTTCCTACAGCTTTTGTAAGTTCTTCGTTTGCTTTTGCAAGTTCTTCAGGATTTTTGGCATTGTTTACTCCTGCCCTAGCATTGGTAACTTCTTTTAAAGTATCTTCTTCGTGTTTTGTGTAGCCTTTTACAGTATTTACAAGATTTGGGATGAGATCTGCCCTTCTTTGAACCACATTTTGTACCTGAGCATAGGCCTTGTTTACATTTTCTCTAGAACTAGCTAGATTATTATAAGTTGGGACAATAGCTATTAATAGTATTACGGCTATAGCTATAATTGCGATTATGGCTGAAAAGCCCTTCATTTTTCTGTTTCTATTCATAATTCCTCCTATTAATATTACTTATACCCATTCATAAGAATTATTTTATTCTTATTTAATGAAGCTTTAACATCAATTATCCTCTGATTTGAAGAACCCCTAAAATCTAGGCTTAAATCTTTCAACTCTTCAACAAACTCACCATCAACTAGGACATCTACTAGTTTAAGAATTTCCCTTGCAATATTTATATTATAAAGAACCTCGTATTTGAAGCCACTATAAAGCCAAATTGATTTATCTATTTCTTTTCTTATATCTTTAAGGGCTTGAAGGAGTCCTAGGGGATTTTCTAGAGGTTCTCCACCAAGGATTGTTAGCCCTTCTATCTGATCTAGCTTTAAGTAAGAAAGAACTTCTCTTAAAGCTTCTTCATCCCGTATCTTTCCGAAATTGAAGTCCATATATTCTCTATTGAAGCAGTTTTTACAGTTTCTGTCACATCCTGTTAAGAAAAAAGAGGTCCTGATACCAGGACCATTTGCTATATCGTATTTCCTAATTTGACCATATCTCATATATGAACTACCCTAGCCTTGATTTCTTTGGTTCTTCCTTCATTCCGGAAATTCTCTCCTAGATAGCCACAGGTTCTCCTTACAACTGTTAGGGTATTTCTATCCTTATTGCCACAATTAGGACAATACCAGTTATTATCCTCATCCAATAGTATTTCACCATCAAAACCACATTCACCGCAATAATCGGATTTAGTATTAAACTCTGCATATTGGATATGCTCATATATATATTTTATCATGGTCAAAACTGCCTTGATATTATTATTCATATTAGGTATTTCAGCATAAGAAATGCAACCACCAGTAGATAGTTGTTGGAATTCTGATTCAAAATCAAATTTATCGAAAACAGAAATTTCTTCTCTAACATCTACATGGAAAGAATTGGTATAGAAGCCTTTGTCTGTTACATCCTTTATAATTCCAAATCGTTTTTTATCTATTGAAGCAAATCTGTGGGTCAAGCTTTCAGCAGGAGTTCCATAAACAGCAAAAGCTATGCCGTATTTTTTGCTCCATTCTTCTTTCTTGTCATTTAAAACTTTCATTATTTTAATTGCAAAGTCATGGCCGATTTTACTAGTATGACTCTTACCTGTAACTAAAATACTTGCTTCATATATGCCTATATAACCGATTGTTACTGTAGCATATCCATTTTCAAGAAGAGGTTTTATAGGTTGGTGCCTATTTAGCCTTGCTATAGCACCATGTCTAAAATGTATAGGAGAAGAATCGCTAGTTACCTTAGAAAGGTGGTCATATCTAAGTAGACCTACTCTTTTAATTAGGTCTAATCTCTTATCAAGAATTTCAAAAAACTTATCTTCATCCCCATTTGCAAGGATTCCAATTTGTGGCAGATTTATTGTTGCAACACCCATATTAAATCTTCCATCGAATTTGTAATTTCCAAACTCATCCTTGTATGGTGGAAGAAAGGCCCTGCATCCCATAGGTGAAAAGACATTTCCTTCGTAGTTTTCCCTCATTTTCTTGGCTGATATATAGTCTGGATACATCCTCTTGGCTGTACACTTTGCAGCAAGTTCAGTTAGCTTATAATATTTGCTATCTTCTCTGATATTATTTTCATCAAGAACATAAATGAGCTTAGGAAAAGCTGGAGTTACATATACACCTTGCTCATTTTTAATTCCCATAATCCTTTGCTTTAGGATTTCTTCTATAATTTTTACAGTATTATCAAGATAGGGGTCTTTTTCATCTGTATGCATAAAAAGTGTTACAAATGGAGATTGACCATTACTTGTCATAAGGGTGTTTATTTGATATTGAATAGTTTGTATACCACTTTCCAAGTCCCTTTGGGTCAAGGCTTTTGCCATTTCGATAGCCTTATTATCATCATCTAGGATGCTTTTAGATAAGTCTAAATTTTTCTTATAAGACTTTTCTAAATAAGGGCTAAGGCATGAAATATTGATTGATTGACCTCCATATTGGTTGCTAGCAATTTGTGCAATAATTTGAGTCATAACATTACAAGCAACTTGGAAGGATTTTGGGGTCTCAATCATTTTATCATTAACAACAGTTCCCTTATCAAGCATATCTTTCATATCGACAAGACAGCAATTAAAGATAGGTTGAATAAAATAATCCAAATCATGAATGTGTATGGCAGCTGATTCGTGCGCCTCCACAAGATCTAGGGGAATTAACTTCCTTTTAGCTATATCTTTAGCAACTTCACCTGCGATTAAATCTCTTTGAGTAGATGCTATTATAGGATTTTTGTTAGAATTTTCATCCATAACATCAATGTTTGTTTGATTTAATAGACCTAGGATATCATCATCTGAGGTGTTTATCTCTCTCTTATAAGCCTGAACAGACTTATAGCTTTCATATGATTTTGCTGTTGCTGGATTATTTCTATCAATCAATTTATAGTAGACTTTATCTTCTATATCATAAATTGAAATTTTATCTATATTTAAAGCTTCAGATTCTATTTCGTTTGCTATTTCTAAAGCCTGATTTGAAACAAAGACACCACTTGGTGAGTTCATAGCTTTTTCAATTGCTACTACTATTTTATTTTTTTCAAAGTTGGAAAGACTTCCATCTCTTTTAATTACCTTTAACATAAGACCTCCAATCATTAGTAATTATACCATATATAGTAGTGCAAACAAATATGAATACTATATATGGTGTGTTTCTCTAAAAATAGACCTTGGCTCTTTATTTTTAAAAATGTTTATTCATAAATGAAAATATAAAAAAGCCTCCAAATTCTTAGAGAAATCTTAGAATTTGAAGACTTATTTTGGAATATTTTATTATTTAATTTTAAATTTCAATTGATTATTTTCATCTAAATCTAATAAGGCAGTATCTTTTTCAGCAACTTTTCCTTCAATAATTAATTTACCTAGTTCAGTTTCAACGTGACTTTGTAAAAATCTCTTAACTGGTCTGGCACCATATTCGATATTGTAGGCATTTTTCAAAATATATTCCTTAGCAGCCTTGGATATTTCAAGGTTTATATCTTTATCTTCTAGTCTTAGTCTTATATCATTGATTTGAAGGTCTATAATCTTATAAACTTCATCGCTAGTAAGTGGAGTAAACATTACTATATCATCAATTCTATTTAAGAACTCTGGTTTAAATGAATTTCTTAGGATTGCATCAACTTTCTTCTTGTTTTCATCATCAATTGTTCCATTGTCATTTAAACCGTCAATTAAGTATTCAGAACCAATATTACTTGTCATTATAATTATAGTATTTTTAAAATCAACTGTTCTACCTTGAGAATCGGTAAGCCTTCCATCATCTAATACTTGTAATAAAATATTAAATACATCAGGATGGGCTTTTTCAATTTCATCAAAGAGGATAACTGAATAAGGTTTACGTCTAACAGCTTCAGTTAGTTGGCCACCTTCTTCATAGCCTACATAACCAGGAGCAGCTCCGATTAATCTTGATACTGAGTATTTTTCCATATACTCACTCATATCAATTCTAATCATATTTCTTTCATCATCAAACATAGCTTCGGTTAGAGCTTTGGCTAGTTCAGTTTTACCAACACCAGTTGGTCCTAAGAAGATAAATGAACCTATTGGTCTATTATGACTCTTTAGTCCAGATCTAGCCCTAATTATTGCGTTAGAAACTGCTGTTATAGCTTCTTGTTGACCGATTACCCTTTGATGAAGCTTCTCTGGCAATTTTAGAATTTTACTTCTCTCGCTTTCGACAAGCTTGCTTACTGGAATATTGGTCCAATTGCTAACAACATCAGCAACATCTTCATCTGTTACTTCTTCTTTTATTGAACCATCCTTGCCATCTTTAGACATTTTATTTGCTTTTTCGAGTTTTTGCTTTAACTCTTCAAGCTTTCCATACTTTAATTCGGAGAGTTTTTCGAAGTCATAGTTTCTCTCAGCTTGTTCGATTTCCACATTGACCTTATCAATCTCTTCCTTGATTTTCTTGATATCATCTATGGCGGACTTTTCTTCTTTCCAGCTCATGAAGTCTTCATCGTACTTTTCAGATAAATCTGCAAGCTCCTTTTCAAGTTCTGCTAATCTCTTTTTTGAATACTCATCGTCTTCTTTCTTGAGGGCGGTGATTTCAATTTGCAATTGAAGGAGCTTTCTTTTTTGCTCATCTAGGTAGGTAGGCATAGTATCAATTTCTGTTCTTACTGTTGCGCAAGCTTCATCCATCAAGTCTATGGCCTTATCTGGCAAGAACCTATCTGAAATATATCTATCGGATAATTCAGCTGCAGCTATTACTGCGCTATCTTGTATTCTAATTCCGTGGAATATTTCGTATTTATCCTTTATTCCCCTCAAGATACTTATTGTATCCTCAACTGATGGCTCTTCTACCATAACCTTTTGGAAACGACGTTCCAAGGCTCCATCTTTTTCTATATATTGCCTATATTCGTTAAGGGTTGTAGCACCAATTACCTTTATTTCACCCCTAGCTAGCATTGGCTTCATGATATTTGAAGCATCCATTGCTCCTTCAGACTTGCCAGCTCCAACAATGTTGTGAATCTCATCAATAAACATAATTATCTTGCCATCAGATTTTTGAACTTCATCTATTACAGCCTTGAGTCTTTCTTCAAATTGACCCCTATATTTTGCACCTGCAACAAGAGAACCCATATCCAATGAGAAAATAGTCCTACCTTGGATAGGTTCTGGTACATCATTGTTTACAATTCTTTGAGCTAAGCCTTCAACTATGGCTGTTTTACCAACACCAGGTTGACCAATGAGAACTGGGTTGTTCTTTTTACGTCTTGAAAGAATCCTCAAAGCATTTCTTATTTCGGTATCTCTACCAATAACTGGATCTATTTTACCTTCTCTTGCTTCTTGAGTAAGGTTTCTACCATATTTTTCCAAAGGATTTGTAGTTTCTTCAGGGTTATCGTTATTTACCTTTTGACCTTTCCTGACATTTCCTATAGACTTCTTAAAGTTACTTGCACTAATACCATATTTTTTATTAATAGGATCTACTTGGGTATCCTCCTTTAATAAGCTTAAAAATATATGCTCAGTTGATACAAAGCTATCCCCCATATCCTTAGCATAATCTTCAGCTTTTAGTAGGATTTTTTGGAATAGTTGACTTGGATATATGTTTGAATTGCCTGATTGACTTGGCAAAGAATCTACCTTTTTAGTTAATTCACTCCTATATCCTTCATAGTCAACCTTCATTGATTTTAAGATTTGGCTAACAATTGAATCTGAATTGTTAACCAAGGCGTAGGCTAGATGTATTTCATTTACCTCTGGGTTTGAGTTTTTTATTGCCATAGCTTGTGAGTCATTTATGGCCTCTTGTGATTTTTGTGTGAATTTGTTAATATCCATATTAAGCCTCCTCTTTTAATTGTCTATATAATTCTTCTTGTTTTTTACTTAAATTTTTAGGGTTTTCAATCATTATTTCTAAGATTAAATCTCCTACATTACCTTTTCTATCTTTATAACCTCTACCTTTTAATCTGATCTTTTGACCTGGGTTAACTTTTTCTGGAATATTCACCATCAAAGCTTTTGACTTACTTTGTATTTTTTTCTTAGTACCAAAATAGGCATCCCAAGGAGTTAACCTTACTTTCTTGATAAAATCAATTCCTTCAAGTCTTAAATCGTCATCTTCTAGGATATTGACCTTTACTATAATATTAGCATTAATACCATGGCTTGATCCATCTATTCTGATTTTGTTGTTGCTTTTGATACCCTTAGGGATTTTTACATTAATATCTATAATAGAACCATTATTGTTAACACTTATAGTCCTACTACAACCATTAATTGCTTCATCTATCGATATATCTACACTTGCATCCAAGCTTTGTTTTTTCTTTTTTCCGAAAGTCTGACCAAAGTTTGAAAACTTTGAACCATAGCTTCCTCCACTTGACCTTCCTCCTTGTTGGAATGATCCAAACAAGGTATCAAAAAAATCTGAGAAACCACTTGCTCCTCCAGTAGAGTAAGTATAAGAATTTCCACCAAAGTTATTAAAATCAAATCCAAAATCTCTTGGATCAAAGTTTTGACCTCCTTGGAAGTTGGCATTTTGTCCAAACATATCGTATTTATTACGTTTTTCTGTATCTGATAAAACCTCGTAGGCTTCATTAATTTCTGTAAACTTTTTTTCTGCTTCTTTATCGTTTGGATGAAGGTCTGGGTGATATTTCTTTGCTAATTTTCTATATGCTTTTTTAATTTGGTCGGGACTTGCTTTCTTATCTACTCCCAACACTTCATAATAATCTCTAAATTTCATAATTACCTCCATCGTTTTGACCATCTCTGACCTTAATAAAATTATACTATCTCCCCTGGCTAATGCAAGTTATTTCATATAAATTTGCATTATAAAAGAGTCTCTAAAAGAAACTCTTTAATGATCATATTCTATTAAGGATATAAGCTCATAATCCTTTAGATATTCTCTACCCTTTAGGCTGGTTAACTCAATTAGAAACTCAAAGCAAACAACTTCTCCTCCAACAGCTTCAACTAATTTGGCAGCAGCTTTTGCAGATCCACCTGTGGCTATTAAGTCGTCGATTATTACAACTCTATCACCCTTTTTAAGGGCATCCTTGTGCATTTCAAGTTCACTAGAGCCGTATTCTAATTCATAAGAAACTTTTTCGATTTCACCTGGAAGTTTACCTGGTTTTCTGATTGGTATAAAGCCTTTTTCTAGTCTGTCAGCTAGTGGTGCTCCAAAAATTAGTCCTCTTGATTCTATACCTGCTATGTAGTCAAATTCATATCCAGATAGTTTTTCTTCTAGCTCGTTAATGGTTTGCCTAAAAGCAAGCCTATCCTTTAATAAGGTAGTGATATCCTTAAAAGAAATTCCCTCTGTTGGGTAGTCCTCAATAACTCTGATTTTTGATTTTAAATCCATTTTATCCTCCACTTACATTATCGTCTTTATAAGTATACCCTAATAGGCATAATTTTTTAAATAGGAACTTCTAATTTCGTTGATTGATTCATCATAAACTTCAAAATAGCTAATACCATCATAGTCGACTTCATGGCCATCTAGCCTTACTTGGTTTATATTTGACTTATCCATCCCCCTAAAAGCCATAGCTAATTTAGTTAGCTTTGCAGTATTAATGTTAGTTTTTATTTTATCTTGCATGGCAAGAAAGGCTATAGGTAATTTTGGTAAATTTTTAGCTTTTGTCATCTCTTCTACAAATTGCATTATAAAATTTTGTTGGGTAGATATTCTTCCCAAATCAGCATTTGCATAACCCTTTCTAAAACGCACATAATTTAGGGCTTCTTGACCCTTAAAATGATGGAGACCTGGGCTTATGTCCATAGCTTCGGCTACTTGACTATCAACATCAATATCTATACCACCTATGGCATCTATTCCTTCGACTACTGCTTCAAATGGTATTACCACATAGTAGGTTAGATTAATTCCCATAAAGTCTCTTACGGTTTGCATGGTTAGATCGATTCCGCCATATGAATGGGCAGCGTTGATTTTTTCCGTTGAACCATTTATATCTACCATAGTATCTCTAGGTATAGAAATAAGATCTAAGGTCTTCTTATCAGTATTAGCCTTAATGAGCATCAGTGTATCTGACCTAGTCCCAGTTTCTTCACCTGTACTATCTACCCCAGCCAACAAAAATAGAAATTCGTCGTCATTTCCAGCTAAATTTGTAGTAGAATCTTTCCTAAAGAAATTTATCACGAGAATTATAGCACTAAACAAGACCACGAACATTAAAAATATTATAATTGATTTCAAAAATCTCTTAAAACTCTCTCTCATATTCTTCTCCTTTTATCATTATATACCTTTTTTTGCTAATTATCATATAAATATATCAATTAACTAGTAAGATATAGAAGAGGTAATTATGTTAATTGATAAATTAGACTTATATTTGAATGAAAATTATTATCCCTTTCACATGCCAGGCTCAAAAAGGTCTGACCTACTAAGAAGTGATCTGGCTTACAAAAGGGATTTAACAGAGATAGAAAACTTTGACAATCTAAATGACCCAAAAAGTATATTTGTAGAGATGCAAGATAAAATCGCTGAACTCTATAAGGTTAGAAAATCTATTATTTCAACAAATGGTTCGACATCAGGAATTCTATCTGCTATAAGGGCTTTGACAAGGAAAAATAAAAACATTCTTATCCAAAGATCATCTCACAAGTCAGTTTTTAATGCTTGCGAGCTCAATGAACTTAGGACTTCTTATGTAAATATTAAAACTAATAGTAATCTCGCAATAAAGGATATAGATTATGATGATTTAATTTACAAGCTTTCCCTTAAAGACTATGCAGCCCTTGTCATAACTAGTCCTTCCTATGAAGGCTATAGATTAGACTTGGAAAGAATTTACAAGCTTTGTAAAAAATTAAATGTAAAGCTTCTAGTCGATATGGCTCATGGTAGTCATCTACTTTTAGATGGAACTTACAAAAATACCTTTGATGTGGCCATAACTTCCTTTCACAAAAACTTATCAGCCCTAACTCCAGGAGCAGCTGTTTTAATTAATGACTTAGAATTATATGATGAGATTAAAAGAAATATGGCTATTTTTCAGACCTCTTCCCCTTCTTATCTAATTCTCCAATCTATAGATGAAATGCTAGATAAGTTTTCTAGCTTTTATGGACTCAATGCTAAGCTAACAAAAATGCTGGATAAGTTGTATGAGCTTAAATTAGAAAATTTATATTTAATTGACAATAAGCATAAAGATAAGAGTAAAATCCTTATTTCGACTAAAAATACTAATATTTCTGGAGAAGAATTGCAAAAACTTCTAAGAAAAGAGAAAATTGAAATAGAAATGTCATATCCTGACTATGCCCTGCTGATTGCGACAATTTTTGACAGTAAAGAAGCTTTTGATAGACTGGCTTTGGCCCTTCTTAAAATAGATGAGAAGTTATCAAAACAAGAAGAAAAATTAGAGTTCTTCTTTAATGAAGCCAATAAAAAGTATGAAATTTATGAGGCTCTTAATTATAAAAGGGAAAGGGTTAAATTAAAAGATTCCCTAGGGAGGCTTGCGGCCGATTTTATTTATGCCTATCCCCCTGGTATTCCTATAATAGTTCCTGGCGAAATAATTGACGAAAAAGTCCTTTCAAATATCTATTATTTTCTTAAAAATAAGATTAATGTAAATATCAAAGAAGATTTTATTCATTGTATAATTGACAAGTAGGGGAAAAACTGTTATTATTAAGTAAAGAAAAGGAGAATACATATGAAAAGAATTGTAACTTTAAATACTAGAAATCTCCACAAAAGTAAAAAACATGGCGGCTGTGGCGAATGTCAAACATCTTGCCAATCTGCTTGCAAAACAAGTTGTGGTGTAGCTAATCAAGAATGTGTTAGCAAAAAAAATAAATAATTTATAATGACTTATCTAAGTAAATCCTACTTAGATAAGTTTTTTATTTGTATTAATTAAGTTAAAAGATTCTCAAAAGCTAGTAAAATACTATAGTAATAATAAAGGAGTAATAATGATACACCAATACAAAGCAAAAGGCTTTAATATTGTTTTAGATATATATAGTGGCTCAGTCCACGCCGTTGATGATGTAACTTATGACATCATCAAGGATTATGAAAATAAGGAAAAAAATGAGATTGAAAAATCTATAAAAGAAAAATATAAGCTTGATAGTGATCAATTCGAAGAAGCCTATAAGGAAGTAAAAGATTTAGCAGATGAAGCATTACTTTTTACCGATGATATTTATGAAGGCTTATCAATTGATATTACTAAAAAGCCAACTACTATCAAGGCCTTGTGCCTAAATGTTGCCCATACTTGCAATCTTTCTTGTGAGTATTGTTTTGCTAAGGGTGGTAAATATTCTGGCCCTGATGCGATTATGAGTAAGGAAATCGCAAGGTCTGCTATAGATTTTCTCCTAGAAAACTCTGGCAGCCACTACAATTTGGATATAGATTTCTTTGGTGGAGAACCACTCTTGAACTTTGATGTGGTTAAAGATACAGTAGCTTATGCAAAAAGCAAGGAAGAAGAATACAAGAAACATTTTAACTTTACCCTAACAACTAACGGTCTACTTCTAGATGACGAGGTTATTGACTATCTGAATGAAAATATGAAAAATGTGGTTCTTTCTCTTGATGGAAGAAAAGAAAAGCACGATCAATTCAGGAAAACACTAAACGGTAAGGGATCATATGATGCAGTTGTTCCTAAATTCCAAAATTTTGTCAAAAAACGTGGGGACAAGGAATACTATATGAGAGGTACTTTTACTGCTAATAATCTAGATTTCACCAAGGACTTACAAAACTACATTGACTTAGGTTTCACTAGAACATCTCTTGAACCAGTAGTTGGAAAACAAGACGAGGCTTATGCCTTAAAGGATGAGCATTTAGAGAAAATTTATTCTGAATATGAAAAATTAGCTGATATGTTAATGGAAAAAATCGATAAAAATGAAGAGTTCATTTTTTACCATTATATGATAGATCTTGAAAATGGTCCTTGTGTTCATAAAAGAATATCAGGTTGTGGTTCAGGGACTGAATATATGGCTGTAACTCCAACAGGTGAACTTTATCCTTGCCACCAATTTGTAGGTAACCCAGACTTCGTAATAGGTAACCTCAAAGATGGGATTGTAAATAAGGACTTGGTAAATGAGTTTAAAACATGCAACTGCTATTCTAAAGAAGAATGTAGGGCTTGTTGGGCAAATATGTATTGCTCTGGTGGCTGTGCAGCAAATTCTTATAATGCAACTGGTGATATAAATAATGTTTATGACTATTCATGTAAGTTATTTAAAAAGAGAATCGAGATGGCTATAGCCGTAAAAATTTATGAATATATGAAGGAAGCTCAAGAAATCCATGCTTAGAAAAAATAGCACCGTTAAGATTCGGTGCTATTTTTGAGTTTTTCTTTTCTAATTTTATTTTCTTTGACGATTTTTGTTTTTGAAAATTCTTCTCTTTCCTTTTCTTCAATATTTTGAGAGATAGTTTTAACCATGTCTTCATATTTAGGTATTTGAACTTTTTCAAGACTGTTAACTTTTTTGCTAGTCTTTTTTATCTCCCTATCTAAAGAATTTATAGTAGTGTCAAGTTCTGCAAGTTTAAATATTTTTGACCTAAGTTCATTGAAAGAAAGAATTGCTTCATCAAATCCAGCATTAGTTTCATAAAAGGAATATGAGAGGTTTAGTTTAACTTCATCAAAATCAATTTCTGAAATCTCAGTTTGCATAAATTTGGTGATTTCCAAACTTATACTATCATCTATGGGTACAGTTTTAGAAATTGAATCCATATCAGATTCACCAATACTTACTAGTACCTTTTTAAAATTATGGCTAACGCTTTTTATAGTTTCATTAACCTTTTCATTTAATAAATCACGTTCTTTTATCTTAGAATCATAGGCTTGAATCAAGGCTTTTCTTTTTTTATCGAGGATATCATAACCGCCCTCTAGGAGCTTTAATTCATCCTTAGCCTTGATTAAATTCGCCTTTGTAGCCGCAATATTTGTTTGCATTCTAGTTACCTATAAACTTATCTAAGTTAGCTTTAGAAACCCTGTGAAGCTCATTCCTAGGTAGGATTTTGAGGATATTCCAGCCTAGATCTAGAGATTCATCAAGTTCTCTATTTTCATCTTTGTTTTGAGCGAGGAATTTTCTCTCAAATTCTTCCCCAAATTGCAAATACTTCTTGTCTACATCAGATAAGTCGTCCTCTCCTACTATTTGAGCTATATTTCTAACTTCTTGAACCTTAGAATAAGATTCATAAATTTGGTTCATCAAATCTTCATGATCAGCCCTAGTATATCCTTCTCCTATACCATCCTTCATAAGTCTTGATAGGGATGGTAGAACATTAATTGGTGGATAAATACCCTTATTTGATAAAGCCCTATCAATTACAATTTGACCTTCAGTTATGTATCCAGTAAGGTCTGCAACTGGATGGGTTATATCATCATTAGGCATTGTTAAGATAGGAATTAGAGTAACAGATCCCTTAACACCTTCAATCATTCCTGCCCTTTCATAAAGGCTAGCAAGATCAGAGTATAGATAACCTGGATAACCCTTCCTAGAAGGAACTTCTCCTCTTATAGATGAAACTTCACGCAAGGCTTCAGAATATGAAGTCATATCTGTTATAATTACAAGAACATGGTAGTTTTTCTCATAAGCTAGATACTCAGCAGCGGTCAATGCACATTTTGGTGCAATCAATCTTTCCATTATTGGAGAATCGGCAAGGTTTTGATACATTACTACCTTATCTCTAACACCTGCTTTGTTAAAAGCATCTTCAAAAAACATGGCTTCATCTTTTTTGATACCCATAGCAGCAAAAACAAAGCAGAAGTCCTCGTCTGTCTTTAGCTTTGCTTGTCTTACTATTTGGGCTGCTAATTCATTGTGTGAAAGCCCTGATCCAGAAAAAACAGGTAACTTTTGACCACGGATTAAGGTAGTCAACACATCAATTGAAGAAATACCAGTTTGTATGAAATCTCTAGGATATTCACGAGCAACTGGATTTAGTGGGAGACCTTCAACTGAGTAACAATGATCAGAATAAATATCTCCGCCGTTATCAATAGGATTACCTATACCATTAAAACTTCTACCTAAGATAGATTCATTTAATGGAATCTCCAGTGGCTTTTCGTGAAAGCTTACTACAATATCGTCTAAAGAAAATTCTTCAGTATTACCAAAAACTTCGATTGTTACAGTTTCATCATCTATCTTAACTACTTGACCAACAAAATCCATGCCCAAAGCATGAACAGAGACTACAGCCTTGTAGGCAACATCTGTAACTTTCTCTATTTCTATCATAGATGATTCAATTTTTCTAATCTTAGTATATTCTTTTCTCATCTATCATCCTTCCTTAATACTTACAAAGTGACCATTTATTTTAGAATTTAGTTCAATAAACTTATCTAATTCGTCATTTTTGATATTGTATTTCATCTGAGTTATTTCGTTAATTAAATTCGCATCATATATAGCCTTATGACTTAATCCACTTTTTAGGGCTTCCTTGCTCTTTATATAATAATTATATATAATATCTAGCATCTTAACTTGCTTTTCTAGAGGTACATACTTGTCTATATCATTGTAGGCATTTTGTTGCAAGAAGCCATTTCTAATTAGTCCAGATACATCTAGAATATTTTTTTGACTATTAGATAGGGCGTCCTCTCCTACTAGCATCATGATAGATCTAACTTCATCTTCTTCTAGGAGGACATTCATAAGCTCATTTCTTACAGCAATGATATCCCTGCCCAGTCTTTCTTCATAGTAAGACCTAATCTTTTCTATATAGTTAGAATAGGATGTAAGCCAGTTAATAGCAGGATAATGCCTTGAGTAGGCAAGTTTTCTATCTAGTCCTAAAAATACATTTACACAACGTCTTGTATTTTCAGTTACTGGCTCAGAAAAATCGCCGCCTGATGGAGAAACCGCTCCGATAAGGGTAACTGAACCATAAGATCCATTCAAGTTTCTAAAATAGCCTGCTCTCTCATAAAATTGTGAAAGTCTTGAACCTAAGTATGCTGGATATCCTTCTTCTGCAGGAATTTCTTCAAGTCTTCCAGAAATTTCACGCAAGGCTTCCGCCCATCTTGAAGAAGAATCTGCCATTAAAGCAACGTCATAACCCATATCTCTAAAATATTCAGCCATGGTAATTCCAGTATAGATAGAAGCTTCCCTGGCTGCAACTGGCATGTTTGAAGTGTTGGCTATAAGAATTGTTCTTTCCATAAGTCCCTTACCAGTATTTGGGTCTATAAGATCTGGAAATTCCTCAAGAACTTGAGTCATCTCGTTACCACGTTCGCCACAACCTATATATATAATAATATCAACATCAGAATATTGGGCAAGTTGGTGTTGGAGCATAGTTTTTCCTGTACCAAATCCTCCAGGAATAGCAACAGTTCCACCCTTAGCCAAAGGGAAAAATACATCAAGAACCCTTTGACCAGTTTCAAATAATTTCTCTATAGGTAGATTCGCCATAACTGGTCTAGGATTTCTAACTGGCCAATATTGATAAAGTTTTTCTTCAACTACTTTTTTTTCAGTTTGTATTTTAACAATAGTATCTTCTAGACGATAAGTTGAATCTGGGAGTGCATCTATAACTTCACCATCAACAGATGCCATTAGCCTATGCTCAATAGTTTCTGTTTCTTTGATAGTGGCATATATGTCACCTCTTTTTATCTTATCGCCTTTCTTTACAACAATTTTTACATCCCAAAGTTTTTCGGTATCTAGGTTTTCGAATCCTATACCTGAAGGTATGAAGGATCCATTCTTATCCATAATGTTTTTAAGAGGCCTTTGGATACCATCAAACATATTACCAAGCATACCCGGGCCTAGCCTTACTGAAAGTGGCCTTCCTGTTGGGATGACATCTTCATTAACTTTAAGTCCAGATGTATCTTCATAAACCTGTATGGTGGCTTCTTGACCTTCAAGGGAAATAACTTCACCTATAAGCTTTAATTCACCAACAGATACCATCTCTCTTACTGTAAGATCTCTGGCGTTATTAGCTATTACTACTGGACCATTTATTGTTTTAATTTTTGGATTCATTAAAACTCTCACTTTCAAGAAGTTGATTTAGTTTCTTACCAACTTCATATTTTCTATCTTTCAATTTATTAAGGTAAGTGAAATTATATCTAAAATCACGATCAAGGTTTGAAATATAATATCCACCTATGAAATCATCATCAATAATTTCTTTGTTAGGAAAATCAATTAAAGATAAATCTTTTTCTAAAACACCTACGATTATATCATCATCTGATAAATTTAAGTCTTTCAATGATTGCTTGATATCTTGATTAAGCTTAGCCCTATATTCCTTACTATTTGTGTAGGTAATAAGATTAGCTTTAATCTTTTTTATCAAATCCTCAAGGAGTGATTGTTTATATAAGTAAAGATTATTTTTTGCTTCATATTCTTTTTTTGAAACATTTTCATTTTTTCTTGTCTCAGCAAAAATTTTTCTTTCCCTCAAGCTCTCTTTTAGATTTTCTTCAAGTTCAGACTTCTTATTTTCTATAAGCTTAGAATTTTCTTCTGTTGAATTATATAATTCACTCTCACTTTTTTCTTTTTCTTCATCCCAAACCATCTTTCTAAAGGATGAAATTTTAGCTTGTAAATCTAGCATATCTCCCCCAATCAACCATCAATAACTACGATTAAAGGCTTACTTGCATTTGCTCTATAATCATCAACATAATCTGATATGTGATTATATATATTTTTACTCAAGATAAGAACAGCTAGATTATCATCTTCAACAGATTTCTTAAAGGTTTTAAGACAATCTTCGATATTTTCTACCTGTTCTGTTTCTATAGCTCCAAGCCTAAACATTAAGTTAAGACTTGGATCATTACTTATTAATTTTGCCTTCATTTTATGCGTATAGGATTAGGATTGAGATAATAACACCGAAGATTGCGATACCTTCTGCAAGACCTACGAAGATTATAGTTCTACCAAGGATTGATTGATCTTCTGAAATAGCTCCTAGGGCTGCTGAACCTACAGTACCTACTGCATAACCTGTACCTATAGTTGCTAGTCCTGTTGATAGAGCTGCGCCAATGTATTTAAGTCCATCACTTGCTGCTGCAGCATTTGCACCAGCTTCTGCTGCCCTTGAGCTTGATGGTAAAAGTAGGACAATCATCATTACCATGATTGGCACAAAAGTAAATAAGTTTAGCTTTAGGGCCTTTCTTATTTTTTCCTTAGAACTATCTTCATTAGTTTTTAACAAATACAAACCTGAATAAATTGTCATGACAACAACTGCCAATGCTAAAATTGCAATTCTTAAAATCATATTAACTCCTTAAAATTCTTTAATTGGTCTAAACTTGCGACCATTTCCTTCATAATATTTACTAAACATTTCGTAAAATTCTAGTCTTAGTCCTTGGATGAATACTATCATTCCTTCAAGTCCTATGATTAAAACATTACCTAAAATCAAAATTATAATCCCAATGATGCCTCCGCCAGCAAGCTTTGCCATTACTTCAAAAGCCATATACAAACCAACGTGGTTTATAGCAAAGGCTCCAACTCTTGTAAATGAAACAAGATTAGAAAATACTGATAACAAAGCCTCAACTATAGAAAAGGAGCTTTCAACATAGTAATCTCCTTTGGAACTATCATATAATGGATAATCACCTTCGATTCTTCTTGCTAGAGGCTGTTTAAATATAATCATTACAATAGAGCCTACTAACAATATTATAGCAAATATTATTGGTAGAGGATTTACTTTAACTATATTTAAAATGATAAGGATAAAGGAAATCATCATAATAAGACCAGCAAGTCCTTCTTTACCAAATATTCCCTCTTCGATATTATCCTGTTTTTTTACCTTATTGTAGATTCCTATAATATAGGAAACGACCATCAATAACACACCAAAAGCTACTGATGCTATTAATACAGTCATTATATTATCAAATGGCTTAATCAATAAAGTTGGTATCAATTTTTCTATGCCGAAAAATGAACCATACATTAGTCCAAAAAACGAAGCACTAATACCAATCCTTCTTATAAGGCCGCCAAAGGTCTTATTTATTCTATCAACGTAAAAGCTTAACAAAATAAATACAAGGCCTTGACCAAGGTCTCCAAACATCATTCCATATAGCAATAAATAAGTAATCGCAAAAAATGGTGTTGGATCTATTTCATCATAATTAGGTGAGCCGTACATATTAACCAAAAATTCAAATGGACGAAATAAAATATTATTTCTTAATTTTGTCGGCGGTTGCTGGGAACAGCTCCTATCGTTTATTTTTACCTTAGTTTTTTCATATTTATCTTCCAGTCTCTTGAAATCATTAACCTTTGATTCAGGAACCCAGCCACTAAGGTAGAAGTACTTTTCGCCCTTTGCCATCTTTTCCTTAATACTAGAGCTCTTTTCGTTATAGTCTATTGTATAAGGAATGGCTTCGATGAGATCTTCATTATTATTCTTTAAAGCTTCTATCTCATCTTCTAATTCTTTTATTTCTTTGTTAGTTTCTTCTAATTTTTTATCGATGCTTGATAAGTCATCATCGTCTGGGGTTTGTTTATCTATAAATCCCATAGTATTGACAGCTCTTTTTATATCTTCTGAAACTTGTTTAGGATAAACTAACAAATAATTCTCTTTGCTGTCAATGTTTTTGTTTTTCTTTTTATCTGTCAATTATTTATCCCTTCCTTCTATTATTGATGAAGTAATTTCATCAACTATTTCCTTGCTTTGATTTTCATAAATGTCATCAAGCTTGCCTTTTATTTCTTTGGAATTTGACTTGATTTCTTCTTTAATAACTTCTGCTTCACGCATAATGTTTGAATATATCTCATCTGATTTTTCTTTTGTCATAGCCTGATATTTTTTATCAAGTTCACTAATAACATTGAAAGTATTTTCTTTTTCCTCAGAAATCACTCTGTCAGTATCAGATCTCAACTTACTTGTTTCCTTATCTAGGTTAATAAGTTCATTCAAATAAGTCAAAGAAACATTATCCAAATTATTGTCCAAATGTAGTATCAATGAAGGTAGGTTATCATAGTTATTTTTAAGAATATATCGACCATCCTTGCTAACTTCTCCAAATCTGTGATCGAAATAATTTAGGTTTTTAATCTTTCTTATATCGATACCAAACTTATCTAGAGTTTCAAGGTTTCTCTTGTATTCTTCTAGGTTTTGTTTTTCTTCTAATAATTCATTTTTCTTATCAATCAAGGACTTCAAGCTGTTATATATTCTATCAATATCTTCATCTGAAATATGTTTACTTTTTTGTCTATCAGTAGAACTTATGCTAAACAAGTCTTTTATCAAATTCAACTTTTCAATAATAGCTTTGTTTGGCTTTTCAAAACTAGATATAGTAGATATATCCTCTGTCAACTCGACATTTTCTTTACTAGCCCTGATTGAGAAGGCTCTTGATGCTACTTGATTAAAGGCATCAACTGGTTCAATATCACCTAAGTCGATTACATCTTCTAGAAAATCATCTAAATTTTCCAATTTGGATGTTATATTGACAAGGTGCATCTTTTCTACTGCCATACTTACCTCACAATCACTAGTTCATATCTTTCAGAAAGAGTAAAGCTCTCATCAACCTCTAGCATACTAATCATATTATCTATATTGGTATCTATGATGCTCATAGCAGAAATCACATATAAAACAGTAGACCTTTCTTTGACTATTTCATCTTTGAAAAGTTTCATCTTTTTCCTGTTAACTCTGATATGAGAATACCAAGCATTATCAAATATATCTTTGTATTTGCTTTCATTAAGGTAGTCTAAGAATTCATCTATAGGCAGATTTGACAATTCCTTTAGCCTTTTAGCATTATAGCCCTTGCCTCCTTCTATTAAATAATTAAATATTTCGCTATCATTTAATTCGAAGAATTTCTTTAGCCTATAAAGCATTTCAAAGTTTGATAAATTAATCAATTCACCTATAAAGTCTTCAATCAGCACTCTTTCCTTTGCTTTAAACTTTTTTGCTAATTTCAGAAGGTCTCTAAAATAAAATTTCATTAAAGCGTTACTGGATAAAAATATCAAGGATTCCCTATCCATATTCTTATTTATAAATGGCAGAAGAGTTCTGTAATATTTACTATCTTTTAGTCCATCTATAAATTCCTCTAAAGACATGTCAATTTCAATATTCAAATCTTTAGAAAATGGATTTTCTCGCAAGTTTAATATATTTTTCTCCAAGGTATTGTTCATAATGCACTGAATTACTTCTTGGATAAGATATATTTCGTAAATGGCGAAATATTCTTTAAAGAACTCACTTTCAATACCTTCCAGAAAAAAATCTAAACTTTTTAGTTCTTGATAGAAATTTTTAAATAGCTTAAATTCAACATCCTTTTTGCTATTAGTATCTTCTAAAAAGCTATAATGCGTTTTTAGTAGTCCTATCTTTCTATCCAAATCGCTCTCATGAATCAATTCATTATAGAGATCATCACCGGGTAACTTACCCAATTTTGCTTTCGCTTTTACTGCTACATCTCTCATAACAACCTCTTTCTATTGATACTAATTCATTCTATCACTTGTTTTTGTATAATAAAAGGGTGAAAAATAACCTCTATGAATTAATGATATATAGGATTTTGGAAAGATTATTAATAAAAGTCTTTCCAAAATACAATATTTTCATATTAATTGATAATATTTATCAAATGAGATCTCCAGATATTGTAAATGATGTATTATCCGTTATTTTCACCTTCACAAATTGTCCAATTAATTTTTTATCTGCCTTAACATGGACCAGCTTAAAAGTATCAGTCCTTCCAGTAAGAATTTGTGGATTATTTTTACTTTCAGATTCCAGTAGAACCTCAACTGTTCTTCCAATATATTCCTCATTCTTTTTATTAAAGATAGGATATATTGTATCTAGAAGCCTATCAAATCTATCTTGAACTATAGCATCGTCTATTGTTTTAAGTTTAGCCGCTCTTGTTTTTGGTCTTGGTGAAAATTTAAAGGTATAGGCTGAATCATACTTAACTTTTTCGCATACCTTTAATGTTTCTTGAAAATCTTCTTCAGTTTCTGTTGGATAACCAACTATAATATCTGTGGAAATTGCGATTGAAGGAATTTCTTCTCTCAATTTCAAAGCTCTTTCCAGGTACTTTTCTTGGTCGTATTTTCTATTCATATCCTTTAAGACTTTACTTGAACCGGATTGTAAAGGAAGGTGGAAGTAATTACAAATGTTATCATTATTCTTAATAACATCGATTAACTCATCAGATAAATCTTTAGGGTGGCTCGTGGTAAATCTTAATCTCTTTAGTCCTTCTATATGACTGATTTTTTCAAGTAGTGCTGGAAAAGTCATATCGAAATCCGCCCTATTTCCATAAGAATTAACATTTTGTCCTAAGAGAGTTATCTCTTTATAGCCACGGGATACTAAATTCTCAACTTCATCTAGGATGGATGATGGCCTTCTTGATTCTTCCCTACCTCTTGATTCTGGAACTATACAATAAGAGCAGAAGTTATCGCAACCTGTCATTATGTTTACATAAGCTTGGAAATCATTTGGTGTATTATAGTAGACAAAATCATCTTTGACATTATCAGTCGATATGTCGATTACCCTTTCATTTGTTTCTAAGTATCTAAATATCAAATCAGCTAAGGAATTAATATTTTTGGTACCAAAAATTATATCTACTTCCTTATGTTTATCTATAATAACTTGTCTAGCTGTTGACGTTTGCATCATGCAACCAGAAACTGCTATTATCTTGTCTGGATTTTCTTTTTTAAGTTTTTTTAGGGAAGAAACTTGTCCATATAGTTTAAGTTCAGCGTTTTCTCTTACAAGGCAAGTGTTAAATAAAATAAAGTCTGCTTTATTACGATCTTGTATTTTTTTATAGCCTAAACTCTCCAAAATATAGGAAATTCTTTCTGAGTCATGTTCGTTCATCTGACAACCAAAGGTTGTAATATTGTATGTTTTTCCATCAAAATAGTCTTTGTATTTATCTTTTAAATTCATGTTACTCCTATCAGCAAAAAAGGAGATGAATTAATCATCCCCTCTTATTATCATAAGAAATATATTTATTCTTCTTCGCTTCCTATTAGACCTTCATTTCCTTGTTCAGATAGAGCTAACTCTAAGAGATTACCAAGGTTATTATTTAAGTCATCATCGCCGAAACTTACAGAACTTTCTCTTTCAGGTTTTCTTCTTGGTCTGTCATTGTTGTTTCTAGCAGGTCTCTTTGCTTTTCTTTCAGGTCTTTCTGGAGCTTCTTTAAGAGCCTTAATGCTTAAACCAACTTTTTCTTCTTCTTTGTCAATGCTTATAATCTTAACTTCGATTTCATCACCAACATTTAATTCATCAGATGGTTTTTCAACATGTTCCCAAGAAATTTCTGATACGTGTACTAAACCTTCTACACCATCAGCAACTTCTACGAAAGCACCAAAGTCTAATAGATTAACAACTTTACCAGTTACAACATCTCCAACTTCGTGATGATTTGCAAATGCTTCGAATGGTTTTTCTAGAAGTTGTTTACGTCCTAGAGAGATTCTATTCTTTTCTTGGTTGAGTTTTAGAATTTTTACTTCAATCTCATCTCCAACGCTTAATACGTCAGATGGGTGTTCTACTCTGCTCCAAGCTATATCAGATACGTGGAGAAGACCATCAAGACCATTTACTTCTACGAAAGCACCAAAATCAGTAAGTCTTGCTACCTTGCCTTTAACAACTTGACCTTCTTCAAGCTCATCCCAAAGATTGTCTAATTCTTCTTCAACTACGTCTTTTCTAGAAAGAACTAATCTATTTTTTCTTTCATCGATGCTGATGATTTTTAAATCCCATTGTTCACCGACAAATTTCTTAAAGTTTTTGACAAAGTATGTTGCGATTTGGCTAGCTGGAACAAAACCGTTAACTCCATTTACATTAACTGTTAGACCACCCTTGTTGAAGCTAACAACTTCTCCATGTACTAGTTCGTCATTTTCAGCTTTTTGAGCTAGTTCTTGCCAAACTTTCATTCCTTCTACTCTTCTTGTAGATAAAGCAACATTGCCTTCACCGTCATCTAATTTGATAACGAATACGTCTATTTCGTCTCCAACATTAAAACTGTTTTTTGGATCTTTTGCTTCTTCCTCTGTCATTTCGTCTAGTTTGATAATTCCATCAGCACGGAATTGAATGTCAACGAATACTTCATCATCCTTAACATCAATAACTGTACCTTTTACGATTTCCTTAGGGTAAATCTTCTTTAAACTATCCTCTAGACTGTTCATAAATTCTTCTTTTGTGAATTCATCCATACTACTTACTACCTCCTCGATAATCTTATCAGGTGTAGAGGCACCTGCGATTATACCAACTTTTTTAAATTTAGAGAGCTTTTGCAAAGGTAGATCTTTAACAGTTTCAATCCTAAAAACATTTTTACAATACAAACTAGCTACTTGATATAGTTTATTTGTATTAGAACTATTAAAACCACCAACTACAATCATACAATCAACTTCCTCTGCTAAGGATTTAGCAGCTTTCTGCCTATTTTCAGTCGCCTTGCATATTGTGTTTTCTATTACTACACTATCATTGTTTTCTTTTAACTTGTTAGCAATATCATAAAAATAATCAAGCCTATTGGTTGTTTGACTTACCACATAAAGCTTATTATCAACTTTTATATTTTTTGCTTCAGTCTCATCTGAAACTATTATACCATTATTTAGAAAAGATTCCATAGCAATTATTTCAGGATGTTTTTTATCTCCAACTATTACAACCTGATAACCTTCTGCTTCTTTAGCCATGATTTTTTTGTATATATTCATTAATACTGGACAAGTCGCATCTAGGATTTTATTACCATTTTCAGCTAGTAACTTTTTGAAATCTGCACTTTCTCCATGTGCTCTAATTAATACAGTAGAGTCATTAATGTTTGAAGCTTCATCTTTATCTAGAACTTTTAGGCCACTTGCTTCAAATTCACTTACTAGTTGTGGATTATGTATCAAAGGTCCTATGGAAAACTTATCTCCTTTAATTTTTAATGCCTCATTAGCAAGGTCTACCGACCTTCTTACTCCTCCACAAAATCCGGAAAATTCTGCTATTATTATTTCCATTTACTCTCTCTTTCTATTATTGTGTGATTTTCATATATATTATCAAAAACTTCGTCAGTCATTTTTTTCATAGCTTCTTTATTTTTTAGTGAAAGAAACTTATCTACGCTGACAGCTTTTTTTATTATAATATCTGTTCTCCTAAATAACTTATAGGATGAAATTATTTCGATAGGAAGTATGTCAGCCTTAGCTTTTAAAGCTACGAAGGCTACTCCGTCTTTTACATTTTCTCTTTTTACTTCCTTAACCCTGGTTCCTTCAGGAAATATCCCCAAAACTTTCCCATCATCTACTAAAGATACAGCATATCTTAAAGCTTTAAGATCTAGACCGTTCCTATCAACAGGAAAGGCGTATAAGGATTTTAATATAAATGCAAATACTGGATTTTCAAATAATTCCTTCTTTGCCATGAAGTTGATTTTCATGGGTAGGCTTATAGCCAAAAATATAGGATCAAGCAAGGACTTATGGTTAGCACAAATAATGATTTTTTTATTATTTTCTAAATTCTCAAGTCCAGAAATCTTGATTCTAAAAAGTGGCATAAGTAATATTTTTATAATGATTAAAATGATTTTATAAAACATCTTCTTCATCCATTATACTGATTATAGCATCAAGAGTTTGACCTATGCTCATATTTGAATTATCTATAAGAATAGCATCCTTAGCCTTCTTTAATGGAGCAATTTCTCTTGTTGAGTCATATTCATCCCTTGCTATTATTGATTTTTCTATCTCATCAATACTTAGTTCTGATTCTTGCTGCTCATACCTTCTCCTAGCCCTAACCCTAGGAGATGCTGTCAAGAAGATTTTGTATTTAGCATTTGGAAAGACAACCGTAGCTATATCTCTACCATCTAAGATAAAGGATTTAGACTTAGCTAATTGTCTTTGGATAGTAAGAAGCTTTTCTCTTACATCTTTATTAGCTGAAACCCATGATACATTTTTTGTAACCAAGTCAGACCTTATTTCCCTGCTAACATCTTCTTTATTCAAATAAACTTTTCCATCAATTAGGTCCAAATGAATATCCTTTAGCTTTTCTATGATAGCATCCTTATCATCTTCTTTAATATTTTCATCCAAAAAATATTTTGTAACTGCCCTGTACATTGATCCAGTATTTAGATAATCAATCTTTAGTTTTTTTGATAGCTCTTCTGCTATAGTAGATTTGCCAGACCCACTAGGGCCATCTATTGCAATTATATATGTCATATTTTCTCCTTTATCGCAAGACTTGCCGCATAAGCGGTGCTAAAAGCAATTTGTAAGTTATATCCTCCAGTTAGGGCATCGATATCTAAAACTTCACCTACAAAATATAAATTTTTTACTAACTTTGATTCCATGCTTTGTGGATTAATTTCTTTAACGTCTATTCCACCACTTGTAATAACAGCATTATTGAAATTTTCCCTTGTATCTAAGTTAAGCTTAAATTCTTTTATCATAGTTATTATATCATGCCTCATAGCTTTGTTAAGTTCATAGGATTTTATATCTTTATTTATCTTAGATTTCTCAAGTATTATCTCTAGCAAACTTTCATTAATTAAACTCTTTAAGCTGTTTGTAAGATTTTTCTTTGGACTTTCGTTTATTAGGTCAACAATTACTTTATCTAAGCTCTCTTTACTATAATCTGCCAAGAAATCAATCCACACTTTTGTAAGCTTATCCCTGCATATCCTTGCCTTAAAGCTCATAGCAGCAGGGCCTGTAATTAAGCTATTGCTAATTAGGATGTCACCATATTCAAAATAAGACTTATTTTCTCCTTTAGCATGGATAGCTACATTAGAAATATTTAAAGCCTTAATAGGAAGTTTGTCTTTTATATATAGAGGACTTAGGGAAGCTTTGGGCTCAATTAGCTTATGACCAAAATTCTTGGCAAATTTATATCCATCACCTGTTGAACCAGTCTTAGGATAGGTCAAACCGCCAGTAGCAATAATTAAATCATCAAAAATATAGCTGTCCTTATCCGACTTTATTATAAACTTACCATTGTCCAATCTATCTACTTTAATTATTTGTGATTTGCCGATAAATATGATATTTTTTTTCTTAATTAGCCTATCAAACATATCTATAATTTCTCTTGAATCATCTGATTTAGGAAAAACTTTCCCCTTTTCTTCTATCTTAATATCAATATGTTGGCTTTTTAGAAAATCAATCATCGAATAATTATCAAATTTAGAAAAAGATGAGTACATAAAATTTTTGTTTCTTAAAATCTTATCCAAAAACTGGTCATAATAGGCAGTATTAGTTATATTACATCTACCATTTCCTGTTATTCGTAATTTTTCACCAATTTTGTCGTTTTTATCAAAGAGATAAACTTCATTATTTTCATTTTTTACATTAATCGCTGCAAAAATCCCCGAAGGACCTCCACCTATAATTCCAATTTTTCTCATAATTAAATTTTACCATAAAAAAAGAGATAGACACCTATCCCATCACTTGCTTGACAAATTCTAGTTCATCTGCTGTGAATTGCCTTGTTTCATAGGGCTTCATATTTGATAATTGGATAGGGCCTATGCTTATTCTTTTAAGATTAATAACTTTTGAAGAAAAATATTCAAACATTCTTCTAATTTGTCTGTTATAGCCTTGATGTATAGTAACCTTATACTTGTTAGTCTTCTTATCTATTAGGACGATCTTTGAGTCAGAGGTAACTTCTCCATTTCCTATATCTATTCCCTTTTCAAATAAGCTAATTTCCTTATTATTTAATAACTTACTAACCTTAACTATATAGGTCTTATCAAGTTTTTTGCTAGGATGGATTATCTCGTTAGTAAAATCACCATCATTGGTTATTATTAATAAACCCTCACTGTCCTTATCAAGTCTTCCTGCGGCGAAAAATCTCTTATCTAAGTCTAGCAAGTTATTCAAATCTTTATCATTATAGGGATCAAAATTACTAGTGATAAAGCCAACTGGCTTATAGAGTTTTAGATAGAATTTATCCTCTATTTCAAGTATTTGACCATCAACTTCAACAAGATCATTTTCTTTAACATCTATACCAGGCTCTTTTATTATTTTATAATTCACTTTCACAAGACCATTTTTAATTAATTCATCAGCCTTTCTCCTAGAAGTGTAACCCGATCTTGCTATAAACTTATTAATCCTCATCATTATCCTCATCTTCGTCGAAATCTATGTCAGGGAGATCATCAAGAGATGAAATATTAAAATACTTCAAAAATTGAGTTGTAGTTATATATATAATAGGCTTACCAATCTTATCAAGCCTACCATTTTCTTCTATCAGTCCTTTAGCAAGGAGCGAATCTATAGTAGATTGGGAATTGACTCCCCTTATCTTATCAATCTCAGCCCTTGTAATAGGTTGTTTATAGGCTATTATTGATAAAGTTTCCAAGGTCGAAGTTGATAACTTTTTTTCTGATTTTGTAATTACTTTTTCAAAGTATTTACTATGTTCTTCTCTTGAAGTAAATTGATAAGCTCCATCAAATTCCTTAATGATTAAGCCTGATATTTTGTCAGATCTCTCCTCAATCATCTCATTCAAAGCGATTTTGATATCTTTTTTATCAAAATCAAATATTATCTGGGATAAATCATTGACATCTATAGGCTCTGCCCAAATATATAAGATTTCTTCTATAAGGCCCTTTAAATAATCCTTGTCCATATTACCTCTTCAATACCATAAACGAATTCTTCTCCAATGCTTTAAGCTTAATTTCCTTTAGCTTAACTAATTCTAAAAGGGCAAGAAATGTTGCAATACATTCAGATTTATTGCGGATTCTTTTTGTCAAATCACGTAAATCTAGTTTTTTAGTAAAATTCAAAGTCTTTCTAATTTTCTCTACATAATCGTTGACATCTTCTTGTTTAAGACTCTTTATACTTGGAGTTTGAGACTTTTTATTAAAATTTTTTATAAGCTTTTCGAATTCTTGTGTTAAAAGATTAATATCTTTTGTAATAGAAAGCTCTTCATATTTATCAAATTGACTTAAATCCTCCTGATATTTGCTATAAACCTTTCTAGCTGACTCTTCCATTTCTTTAAATTCATTTTCAACAGCCTTGATTTTCTTATAGTAGATAAGATATGAAATTAATTCTTCTTCAAGATTATTGTTTTCTTCTTTAGGCAAAAGTTTATTTGATTTTATCATCAATAGAATGGATGCTATATATATAAATTCAGAAAGATTGTTAATACTTTCATCCATTTTATTTATCTCTTCGAGAAAAGAATTTGTTATATCCTCTAAATTAATATCGTATATGTCAATTTTATTTTTCTCTATAAGTTTTAATAGCAAATCAAAAGGGCCTGAAAAGGCCTCTAGTTCGATATTTAGTAAAGAATCATTATTCATTATTCATCTTTTTAGCATAAAGAACTGCTATAATACTTTTAGCGTCAGTTAGCTCTCCATTTTCTATCATAGTATATAAGTCATCAACATCGTAAGTAAATGCCTTAACATTCTCATCCTCATCTTGATCAAGGCGAGATTCTCTCAAATCCTTGGCGACAAAAAATGACAACTTATCATTAGTAAAACCAGGGGATGAGTGCATATCGAAAAGATAAGATATATCTTCTGGGAAATATCCAACTTCTTCTTGCAATTCTCTCTTTGCTGTTTCTATTGGCAATTCATTTGATTCTACAAGGCCTGCTGGAATCTCAAGGGTTACTTTGTCGATAGCCTTCCTATATTGTTTAACCATCCATAGCTTACCATCAGCATCAAAAGCTATTATTCCTACGCCCTTTTGATGGTCTACTATCTCTCTTTTAGAATATTTTTTGTTTTCAAGTTCGACTGTATCAACTCTAAGTTTTAAAATCTTACCGTCATATATAGTCTCAGACTTAATTGATTTCTCATAAAATTTTTCATCAGGCATTTCTTAAATCCTCCGCCATTTTTAGCATTTCTTCTGCAGATTTTTCTGTCGTGCTAGTAATATCTACTCCACCTATCATTCTTGCAATTTCTTCTACCCTATTTTTGCCAAATAGATCTAAGCTTTTGCTTATAGTGTACTTGTCTACGTCTTCTTTACTAATCAATATGTGTTTATTTGCCAAAGAAGCAATTTGCGGCAAGTGACTTATAGCTATGATTTGTCTTTTCTTAGATAGGCTAAGAATTTTTTCACCTACCAATTGGGCAGTTCTTCCACTTATTCCTGTGTCTATTTCGTCAAAAATCAAAGTATCTATATTATCTGCATCAGAAAATACTTCTTTGAAAGCAAGCATAATCCTAGAAATTTCTCCTCCAGAAGCTGTCTTAGATAATGATTTAAGTTCATCACCCTTGTTTGTGCTAATTAGAAAATCTATAAGATCCATTCCCTTATGGCCTATACAAGCTCTCTGACCAAAGTCTATCTTGAATTTACCATTTTTTATATTAAGATCTTTTATCTTGCTGTTAATCTCAGCTTCAAGAATTTTACTCTTATTTTTCCTTATATCAGTAAGGGACTTTGCTGCTTCGAGCATTTTATTATTTATATTAGTGATTTTCTTATCAACATTAAGTCTTAAATTATCTATTTCATTTAATTCCAGAATTCTTTTGTTGATCTTGTCGTAATATTCTTTTATTTCCTCTATACTAGACCCATATTTCCTTTTTAGAGTAAAAAGAGTTTGATTAATCATATCCAACTCATACATTCTCTCAGGATCTTGCTCCAAGCCCATCTCATAGGAATCTATATCTTGGTAGCAATCATTAATTAAATCAGAAATGTTCACGAGATTATTGTAGATATTTTCAATCTTATCGTCGACTGAAATATAAGATGAAAGCTCTGATACACATTCATTAATTAAGCTTGTAGCTGATATTTGACCAAACTCTTCTGAGTCAAGCAATTCTTTGATTTTATTGGATGAATTAATAATTGCAGAGATATTGTTTAGCTTTTGATATTCTTTATCCAAACTTTCTTCATCAATTTTAAATATATCAATTTCTTCTATCTCGTTTATTTGATAATTAATTAAATCTCTTTCCCTAGTAACTTCTTCTTCTGATAAATTTAACTTATTAAAATCTTCAAGTAAGGCCTCTTTTTGTCTATAAAGATTTTCTAAGTCATTTCTTAAAATTCTTGTAGCATCATCATTAGTGTAATTATCAATCAAATCAATATAATTAGCACTATTCATAAATGAATTGCTATCGCCTTGTTTATATATATCTACTAGGACCTCTGCTATATATTTCAAGCTTGAAAGATTAGTAATCCTTCCATTGATTCTGATATTGGAAGTCTTTTTTGATATGGTTCTTGTTATAATTAATTTATCGTCATCAAAAGCTATGTCCATATCTTCAAGTAAGGATTTAGATTTTGGATCTAGAGAAAATACAGCCTCAATGATTGTCTTATCGTTAAATCTTCCTATGCTGTCCTTATCAGCTCTTTGACCTAAGGCAAGATTAATAGCCTGTAAGATTAAAGACTTACCTGACCCAGTTTCACCTGTAAGAACATTAAATCCCTTTGAAAAATATATATGATCTCTTTTGATAATAACAAAGTTATCAATAAAAAGCTCAGAAAGCATTATTTTATAAGATTCCTTATATCTTCTACTAAAATATCTATCTTGTCAACATCAGTTGGAGTTATAAAGATTGTGTCTATTCCTGTTACTATTCCACCAACATTATCTAATTTTTCATTTGTAATATAGGCACCACTAACAGTTGCACAATAAGATATGGTCTTTATAACGATTAGTTGAGCAGACTTTTCTATGGAAAGGACAGATTCCTTAAAAATCTTTTCCATCCTCTCTGTTAGAGTATCATAGACTGTATCTACTACTGTATATTTGTATTCATAATCATCAGTCTGAACCTTTGAAATTCTAAGTTCTTTGATATCCCTTGAAATTGTTGCTTGAGTCGCATCAACACCATGATCTTTTAACATCTCAGATAATTGACTTTGAGTCTTGACGTCATTATTTTGTATTATGTCTAGAATTAATCGTTGTCTTGTATACTTTTTCATAGTCGCCTCTAATATTGTCTTTTGGACAGAAATTCAATTAAAAATAGGAAAAATTGATTATTTTCAAAATTTTCGATTTCTTTTTTGCATTGATAATTAATATCTTCTAAAAGTTTTTTGCTGGCTTGTAAATCCATCAAACTTAAAATATTAATTTCATCACCATAATCTTTTTCAAGTAGGTCATCTTGTATCTGAAAACCAAGCCCTAGATAGTAAGCATATCTTTCAAGACTGTTAATTGTATCTTGGTCAAATCCATTAACTAAGGCTCCAGCAACTATAGCTCCTTTGAAGAAATCGGCTGTCTTTTTATCATAAACTTCAATTATAAAATCCTTGTTGTAATTCCTCCTACGTCTTAAATCTAATATTTGTCCTTCTATCATCCCATCTTTACCAGTTTTGCTTAGAAGATATTGACTAGCTTTTATAAAAGAAGAATCTCTAGAAGCAATTTCAAACATAAGTTTTGTTGCTTCGTTGAGCAAAGCATCACCAGTCAATATTCCTAAATCTTCTCCAAAATGTTTATGGAGGCTCTCCTTACCTCTCCTATAATCATCATCATCCATTGCTGGCAAATCATCATGAACTAAGGAGTAAGCTTGAATCATCTCTATGGCCAAAGCGAATAGTAAATCGTTTTTATCGATTTGATTTCGAGAAAGTCTCCTTGTTTCTAAAAATAGGCTAGCCCTTATCCTCTTACCAGCTTCTAGAGCATATAGCATCGCCTCTTCTATTAGAGATTCTCCTTTTATGTAAGTTTTTATTTCATCATCTAGCAAATTCTTGTTATCAACAAGCCTTTGTCTGTAATCAATATCATTCATATTTAGATATAACTTCCACCTTTGCCTTATAATCCTTTAATTTGTTTTCTAAATCTTTGTAAATGCAAGTTGCTTTTTCATAAATCTCTATACTTTTATCCAAGTTATCCTTATTTTCTTCCAATTGCTTTAGAAGATCTTGCATTTTTTTCATATTTTCTTCTAGGGTCTTATCAATCAATTACTTCCACCTTTACAATTCCATCACTAAACTCTATATAAGCCTTATCCTTAACTTTTAGTTGATGAGCTGAAAAAATTATTTCTTGCTTAATGTCCTTTATGTGAATATTCTTTTTGCTTATCTCTATAATATCTTCAAATCTCTTTAAGTCTTTGTATAAGAGTTTGATTTTTTGCTCATTATACGTGATATTAGCTTGTATTTTTAAGTCCAGGTCCTTTTTAAGGTATAAAAGCTCTCTCATCTTTTCTTTCAAAGTAAAAGACGGATTATACTTATCAAGCTCTAGTTTTAACTTAACTAAGTCAAACTCATAGCTTTTAATTCTATCATTAAGAATTCCTTTTATTTGATCTAGGATATTTTTCATATCCCTTTCTAAATTTGAATAAGATTTTACAAGGTAGGAACCTGCTTCTGTCGGCGTTTGTAGGGATAAATCCGCCACTAAATCAAGCAAAGTTTGATCTATTTTATGACCAATAGCCGATATTATAGGTGTCTTAGCATCAAATACAGCTTCAATAACAGCCCTATCATTAAAACTATTCAAATCTTCATTGGATCCACCACCTCTGGTGATTACAATTAAATCTAAGCCTTTCTTATCAAGACTTCTAACCGCCTTGCTAATCATTAAGGAAGAATCAGTCCCTTGAACTTTTACAGGATAAAGATAAATATGAATATCATTGGGCTTCTGATTAATAACTGATAAGAAATCAACAATTGCTGCACCTTCTTGAGAAGTTATTAAGCCGATTTTATTAGGGTATTGGCTTATCTCCTTTTTATTAGAGATGTCAAAATAGCCTTTTTTTCTAAACTCTTCTTTCATCTTTATGAATTGTAAATAATTATCAGAAATGCCTTTTTCTACTACTTCGTTTGCAACAATCACAATTCTAGATGAATAGTTATTATATAATACATTACCCCTAACTAAGATATCTTTGCCAACTTCAAAATCAAAGTCAACAGCCTTATCTTCATAATAATAAATTACACAATCTATGATATCTGTATCTTCTTTTAGAGAAAAATATAAATGGGAATTATTGATCCTAATGTTCGCCAATTGCCCATTTATATAAAGATTTTGAAATATAGGATCGTGTTTTATATTTGATTTAAAATACTCATTAAACTGCTTAACACTTAGTGCTTTTCTCATTGCCATCTTTTCTTACAATTGATCCTAAGATTGAATTAACAAGTTTATAATCCTCTTCATCAGAATATTTTTTAGCTAAATTCACAGCCTCGTTAATTGAAACTGAAACTGGAATATCCATAAAGTAAATTTCATTTATACTTAGATAAAGAATAGACCTAAGCACCTTAGCAATTCTCTTATGTTTACTATCTAGATTAGAATCAACTTTTTCTTCTATTAGTGTGAGTTTGTCTAGATAAGATGAAATCGAAGCCTTAATAAAATCTTCATCTGCCAAATTAAGTTCAGCTAGGATTTTATCTACATCCTCTATTTTACTAATCATGTCTTGATAGATTAATTTAAATACCCACTCTCTTTGCTCAACTCTATTCATTATATTTCAAGATTGTTAACATTGACATCAACTCTAGTTACAGCTATGCCTGTCATATTTTCAACTACACTTTTAACATTCTTTTGTATATCTTTTACAGCATTTCTAACATTGATATTTCTATCAAAGTTGACATCTAGATAAAAATGTAGATAATCGCCTAGTTTTTGAACTCTACTTTTAGGATTCCTATTATAGAAACTAAAAGTTTTATCTTGATCATCTTCACAAAAGACACCGTAAACATCGCTTGCAGCAGCAACTGCTATTTGATCAAGAATTTCATCTGCAATCTTTACTGACCCGTTTACGAAATTTGCTGACATAATCTTCTCCTTATACTCTTGATAGATAATCCCCAGTTCTTGTATCTATCTTAATAACATCACCCTCATTTACAAATACTGGAACTTGAATTACTGCACCTGTTTCTACTGTGGCTGGTTTTGTAACGTTAGTTGCTGTATCACCCTTTACTGCTGGCTCTGTTGTTACTACTTTCAATTCTACAAAGTTTGGTGCTTCAATTTGGAATGGCTTACCATCATAGAACTTAATTTGAACTGGTTCATTTTCCTTAACATAGATGATTGCATCTTTTACTGATTCATATTCAATACCTATTTGTTCAAATGTTTCTGGATCCATAAAGTAATAAAGCTCGCCATCATTGTATAAATATGACATTTCTTTTGTTGTTATTACTGCTTGCTCAAATTTTTCATTTGGGTTAAAAGTAACATCCTTTGCTCCACCGTTCATTACAGATCTTATTTTAGCACGAACAAAAGCTGCTCCCTTTCCAGGTTTAACGTGTTGGAAATCAATTATTTGATAAACCTCATTATTATATACAAAAGTTACGCCTTTTCTTAAATCATTTGCTGAAATCATATATCCTCCTACGCATGTTTCTCTAATTATTATACCATATTTTTTCAAAATAATTAAATTAATCCAAATAATAATAGCCTATATTTATAATATTAAATAAATAATGTATAATAAAGATGGTGATAATATGAAAAAACTTGCAATAATTTCAGAATTTAATCCATTTCACAATGGTCACAAATATCTAATTGAACAAGCAAGAAGGATAATCAAACCTGACCTTGCTGTTAGTCTAATGAGTGGTGATTTTGTTCAAAGAGGCGAAGCTGCCATTATTGATAAATTCGCTAGAGCTAATGTTTCTTTAGCTTGTGGTTTTGATTTAGTTATTGAGATGCCAAACTTCATCAGCCTCCAATCGGCTGAGTTTTTTGCTTACAAGTCTTGTGAGCTTCTAGATAAAATAGGAATTACTTATATAGCTTTTGGCATTGAAAACATGGATCCAGATGTTTTTTTAACTTACGTTAGTAAAATTATTTCTAATGACTCAAAAATAGAGAAGTTAACTAGAAAATTTATTAATGAAAATTATTCTTTTACTGAAGCAAGATATCTGGCACTAAAAGAATTTTTATCTTCCGATTATTTTATTAGTTCAAATAACATCCTCGCCCTTGAGTATATGAGATCCATTTCTAAATTAAGCTCTAAAATCAAGGCCATTCCTATTAGAAGGATGGGGGCTAATAATAGTGATCTTTTAGTTGAAGACAAAAATTTTGCTTCATCTACCGCAATAAGAATGAATCTTAATAGGGATATTAGAAATTTAATGCCTAAAGAATCTAATGAGTCTTTAAATTATTTTTTTAGTAACCACAAGAAGGCTGATTATGACTTACTCCTTGATATTTTTAAGTATAAATTATTAATCAAGAATGATTCAATGGAGGAGATACTCTGCTATGAAGAGGGTATGGATAATTTTTTTAGAAAATTACTAAGTTCTAATCTTACTTATGATACTTTCATAAATGCTTGCAAATCCCAAAGACATAGTAAGTCACGTATGAAAAGACTCATGCTTAATTATATTTTAGACAATAAAAAAGACCTTAACGAGCTTAACTATAATTTTATAAAAGTCTTAGCCTTTAATAATGAGGCTAGGCAATATTTTAGAGAAATTAATGAAAAAATAAAAGTGGTCATGAGAAAGTCGGATACCAAAAAGCTTGATAGCTCTGAGTTAATAATATATGAGAGTATGATAAAGTCTAGTAATTTATATTCGCTTTTGTCTAAGAGAGACCTATTCTTAGATTATAAAAATCCAATAAAAATACAGAAAAACCTATGAAGCCTCAAACTTCATAGGTTTTATCTTACTTACTTTCTAGAATTTTAATTCTATTTTTTTCAAGTTGTTGAGCAAGTTGGCTAAAGTTTTCTACAGATCCTTGGAACAATCTATCTACATAAGCATATGATTGTTGTCTAATTTTTTCAGCCTCAGCATTAGCTTCAGAGATAATTCTATCAGCTTCATTCCTAGCTTGTCTTGTAATTTCATGCTCAGATACTAATTGTTTAAATTTATTTCTTGCTTGTTCTTTGATATTATTAATTTCGTTTTCGGCTTCACTTAGTCTATTCTCAGCTTCATTCTTTGCTTCACCGATGATTCTTTCTTTTTCATCATTAACCCATTGAGCTTGCTTAATTTCTTCTGGCAAAGCATCTTTCATTTCTGTCAATAATTCATATATTTCATCTGGATCAACAGATACTTTTCTTGAAAAAGGAACAGATGATGATTCATCCATCACATCTTCCATCTCATTAATCAAATTTATCAACTTATTTTGTGCCATAATATCCCCCTAATACTCAAACTTCTCTTTAATTTTCAACTCTACATCTTTACTAACAAAAGATGACACATCGCCTTTAAAGCTAGCGACTTCTCTAACTCCACTAGAACTTATGTAAGAATAGTTTGGATCACTGAGTAGAAATATTGTCTCAAGTCCTTCCATTAGTTTAGAGTTAAACATAGCGATGTTTTTCTCATACTCATAGTCTGTAATTTCCCTCAATCCTCTAGCAACGGTCTTTATACCCGTTTTCTTTGCAAAATTCACCAGCAGACCATCAAAAGAAGCTATGCTTATATTTTCAATGCCCTCTTCTATCATTTCTTCTCTAATAATATTTTCTCTTTCTTCAAGAGAAAATACAGAGTTTTTGTTTTCATTAATTAATACAGCAACGACAACTTCATCAAACATTTTAGAAAGTCTCTTGATTATATCAATATGACCAAGAGTTAGTGGGTCGAAGCTACCTGGATAAATCACTTTCATTTCTCGTATATATTTTTATTAGTTTCCTTCCATAAGATTTTTCTTTTAGGATGTTTAGGCCTCCTCTTCCAGAAAAATCTAATTCCCTATCGGATTCTGTTATTATTATACCTTCATCATTTAATAATTCACATTCTATTATTAGCTCAATAGCTTGCTTTAGCATATCCCCATCATAAGGCGGATCCAAGAAAATATAATCAAACTTTAGCTTTTCTTCCTTATAATATTTTAGAGCTTTCCTAAAATCAAGCTTTGTAATTTTAGCCGAGTCAACCTTAATTTTAGAAAGATTTTCTTTTAATATAGAGTGGGTAGATGAGTTTTTTTCATTAAAGTAAACTTCTCTAGCACCCCTAGACAAAAATTCTATACCCATCTGTCCAGTACCAGAAAATAGGTCTAAAGCCACAAAATCAGGTTTATAGGGAAAAAGCATATCAAAGATTGCCTCCTTTACCTTATTATCTGTTGGTCTAGATGAATTAACTTTTGGCGATAATAAATTGAAACCTTTATATTTTCCTGCTACAACTCTCATTAATTTAATATTATCCTCTTATCATTACAAAAAAACTCATCAATAAAGGAAAGATTAACACCCTGATAATTAGAGTCTTTAGTCTTTTTATATATTTCAAAGCTTTTGTCTATTTCTTCTGCTGTCATATTTAGATATTCTATCTTAGAAAGATTCTTACCGTGCTGGATTAAAGATAAAATCTTTCCTCCACCCCTAAGTTCAAAATCTTTCTTGGCAATCTCAAAACCATCATTACTTTTTACTAAGATATTTAACTTACTAGTTGGACTAGGCTTATCACTTACTAAAAAACAATAAGACTTATATTCACCCCTTCCAACTCTTCCCCTAAGCTGATGGAGGGTTGATAAGCCGAAATTATCGGCATTATAAATTATCATTGTATTAGCATTGGCAACATCTATACCAACCTCGATTACAGTTGTCGCAAGTAAAATATCTATACTTCCCTCGCTAAATTCCTTTAAAATATCTTCCTTATCATTAGCCGTAAGCTTTCCATGCAGAATAGCTATCCTGTAGGAAGGAAATTTTTTCTTATAAAGTTTATAAAGGTTTTCTAGGGAGTTTTTATCATCTGCATCTATATTATTAGTAACAACATAGACTTGCCTAGAAGCTCTAATATTCTCCTCAATAAAATTATATAACAAACTTATTTTTTCACTTCCTATAATTTTTGTTGTAATTGGAATTCGTCCCTTAGGAAGCTCATTAATTATAGATAAGTCAATTATCTGGGAAATCTTTAGGGACATAGTTCTTGGTATAGGAGTCGCTGTCATTGTTAAATAATTTACTTCGTGTCCCTTGAGGGCCAGCATTTGTCTTTGGCTTACACCAAACCTATGTTGTTCATCATTTACAACGAATCTAAGATTTTTAAAAACAACATCCTCCTGGATAAGGGCGTGAGTTCCTATGAGTAAATCAATCTTGCCATCTCTTATATCTTCTTTAAGCTTTTGCTTATTCTTTGTACTAGAAGTTAGAAGAGCAGCCTTTATCTTAAACTTGTCAAATAAATATTTGTTCTTTTCAAATTGTTGAATAGCTAAAAGCTCAGTAGGTACCATCATTGCTGACTGATAAGAGTTAAGGGCAAAAACTATCATAGTGATTATCGCTACTATAGTTTTCCCACTACCAACATCCCCTACCAAGAGTCTGTTAGCTGAATTTGGAGAAGCTACATCTTCCAGAATTTCTATCAGTGATTTTTCTTGACTTCGTGTTAGGGTGAATGGAATCTCTTTTAAGATTTCACTCAGATTGTAATATAGATTTATACTTTGTTTATGCCTAGTTTTTTCTTTTAAATAATCTAAAAAATATAAATCCTTTAGTAAATCTATAATCTTAATCTGACTCTTAGCCTTTCTGAGATTTTCTATAGAACTTGGTCTATGAATTTCCCTTAAATTATCAATTCTTTTATTTAGCTTAAATTTATCAAGTAAGCTATAGTCAATGATATCTTCCTTACTATCATAATATTTCAATGCTTCTTCAACATAGGTGCTAATTTGCTTATGACTAAGGCCTTTAGTCAAAGAATACAAAGGAATTATAGATCCGATTTCATCTTCATCTAAGTCACAAAAAATAGGATTGACAGCTTCATAAATCCCCTTTTTTTCAGTTATTTGGCAGAAAAATTTATATTCTTTTCCCTCAAAAAGTTTCCTAGGACTAAATCTGTCATTAAACCATATCAGACGTATTTTATAGGAAGGGTTTGTAAGTTCCCTTGCATATAGGTATGAAATAGTCATCTTTGAAAGATTCTTAAAATAGAGCTTACTGACAATCTGCCAGCAAAAGTAGTGCTTATTAGAATCTTTTATATCAATTATACTCCTAAGCCTTGTCCTATCTTCATATTCTTTGGGATAATAGGAATATAAATCCGATACACCTAGAATACCGAGTCTTTTTAGGTCACTAGCTTTTTTAGGACCAATCCCCTTTAGACTTGTTAGATCCATTATTCTAATGTTACAGTGTAATAATAAACTGGTTGACCACCATATACTAATTCACAATCTACATCTTTGTATTTCTTAGAAAGCTTCTTGACAAATTCTTTGGCTTTTCTCTTATCTACATCCTCACCATAATATACAGTAACAAGAGAAACCTCGCCTTCTTCTATGATTTTATCAATAGTTAGCTCTAAAGTCTTATCCATTGAAGAGTCTGTTGCAACTATCTTACCATCAAGTATTCCTATATAGTCATCTTTTCTAATCTTTATATCATTAACACTAGTATCTCTTATTGAAATTGAAACTTCGGCTATATGAATATCTTCGATAATCTCATTCATATTTTCAACATTTTCTTCTGCTGATAAACTTTCATCAAATTCTAATAAAGCAGTGAATGTTTCTGGTATTGATCTAGTATCAACAACATAGGCATTTTTTTCTGTTACTTCTGCCGCTTGTTTAGCTGACATTATTATGTTTTTATTATTTGGGAAAATAATAATATTTTCTGCATTTATTTCTTCAATAGCCTTAAAGATATCCTCAGTAGATGGGTTCATAGTTTGTCCGCCTGCAATAATCTTATCTATATTTAGGCTTTCCATTATAGCATTGTAGCCTTCACCCCTAGATACAGCAATAAATCCATATTTTTTCTTTGGCTTTGTATCAACTTCCTCCTTAATCTCAATATTTGCTTTCAAATTTTCAAGATTAATCTTTAAGATTACACCTTCCAAAAGAATCATTTGAATAATATTTTGTGGACTATCTGTTTTTAATGAAGCTTTCAAACTTTCACTTGTTAATGTCGAATCATAATCTTTTGTAATTCTTCTAAGATTTTCATCTAGTTGGCTTAATTTTTCTTCATTTGAGGCTAGTTCGAAAACTAACTTATAAGTAAAGTCATCATCATCCTCTTCTGCTGACAGATTAATATCCCTATCTATATTTCCATTTAAGGCATTTAGGGCACCCCTTAATAGGAAAATTAATCCTTGACCACCTGAGTCAACTACTCCAGCCTCCTTTAAAACAGGCAATAGCTTTGGCGTACTATCCAAGGCTTTTTGACCTGCTGCAATTATTTCCATTAGATAGTCATCTAGTTCTATATCTTCTTTATAGGCTTCTGCCGCCTTCTCAGCCATCATTCTTGCAACTGTAAGTATTGTTCCCTCAGTAGGTTGCATAACAGCCTTGTAGGCGGTTTTTTTAGCATTTTCAAATATATCCCTGATGTCTTCTGCATTTATGACATCCTTGCCCTTTAAAGTTTTGGACATACCACGAACCAATTGAGAAAGAATAACACCTGAGTTGCCCCTTGCTCCCATAAGGGTACCTTGACTCAAGGCCTTGGAAACTTCTTCAACAGAAGATAAATTAGATTTATTTACCTTATCAAGTCCAGATTTAATTGTCATGTTCATGTTAGTTCCAGTATCACCATCAGGAACAGGAAAAACATTTAGTTCATTAACATGATCCTTGTTCTCATCTAAATATTCATAAGCTCCAATAATCATTTGTTGAAGTTTATTAGCATCTATAATTTTCATTTACACTCCTACTTAATTATCCCTTGTACAAAAATGTTGACTTCAGCAACTCTAACATTAAGAGATTTTTCTACATTATATTTCACATTTTCAATTATATTTTGACAAACAACCGGAATCCTTACACCATACTTTAGGAATAAAGAAATATTAATTTCTATGTTTCCATTATCAAGCCTTTTTATATGAACTCCCCTTTGCATGTTATTAACTCCTAGTAGTTTGTATATACCATCCTTGGCAGAAGCACTGGCAAGTCCTACTACTCCATAAGATTGCATAACACTGGCTACACTTATATTTGTAATAATCGAATCATCAATAGTTACTTTTCCTAAATGATTAACATACTTAATAGTCATAATACCTCCAGTATGAATTAGTAAATCTATTACCTTTTTATTATGATTATACCATAACTATCAATTAATTATAATGGAATTTGCAAAGATAAAAGTGCACATAAAAAAACCGCCAAATAAATGACGGTTTTTATGAATTAAATTTATTTACCTGCTAATCTCTTATATGTTGCATATCTATCTTTTGCAGCTTTTTCTGCTTCAGCATATAATTCATCAGCTGTTTCTGGGAAGGATCTCTTTAGTGAAGAGTATCTTACTTCGCCTTGGATAAATTCTTGGAATGATTCTTTTGGTTCTTTAGAATCTAATTGGAATGGATTTTTGCCCTCTTCAGCAAGTCTTGGGTCAAATCTCCATAAGTGCCAGTAACCAGCTTCTACAGCTTGTTTTTCTCTGTATTGTGATTTACCCATACCGATTCTAATACCGTGGTTGATACATGGAGCATAAGCTATTACTAATGATGGACCATTGTAGCTTTCTGCTTCTTTTAGAGCTCTAAGTGTTTGATTTTGGTTTGCACCCATAGCTACTTGTGCACAGTATACATAACCATAAGATGTCATCATTAGACCAAGGTCTTTCTTTCTAACCTTTTTACCTGATGCAGCAAATTGTGCTACTGCAGATAATGGTGTAGATTTAGATGATTGTCCACCTGTGTTAGAGTAAACTTCTGTATCGAATACAAGGATATTGATGTCTTCACCACTAGCTAGGACATGATCAACACCACCGAATCCGATATCGTAGCTCCAACCGTCACCACCAAAGATCCAGATTGATTTCTTAATCATGTAATCTTTTAGTTGGAAAATCTTATCAAGTAGGGCTTTTCCTTCTTCGCTCTCAACTGTTTCTTCTTTAAGATTCATAATCTTAGCTGTTGCTTCTTTTGAAGTATTAACAGTTTCTTTACCTTCTAACCATGCCATGAATGCTTCATTAAATGGTGTATCAAGACCTAGTTCTAAGAATTGGTTCATGTATGTTTCAAGTAATGATTTGTTAGCATCAGCAGCAAGTTTCATACCATAACCATATTCAGCAGCATCTTCAAATAGTGAGTTACCCCAAGCTGGTCCCTTGCCACAAGAATTCTTTGTGTAAGACATAGCTGGTGCACTAGCTCCCCAAATTGAAGAACAACCTGTAGCGTTAGCTATATACATTCTATCACCAAATAATTGAGTAACAAGTTTTGCATATGGAGTTTCACCACATCCAGCGCATGCGCCTGAGAACTCAAGTAATGGTTGTTTGAATTGGCTTCCCTTTAATGTCATTGGATCCATAACGTCTTCTTTGTATCCAATTTCATCATGAGCAAAGTACCAATTGTCTTTTTCTTTTTCTACTTCTTCTTCGAATGGTTTCATTAGAAGTGCTTTCTTTGGAGCTGGACATACATCTGCACAGTTTCCACATCCAGTACAATCTAGTGGAGATACTTGGATTCTAAATTCGTATCCATCCATGCCCTTACCAATTGCTTTTTTAGTTGTAAAGCCTTCAGGTGCGTTTGCCTTTTCTTCTTCTGTTACTAAGAAAGGTCTAATTACTGCGTGAGGACAAACGTATGAACATTGGTTACATTGAATACAATTATCTATTTGCCATTCAGGAACTGTAAGAGCAATTCCTCTCTTTTCATATTGTGTTGTGCCTGATTCGAAAGCTCCATCTTCTCTACCAACAAATGCTGATACAGGGATGTCGTCTTCTTTTTGTTCAAGCATTGGTTTAACAATTTCTCTGATGAATTCTGGAAGTTCTCTTTCTTCTTTCTTTTCATCAACTGCATCTTTCCAATCTTCTGGAACTTCAACTTTGTGGATTGCATCGATTCCGCTATCTACAGCCTTGTAGTTCATGTTAACAATATCATCACCCTTGTGGCCGTATGACTTAACTATAGATGCCTTTAAGTAACCAACAGCATCTTCCAAAGGAATTACGTTAGCAAGTTTAAAGAATGCAGATTGCATAATCATGTTTGTTCTTGAACCTAATCCAATTTGTTGAGCTAAGTGAGAAGCGTCAATTGTGTAGAATTCAACATTGTGATTAGCAATGTAACGTTTCATGTTTGCTGGTAGATGTTCATCTAATTCTTCATCAGTCCAAGCACAGTTTAGTAAGAATGATCCGCCGTCTTTTAATCCCTTAAGTAGGTCATATTGATGAACGTAAGCAACTTTTGAACAAGACATAAAGTCAGCTTCGTCAAGTAGGTATGTTGATCTGATTGGGTTTTTACCAAATCTTAAGTGGGATACTGTTAGACCACCAGATTTCTTTGAGTCATAGTCAAAGTAACCTTGAGCGTACATGTCTGTGTTATCACCGATAATCTTGATAGCTTGTTTGTTAGCTCCAACTGTACCGTCTGATCCGAATCCCCAGAATTTACATCTTGTTGTTCCTTCTTGCCTAATCTTTAGGTCAGTTCTTTCAAGTGATTTGTGAGTAACATCATCATTGATTGAAATTGTAAAGTCGTCTTTTGGTTCGTCTTTAGCAAGATTTACAAATACAGCTTCGATATCAGCTGGTACTGTATCTTTTGATGATAAACCATATCTACCGCCAATGATAAGTGGTTTGTCTTCTTTATCATAGAAAGCAGATTTAACATCAAGTAGTAAAGGTTCACCAACAGATCCTTTTTCTTTTGTTCTATCAAGAACAGCAATTTTCTTAACTGTTTTTGGAATAGCTTTTAGTAAGTGATCTACTGAGAATGGTCTGTAAAGATGAACTTCAATCATACCAACTTTTTTGCCTTGAGCAAGTAAAGCGTCGATTGTTTCTTCAGCAGCTTCACAAACAGATCCCATTGCAACGATAATTTCTTCTGCATCATCTGCACCATAGTAGTTGAATAATTCGTAGTGTGTACCAATTAATTCATTGATTTTGTGCATGTAATCTTCAGCTATACCAACGATGTCATCATATGCATTGTTTACAGATTCCATTCTTTGGAAGAAGATGTTCTTTTCAGCAGTACCAATTGTTTTTGGTCTTTCTGGGTTTAGTGAATTATTTTTAAATCTATTTACGGCATCCATATCTACTAGTGGAGCAAGATCTTTATAATCCCAAACTTGAATCTTTTGGATTTCGTGGCTTGTTCTAAATCCATCGAAGAAGTTAACAAATGGTATGCTTCCTTTGATTGCTGATAAGTGAGCAACTGGAGCTAAGTCCATAACTTCTTGAACTGAAGAGTTGCAAAGCATAGCAAAACCTGTTTGTCTTGCTGACATTACATCTGAATGATCTCCGTAGATAGAAAGTGCGTGAGTAGCAAGTGTTCTTGCTGCAACGTGGAATACACCTGGTAATCTTTCACCTGCAATCTTATACATGTTAGGAATCATTAATAATAATCCTTGACTTGCAGTATATGTAGTAGTTAGTGCTCCTGCTGCTAATGCTCCGTGTACTGCTCCTGCAGCTCCTGCTTCGGATTGCATTTCCTTTACTTGTACTGGTCTACCAAAAATATTCTTTCTTCCATTAGCAGCCCAAACATCTACTGCTTCTGGCATTGGTGATGAAGGTGTAATCGGATAGATTGTAGCAACATCTGTAAACGCATAAGATACGTGAGCAGCGGCTGTGTTACCATCCATAGTCTTCATAGCTCTTTTAACTGTCATTTAAGACCTCCTATAATATTAGTAACAAATATCGTTAACACTATTTTAAGTATAAGTTTTTTTAACCTATATGTCAAGTTAGAATTTCAACTTTTCTTGCCATTTTTAATAAAAATTTTATTCTTTTTTATACCATACGTTTAATTATTTATTTTTTTAAATTTTTATAACTTCTTTTAATTAATTCAAAACTAAAAAAGACTGTCAGCACATTGAAATACTAACAATCATTTTGTTTACTTGAAATTTAACAGCTTAACTTTATTAAGAGCTTATTATCTATATAATTCCTTGACCATCTTTTAATATATCCCTTATTGATGTGTAATTTTCTCCACTAGTTTCTTTGAAGATATTGTCAGTCATGACTTTTGCTGCATTGTATCCCAAATTCTTTTCTCTTTGATTCATTGCAGCTACTTCAACTATCAAGGCTAAGTTTCTTCCTGCCCTTACAGGGACTACAATATGGGGAACTTTTACATCCAAAATTTGAATAAAATGATCATCCAGACCTAGTCTATCGTATTCGTAATCCTCTTTCCATTGTTCAAGTTCTATTACCAAATCAATATTAGTTGCAGACTTTACAGCTCCTGATCCATATAATCTTCTAACATTGATTATTCCAAGACCTCTAATTTCCATATAATGCCTAATATTTGCAGGAGAAGCTCCTGTTAATTTATTATTAGCAGCAATTATATCTACCATATCATCAGCTATAAGTCTGTGACCCCTATTTACCAAATCTAGGGCTGTTTCACTCTTACCCACAGATGATTTTCCCATAATCAAAACTCCTACACCAAAAACTTCAAGTAGTTCGCCATGTACATTGCTGGTTGGCGCTAGTTGATATTCTAGCTCATCGGAAAGTTTTGATATCAATCTTGTAGACTTTAGTGGCGACCTCAAAAGAGTTATGTCATAGTAACTACATAAGTCCCTAATATCTTTGTTGATTTCTTTGTTATAGGTAAATATTACTGCTGGCAATTTATAAGATAAAATTCCTCTGAATCTCTCATATTGCATTTTGGAATCTAGGCTTGTTAAATATGTATATTCAACTGAGCCGATTAATTGCAATCTTTTGTGAGGAAATTTTTCTAGATAACCTGTTAGCTGTAGGCCAGGCCTATTAACTTCTACACTTTCCAATTCTATTTCATCAAAATCGCTTGATTTATAGATTATTTCTAGATTCATTATTTCAACTATTTTACTAAGACTTACTTTTTTTTGATCAATTCCTCTAGTTATTTCTTTGTCTATATGCTCACTAAAATCGCTTATATCATTGCTGTTAGCCATATCTTATCCTTTCAATTTAAAATACTTATAAATTTCAAGAGCCTGAACTTTTCCAACTAGGGGCACTTCCATAAGCTCTTCAACGCTCGCCTTTTTGATGTTAGCTATTGTTTTAAAGTGTTTGTACAAATTTTTTCTTGTTTTTTCTCCGACACCCTTTATTTCATCAAGCTCTGATTTTTTCATTGTGTTTTGCATAAGTTTTCTATGATAATTTATAGCAAAGTTATGGGCTTGTTCTTGGATTTCATAGATTAATTTATAAACAGGATCTCTCCTATTAATGGGAATCTCCTCGTTATCATAAATTATAGCCCTTGTTGTATGCTTATCATCTTTTACTAGACCTGCTATTTCTATGTCCAAAGCTAATTCACTAATTACTTCTTTAGCTATACTAACTTGACCTTTTCCACCATCCATCAATATTAAATCCGGCATAGATCCAAATCCTGTTTTGGTATATCCCTTAGCCTTCTCTTCTATCCCACGTTTTAGTCTTCTAGTCAAAATCTCCCTATGGGATGCGTAATCATCAGGCCCAACAACAGTCTTTATCTTAAATTTCCTATACTCCTTAGGAGTAGGGATACCATCTTCATACACTACCATTGAGCCAACTGACAATACTCCTGAAGTGTTCGATATATCGAAACATTCCATCCTAAAGATATCCTTTATGTTTAGAATTTCTTTAAGTTGATTAAAACCTGATGAGCGTTTTCTTTCTTTTCTTTCAATTCTTTTATCAAGCTTCATTCTCATATCGTAAGCATTTCTGCTAGCCAAATCTAGCAATTCTTTCTTTTTCCCAAGTTTTGGCTTCATTATGCTAACCTTGGCATTTTTCTTATCTGAAAGAAAGTCACTCAAGGATTGTAAATCGCTCGGTAAACTTTGAACTATGATTTCTTTTGGTATATAGGTCATGTCAAGATAGAACTGCTTCATAAAAGACGAAATTATATCCTCATCTTTTTCCATAAAGTCATTTTTAATTACAAAGTGCTCTCTATCAACAATTTTACCCATTCTCATAAAAAACACTTGGATGATAATGTTATTTATTCCCTTGCTTGTAGCAATGATATCCATATCATCAGCTCGTGTTTCTGTGACATTTTGCCTTTCAGAAATTACAGATAAGGCCCTATAATAGTCCCTATATATGGCCGCCATCTCAAAATTCAATTCTTTGCTGTAGGCTTGCATTTTTTCTAAAACCCATGCTGGGATTTTATCAGATTTCTTATCCAAAAATGAGCTAACTTGCTCCATATTTCTAAGATAAGTTGATTCATCTTCCTTATCTACGCAAGGGCCCTTACATTTTTTGATAAAATAATTTAGGCAGGGTCTATCAAGTCTTGCACCCTTATCAAAATTCAAATTGCAAGTTCTGAATGGATAATAAAGGTGGAATAAAGCTATAGCATCATTAACTGCGTAGGCATCAGGATAGGGACCAAAATATTTGGCCCCATCTTTTTTTACTTGTCTAACCTTTTTTATTCTAGGAAATTTTTCCTTCAATATTTTTATATAGGGATACTGTTTATCATCCCTTAATACAATATTGTATCTTGGTCTATTCTTTTTGATTAAATTACTTTCAAGAACTAGGGCCTCGACTTCATTTTGAACTATGATATACTCAAAATGATCTATGTTTTTAACCATGGCAAGGACTTTAGCGCCCTTATTTTTGCTATTATCAAAATATTGACGTACTCGTCTTTTTAGAGAAATGGCCTTACCTACATAGATTATTTCATCATCAGCATTTCTCATTATATATACGCCTGGTAATTCAGGAAGTTCTTTCAGTTTTTCTTTAATCTTTTTATTTGTCAAATTTCTCTACAACTCTCTTTCAAATATTCTAAGTCATGGCCTTCTAGGTATGGGCTTAGCTTTTCGAAGCATGCCTTGTTGTAATTATTTAACCATTCAAGCTCATCTCTATTGAGCATTTCGGTTTTTACTGGTCTTGTGTCAATAGGAACATAAGTAAGAGTTTCAAATTGATTGAACTTACCAAATTCATTTTCAAAAGCTTTCTTTACATATGCTTCATTTTCAATTCTAATACCATGTGAGTTTGCAATATATAGACCTGGTTCTATTGATGAGGTCATGTTTGCTACAAATTGGTGATTATCTCTATCAGCAATTCTTTGTGGTCCTTCATGGACTGTTAGAACAAAGCCTACCCCATGGCCTGTTCCATGGAAGAAGTCTTTACCTGCTTGCCAGAGTGGGAATTTTGCAAAAGCATCTAATCTTTGTCCATTTGTCTTATCTTTGAATTTAGCTAAGAAAAGACTTAAAAATGATTTTAATACGAGTGTATAATCTGTTTTTTCTTCATCTGTAAGTTTACCTAGGGCAACAGTTCTTGTTATATCAGTAGTTCCCTCATTATAATGGGCTCCAGAGTCAACTAGAATCATTCCTTCATCTCTTATTGTTTTAGAGCCTGTGGCTTGTGGTGCATAGTGAACTATAGCTGCATTTTCTTTATAGCCTGCAATTGTTTCAAAAGAATCTTCAATATAAGATTCATCTTCACTTCTTAGGTCATGTAGTTTTTTGCTAGCTAATAATTCATTAAGAGATCCAGTTTTTGCCCCTACTTCTAGCCAAGAAAAGAATTTAACCAAGGCGATACCATCTTTGATGTAGGCTTTCTTAACATTTTCAATCTCTGTATCAGTTTTTATCGTTTTCATTAAAATACTAATATTTGTACCAAGGCTTACTTTTACATTTGCATTTATGCTATCATAAATTGCCACATTAGTCCTTTCTGGATCAAGGTATATCCTATTTTTCCCAGAAATATTTTTTAATAACCTATAAATAGAGTCATAGCTATAAATCTTTACATCGTTTGATTCAAGATATTCTCTTACTTCTGCTGTTAATTTATCTTCATCTATACATAGACTAGCGCTGTCATTTGAAATTAACATATAAGATAGGAGGACAGGATTGTAGGCTACATCATTTCCCCTGATATTTAGCAAATAACAAATATCTTCAGGTGCTCCAATAAAGGTATAATCACAAGATTTCATCTTCATAGTAGTTCTTAGTCTAGCTAATTTTTCCTTTAGGCTTTCACCTACATATTCTTCTTTCATAATCCAAGCCTTATCTTTGCCAAGTTCTGGTCTATTATCCCAAATTTGAGATATATAGTCTACGTCAGAGACAAGAATTCTAGCTCCCATATTTTCGCTTAGGTTTTTGTATCCTTTTACTGAATATGTTTTGCCATCAAAGGCAATTTTACCAAACTCAGATACATTTTTGTCAAGGTAGTCTTCTAGGGTATCTACACCTTCAACACCAATTTTCATTAGACTAAACTCTGTATTCTTTAATTCTTTTTCAGCTTGTAAGAAATATCTACTATCAGTCCATAGTAAGGCATCGTTCATTGTTACTAGTGCTGTACCTGCTGAGCCAGTAAAACCAGTTATAAACTCTCTAGTTTTATAATAATCTGCTAGATATTCAGATTGATGAGGATCTGATGTTGGGATAATATATGCGTCAATATTTCTTTCATTCATCAATTCTCTTAATTTATCTATTCTTTGATTTATATTCATTTTTGACTCCTTAATATCATAAAGTAATTTTTCTACTTATATTATACTAATAATAATCACTTTCCATAATTGAAAATATAAATAATCAAAGTAAAAAATGTAAAAGCCCTAAAAGCTCTTATATGGATAAGTAAAAGATTGATATTTCTTATAAAACAATTATAATATTATCATTGCAAAAAATAAAAGTAGATGGAGTGATCAAATGAAATTAGGAATTGTAGGCTTGCCTAATGTTGGTAAATCAACATTATTCAATGCCATTACTAAAGCAGGTGCACTTATAGCGAATTATCCATTTGCTACAATTGATCCAAATGTCGGACTTGTTAATGTACCTGACAAAAGATTAAATAAATTATCTGAATTAAGTTCTAGCAAAAAAATTGTTCCAGCCGTTATTGAGTTTTATGATATAGCCGGTCTTGTAAAGGGAGCTTCAAAGGGTGAAGGTCTTGGAAATAAGTTTCTATCTAATATTAGAGAAACCGAAGCAATAGTAGAAGTCCTTAGGTGCTTTGATGATCCAAATGTTACCCATGTTGACGGTTCTGTTGATCCTTTAAGAGATATTGAAACAATTAATCTTGAGCTTATTTTTTCTGACCTAGAGTTAGTAGATAAGGTTCTTGAAAAAAGAAAAAAGATTGCAAGAAGCGATAAGAGCGTTAGGGCCGAAGTCGAATTACTTGAAAGAATCAAAAAAGTTTTAGAGGAAGGCAAATCAGCTAGAGTCTTAGACCTCAATGAGGAAGAAGTAAAAATGCTTAGAGCCTACCAGCTTCTATCAACAAAGCCTATTATTTATGTGGCAAATGTAAATGAAGAAGACGCAGCAAATGATGGGGAAAATAATCCTTATGTAAAAAAAGTCCGTGACTTTGCTAAAACTGAGGGGGCAGAAGTTTCTGTCGTATCTGCAAAAATAGAGCAAGAAATATCAGAAATCGAAGATGAAGAAGAAAGAAGCGAATTTTTGTCCATGCTAGGTCTTGAAGAATCAGGTACTGACAAAGTTATCAGAGATTCTTACAAAACCCTAAATCTAATATCATTTTTAACTACTGGCGAAATGGAAACTAGAGCTTGGACAATAACTAAGGGTACTAAGGCAGTTGATGCAGCAGGTAAAATTCACTCAGATATTTCTAGGGGATTCATAAAAGCTGAAATAGTTTCCTATGACGACCTTATCAACGAAGGCTCAATCCACAAGGCCCAAGAAAAGGGTCTACTTAGACAAGAAGGGAAAGATTACATCATGAAAGATGGTGATGTAGTCAACTTTAAGTTCAATGTTTAGAAATACTATGAAAAGACAAGGTCGATTAATCGTTCATACTGGATCCATGTTTTCTGGAAAGACTACATCTCTATGGAGAGAGCTTTATAGGATGAGAATAGCAAATTATAAGATAGTAGCCTTTAAGCCTTCAATTGATAACAGGGATGACGATAAAAAAATTGTAAGCCACGATAATCTAGAATTAGATGCAATCAAAGTTGAAAATATTAAAGAAATCTTGGCTTATGCGAAAAGTAATGATATAGATTGTATAGGAATTGATGAAGTTCAATTTTTCCCAAATGACCCTAGCGAAATAATAGAAATATTTAATGAATTAATGGCTATGAACATTACTATAGTAGTTTCTGGCCTAGATATGGATTATATGGCTAGACCTTTTGAAATTATAAAAGAGATCATGCCAATAGCCGATGAGCTAGTTAAGCATCATGCTATTTGTGCTTCATGTGGTGAAGATGCTTGGGCTTCTTACAAAAAATCATCAGATGATTCTAGAATACAAATAGGTTCCAAGGACCTTTATGAACCCCTTTGTAGGTCCTGCTATAATAAAAAAATGAAGGAAAGAGAAAAATACAAAAACCAAATTTCCCTAGAAGAAATAAAATAATAATTTTAAAAGGGGCTGTTGCAAAATTATGAATAATCATCGTCCCATCATTAGAAGGTTCTCTTAGGAAATTTTTAGTGGTGCCTGCCGACTGATGGAGGCATTTAGCCCGTCGGCAAGGTGAGACTTTCCGTGGAGGTTCTTCTAATGATATTGGGACGATTTATTCATTCTGCAACAGTCCCTTTTCTATAAATTATTTCTTTTCTTGTAAGCTTCAATAAATTCTAAATCACTAGTAGTAAGCTCATACTTACTTTGATCTGTGATTATTTCTGGACCGTCTTCATGGATGATTAGTTGGTGTTCAAATTGAGAACAGTTAGAGTGATCCCTAGTTCTTGCTGTCCAACCATTATCATCTACCTTCATTTTCCAGTCGCCTGCAGCTATCATTGGTTCAATAGTAAAGACCATGCCCTTTTGAATCCTAGCTCCCCTACCTGCTTTACCATAATGAGGAACTTGTGGGTCTTCGTGCATTTCCTTTCCTATACCATGACCTATAAAATCTCTTATAACCGAAAATCCATTTTCTTCTTCGACATATTCTTGGATAGCATGACCAATATCACCTATCCTATTTCCAACTTTCGCAGCTTCTATCCCCCTCATTAGGGCTTCAAGGTCGCAGTCAACAAGATTTTGATCTTCTTCTTTCATCTTTCCAATAGTATAAGTCCAGCATGAGTCTGCTAGGCCCCCATCAAGGTTAACTACATTGTCTATTGATACAATGTCTCCTTCTTTTATTACATAGTCGGATGGATAGCCATGGCAAATTTCATCATTAACTGAAATACAAAGGGTATAAGGAAAACCTCCATAACCTAGTTGGGCTGGAATCGCCTTTTTATGCTTTATAATAAATTCATTAGCAAATTTGTCTAAATCAATTGTCCTTATACCAGGTCTAATGATTTTTCTTATAGCCAAGTGGGTTTGGCAGAGAATTTCTGCTGCCTTTCTCATTTTTTCAAAATCTTTTTCTGTATATATTCTTATCAATTATATCTCCTCCATTAAAATAAGGACGCTAAAGCGTCCGTTATTCTATAAATTTTTGCTTGCTATAAAGGTGTATTCCTTAGCATCCAATACTGGATTGATATCCCATTTGCTGTTGGATGCTATTGTTTTTCCTAGTTCATCTATATAATACATTATTATACCTGCATCTATTAAATTTACAGTTCCAGCATAGTCTTTAATGTAGATAGATAACTTATCACCTTCGATTAAAAATCTCCAAGGTTGACTGTTGTAAGCAGATGGAGCGTATTTTGCATAGTCAAAGATACTGCTTAGTCCTCTTTGCTCTAAATCTTCATCACTTGCAGCTTGGTTAAAATTATCAAGGTAAACTAGGTCAGAATTAGCAAGTCTATCGTAATATTTATGCTCCTTTAAGCTTTCATCCATTGGGTATCCAATAGCAAGAAGTATTGAAACATCTCCATTTTCATATTTGAGAGCAGATTTTTTAATCTCCTCACTTACTTCGCTTAGAGTTATCCAACAATTACCAAGACTTAGCTCATTAAGTTTAGTGATTAATTCTTCCATTGCATAGGCAGCCTTAACGTAGGTTTCTGGCTTATTATTAAGTGTATTAAGGGCGATATAGGCTGGTGCTTTTATCATAATACCCTTATAACCAGCAAAGCCTTGAAGCTTTTGATAGACTTCCTCACAATTTGTAAGGAGGGCAAAGTTAATGTCTTCTTCACCATGTTTTAGGGCAGAATCACTCATTTCCTTATTTAATTTTTCTATCAAATCGTTTGATAGCTTTTCTTCTTTAAAGTCTCTAGTTGATGTTCTTGATTTCAAAAAATTTTGTGTAAGCATTATTTCCCCCATCTTTTTTTATTCTTCTTCTATTTTATCATATTTTTAAATAAATTAATATGATAAAATAAAGATATGAAGTTAACAGACAAACAAATTATAGCAAGTAGGCATATAGATGGACCTGTTTTAGTTCTAGCAGGCCCTGGGGCAGGTAAAACTACCATGCTTTTAGAAAGAATTAAATACCTGTCAGAAAGAATCGATCCCAGCCATATTTTGACAATCACCTTCTCCAAGAATCAAGCTACTGATATGGAAGAAAGATATGACTCAAAAAAGACTAACTTTATGACCATCCATGCTTTTTGCTATCTAATTATAAGAAACTATTTAAAGAAAAATAACAGAAGTCTCAGACTCTTAGAATCTGACACAAGTTACAACAAGTACAATATAATTAGCTATCTATTTTTTAAATTTAATAATAAAAAAATTAGCAACGAAGATCTAAACGAATTTTTTAGAGATATGTCCTACATGAAAAATGCCATGCTAGACGAGTCCTATCTAGAAAATTCAAAGATTAAAAATTGTATCAAGATATACAGGGCTTATGAGAATTTTAAGATAAAAAATTTTTATATAGACTTCGATGATATGCAAATTATAGCCTTAAAGTTAATTAGCAATGATGAAAGGCTCCTAAAATCTATAAGAAATAAGTATAAATATATTCAGCTTGACGAAGGTCAGGATACTTCTCTAATTCAATTTAAAATTATAGAAAAAATAGCAGCCCCCTCAAACAATTTAATGATTGTAGCTGATGATGATCAATCTATTTATTCCTTTAGGGCAAGTGATGTAGCCTACTTATTAAATTTCAAAAATACCTATCACGATGCTAAGATTATTGTCATGGACGAAAACCATAGGTCGGGTGCAAATATTGTAAACTTATCTAAGAATTTCATAGAGATTAATAAGTTTAGATACAAGAAAGATTTATTTACAAATAATAGCTTCACCTCAAATGTTAAGCTAAAAGTCGTAAAAAATGTAAAAGAAGAATATAAATTTATAAAAGAAAGTCTAGATTGGAATAAGAAAAATGCTATTTTATTTAGAAATAACATCCAAGCCATAAATTTAATTTCTTTCTTAATGGAAGATGGTATTGACTTTTCTGTGCAATTTTCTGATCTAAATTTCTTTAAATCTAAAATCATAGAAGATATATTTAATATTATAGAATTTTCAGAAGACTTCTATAGGACGGATTTGTTTGGCGAAATTTATTATAAAATATCTAGCTTTCTAACTAAGGAGGATGTCGAAAAGTTAGCTTTTAAATCCCTAGGTCAGGACGTTTTTCAACATCTATATGGGATGGACTTAGAAGATTACAAGCTTGAAGCTTTGATAACAAAGGAAAAGCAACTCAAACATATTAGAAAACTTAGCCTAGATAAGAAGATATCATTCATCTACAAGTACATGGATTATAAAACTTACATCAATAATTTTTCTAAAAGATATAGGGAGGAAATCGTAAATAAAGACCTCTATATAGAATCAATTGTAAATTTCACCAATGGTTTATCTAACAAGGAAGAATTTGACCAAAAAATCGCCTATCTTGATAAATATTGCAAATCTCAATCATCAAATCTTATCCTTTCTACAATCCATAGGTCCAAGGGGCTTGAGTATGACAATGTTTATATCATAAATCTTGTCAAAAATGAATTTCCGATGATTGTAGATAATGAGGACTATGCCAACAAATTAGAAGAGGAAAGACGCCTAATGTATGTAGCTATGACTAGGGCAAAATCGAATCTAAATATTTTAACCATCAAAAAAAGAGACTCAAACACGCTTGAAGCCTCAATTTTCTTCAAAGAAATATCAGATTTGCTCTAGTTTAATTCTTGAGCAAATTTGATTAATAGTTTAACTTTCTTTTTCATATTTAAGTAAGTTACCTACCAAATACAAGGAACCACACCATATTACTAGATCCTTATCAGAAGCAATCTTTTTAGAAAAGTTATAGGCTTCGATTGGGTCTTTTATTTTTTCTACATCATCAAATTTTTCCTTAACAATTTCATATAAATCATCTAGGTCAAAGGCCCTTGGATTATCTTCTATTTGTGTAAGGATAATCTTACCAGCAACTTTCGATAATTTTTCAATAATATAAGGGTAATCCTTATCTTTTAGTATGGAAAAACCGACAATCAATCTGTCATAAGTATAATTTTCTAGGGACTTGATTAAAGCGTCAATGGCCTCCTTATTGTGCGATCCATCTAGAAGAATCCTTGGTTTTTTTGATATCATTTGAAGCCTACCAGGATTGTCTGCCCTAAAAATCCCCTTATAAATATCATCTTTTGTAAGATTATACTCATCTTTTATGTGATCGAGGCATAATAAGGCTGTTGCAGCATTATAAACTTGGTGGATACCAGTTAAAGATGTTTTTATGTTTTTATAGTCCCTAAAGTTAAATTCGTTGTAAGTAGATCCTAGCTTTAAGATTTCAATCTCGTTTTTATCATAAGTATAAAGCTTGCTATGGCTTTGTTCACACTTATCTGTAAAAACTTTTTTAACAGTTCCCTCTTTTGGATATAAGAAAACTCGGCTATCTTCTTTAATTATTCCCGCCTTATTTCCCGCAATCTCTTCTAGGCTATCGCCAAGAATTTGAACATGATCTTTGGATATGGTAGTGATAACACAAGCCTTAGGCTTTTTAATAATATTTGTCGAATCAAGACTACCTCCAAGACCAACTTCAACAACTGCAAGGTCTACTTTCTTTTCGTAAAAATATATATACATTATAGCTGTGAGAACTTCAAAATAAGAGTTATGATAACCTTCTTCATCAAGTCTCTTTAATGGTTCCTTTAGCCTATCAATAATTTCCATAAAGTCTTCGTCGCTAATATCTTCACCTGAAATAGAAATTGACTCATTAATTTTAGTCATATATGGTGAAGTAAATAGGCCTACTTTATTTTTTAATGCCAAAGTTTCTTCAAGCATGTGAGCTGTCGATCCCTTGCCATTAGTTCCTGCTACATGGATTACATCTATTTTATCCTGAGGATTATCAAATAAAGCCAAAAGTCTTCTGATTTTCTCTAAGCTATGGCCACCATTAGTGTTGCCCCTATTTATAATATATTCGTAATAATCATTAAAATTTTTCATCTCCACCTCCATCTCTTAATTATAGTTAAGAAATGTCCTTTGAGCAAGGAGAAAATTATATTGCTTTTAGCTTTGAGGTATAGTTAAGAGAAGGAGAAAATATGAAAAGAAATTATTATCTTGACACTTATAGGGGTCTTACGATTATTTCCATGATAATCTTCCACCTATGCTATAATATTAACTATTACAAAAGTATAAGTCGGTATGACGGAAGTATTCTAAATAAAATTTGGCAACTTTCTATTGCTATTTCATTTTTTCTTATATCGGGAATTACTTCATCTCTAATTTCACCAAAGAAAAACATTAATAGAGGTCTTAAAACTTCTGCTCTCGGCTTTCTTATAAGCCTTATTACTTATTTGTTTGCAAGAGAGCAGCTAATTGTATGGGGAGTCTTGAATGCCTTGGGTCTTTCAATGATTATTACAGGTCTTTTACAAGAAAGGATAAAGATTTCTTCCTATTTTTGCATAATATTTGTAATTTTTTTTGCTTTAACTTATTCTGTCCCTAGCAGGTCTCTAGCTGAAATTAGTTTTTTTAACAATTTATACATGAAAAATATATTTCTCTTGGGTTTTCCCTCTAATGAATTCTCATCAAGCGATTATTTCCCTATGATTCCTTGGCTATTTATGTATTTAGCTGGATTTACAGCTGGTAATTTCCTTAAAGAGAAAAACTTTTATAAGGCATATGGTAAAGATAATTTCCTAGCTAGAATCGGAAGATTAGCTATGCCCATTTATCTAAGCCATCAAATCATTCTCTATCCCCTAGTATCTTTGTTTTTTGAATACTTCTAAACACATAAAAACCCAATCTTTAATTACATTAATGATTGGGTCTTTATCTATTATAAAATATTTTTTATCAGTTAAGCTTTATAGTATAGTCAGCTTTAATAATCGGATTTATGTTAAGAATTTCAACTATAGCATCTTTGCTTTTTTTGTTGGCTTCCTCCAAAAATCCCTTTTTAGTAAGATTTTCTTCTACTTTTTTCATTTCATTTTTCCTAAAATCAGAGAAATCCTTAAGCTTTAATTGATTAAAAATCGAATTTTTTTCATCGAATATGGTTAGGGAATCCTCATCAATCTCGTGAGATATGATTTTAGCCTTAGCTAATCTTATGTTGATGATTTTATTTTTATCATCAATATCTACCTTAGTCTCATCTAAATCTACTCCAGCACTGACTACCCCATCATAAGAAATTATGAACTTCTTTGTAGTAAAAGGTATCTTCATCCCATAAAACTCGCTCTGATTTTCAAAAGAACCAACATTCGTGTATCTATACTTTAGAGTTGTCAATTCCTTAACACTTAACAATTGCTCCTTAACTATATCACTCGATATCTTATCTTTATTATTCAGTCCCCCAGCTTTCATACCAAAAAAGCAGGAAGCAAATGAAAGGATTACTACAACAAAAAGAGCAATAAGTATTTTTTTTACTTTTCTCATCTTTTCTCCTCAATTATTAAACTTTGCCCTAACAAAATATATAGGCATATCTTTCATTCTAAATTTATTTTCATATTCTGTGACTACGGATTTTTCGAGGTCGAGATTTCTGTCTACTTCAATAATGTCTATGCCAAATTCATCAAAATATTCTAAACTAGAATCAAAGAAGTCTGTATTATCTGTTTTTAGTTCAATTTCAGCCCCTTCACTTACAATGTTTAGGTATCTATCGAGAAATCTCTTATGGGATAGCCTTCTCTTGTGATGACGTTTCTTTGGCCATGGGGTTGAGAAATTTAGGTAAATCTTATCAATTTCTCCTTTGTCAAACATATCTTCTAGGTTCTCTGCATTTCCTATAATGCCTCTAACATTTTCTATGCCTTCATCAATTATTTTTCTACTAGCAACAACAAAAGCATTGGTGTTCATCTCGAGGGCTAGGTAATTAATATCCTTATTGGCTAGGGCTTTTTTGATAATAAAATCTCCCATGCCCGCTCCGATTTCTAAATGTATGGGATTGTTATTTCCAAAAATTTCCTTCCATCTTCCCTTATTTGAAGTCGGATTAAAATATATATACTTATTTTCCTGCATTTCTGGAATTGCATTAGGTTTATGTCTAAGTCTCATCTAAACTCCTTTGATTTAAACTATAGTCTTAAATTTGCAATTATTTGCTATACTACTTTTAGTATTATAACAATAAATGTAATATTTTCAAAATAAATTCTAGTAATTTACAAAAATATAAAATACATTTAAGATTAATTAAATAAAGATAGAGAGTTTATATGCTAGATTTCCTTTTATAAAAAGAATCCTTGATTATCCCCAACTAAGAACTCAATTATGCTTAGTTAAGAATTTAATTTATCAAGAATTCCTTATTAGCCTATAAATATATTCTATTTTCCAAAATTTTACCTATTTCTTTGAATCCTTCCACTTCTACTTGGCTAAATCTAGCAAGTTTTGGCGAATCTAAGTCCAATAAACATTTTAAATCGCCTTCATTAAAAATCGGAACAACCAATTCGGAATTAGAATTATTATCACAAACTACATGATCTATAAACTTGCTTACATCATCAACCTTAATAATTTTTCCTTCCCTATAAGCCTTAGCACATACCCCCTTATCAAAAGAAAGTCTTGTGCAAGCAGGAAGACCTTGAAATGGACCTAGGATAAGATTTCCATCTCCAACAATATAAAAGCCTGCCCAATTTAAGTCCTTGATTATAGCCATAATAAAGGCAGAAACATTAGCCATAAGGGCTATGGGATTTTCTTCATCATCGACTTGAATCTTTACATAATTGATTAGCTCATCCATTCTTTCTTTATCATTAAGCTTGTCAATACCCCTTAGTTCAAAAGACATCTTAGAGACTCTCAAGGTATTTCTTTACATCTGGACCGACTAGAATCTTGTCATCATCAGTAAATAGGATTGGTCTTTTAACAATCATTCCGTCTGTAGCCAACAAGTCATATTTTTCTTCAAGGCTCATATCCTTTAGCTTATCTTTAAGATTTTCTTCCCTGTAGATTTTTCCTGAAGTATTGAAGAACCTCTTGATATCGTATCCTGACTTTTCATGCCAAGCCTTGAGCTCTTCTCTAGTTGGATTTTCATCTTTGATATCCCTTAGTTCATAAGAAATATTTTTCTCATCTAGAATTTTCTCAACACCCTTGCAGGTGGAACATCTTTTATAACAAATTAATTTCATTTCTTTTCTCCTTTCAAATAATCATAGGCGATACTTGCCATTGCACTTGGCCCATAAACAATTGCATCCTCGTTAAAAATAGCCTTACCATTATGGAGTGGGTAAGCCTCACCCTTATCAGGCATACATCCTACCATAAGCATTAAGGAAGGGACTTTCTTTGCTATATTTGCAAAATCATCACTGGCAGTAACAGCTTCGCACTTATCAAACAAAGAAAAATCTTTATTATCTATTTCCATTCTTCTTAAAACTTTTATAGCTTCATCATAGAAATCCTTGTCATTAATGATAGCAGGGACATCAGATAAAATCTCAAAATCAGCATCTGCCCTGTAGGCTTTTGCTATATATTTAGCTATTTCTGGAATTCTTTCTTGGATATGCTTTTTGCTTTCCTCATAGTAAGTCCTTGTAGTTCCCTCAATGATGGCCTTATCAGGAATTATATTAGGAGCATTACCTCCTTGTATATGACCAGTTGTAAGAACTGCTCCCTTAGTAAAAGAAAGCTCCCTTGATACAAGAACTTGTAAGGCATTGACGATTTGGCAAGCAATAAAACTTGCATCAATTCCTTTTTCAGGCATAGCCCCATGGCAAGAATAACCCTTAACCTCTATTCTAAAATTATTATTAGAAGTAGCCATGGCTCCTTCCTTAATATAGATACCCACTTTTCTTGTTGTATCCATATGAACCATCATTGCCTTATCTACTTTTGGATTTTCTAAGATTCCAGCATCAATCATCTTTTCTGACCCTTTTAGAATTTCCTCGGCAGGCTGGAAGATAAATTTAACAACCCCACCCAGATCTTCTTCCATATCTTTTAATATCTTAATAGTGCCTAAAAGCATGGCAGTGTGAAAATCATGACCACACATATGACCGCAAGTGTTTTTAGATTTAAAAGCTAAATTATTTTCCTCCACTATTGCAAGAGCATCCATATCTGCCCTAAGCAATATTGTCTTATCACCCTTACCAAGGCTTGCGAGGACAGAATTTTCAATTGGTGAAGTGAAGGATACACCAAGCTTATCCAATTCTTCTTTAACAATACTTGTAGTATTTTCTAAATCAAATCCTAGCTCTGGATACTCGTGGATTCTCCTTCTAATATCAATCATGTAATCCTTTATCTCTTTAGACTTCTCAAAAAAATTCATGAAATCCTCCTTATACAATATTTTTAAATAAAAAACCCCGGCCTCGCCAGGGTCATGCAATTCTAGAAATCTACTTTTTCTCCGTAGTAGCTTGCCTTATAAAGTTTTTTAATGTCATCAGCTGAAGTTTTTCTAGGATTGGTTAAGGTACAAGCATCCTTAAAGGCATTCTCGCTCATTAAGTCTATGTGGGCTAGGAAGGCTTCCTCACTAATTATTGTATTCTTACCATCCTTAATATTAGCTGAAATTCCAACTTCTTTGTTGAGTTTTCTAATCTCTTCTGCAAGGTCATCAATTCCTAAAATTTCCTCAATTTTGTCGTACTTATCAGTTTCTTTTCTATTATAATCGATAATGTAAGGAAGCATTATTGCATTTGCTTCTCCATGAGTAAGATGGAAGATACCGCCAATTTTGTGGGCCATTGAGTGAACTATACCAAGTGAAGCATTGGTAAAGGCCATACCAGCTATAGTTGAGGCTGTGTGCATTTTTTCACGTGCTAGCATATCGTCAGCCTTATCATAGGCTCTTTTTAGATAAGCAAATACTAGTTCAATTGCTCTTATAGCATATGGATCTGTGAAATCATCAGCACTAGTAGATACAAAAGCTTCAACAGCGTGGGTCATTACATCCATACCTGTTGCTGCTGTAATACGACATGGCATCTTTGCTGGTATTCTTGTATCCAAAATAGCTACATCTGGAACAAAATCAGGATGGACTAGTGGGTACTTAATTTCGTTTTCAGTATCTGTAATAACAGAAAATGCAGTTATCTCAGATGCTGTACCAGATGTTGATGGAATACAGATTAATCTTGCCTTATTCTTTAATGGTGGGTTGTCGAATTGAGCAAGCTTTGTAAAATCATAGCCTGGATATTCATAAAATACCCACATAGCCTTAGCTGCATCCATAGCAGAGCCACCACCTATAGCTATTATCCAGTCAGGATTAAACTCTTCCATTCTCTTTCCACCTGCTAGGCAAGTTTTAACAGAAGGATCTGGTTCAACTCCATCAATTATTTCCACTTGGATACCAGCTTTTTCTAGTTGAGCTTTGGCTTCATCCAAAAATCCAAATTTTTTCATTGATGATCCTCCAGTAACTAGAACCGCTCTTTTTCCCTTGATAGTTGAAAGATACTCTAGGGCATCCTCGCCATGAATAATTGTGTTAGGAACTGAAAATCTTGTGTAAGTCATAATTTACTCCTTGTTAATTTATTATTTATCAATGTATAATGATTATACAAGAACTTTTATATATGACAAGCTTTGCCTAGCTTAAATTTATTCCTTCCTGGACTTACCCCAAAAGAAAATACTTATAGCTCCTGGTCCAATATGGCTACCTATAGTTGGACCTATATTAAAAATTTTGACCTCTTTTAGATTTTTAAAATTATCCAAAAGCATATCTTTAACTTCTATTGCTAAATCCTCATTTTTAGCGTGGTTTACGAATACATCATCAGCATAGTCAAGGCCATCATAGGCATTTTCTTGCATCTTTTTTATCATGGTATTTATCAATTTTTTCTTAGTCCTAATTTTCTGGCCAACGAACATATGACCTGTGTCATCAAACTGAATTAAAGGACATATATGAAGATGTTTTCCTATGCCAGCAGCTGTTTTTGATAGCCTACCACCCCTAGCTAAGTATTCAAGATTCTCATTGCTTGTGTAACAAATTACATGCAGACAATTGTCCTTAGCCCATTGATAAAGCTCTTCTATACTTAGACCCTCGTTTTTGTAGGCAACAAGTTTTTTAATTAACAAACCAACACCGCTAGATGCCATTTTTGAATCTATAGGATATATTTTTCTTTCAGGATAATCTTCTTTTAGAATGTCTATTGCTTGTAATAAACATGAATACTGAATAGATAAACCCGAAGAAAGGCAAACGTGTAAGATGTCTTTTCCTTCTTCTAGCATTTGCTTAAAATAGTTAATATATTCTTGAGTATTGATAGCTGAAGTGCTTGGACTTGAGCCATTTTCCATATCCTTATAAAAGCTATCCATATCTAAGCTTTTACCAAAATCATCCAAAAATATTTTACCATTAAGTTCATAATTTGATTTAATAAAGCTAACTCCAAGTTCTTTTACATACTCGTTTGTTAAATCCATTATAGATTCAGAACTTATAATAAAATCCGACATAAATCCTCCTTCTGAAATCTAATAATTAATTATATTCTACCATATAAATCAAAAGACTTAAAATATATGTTCGTGACTATAGATAAAAGAAGACAAAAATATATCAGGGTTCGATAAGATAACCCTGATATATAACTCTTTTATTTTTTTATATTTTTAGCATTAAACTTTAGCTTTATTTATTTCTGCTAACATGGCTTTCTTCATAGCCTGCGTCAGCAAGTGCTTGATATAATTCACGTCTGTGGTCTTTGTTATAAGTTTCAGCTATAATTCTTACAACTGCATGGTCAAAGCCAACTGTTTCTGCAGACTTAAATTGGTCGATGTTTTTGATATTAGCTCCCTTGTCTTTGATTATTGTTAGTAATCTAATTAACTCGCCTGGTTTATCAGAAATAGTTGTTGTAATTTCTGCAAGTCTTCCTGTCTTAAATAGACCTTGGTTAATGATTTGAGAGATTGTGTTGACATTGATGTTACCACCGCTAAGAACAGCACATACTTTGCCATCTGAGAAATCAAATTTTTTAGATAAGACTGCAGCTACAGAAGAAGCTCCCGCACCTTCAGCACTTACTTTACTTTCTTCAAGTAGTCTTAGGATGGCATTTGTTATTTCATCTTCTGATACAGTTACTATTTCATCAACATATTTTTCGCATAAATCAAAGGTCAAAACGCCTGGTTTTTTAACAGCTATACCATCAGCCATTGTATTCGCTGAGTCAAGGGTAACTATTTTACCTGCTTTTCTAGAAGCAAGCATTGATGCTGCATTTTCTGGCTCTACGCCTATAATTTTTACATCTGGTTTTAGGGATTTTACAGCTAAGGCTATACCTGAAATGAGTCCACCGCCACCGATTGGAACTACTATATATTTAACATCTGGTAGTTGTTCAAGAATTTCAAGACCGATTGTTCCTTGACCACATAGGACATATTCATCATCAAAAGGAGCTACATAAGTTAAATCCATTTCTTTTTGTAACTCATATGCCTTGGCTTGTGCATCATCAAATGTTCCATCGACTATTATAACTTCTCCACCGTAGCCTCTTGTAGCTTCTATTTTTGACAATGGAGCTATGGATGGGATACAGATATAAGATTTGATACCTTGTCTTGTTGCAGATAGGGCTACACCTTGAGCATGGTTACCTGCTGAGCAAGATATTACACCCTTTTTCTTTTGTTCATCAGTTAGATGTGCTATTTTATTGAAGGCCCCTCTAAGTTTAAAAGAACCTGTCTTTTGTAGATTTTCCATCTTTATATATAGGTTTTCACCCATTCTAGATGCTGTATAAATTGGAGTTTTTTCAATATTACCTTCAAGAATTTTTCTTGCTTCTTTTACCATTTCTAAATTTGCTGTCATAACTACCTCTTTTACTTAATTTTTGCCATTCTTTTATAAGAATCTAATCTTTCTTTTGCTGCTTGTTCTGCTTCCGCATAAAGTTGATCCGCACTTTCTGGGAAAGCCTTCTTTAATGATGCGTAACGTACCTCTCCTTGGAGGAATTCTTGGAATGATTCTTCAGGATCTTTTGAATCCAGAACAAATGGATTCTTGCCATCTCTTGCTAGAAGTGGATTGAATCTCCATAGATGCCAATAACCAGATGCTACCGCTTCTTTTTCTCTTCTTTGAGTCTTACCCATTCCTGCCTTTATGCCGTGGTTAATACATGGAGCATAAGCTATTATAATTGATGGGCCTGGATAAGCTTCAGCTTCTTTTATTGCCTTTAGGGTTTGTGCTTGATTAGCTCCCATTGCAACTTGGGCAACATATACATAACCATATGTTGTCATCATTAGACCTAAATCCTTCTTACGAACCTTCTTACCAGATGCTGCAAATTTTGCTACTGCTGCAAGTGGTGTAGCCTTTGAACTTTGACCGCCAGTATTAGAATAAACTTCTGTATCAAATACTATGACATTGATATCTTCTCCGCTAGCTAATACATGATCTACTCCTGAGAAGCCGATATCATAGGCCCAACCGTCACCACCAAATATCCATTGACTTTTCTTTACTAGATAATCTTTGAGAGCCTTAATTCTTTCTAAAATTTTCTTAGCTTCTTCATTGTCAATTTCATTTGCCAATAAAGCTTCTATTTTTATAGCAGCTTTTTTGCTAGCTTCAAATTCATGGTTATTTTCCAACCATTCATTAAAGGCATCATTTAATGGACTTGTTAGATGAAGACCTAAGAATTTTTTCATTAGATTTTCTAGACTAACTCTATTAGCCTTATTAGCTAAAAGCATGCCATATCCATACTCAGCTGCATCTTCAAATAGAGATGATGCCCATGCAGGGCCTTCTCCCTTCTTGTTGGTACAATATGGCATAGATGGAACTGATGACCCCCAAATAGATGAACAACCTGTTGCATTAGAAATCATTTGATGATCTCCAAATAATTGAGTTATTAGTTTTGCATAAGGTGTTTCACCACAACCTGCACATGCACCTGAAAATTCTAATAGTGGTTGCAAGAATTGTGAATTCTTAACATTATTTGCAGCAATTTCATCATCTTTGTAGCCTACTTTTTCATGAGCATAGAGCCAATTATCAGCTTGTTTTTCTATTTGCTCGTCAATCGCTTTCATCTCAAGGGCTTTTTTAGGAGCAGGACATACATCAACGCAGTTGCCACATCCCATACAATCATAAGGAGATACTTGGATTCTAAATTCATATCCCTCCAGACCCCTGCCTATAGCTTTTTTCGTTTCAAAGCCAGTAGGTGCATTAGCCTTAGCTTTTTCATCTAAGAGGAATGGTCTTATTGTAGCATGTGGACAAACGAATGAACATTGATTACATTGAATACAATTGTCAATTTTCCATTCTGGAACGAATAAAGCTATGCCTCTCTTTTCGTATTGGCTAGTTGCCGCCATATATTGACCATCATCATAGGCTAGGTAACTAGATACTGGAAGGTCATCTTCGTGAAGATTGATTATTGGCCTAACCATATTTCTTATGAATGCAGGTTCATCTGAATTATCTTCTAGCACTTCATCTTCTAGATTCTTCCAGCTAGCAGGTATTTCTACCTTAGCCAACTCTTCTCTAGTTCTATCAACTGCCTTGTTGTTCATATCTACTATATCTTGACCCTTCATACCATAAGAGGCTTGAATAGAATCTTTTAGATATTTAATAGCATCATCAATTGGTAATACCTTAGAAAGTATGAAAAATGCAGTTTGGATAACCATGTTAGTTCTATGACCCAGACCAACTTCTATGGCAATTTTTGAAGCATTTACTGTATAGAATTGAATATTTCTACTAGCTATATCTCTTTTCATTTTGTTTGGCATATGCTCTTCTAATTCGTCCATATTCCAAATAGTATTCAATAAGAAAATTCCACCGTCTTTAAGATTTTTTGTCAAGTCGTATTGCTTAACATATGCTTGTGGTGAACATGACACAAAATCTGCCTCATCTATTAGGTATGCCGCATGTATTGGGTTTGGTGAGAAACGCAAGTGAGATAGGGTTAGACCATTACTTTTTTTGGCGTCATAGTCGAAATATCCTTGAGCAAACAAATCAGTATTATCACCTATAATCTTAATAGCATTCTTGTTTGCTCCAACAGTACCATCTCCACCATTACCCCAGAAGATGCATCTGTTAGTTTTGCCATCGTTGATTACAAAAGATTTGTCAACTTCTAGGGAAGTATGAGTTACATCGTCATCAATTCCAACTGTAAAATGGTTTTTAGGATTTTTGCTTGCTAGATTGTCAAATACAGCCTTGAAGTGAGCAGGGTTTGTATCCTTTTGTCCTAGACCATAACGTCCACCTATGATTTTTGGATTTCTATTTGAATTAGCAAAAACTTCTACAACATCAAGATATAAAGGTTCTCCGACTGCTCCTTTTTCCTTTGTTCTATCGAGAACTGCTATTCTTTCTACACTTTCTGGAATTGTCTTTAGTAGGTGTTCAGCAGAGAATGGTCTATAAAGATGAACCTTAACGAGTCCTAGCTTTCTTCCCTCTTGGTTTAATTTATCCACAGTTTGATTAATAGTATCTGTGCCTGATCCCATGGCAATGATTATATCTGTTGCCTCTGGGTCTCCAACATAGTTAAATAGAGAATAATTTGTGCCAAGTTTCTCATTAATTTTATTCATGTATTCTTCAACGATTCCTGGTAAACTATTATAGGCTTTATTTTGAGCTTCTGTTCTTTGGAAATATCCTCCCTTTTCAAAAACTCCCCTCATTGTAGGTCTATGTGGTGATAAAGAATCGTTTTTGAAGGCATCTATAGCTTCATAATCTACTAAATCTTCGAATTGATCATAATCCCAAACCTCGATTTTTTGAATTTCATGGCTAGTTCTAAAACCATCAAAGAAGTTAACGAAAGGAATTCTAGCTTTGATTGCTGCAAGATGAGCTACTGGAGAAATATCCATGATTTCTTGAACTGAACCAGAAGCAAGCATTGCAAAACCTGTTTGTCTTCCAGCCATTACGTCTTGGTGATCTCCATACATATTGATAGAACAAGTAGAAATAGAACGAGCAGCAACGTGAAATACCGCTGGTAAACGTTCTCCAGCTATTTTGAACATATCAGGAATCATCAACAAGAAGCCTTGGCTAGCTGTATATGTGGATGTAAGTGCGCCTGCTGCTAGAGAACCATGGACTGCACCAGCTGCTCCAGCTTCATGTTGCATTTCAGTTACTGAAACTTCATTGCCAAACAAGTTTTTCCTGCCTTGAGCAGCCCATTTGTCAATAAATTCTGGCATAGGTGAAGAAGGTGTAATAGGATAAATAGCTGCAACATCAGAAAATGCATAAGATACATGAGCAGCTGCTGTATTACCATCCATTGTCTTCTTTTTTCTTTTAATAGTCATAAACTCTCCTTATATATGTAATAATTATTTTAAATATGTGTGAAAAAATATAATATGAGCGGAAAAATAGAACTCAAAAAGAGTTCTATTTTAACTTGTTATTATGCTAAATCTTTTATATATTCTTCGTTGGCAGCTGGATCTAATTTAAATCCATTAATCTTGTTTACTATACAAGCTATTGCAGCATCACCAGAGATATTGCAAGCTGTTCCGAAAGAATCTTGAGCAACGTATAGGGCAATAATCAAAGCTGTCATAGGCTCAGTAAAGCCAAGCATTGATTGCAAGATACCTAAAGCTGCCATAACTGCACCACCTGGAACACCAGGAGCTGCTACCATTGTTACACCAAGCATTAAGATGAATGGGAACATATGATGTAGGGTAACATCTGCTCCTTGAAGCATTAGTATAGCCATAGAGCAAGAAGTTAGTGTAATAGTTGATCCAGAAAGGTGGATTGTAGCACAAAGTGGAATAACGAAGTCTGCTATACCCTTGTTTACACCCATCTTGTAGGTTTGTCTTAGAGTTACAGGGATTGTAGCTGCAGATGATTGAGTACCTATAGCTGTCATATAAGCTGGGAAGATTGTTTTAATTTTCTTAAATGGACTTCCGCCACCAGCAGAGCTTGCAATAGAATATTGAATTAATATTGTCAACCAATGAAGTATTATAACCATTAAGAATACTTTTGAGAATACTTTTAATACTTCAGCAACTGTTCCTTGATAAGCCATATTAGCAAAAATACCAGCTATGTGAATTGGCAACAAAGGAATTACTATGTTTGAAATAAGCTTGGTAATAATGTCTGAGAACTCATGAACTGCTTTTTTAAGGACATCTCCCTTAACTGCAGCTATACCTACACCTAGGATGAATGACATAATAAGTGCTGTTGTTACACTAAATATAGGATCCATTGGAGATGTAAAGAATGGTTCTAGAACTTTACCTGTGTTTTGTTCAGGGTTGAAGTTGATTGCACCTTGTTTAATAAAGTTTGGTAGTACAAAACTTCCTGTGAAATATGTAGCAGTACCAAAGGTTATTGTTGACAAATAAGCAATACCTGCTGTAATAGCTAGTGTCTTTCCTGCTTCACTTCCCAAATCAGCTATTCCTGGGATTACAAAGCCCATGATTATTAATGGAATAACGAAGTTTAGGAAGTTACCAAATAAACCGTTAAAGGTTATAAGAATTCTAACAATAACAGCTGGTCCAAAAAGACCAAGAATAATGCCTAAAACGATGGCTATAATTAGCCTTGGCAATAAACCTATTTTTTTCATTTTATCCTCCTAAATAAATTTGATTCTATGATCAATTTAATAATATCAAATATACGTTTTCATGTCAACTAAATTTTTTATATATTAATGTATGGACTTCTATTGCAACTGTTTTGATACTCGTTATCATAGCTAATCTAAGCTTGTTAGCCTTATTCGTGATAACGTTTTACCTTTAATGAGCTAATCAAAAAAAGGACTACTGCCCTAAAGCATATTTTATCAATAAAACTAGCTAATCTATTTAGTGAAAATTAGCTTTCTATAAATAAAATATGCTTATTGTGCAATAGTCCCAGTTAATATTTTATTTGAAGGATCTATCTATGATTTCTTTTAGAGTCTTGTAAGAGGAATCCATTCTTTCCTTTTCTGTATCAGTTAGTGGAATTTCAATTACCCACTTAACACCATCCTTACCTATGACAGTTGGTACACCAATAAAGATATCCTTTAAGCCATATTCGCCATCAAGGTAAGAAGATGTTGAAAACACTCTATTTTCATCATTTATAATTGATTCTACTATTCTTGCAAGGGCCATACCTATTCCATAGAAGGTAGCTCCCTTTCTTTTAATTATTTCATAGGCTGCATTTTTTGTCTTCTCAAATGTTTCTAGTAAGGCTAGTTCATCAACCTTGCTATGAGACTTAACCCATTCATAGATAGGAAGTCCACCAATATTTGTGTGAGACCAAACAGCAAACTCGCTATCACCATGTTCGCCTAAAATGTAGGCATCAACACTTCTAGGATCAATTCCTATAAGGGAAGCTATTTCCTTTTTAAATCTTGAAGAGTCAAGGGTTGTTCCAGTACCTATGACCTTGTTAGCAGGAAATGATGAATATTTCCATGTAGCATAGGTTAAGATGTCAACAGGATTGCTTGCTACTAGGAAAATTCCATCGAAGCCTGAATCGACAATTTTTTTAATCATGTCTTTGAAAATCTTTAGATTTTTATCTACCAAGTCGAGTCTACTTTCCCCGTCTTTTTGTGGTATGCCTGCTGTAATAACCACTACTTCAGCATCACGGCAATCACTATAATCAGCCTTATAAATAGTTTTTGGCTTAGTAAAACTTAATACATCTGATAAGTCCATGGCATCTCCATAAGCCTTATCTTCATTTATATCAATTATTCCGATCTCTCTACCTATGCCAAGTATTGTGCTTGCATAAGCAAAGGAGGAACCTACAGCTCCATCTCCAACTAAAATAATTTTGCTATCTTTCATAAAAACTCCTTTATATCCGATTGTTTTAATAGGATATATTTACTATACCTATTCTATACCTTGTTTGAAAGAGGATTATCTATTTTTCGAATTTTTTCTATCAATTAAACTTAGGGCAATTAGAGAATATAGGAGCCAATTCCCCTTAGCGTAGGCCATGTATTTAGGAATCCAATCAGAAGCATATTTTTGCTTGTAATTCCTTAAACCCTTAAATGAATAAAATTTATTGCCATGTTTATATACTAAATAAGCCATTCTTTCAGTTAGGTATGCAGATTTTATTATACCAACATTTGATAGAGGAGCCATACCAAGATTAAAATATTTGTAGGCATTTTCTTGACCATGAATAAATAAATTCAAGAATAAGAAATCCATCATAGAATTAACATTTTTATCCATATCATAACGCATCAAATCAATGCTTAATACCTCGCTATTTTTGTCAGGCATAATATTGGTAAAGGCAGTAATCTCTCCCTTGCTATCGACAACTATTGCGATTTCAGATTTTCTTAGATAATCCCTATCAAAAAATCCCAAAGAAAACCCCTTCTCTTCCCTTCCATCTAGCCAAGAGTTAGAAATTTCTTCTAATTTATCCAAAAAATCATCTAGGTAGGGAGGTCTTACTATTTTAAATTCATAGCCGTCTTTTTTAAACCTATTTAGTATGTTCCTTTCTGTGGATTTTTTGCGTCCAGCTAAAGAAAACTTCTCTAAGTCAACTAAAGCATTTTCTCCGAATTTCATAAAGTCATAGCCATAGTCATGGAGATTTAGTGTAAATTTCTCCCCTACTTCATAGAATATTGGCCTAAGACCTGATTTTAAGCAATCATTATTAAAACTATATAGGGCATCTGCGATGTCCTCTTCCTTCCCAAAAGGCTCACCCATTACTATAGCCTTGTTATTAATTAGTCCATATTGGAAAGCCACTGTTTTTTCCCCATCTTTATTCTTATAATAGTAAATGTACTTATCTCTAAGATAAGCCAGGGCTGCTGCATTAGACTGTTTAGATCCATATTTTACTAATAAATCATCTAAGTCAGAAAGATTAGAAAAACTCTCTAAACCCTCAGCATTTTTCATATATGAAAATATCAATTTTGATGCTAATATCAATAAAACTACTGCAAATATTAGAAAAATTAGTCTAAGTCCAATAGTATAAGCTGGAAAGCTTCTTCTCTTATTTATATTGATAGCATAGAAGAAATAAACTAGTGATGATACAAATATATCTAAGCTTTTTTCTTCCCAACTATATATAAATCTCTTCTTAAATAGGAGGTCTTTAGTATAGTAACTAACACAAATAAACAAAAGTATAGGAAGAACCGACATCAAATTTTCTCCAACAGCAACTAGGTATATAAAAGAAAATATGGTTATTACAAGCTGTAATTTTAAGGATTTTTCTTGTTTATCTAAAGATAGTTTTGATAAAATTATAAAGCTATATCCAATTAGCAAATAACAAGCTAACAAAAGCATGGTTCCTGCAAGCACCGTCTTTTTGTAAGTAACATAGTCTTCAAAATAATCGAAGGCAAAAACAGATGCTATTATATATAAACCATATATGAGCATGAGCAAGCTATTAATCTTTTGAATAAATTCTTTGCTTGTTTTTAGTGCATACTCACCATACTTATCTTTTATATCTAACAAAAAGTCCCTAGATAGGTAAAAAATTCCAGCTGATAATAAAAGTCCCATGATCAACACAAAAATATTTGCATGCCTATCTCTTGTCGCTTCTCCTATAATAAAAAGAAGAAGTCCTAAAAATATCAAGGATAGGAGAATTCTAAGTTTTTTTCTATTTAGCAATTTCATTTCTTATCTTCCTCCATAAAATCTATTATAAGCTTATTAAACAAGGCTGGATTTTCTCTACAGAGTTTGTGTCCAGATTTTTTTACTACTATAAGTTTAGAATGATCTATATTTTTTGCAATATTTTTTACATGATCAACTCTAATCAAATCCCTTGAGCCTACAATTATTAGTAGCTTCTTATCTATTGTATGTAGGTCATTTTTCGTAACTTTAAGATCTTTTAACAGTAGAGCTGCTACTCTCTTATTTCTCTTAAAAAAAGGTAAAATATTCCAGAAAACATTCTCGCTTATACTTATAATTTTACTTATTAGCGTAGTTCCATCAAATCTAGTATTTGGAGCATTTAAAATAAGTTTGTCAACGAGTTGTGGATAATTTAGACAAAAGACTAAGGCAAGATTTGCCCCATCTGAAAATCCTAATATACTAGCCTTTTTTATATTTAACTCAGCAAATATTTCTCTAAGGTCTCTTGCCATAAGTTCAAAACTTAGCTTATCCTTAGCATTATCACTCCTACCATGATCCCTAAAGTCAATTAAATAGAGGTGGAAATGTTCGGACAATTCTCCTACATTATATTCAAAAAAAGAACTATCTCCTCCGTTTCCGTGAAGAAGGAAGAGATTTTCACCCTGACCCATTTGCTCATAAAATATATTAGTTTTATCTTCGAGTTCTATTATTCCTTTTTCCATAATAACCTCTTTATATGATTATACCTTAATAAAATTATTTAATTTAAAAAGTGCCACAAGGGCACTTATTAGTAAGGATATCATATTCCAAGGTAGGCAGCTTTTACATCCGGGTCATTTTTTAGCTCTTTTGCATTTCCCTCTTTTACTATCTTGCCAGTCTCAATTACATATCCTCTATCAGCTATGTCTAGGGCAAGTTTTGCATTTTGTTCTACAAGAAGGATGGTCCTACCTTCTTCTTTTAATATTTTTATTGTTTCAAATATTTTTTCTACAAACAAGGGTGAAAGACCCATAGAAGGTTCATCCAAAAGCAATACTTTTGGTCTTGTCATCAAGGCCCTGCCCATGGCAAGCATTTGTTGTTCGCCTCCAGAGAGGGTTCCGGCTTTTTGTTTCCTTCTTTCTTTTAATACAGGGAATAAATCATAGATTATATCAAGCTCTTTCTTATCATCTTCAGTTGTTGCATTAACTGATACTCCACCAAGCATTAGATTATCTTCTACACTTATTCCTGCAAAAACCCTTCTACCTTCAGGAACTTGTGCTATTCCCATCCTAGTCCTCTTGTAGGCCTTTAATTTTAAGATGGAATTATTCTTAAAAGAAATATCTCCATCCTTAACAGGCAATAAGCCTGAAATTGCTTGAAGGGTTGTAGTCTTACCAGCTCCATTTGCTCCTATCAATGATACTAACTCACCTTGACCAACTTCTAGGGATATACCTTTGAGGGCGTGGATATTTCCGTAATATACATTCAAATTATCTACTTTCAAAAAACTCATTGAGTACTCCTTCCACTTCCTAAGTAGGCTTCGATTACTTCTTCGTTGTTTATAACCTCTGTTGGTTTACCCTTTGCTAGAATTTCACCATGATTTAGAACTACGAGTTTTTCGCATATACCCAAGACCAAATTCATATCATGCTCTATTAGCAAAACTCCGATATTTGTTTTATCTCTTATCATTTTTATTGATTCCATCAAATCTTGCGTTTCAGTATCATTCATACCAGCAGCAGGCTCATCTAGGAGTAATAATTTTGGCTTTGTAGCCATAGCTCTTGCTATCTCTAGTTTTCTTTGAGCTCCATATGGAAGCGATCCTGCAAAAGCTCTGAAGTATTTATCCAAATCAAAGATTTTTAAAATCTCCCTAGCTTCTTTACTCGCTTCTTTTTCTTCTCGCCAGTAATTTGGAAACCTAAACATACCAGTTAATACAGAATAGGTCATATATTGATTCATAGCAAGCTTAACATTATCTAGTACTGTAAGATTATCAAAAAGTCTAATATTTTGGAAAGTTCTTGCTATACCTTCCTTTGATAGCTTATCAGGTCTAAGACCATTTATTTTTTTATCTTCAAGTAAGATTTCTCCTTCTGATGGAGTATAAACCCCAGAAAGCATATTAAAAAGGGTAGTCTTTCCAGCTCCATTGGGACCTATAAGTCCTAGCAATTCCCCATGCTTCATAGTGAAATTAACATTATTTACTGCCTTAAGTCCCCCAAAGGAAATGCCTAAGTTATTAATAGTAAGTAAATCATTATTATTTGTCATCTTCTACATCTCCTTTCTTATATTTATCCATCTTTAGGAATTTCCTAATAGAAAATTCTTTTCTTCCTAGTAAACCTTGTGGTCTAAAAATCATAACTAGAATCAAAATTACTGCATAGATTACCATTCTCCACTCAGCTAGTGGACGTAATATTTCTGGTAGGATGGTCAAGCCAACTGATGAAATTATCGCACCAGTAATTGAACCAATTCCCCCAAGAACTACCATAACAAGATAGTCAAAGCTCTTGTTGTAATTAAAAATATTTGCTGCAATTACTCCAAAACTTTGAGCGTATAAGGCTCCAGCAATTCCAGCAAAAACAGCTGATAAGGTAAAGGCAAAGGTCTTATATTTTGTAATATTTATACCACAAGCTTCTGCTGCAAGCTCATTATCTCTGATGGACAATACAGCTCTTCCATGTCTTGAATCAGCGTAGGTAAATATCAAGGCGATAATCAATACTGCCACAAAGAAGAATATAGCGAAGCTTTTTATAGTAGGAATACCTGCCATACCTTGAGCCCCGCCTGTTATATTCATATTTTCTATAATTACCCTAATAATCTCTCCAAAAGCTAAGGTTACTATAGCTAAATAATCCCCCCTTAGTCTTAAAATAGGAAGACCTATAAGGATTCCGAAGAAACCTGAAACAAGGGCTGCAAGCACAAGGCTAATTACAAATCCTAAAGGCCCACTTGCAAGACCAGTTTTAAGAAATATTCCTGCAGTATAAGCACCAATTGCCATAAAACCTGCATGACCTAGGTTAACTTGCCCTAAAACTCCTACTGTTAGATTTAAGCTTGTAGCCATAATAATATTTATACAAATAAGTATTAGGATGCTTTCCCAATACCTAGAGATTAAGCCCGAATTCATCAATACTTCTAGGATAATAAACAAAGCTAGAACTAAGAGGGTTGTTATAATATATGAAAGTTTTTTTTCCTTTGACATATCACACTTTCTCCTTTTCTAATTTACCAAACAAACCTGTTGGATGAACTAATAATACCAAAATTAAAACCATAAACACTATTGCATCGGCGTAAGCACTTGATAGGTAGGCTCTTGTCAAAACCTCAATCATACCTAAAATCATTCCGCCTATAACAGCTCCTGGTATAGATCCTATACCTCCTAGGACTGCTGCTGTAAAAGCCTTAATACCTAAAATAGAACCCATAAATGGTTGAATCTGTGGATAGCTAGATACATATAGGACAGAAGCAATACCTGCTAGGGCTGAGCCTATTGCAAAAGTCATTGTCATTACTTGATTAACATTAATTCCTACTAATTCACTTGCACCATAATCTTCGCTAACTGCAAGCATTGATTTACCATTTTTAGTCTTATTAATAAACAAGTGCAAAATATAAGTTAATATTATAGTAGAAACTATGGTAACTATTGTAGCAAGTGATAAGTGAATACCAGCAAATTGGATTGAAAATTGTGGAAAAATTGCTGGTATTGGTTTAGCTGATGATGTAAATAATTTTACAAATAAGTTCTGTAAAAATAAACTTACTCCAATAGTTGTTATTAATAGTGAAACTGGTGAAGAGTTTCTTAGTGGTCTATAAGCAACTCGCTCTACAGTTATTCCTAATACCGTACAAACTACTACTGCTGGTATAAAAGTTAACCATAGAGGTAGACCTGCATTAAAGGCTGCCGTTTGAATAGCAAGGGCTATAGTATAAGCGCCAACCATTATTACATCACCATGGGCAAAATTTACTAGCTTGGCTATACCATAAACCATGGTATAGCCTAAAGCTACTAGAGCGTAGATACTTCCTAGTTGGAGACCATTAAATATCTGTGTTATAAAATTCATATTAACTCCTAATCTATCTTGGATTAATTATAGAATCGAATCTATATTCTCCTTTTTCTATTTTCATGATAGAAGCAGCTTTTTGAGGATTGTTGTTTTCATCAAACTTAAACTTTCCTGTGATTCCATCAAAATCAAGTTCTTTTATAGCCTTAATCCTATCCTCATTGCTATCAGATTTAGCTTTTTCAAAAGCTTCTTTTATCATATAAACTGTATCAAAACCAAGTGCTGAGAAAGCAGTTGGATCTTCTTTGTATTTTTCTTTGTATTTCTTTACAAAGTCACTAACCTTAGGACTAGTATCTTCTATAGAAAAGTGATTGGTAAAGTAAGAATTTTCGATTACTCCCATACTTGACTTATCCATGGTTTTTATAATTCCATCCCAACCATCGCCACCAATAAAGCTTGCCTTAATTCCAGCATCTCTTGCCTGTGGTGTAATCAAAGCTAATTTTTCATAATATTCTGGAAGCAATAATACATCTGGCTGTTTTTTTGAAATACTTGTAAGTTGTGCTTTAAAGTCAGTATCGTTTTCTCCATATGACTCCTTAGCGACTATCTCTATACCAAGTTCCTTGGCCTTTTTTTCGAAGGCATCTGCAATTCCTGTAGAATAATCAGAAGATGAGTTAGTCATAATGGCAGCAGTCTTAGCTTTTAGCTTATCCTTAGCAAAAATCGCCAATAGATTTCCTTGGTAAGGATTGGTAAAGCATGTTCTAAAGACATTATCTTTAGAAGCAGTAATACTTTCTTCTGTACCAGTTGGTGTAATAACAGGAATACCGTCCTTTTGACTAGCTTCTGCAATTGCATTAGATGGGGCTGAAGTATTAGTTCCAATAACAGCACTTACACCGGATTCAACCAACTTATTATAGCTTGTTACCGAATCAGTAAGCTCTCCCTTATCATCCATAGAATCTAGAACTATCTTCTTTCCTTTTATTCCACCATTTTCATTAATCTCATCTATAGCCATCTTTATACCATTAACAGTTGAGATACCATAGTTAGAATATTGACCAGTAAGTGGGAAAGTTGAACCAAGCTTAATTTCTGAATCCTTTTGGCCACCCTCATTAGCCTTAGCTCCACAAGCTGTAAATACAGCTACCATCATTGCAACAATTCCTACATTTTTGATTTTGTTTTTCATTTTTTTCCTCCAAATTTCGGTAGAAAAAAACCCCCGTCTCTTTCTACCATAGGTAGAAGAGACGAAGGGTATTATTATATGTATTTAAAACCATCTCCGCGGTACCACTCTTCTTCATCGTTCGATGCACTCTGCTCAAATTAATGAATAACTCTATAACGGGAGTTCCCGGATATGCCTACTATTATTTCAGCATTCGGCTTGGTGGCTAGTTTCTAATAAATTATTTAGTATCTTCCAGCTAACGATACCTCTCTGTAAAATAAGCTTATTATACTGCTCCACTTCATTGCTTTTTATGATTATAGTCCCCTAATTTCGATTTGTCAATAGGATTTTCATATAATAATACCAAAATTTGTATAATTTTTATTTTTCTTTTTAAATTACTTCGTAATCTTCATTTTCCAATATTTATAGAACTACTTATTCACTCTCTTATTTTTCTTTAGCTTCCACTTCTGAATCAAATTTATACTTTCCACCATCTATTTTGATGATTTTAGCAGTTTTTCTTGGGTTATTATTTTCATCAAATTTGAAAGAACCTGTTATACCATCAAATTTGATATTCTTTAATGCCTTTACGACTTCATCCCACTTAGTAGTCTTTGCTTCTTCTACAGCTTGTTTATATAAATAAACTGTGTCATAACCTTCAGCTGCGAAGGTAGTTGGATCTTCTTTATATTTTTCCTTGTAGTCTTTTATGAATTTTTGACATTTTTCTGATGGATCATCAAGACTGAATTGGTTTGAGAAATAAGAACCTTCTACATCCTTAAATGATGATTGATCCATTACTGATAAAACACCATCCCAACCGTCAGCTCCCAATAGGGTTGCCTTGATACCTGAATCTCTTACTTGAGAAGATATTAGGGCTACTTTTTCATAGTAGTCAGGGATTAATAATACATCTACATTTTCAGATTTTATCTTTGTAAGTTGAGCCTTGAAGTCTGTGTCATTGTCGCCATAAGATTCATCCGCAACAACTTCCATGCCTGCCTTTTTAGCTGTTTCTTTGAAGACATCAGCTACACCCATAGAATAATCTGATGATTGATTTCTTAGAATAGCTAGCTTTTTAGCCTTTAATTTATCAGCTGCAAAATTAGCAAGCACTTCACCTTGGAAAGGATCTGTAAAACAAACTCTAAAGACATTATCTTTTCCTTCAGTAATATTAGCCTGAGTTCCAGTTGGTGTTATGTAAACAATCTCATCTTTGGCTGCAGATTCTGCCATAGCAAGAGTTGGTTTAGATGGAATTCCGCCTAAAATAGCATTTACTTTATCTTCCATTAGTTTGTTATAATTTGTAACAGCTTCTGTAATCTCGCCCTTATCATCAAGACCTGTCCATTCAACTTGTTTGCCGTCTATTCCTCCATTTTTATTTATTTCATCTATAGCAAGTTGGATACCATTTTGGCAAGTCTTACCATAGACTGATAAAGGTCCAGTAAGAGGTCCAGAATTTCCTAATTTAATAACCTTACTATCTTCACTTGCTTTACCATCAGAAGCCTTATCTTTATTTCCGCAAGATGAAAATGCAAACAAGGCTATAAGTGCCATTAATCCAAATTTTTTCTTTAACATATTAATTCCTCCTATTTTATTAAGAAAAAACCTTCGCCTGCTCTAGCAAATAGCCAAAGAGACGAAGGAAAACAACTTCGCGGTACCACTCTTCTTCATCGTTCGATGCTCTCATATCAAATAAATGAATAGCCCTATAACGGGAGCTACCGGATCAATCTACATATCGAATGTCAGCTTAATGGTGATTTTCATTACGACTTTCTAGTATCTTACAGCAAGCGATACCTCTCTTAAAAAAAAGTCTAAATTACTCTTCCACTTCATTGCTTTTTCTTGTTAGTTGTATTATAGCACCTAATTTTTTGATGTCAAATTATTTTTCATTTATTTTTATAATTATTTATCTACTTTTATTTAAGCATTGATTTTATGCGCTTTTATAATTTATAAAAGTTTTTATGTTTATAATTATAAGAAAAGACCACGAAATTCGTGGTCTATTATTACAAGCCTAACATCAATGAAGCTACTTCAAAATAGATTAACAATACAAGAGTATCTACAATTGTTGTTATAAGTGGTCCAGCCATTACGGTTGGGTCTATTTTACATTTTTCAGCTATAATTGGTAGGATTCCTCCCATAACTTTAGAAAATATTATTGTCAATAGAAGGGTAAGAGATACGGTAAGATTTACAGCTATGGCTGCCCTATCCATTATCATCAGCCTTAGGAAATTTACAATAACTAAGATTAATCCAGTTATGATTCCTATGCTTGCCTCCTTGATTATAACTTTAAAGAAATCTTTGATGCCAATCTCTCCACTGTAAAGTGAAGTGATTACTGTTGTAGAAGCTTGACTTCCTGCATTACCACCTGAATCCATCAGCATAGGTATGTATGCTGTTAGGACAACGGCACTTGCCAAAAGATTTTCATATCTATGAATTATGAAACCTGTCATAGTTGCTGTTAGTAGACATATTATCAACCAAGTTGTCCTAGCCTTAGCAATTTTGAAGCTAGATTCGTTTAAGTATGATTCTGATTGATCTGAAATACCTGTTATGTTAGAAATATCTTCTTGGAACTCATCATGAGCTACATCAATTACATCTTCTGCTGGTACTATTCCTATTAGCCTATTTTCTGAATCAACGACTGGGACTTCTCCTAGGTCATATTTGTAAGATAGTTTTGCAACGACCTCTTGGTCCTCATAGGGACTTACTGTTGCACTTATACTTGTCAATAGCTCATTTAGACTTTTGTCTTGGTATCTTATTATATCGGCTATATAAACAAAGCCCAAAAGGACTAAGGATTGGTTGGTTATCCATATTTGTTCAAGCTTTTCTGCATCGAGCTGTGATGCCATGATTTTATCAAGGGCTTGTTTAGGGGTTAAATTTTCTTTCACTGATAGGAAGTTTACAGTCATTATCGAACCGACAGATTCTTTAGGGTAGCCCAAAAGTTCATTTACAACTTTCCTTCTGTCCTTATCAATGTGAAAGTCCATTAATTTTTTTGTGATATTAGCAGGTAGCTCTTGTAAGGTATCTACTAATTCGTCTTCGTCTAAGTCTCTTACCAAATCCTTAATGCTAGATTCAGAAAGAATATTTACTATTCTAGCCTTATTTTCAGGCCTTAATTCTGTAAAAGTATCTGCTAATAAGTCTTTATTTAGTAGCTTTATCCAAATCGCCACATCTTTTTCTGGAAGAATTTCAAGTTTATCTGCAATATCAACAGGATCCATCTTGTTGATTGTCTCTTTAATCTTCGCGAGTCTTTCTACGTTATAATTTTTTTCGCTCATTTATACCTCCATTAGCTTTTGCTAATCGAGGCTACAGACAAAGTATCCCCAATTAGCTATTTTGATTTTAAGCCTCAGTTTGGGCCCACTTTTATCCATATTTCCTCCTAAAAACATTTTGAGTTACTTTCTTAATATACCCTTTTTGCAAATAAATTTCTATGTTTTTCATATTCTCATTAAATTAAGGGTTACAAGAAATGACTTATAAAAAGAATTCATCGGCAAAAATTCTTTGTTTGAATGAAAATTATGAGCTCCAGTAAAGTAATTAGGGGTTAGTATATTTCTAGTTGAAAGATATGACCCATCTGTTCCTCCCCTCATAGGAATAATTTCTGCCTTAATTTTTAATTTTTCGAAAGTTTCTTTAAGCTTATCTATAGCTACATGGTTCTTATCATTTACTGAATCTATTATATTTCTATAGACATCTTCAATTTCTAATTCAATTTTAGCTTTTTTATAGCGTGTTTTAAGGATTTCACATATATGTCTTAAATAATCCTTGCTTGCTTCGAATTTTTCCTTATCGTGATTTCTTATATTCAACTTTATTTCACAATTAACAACATCAGAGTTTATATCTGTAATCCAAATATAGCCTTCTCTTTTTTCTGTATGTTCTGGCGTCTTAGCCCTATCAAGCATTGAAATAAAATCATGGGCAATCATGATTGGATTTACTAACTTTCCCTTACTAGCCATAGGATGGGCACTTACGCCTTTAATTTTGAGCCTTCCGCTTGCTGCATTAAAAGTTTCATAGACAAGCTCTCCTAATTTACAGCAGTCGATAGTATAAGCAAAGTCAACATCGAATTTATCAAAGTCAATTTTTCTAACTCCCCTAAGTCCTATCTCTTCATCAGGAACAAAGGCAATAAAAATTTCTCCATGACTGATACTAGGATTTTCTTTAAGATACCATAGGGCTGTCATGACATTAGCAATTGCAGCCTTGTTATCAGCACCTAGGACAGAATTTCCGTCAGTTACGATAATATCATCATTGATATAATTAACTAAATCTTTTTCATCTTCTGCTTTTATTCTAATATCTTCCTTGCTATTTAAAATAATATCTCCACCCTCATAATTTCTTATAAGGCGTGGATTTACTTTATCACTTAAACCGACATCGACAGTATCAAGATGACATACCCAAGCTATTTTTTTTGCCTTATCCCCATCAATACCCCTAGGCTCAAGCCTTGCTTGTAGAACAGAAAACTCATTAATGTTTATATCTTTAAGACCCAAATCCCCAAGCTCCTTAGCAAGTTTCTTAGCCAAAAGGACTTGCCCTTGACTTGAAGGAATTTCAAGCTTATCTTCATTAGATTGACTACTTATGCTAAGATAATTTAGGAAGTTTTCTAATAATTTTTCCTTTATAAATTTTTCATCAATATTCATGGCAATATTTCTAAGACCTCCTTAAGGTTTTTTATCTCATAATCAAAGTGGATGTCTTTGTTAGCTTCTAGGCAGTCGGGATTAAACCAGATGGTTTTTATTCCAGAAAGATTACCACCTAGGATATCAGATGTCAAAGAATCTCCTATAATCACATACTCGCTCTTATTATTAGACCCTATCTTTTCAAAGACATAATCAAAAAACTCTGTACTTGGTTTCTCGAATCCTATTTGCTCAGATATAAATACACCATTGAAAATCTTATCCAGTCCCGCTCCTTCAAGTTTTCCCCTTTGAGCTATAAGAGAACCATTACTAGCAGCATATTGGTCATATTTACAATTAAGGCTAATAACTGTTTCATAGGCATTATCATTAAAAACATAAGTTTTACCTAGATTTTTTTGGTAGGAGATATTAAAGTCTTTAGCAAGTTTTGTGTCAATATTATACTTATTAAAAAAATCTTTAAATCTTCCTTCCAGAACGTCTATCCTACTTACTTCTCCCCTTTCGAGTGCCTTCCAATATTTGTTGTTAATTGCCCTATAGTCTTTTAGCATCTCGGAAGTAATATTACCAAGTCCATATTCTAAAAAACAGGCCTTAATTGCATTTTCTTCTGCTATATGGAAATTTAGAAGGGTTCCATCTATATCCCACAAAACATACTTTATCACTTATATCCTCCAGAAATTCTTCTACTTAACTCACTTACAGGTAGACCAATTATAGTATTGATATCGCCATTGATATAAGAAATAAATCTTGGATCTAAGTCCTGTATCCCATAGCTACCTGCCTTATCGCCTACATTTTCCTCAATTAGATAATCTTCGATTAAAGGGTCAAGTTCCTTATAATAATCACAAAATCTCACTTCAGCTAGACTGAAAAATACATCGAGATAAGATTTTTCCCTTAGGCATACCGCACTTATTACATAATGACTTTTGCCAAAATAAGACATAAACATTAATCTAGCTTCTTTAAGGTTAGCTGGTTTTCCATAAATCTTATCTCCCATAAGAACCATAGTGTCTGATGAAATATATAAGTTTTTCTCTTTTAGAAATACATGAGATTTAGCCTTGGCTATTTCACAGCAGGTCTTTCCTGCCATAAGCAAAAAAGAATCATCAGCGTATAAGTCCATAAATTTCTTTTGTATTTCTCTTTCATTAATTTCTATAGAGCAAACATCTGGCTTTAGAAAATTAAGCAAGTCCCTTCTTCTCGGAGACTTGCTCATTAGAATAACTTTATCAAATTTTTCTATCTTCCCTACTTTTTCATAATCATAGTTATATTTCATCGTTAATTTTTTCCTGCATTTGAATTTTTAATAAAGTCCTTTAACAATCTTTTCGACAAATCATTTTCTTCGTAATTAATCTCTGGATGCCATTGAACCCCTATCATATAGGGATAATAAGGATTTTCAATAGCTTCTATCAAACCATCGTCACTTCTAGCACTAACTGTTAAGCCATCTCCTAAATCTTTTATACCCTCATGATGGTAGGAATTAACTTCCAACCTATCGGATTTTGCAATTTTCATTAATCTAGTATCGGGACTTATGCTTATATCATGGTAGGCTAAGGTATTGTCCTTATTTCTATGACATATCTTATCAGAAAATTGTTTAGCAATGTCATCATAAAGGCTACCGCCATAGTAAATATTAATTAACTGCATTCCCCTACATATTCCAAGAATAGGTTTTTGTAGACCTATACAATAATCCAGAATAGAAAGACTCTTATCATCATCTTCCCTACTATATGTTTCAACAAGTGACCTATCTCCTCCATATAAATCAGGATCAAAATCATTACCACCAGCAAAAATAACCCCATCGCAAGAATCGATTTTTCTTTTACACATATCAAGGTCCATCCTACTTGTATCAATATCATTTACGATTGCCCTATTATCTCCTGTGGCTATCTTGATGTCATTAATATTTTGATTATTGTGGACAATTCCTATAATTTTATGTGGAAAGAAATTATCTCTAATCATAATAAAAGCGAGGACTACTAATATTAAAAATAGAGATATTTTAATAAATTTAAAAAATTTGCTAATCATCCTCTCCTCCTTAATCCTTTTTTTATTTTAACATATCATGAAGAAAAATAAAATAGGCTTTTCTTTCAACTTTATTAAATTTGTTCTTTAATTTATTCAAGTTTGATTTTAACATTTAAATCAAATAAGCAAAAATCCCAGCCAATTTAAGAGCTGAGATTTTTGAAATTATTAATCAATTTTTTTCATTTTCCTTAATTCAAACAAGCTTAATATTATAGAAAGAGCTAGAATCGTATGACCCAAGCCAGCAAGGCCAGAAATCGTTGCATTTTGAAAATTTGTTAAGTTTACATATAAAATTTGAATTATTCCCCTTGTCATCATCATTATTATGCTTAATATTAAGCCAAAATTATAATAAATTAGGTCCTTATCTATTTTAGGATTTTTCTCAAAATCAAGATTAAATGACAAGAGGTATATAATTAGATAGAATAACATTCCTAACACAAATACATGGGGGTGGACTTTTGATAAATAAGTCCTTCCTTCAAACTTCATTACTTTTGTAAATTCCCTATAGAATACTCCACTTGCCATAGCAAAAAGAGCGTAATATATCGATTTATCTAAGTACTTTTGCATCTTCATTCTCCTTATTCATAGAAAAATATCCAATCAAAATCGTCCATACATAGGCCAAGGTTTTTGGAACCATCAAAAATCCAATGAGAGGATAAATATCTTCAAGCAAAACCACTGGTATATAAAAGGCAAAACTTAGTATTATAGTTACATACATAAATCTAAAATTATGATCCCCTCTTTGCCTTGCCATCTTATAAAATAAATATATTATTATAAGACCTAGGATAAGGAAGGGAATATTTCTGTAAATTCTCCATGACAAAGGACCACTTCCATTGAACCAATCATTTTGGGGAAATATACACAAACCAATCCTTAGAAGTGCTAAAAGATAAACTAACAAAGTTAAATTCTTACTTTTGAACTCGTACCTTTTAGCCCATACTTCATACAAGAGCACATAAAAAGCTGTCATTGTTATAGATGTAAGTAACTTTCCAAAACCTAAAGCAAATTTATAGTTACCAAGCCCTGTCGTATTTAGAGCAATCATCCTAGGAATCAAATGAAAGCTATCTCCACCTGCAAGAGTAATAGCCATTATCCCAAAAAGGAAATACTGACTATTCCTATTTTCTTTATAAAGCATCCTAAGACCAACAAATGTTGCTAAGGACAAATAACATATATCAAATATAGTTTCAAATATCTTTTGCATAAAATCTCCTTTCGAACAATGTTCGGTTAGCCTTAATTAAAAACCGACTATCCAGTCGGTTAATATAATATCTTCTCTATAGTTTTTATTAGAAACTCAACAGGCCTATGAGTTAGCAAAATTGTGATTATATTTGCTAGTATAAATTCGGCAAACTCCTCTTTTGTGAAGTTATCATCAAATACCGAAGCCTTAATATTCTTGTCGTTGATAAGAATTTTTACTAGGTCTTTTTTGAGATTATCAAGGAACTTTCTCATAACAAGCCTTGCCTTCTCATCCTTCTTAGATGAAAAACTAATAGAATGTATGCTTAGAAAGTTAGGATATTTTTCCATTCCTTGCTTGATATTTAAATGTATTGAGCGAATATAATCGCTCATATTTGTAGCTTGTAAATCAATCTGATCAATCTTAAATATATCTTCCCATACGCTTTCTATGCTTGCAATCAAAAGATCATCTTTTGATGGAAAATAATAATACAAGGATCCGATAGCAAGATTGCTGAGGCTTGCTACCTTTCTCATATTGATAGCTCCTATGCCTTCACTCGCTATTAGTTGTCTACAAACTTCCAAAATCATAGATTTAGATTCATATTTTTTGGGCATTATAAATCCTTCCCTATCGAACTTTGTTCGGTATCATTATATGTGCTATTTTCGCCTTGTCAATATAAATTTACTTATTAGGGCTAAGTTTTCTAAATAAATTTTGTAAGGAATTTATAGTTATAATCATCAGTGCACTAATGCTAATAAGAAGCACTGGGCTTATTATGTGTAAGCCTAGATTATCAGGTAGCCTTGATAAATAACCGTAATTTGAGCCGATAATTGTATTTAAAATGCTTACTATCACATTCATAATCATAGTTATTTTGATTATTGTATTTACACTAAGCTCTTCTCTCTCGCTTAAAAGAAACATTAGACTTGATCCTATTAACATTGAATGGGCACATACATATGTCAGATTTGTTATGTGTGGCCACATATACTTAGATGGGTCTGGTATAGAGTAGGCGACTAATGGGCCTATTACGCCAAGATAAGCAAAATAGCTTGCTAGTTTATATTTCTTAGTAAAATAAGATATTGGTAGCATAAAGGCTGCTATTCTACAATGATAAAGTGGTAGGCCTTCAAGCAAAAATAAAGACTTATCCATAGAATACCAAAATATTAATGCAAGCTCAACTAAAACTACTAAAAATAACTGAGTCTTGAGTAGTTTTTTCTTTGATCTAAACCAATAAATAACAAATAAATATACCAGCAGAAGAATCCAAACTCCAAACATATTTATATTTGAATGTGGGTCTGGATTGTGTCTAAAAAAATATTCCATAACTTATTCTTACCTCAAATTTGCTTAAACAAGCTTATAATTGCAGATATTTATCCTAGCTAGATATAAATTCTATGCTAAGATCAATTATCAATAAAAACAATTATACTTGTCTTTCTTATAATTTCCTAGAAAATGTTCTTTTTCTATATAACTTCAACTCTAAAAAATTTATCCTCAATTCTTCTTAGTCTTTTCCTTCTTAATTTTATTCCTTAGTTCTTTTTTAACTTTCTTTATATCTATGCCTTCTATATAATAGTTTTTGGCAGCTTCCCCTATGGCTTTAGTTCCAAAAGCTGCAACAGATGCACTTACCGCACTACCGGCTGTTATTGAAAAAATATTAAGAAATTTAGATAATTGTTGGGCTGAAAATCTAAAGATATTAGCAGCAATTCCTACTCCCCCAATAGACATTATAAATTCTTTGGAACTTTTAAGCGAAATATCTCTAGCAGAAAGTCCAGCTATTAAAGTAACCAGGACAACTTGCAAGGCAAAAAGAGGATAGAGGTCAGCAACTGGTATAGGAGTTAGAGCAATAGTTGCAGAAAAAGCTGAGAAAATCTGGGTAAGCTTATCTGCTAAATCTCCCATTATCTTATCCATTCTACAAGCAATCCTAAGTCCCATTACCGCCTTATAATCTACTATAGCATCCTCAAGGGCATCAATTAATTCGTCGATTTTATATCTACCGTCAAAGGCAAGCTCTAATCTTTCTAAATCCTCAATAGCTAAGTCATTTATCCTATCCGCATCTATAAATTCATCATCCAACTTCCAATCCATTAGAGAAGATACTGCTATGATACTTTCAAGCTTTAAATCTTCTTTTTTGATAATATCGCCATAATAGCTAACTACTTCATTTATATTTTTTGTTTTGCTAAGGGGATATTGACTCGGATCTTTAAATCTTGAAGGAGCTAATTCGTCAACCTTATTGATTATACAAATTACAGGTAGTTCCACTCCACTATTTTTTTTATAATCTTCACAGAGATTTTTGATAAATCTCACATCCCTTCCTATATCATCTCTATGACTAGCATTTAGCATAAATAAGCATAGGTCAGGCAAGAAAGCTCGAAGCTCTTTTTTTATCATCTCCTCTGCTGATATATTATCATCAAGAGCAAGAGATTCAGATAAACCTCTAGTATCTAGTATCTGCAATAGGATTTGATCTTCTTGTTTATAATCATAGATATCTACCCCCCTAGTTTGAGCATAGACATCATTTACTGGGGCTAAATATCTACCATTGATAGCATTAACCAAAGAGCTTTTCCCAACTCCTGTCCTACCTATAAGAAAAAACTTTGGTGGCCTATAGCCTTCTAAGTCCTCAATAATTTTCTTTAGCTCATCATCCCCTAAAATCAAATCTTTAATTTGATCTTTCATAGCACTTGGAAAGGCCTTAGGTAAAGAATCAAGAATTTTTTCTAGATTTCTGTAAATTTTTTCTATTCTATTGATCGTGTTTCTTCTGTCATAATCCCTATTAGTCATTATAACTCCTAAAAATATTATAAGCCTTATTAAGCACTATACGCTTTTACTTTAAAAAAAGCCTATAAGTGCTTACTGTCTTACTTGTAAGACTTGCTATATTATTCTAAATTACAAAAAGTAGAAGCAATAAACAAAACAATGAATACAAATCTCCCTATAAAGAAAAGTCCTTTTCTTTAATAAGTAAAGTTGTATCTTCTATTAGAATTTTAACAAAAATTAATGTTAACTTTGAAAAAACGAATGGAATTTATAATATTAAGGAATGAATTTTAGTTTCTCAAAATATTATCTATAAAGAATTTGATAAATACAAGCCCTGCCACAAACAAAGCACAGCCAAGACCTGTATAAAAAAATGCTACAAAGCTCTCAGTTACAAGATTAAGAACTCTAATTCCTATTCCAAAAGCCATCATAGTAATCATTATTATGTAAGATTTTTTATCGAAAAAATTCCAAAAAGGTCGATTTTCTTTAAAACTTAGAATCCTCATCTCATGTTTCTTATTTAGTTTGTAGAAAATATTCATAAATATAATAAAAATTACAAGACTTAATAAAATAGAAACAAGCTTTAAGCCAACTAACTTATAAGAAATAAAACCTAGACGTGCCACATTAAAACCTGCAAGCATCCATACGATGCCCCCTATCAAAAACAGACTTTCTCTTTTGACTTTCATAAAAAACTACCTCTCCTAAAAGTTTCTTAGCTATATTCTACTTGTTTAATTATTTTCCTCTATTAATTTTTTTCTGGTACAATATTTGAGAATGGAGGGCTTATGCTACTATTAAGAAATATAAAAATTCCTTATGATGCTTGTAAGGATCAATTAAAAAAAGATATAGAAAAGACTATCAACAAAAAAATTGATGGCTATCAAATATATAAAAAATCTATAGATGCGAGAAAGGGCATAAATTATGTCTATCAGGTACTTATTGATACCGACCTTTCTGCCAAAACTATCAAAAGGCTAAAAAATAATATTAGTGACTACAAGGAAGAAGACCTTATCCTTGAAAATAAAAATAAAATCAAATCTGCCCTTGTCGTTGGAGCTGGCCCAGCAGGACTTTTTTCTGCCTATGCCCTAGCTAAGGCTGGCGTTAAAGTTACTATAATAGAGCAAGGAGAGAAGGTTGAAAAGAGAATAAAGACTATCGAAGACTTTATAAAGGGAGGAAGGCTTAATGAAAGATCCAACATCCAGTTTGGTGAAGGCGGTGCAGGTACTTTTTCTGATGGGAAATTAACATCTAGATCAAAGGATAAGAGATCTAGAGAAATCTTTAGGATTCTAGTAGAAAATGGTGCCCCTGAAGATATCTTGTATGAACACTTGCCTCACATAGGTACAGACCTTCTAAGAAAAGTCGTAATAAATATTAGGAAAAGTATCGAAGCTATGGGTGGACTCTTTCATTTTGAAGAAAAGTTTATTGATTTAGAAATAAAGAATGGGAAAGTCGATAAGCTTATTACAGATAAGGACTCTTATAAGGCAGATGAATATATTCTAGCCCTAGGTAATTCGGCAAGAGATACTTTTATAATGCTTGATAAATATGTAGATATAAGCCAAAAAGCTTTTGCAGTCGGCTTTAGGATAGAACATCTCCAAGACCATATCAATTTTAGCCAATATAAAATTAGAGATAAAAGGCTTCCTCAGGCAAGCTATCAACTAAATTATAGCAACAAAGAAAAAGGCTTTTCTGTCTATAGTTTCTGTATGTGCCCAGGTGGCTTCGTTGTTAATGCCTCAAGTGAGGAAAAAGAACTTTGTGTTAATGGAATGAGCTATCATGATAGGTCAAATATCAATGCAAACTCAGCTATTGTTTGTACTGTATCGAGTGATATTTGTGGTCCTTCTAATCTTTCTGGCATATATTTTCAAAGAGAAATTGAAAAAAAGGCCTTTATACTAGGTGGATCAGATAATAAGGCACCTGTCCAAAGGCTAAGTGATTTTTTTGACAATAAGATAAGCAACAATTTTGGTAAAGTGAAAGCAAGTATTCAAAGTGGCTATAAGTTCGCTAATCTTAATGAAATATATCCAGAAAAAATTAATTCCGCAATCAAGGAAGCCCTCTTAGTTTTTGACAAAAAACTAACTGGCTTCTCTGACCCTAATACCCTACTTACTGGTGTTGAAACTAGAACTTCAAGTCCAATTAGGATTGAAAGAGAAAATTACTCAACTAAGTACAAAAATCTTAGACCTATAGGTGAAGGTGCTGGATTTTCGGGAGGAATAATCTCTTCTGCCCTTGACGGACTCAAATGTGCTATCGAAATTTTGGAGCATTAATTTTTTAATTTTTATTTTATAATTTCATCCATATATGGGTATATATTTTAGGAAAGAACCTACTATTCATTTAGGTTTAATACAGATATAGGAGAAAAATATGAAAAAAATTATCAATGACGTAGATAAGATTATTGATGAAATGATCGATGGCTTAGTTAAGGCAAATGACGATATCCTAGAAAGACTAGAAGATAGTACAGTAGTAGCTAGAAAAGGTGAAGCTAAAAAAGCAAAAGTAGGACTAATTTCTGGTGGTGGTAGCGGTCATGAACCAGCTCATGCTGGCTATGTTGGAGAAGGTATGCTTGACTGTGCAATTTGCGGTAGCATATTTACATCTCCTACTCCTGATCAAATCCTAAAGGCTATAGAAAAAGCCGACAGTGGCAAGGGCGTATTTATGGTAATTAAAAACTACCAAGGTGATGTTATGAATTTTGAAATCGCCCAAGAGATGGCTGAGATGCAAGGAATAAAGGTTGACTCTATCATAGTTAGAGATGATATAGCTATAGAAAATTATGAAGATAGACGTGGAGTTGCCGGAACCATTTTTGTTCACAAGGTTCTCGGCGCAATGGCAGAAGATGGAAAGAGCCTAGAAGAAATTAAGGCAAAGGCAGAAGAAATTGTTAAAAATATCAAAACAATTGGTCTTGCAACCAAACCTTGTGTTAACCCTAACGATGGTAAGGAAAGCTTTAGCCTAGGCGAGGATGAAATCGAAATGGGTATTGGTATCCATGGCGAAGAAGGTATCAAGAAAGAAAAACTTCAAAGTGCAAATGCTATGGCTAAGGAAATGGTCGACAGACTCCTAGCAGAAATTACCGATACAAGTACAGATTTTGCTCTCATGGTTAATGGCATGGGCCAAACAACAGAAATGGAATTATACCTTATTAATAACTTCGTTTCAGATTATCTAAAAGAAAAGGGAATAAATGTTAAAAAATACTTTGTGGGTAACTACATGACAAGTATGGATATGGCAGGTTTCTCTTTAACCTTATTTAATATTGACGATGAAATTTTAAGTTACCTTGATAGAAAAGTTTGTGTAGGTAGAAGATAATGAATGTTGATCAAATTAAAGATTTATTTAAAGAAATAGCTGATGAAATTATAGCCAACGAAGAATATCTAACAGACCTAGATAGAAGTATTGGAGATGCTGACCATGGCTACAATATGGCTAAGGGTTTTAAGGCTATAAAAGAAGATATGGACAAAGATTATAAGGACTTGAAAGAGCTCTTCAATAAAATCGCCATGGATCTCTTATCCAAGGTCGGAGGAGCAAGTGGTCCCCTCTATGGTTCCTTCTTTATGAGCTTTGCAATGAGCCTTGCTGGCAAGGTTGACTTGGACAGAGAAAGCCTAAATCTCGCTTTTGAAAAGGGACTTGAATCTGTAAAGAAAAGAGGCAAGGCAGAAGTAAATGATAAGACCATGGTCGATGTTTTAGAACCAGTTAGTGCTAGCCTAAATGATGGGGCTAAATTAGAAGATGTAATTAAACTTGCAGAAGAAAGAATGCTCTATACAAAAGATATCAAAGCCCTAAAGGGTAGAGCTTCTTATGTCGGTGAGAGATCAATCGGCCACATAGATCCAGGTTCATGTAGTTCATATTTAATGATAAAGAAAGCTTTTGGTGGAATTAATGATTAATGTATTAATAACAAGTCATAGTAAGGACCTAGCCAAGGGTCTTACTGATATTATTAAGCAAATGAGATCTGACATATGTATAGAATATAGTGCTGGAACAGAAGATGGTGAACTTGGCTCAAACTTTGAAGAGATTTTTGAGAAGATGAATAGACTCGCAAAAGATGGTCTTGTAATCTTCTTTGATATGGGCTCATCTATGATGAATGTAGAAACAGCTTATTCTATGCTTGATGAAGACTTACAGAAAAATATCATAATAGCTGGTAGTCCCCTAGTTGAGTCTAGCTTGGAAATATCCATAGCTATTGATGAAAATACTAGCCTAAAAGATATTGAGGATATGATTTCTTCTTATAAGTTTAACAAATTAGATTGATTATTTTAGTTAAAGAAGTATATTAACAAAGTATTTGGCAGTTGTCCTGTGACGGCTGCCTTTTTTAATGTTATAAGAAAAGGAAAAATAATGAAATTTAATGAATTTAATATAGGAGAAGACATCCTACAAGCAATAGATGATATGGGTTATACAAATCCCTCTCCCATCCAAGAAGAAACCATTCAATACCTCCTCGACGGAAGAGATGTAATAGGTCAAGCCCAAACAGGAACTGGAAAAACTGCTGCTTTCGCAATTCCCCTAGTCGAAAATGTAGAAGCAAACGACATTACTCAATCCCTAATCCTCTGCCCTACTAGGGAGCTTTGTATGCAAGTTGCAAGAGAAGTTGAGAAACTTACTAAATATAAAAAAGATATCAAGGTCTTAGCCCTCTATGGTGGCACTCAAATTGTAAAGCAAATAAAGGCCTTAGAAAAAGGTGCAGAAATTGTTGTAGGTACACCAGGTAGGGTGATTGATCTTATGAAAAGAAGAGTTCTAAAGTTAGATATGCTAAAGAATGTCGTTCTTGATGAGGCTGATGAGATGTTTGATATGGGCTTTAGGGATGATATGAAAGTTATCCTAGATGCTACAAACCCACAAAGGCAAACCTGCTTTTTTTCTGCAACTATGGGCAAGGAATTTGCTGAGTTTTCTAAGCTTTATCAAAATAATCCACAAAAAATTGTAATTAAGGCTGATGAAGTTACTGTTGAAAAAATCGATCAATATTATATTAAGCTTAAAGAAGCAATGAAGGAAGAAACCCTTACTCGCCTACTTGAAATAAACAATCCTAAACTTGCCATAGTTTTTTGCAACACCAAAAGAAAAGTCGATAAATTAGTCGAAGAACTAACTAAAAAATCCTATCTTGTAGATGGTCTTCATGGTGACCTAAAGCAAAGTGCGAGAGACCAAGTAATGAAGAAGTTTAGGAATAAAACCATCCAAATCCTAATAGCAACGGATGTAGCTGCTCGTGGACTAGATATAGATGATGTAGATCTTGTTATTAACTATGACCTTCCCCAATTGGATGAATACTATGTCCATAGGATAGGAAGGACTGCCAGGGCTGGAAAAAGTGGCGTAAGCTATTCCCTAATAGCAGGTCGTGATAGGGATAGACTGAGGGCCATAGAAAAATATACTAAGGCAGATATCAAGGAAATTCCTATCCCAAGCCTCATTCAAATGGATAGGAAAAGTGAAAACAATCTGATAGAAAATTTAAGCGAGAAATTAGAAGCAAGTCCTAAACTTGACAGGGAGAAGGCTATCCTAATTAGACTTATGGAAAAAGGCTACGACCCTTTCTTGATAGCCCAAGTGCTTTTGAGTGAAAAGTTTTCTGATTCAAATTCAAATCATCATGAAAAAATTGCTGGAGTTGATACAAAAAAGGAAAAAGCAAAAGCTGATAATAAGAATAATAAAAAAGCAAAGAACAAATCAGATGAAAAAATGGCAACCCTATTTCTAAATAGAGGAAAGATTGATAACTTTGACAAAAATAAGATAATTAAGGCCCTAAACAGACTTGCCAAAGTCCCTAACAATAAAATCGGCCAAATCAGAATCCAAAAATCCTATAGCTTTATAGATGTAGACAAAAGCGTAGTTTATGAATGTATAAGGGCCTTAAATAATAAGAAAATTTCTGGTAAAAAAGTAAAAGTAGAAGAATCAAAAAATT
>NZ_GG666295.1:10077-58577 GCF_000159095.1 Anaerococcus tetradius ATCC 35098 | reverse complement strand
CTTCTATTAGTTAAGCTTTTCTTCCCTCTTAGCCTTGTTTTCTTTGGCTTTTTCTAAGAAATTTTCTTTAGCATAGGCTATGATATCATCTGATTCGTACATAGCCAGTCCATCAATCACCATACATGGTACTTGGACCTTGCCACCTATTTTTGCTAATTTATCTTGGTTTTCATAGCCAGTTGATGCATCTTCTGTATTATATGAAGGATATTTGATTATATCATTGTCCCTAAAAAAGTTTAAAACCTTTAGGCAATAAGGACAATCTGGTTTAAAATAAAGTTCAAAATCCCATTCTCTTATGATTTCTTTTCTCATAATAATCCTTTCTCTTACAAAACTTACCACTAATTACTTACTCAAAAGCTAGAAATTTATTCTTATAACTTTGGGCGGGCCTTGTAAGAAGTGTGAAGTAAGCTTATAGCCTTATCTGAACCAGGCTCACCCAAGAATTCGTCATATAATTTTTTTATATATGGGTTCTGATAAGACTTTCTTAACTTTTTAGACTCATCTAGTTGGTATAAGGCATTTGATCTTCTTTTAAGGATTGATAGGTCGCCATGGTGGAAAGGTTGACCGCCCCCACCAATACAACCTCCAGGACAAGCCATTACTTCTATAGCATCAAGGTCTATTTCTTTATTTTTAAGCTTTTCCAAAAGTTTTCTAGTATTACCGAGGCCATTTGCAACTGCAATTTTTATTTCTCTTCCATCAATATCAACACTTGCGTATTTGATACCTTCAAGACCTCGAAAATCCCTAAATTCGACTTTCTCTAATTCCTTTCCTGTAAGCATATCATAAGCAGTCCTTACAGTTGCTTCTATTACTCCACCACTTGTGCCGAATATATCACCAGCTCCTGTTGACTCGCCCATTGGATTGTCAAAGGCTTGATCTTCTAGGCTTGCAAAGTCAATTCCTACTTCTTTAATCATTTGGGCAAGTTCTCTTGTCGTTATGACCGTATCTACATCAGAAAATCCTTCATTTTCCAATTCATCTCTTTTAGCTTCGTACTTTTTGGAAATGCAAGGCATAACAGAAACAACTACGATATCTTTAGGATCTATTCCTTCTTTCTTGGCATAGTAAGATTTAGCTATGGCTCCAAACATCTCGTGAGGAGACTTGCAGGATGATGGAATATCAATCATATCTGAAAATTGTTGCTCCATAAAGTTAACCCAAGCAGGACAACATGAAGTAAGAATTGGAAGTCTTCCTTCACCCTTTAGCCTATGAATAAATTCGTTAGCTTCTTCCATTATGGTAAGGTCGGCAGCAAAGTTTGTATCAAATACCTTACTAAAGCCCAAGGTCTTTAGGGCTCTTACAATTTTGCCTTCGACATTTAAGCCTACTTCCATACCAAACATCTCTGCCAAGCTAACCCTCACAGCTGGTGCTACTTGGACTATGACATGCTTATCAGATGCTAAAAGCTTCCAGACTTCTGCCACATTATTCTTTTCAGTAAGGGCCCCTGTTGGACAAACTGATAGGCATTGACCGCAAAAGGTACAAGTTGTTTCAAACATAGACCTATTAAAGCTTGAGCCTACATGGGTATAAAAGCCCCTACCAACTTCTGCCAAAGCCCCTACTGTCTGGACTTCATTGCACATGGTCTCGCATCGTCTGCAAAGAATACACTTGTTAGGATCTCTAATTAAGGAATAAGAATTATCATCAATCGGAAGCTTTCTCATCTCACCCTTGTAGCGAATCTCTCTAATATTTAAGTCATGGGCAAGGTCTTGGAGAGTACAGTTTAAGTTCTTAGCACATTTTAGACAATCAGAAGGATGGTCTGAAAGAAGAAGTTCTACTATAGCCCTTCTAACCTTTATTACTCTTTGACTATCTGTTCTTATATTCATGCCTTCTTTTACAAAAGTTGCACAAGAAGGAACTAAATTGTTTTTATCAAGGTCTTCTACTAGGCACACCCTACAAGAAGCAAGCTTATTTACGAATTTTATATCATGAAGATCCATATGACAAAGGCTTGGGATTTTTATATTTAATTTTTTTGCTGCTTCGAGGATTGTCGTTCCCTTATCAACTTCTACTTCTTTGTTATTTATTCTCAAATTAACCATTTTTCCACTCCTAGCCTAGGCAAATTGCATCTATTGGACAATTTTCTTTGCATTGACCACACTTAATACATTTATCTTGATTTATCTCGTGTTTATTACGAACTTCACCACTTATAGCTTGGGCTGGACAAAGTCTCTTGCACTTGCCACAACCTATGCAAGCTTCTCCTATATCATAATTTAGTAGACTTAGACATCTTTTTGCAGGACAAGTCTTGGTTTTTCCTATATGAGCTTCATACTCATCATAAAAATATTTCATAGTAGAAATTATTGGATTAGGACTTGACTTACCTAGCCCACAAAGTGAAGTTTCGGCAACTATATGGGCCAATTCATCTAATTTATCAAGACTTTCTTGATCTGCCTTACCCTTAGTAAGATCATCTAACATTTCAAATAATCTCTTATTTCCAATTCTACATGGCGTGCACTTGCCACAAGACTCATCAACCGAAAATTCTAGGAAAAATCTTGCAACGTCGACCATACAGTCATCCTCATCCATTACAACCATTCCTCCAGATCCCATTATTGACCCTATAGCCTTTAGGGATTCAAAATCACAGGCCGTATCGAAGAGTCTTTTAGGAATACAACCGCCAGATGGCCCACCAGTTTGGACAGCCTTGGCTTCCTTATCAGCTTGGATACCTTTTCCTATATCATAAACTATAGTATTGATGCTTGTTCCCATAGCTACTTCTACAAGCCCTGCCCTCTTAACCTTACCGGATAGGGCGAAAACTTTTGTTCCTGGAGATTTCTCTGTACCAAAAGTCCTAAACCAGGCTGGACCCTTGTTGATTATTTGACCAATATTAGCTAGGCTTTCTACATTATTAATAACAGTAGGTTTGCCCCATAAGCCCTTAACTGTTGTCCTATACTCCTTATTGCGTGGCATACCACGCTTACCTTCAATAGACTCCATTAGGGCCGTTCCTTCACCACATACGAAGGCACCCGCTCCAAGTCTTAGTTCTATATCAAAAGAAAAATCAGAATCTAAGATATTCTCTCCCAAAAGATTATAGGCTTTGGCGTCTTTTATAGCTTTCTCTAGAGCTTTAACAGCCTTTGGATATTCAGCCCTTACATAAATAAATCCCTTATTAGCTCCAATAGCAAAAGCTCCTATTGCCATAGCTTCAAGGACAGAGTGAGGATCAAGTTCTAAGACTGACCTATCCATAAATGCACCAGGATCTCCTTCATCAGCATTGCAAATTATGTATTTAATAGGGGAATCTTCTCTATATGCTGCTTCCCATTTTCTACCAACAGGAAATCCTGCCCCGCCTCTGCCCCTTAGGCCTGAATCTTTAACTATATCTATAATTTCTCTTTGATCTAATTCGTAGATGGCCTTGTAAAGAGCTTTATATCCATCAAGGCCTATGTAATCTTCTATCGAAGATGGATCAATTATCCCACAATTCTTTAAGACAAGTCGTTTTTGATTTTCATAAAAATCTCCCTTGAGCTTAAAATTGCCCTTATCGTCAATATAAACTTTATTGTAGTCTATTTTTTCCCTTAGATTTGCTAAGGCTTTTTCCTTTAATTTGAATAATTCTTCTTTTTTCATCAACCGACCTTCCTTAGCTTATTGATAATATCGTCAATATCAGAAAGCTCTACATTTTCTCTGAACTCATCTCCGTCAATCATAACTACTGGACTTTTTCCACATTCACCGACACATCTTGCCTCACTCAGAGTGATTTTTCCATCTTGACTAGTATCTCCTACTTCAACTCCTAATTTATCTGATAAGGATTTAAGTATCCTATCTGCCCCATTTACATAGCAGGCAGTGCCTAAGCAAACACAAATCTCATGCTCTCCCTTGGCCTTTAGAGAAAATTGCGAATAAAAAGTTGCAACACCATAAATCTCACTTGATGAAACTCCAAGTTTAAGAGCCATAAGATCTACCACAGGCTCAGGTATGTATGAGAAAAGGTTTTGACACTTTTGTAGGGCTGGCATAACCGCACCCTTTACCCCCTTCATCGTATCTAAATAATTACTAAATTCATCAAATTTATCTTTATCGAGTTTATAACAGAAACTCATATTAACCTCCTTAGCGATTATCTTAATTTCATTTTAGCATATGAACAATTAATTGTCATCATGCTCGGTTATAAATCAAAATTTTGTCAAATATTGTTTTATAGGTAAACGTTTCTAATAATATTTAAACAAATATCATTTAATAGGAATTTCTGTAAAAGAAAAAGAGAAAAGCTATAGCGAATACTATAGTTCCCTCTCAAAATTTTCTTAGATAATATTAGATTAGTGAGTTTTAACTAGCATGAAAATATAAGGCTAGTCCTAAAAAAAACAAAAGAAAACCCAGAATAACATATACTTTCGAAAGCCTTATTGCGTAGTTTTCATCCTTGAGTCCTTTTTTATAATCCTTTTCAAAGCCATTGATCAAATGGTAGCTCTTTTTAAAGTATATCTTATAGGCAAATCCCAATAAAACTAAGCCCGTTATTGATAAAATAATAGAAAATATTTCCATCTATCTTCCCTCCACTAATAATTAACCAAAAATCATTAATAGATTATAAGAATATCCTCTGAACTCTTAAATAATCTATGAGCCTTCCTAGCCAATCATATAGGCTATAGCCAAAATTAACGTTCCTATGCTAATAAAAACACTTGCAATAAGCTCCATCAAATTCTCCAAATTTTTTTCATTTTTATAATTTTCATAGGTCTTTTTAATAGTAAGTATATAGCCAAGTGAAAATAATAAGAATCCAATAGCTCTAAGCATAGGTTTCCTCCCTTTCTAATATTATAACATATTAAAAAGTCGTCTGGAAATTTCCAGACGAGCTTTTATAGACTTACTATCTTGTAGTAGACTCTATTGGTAATTTTAAAAATTATATAGTAGCTTATTATAAATACTCCTATAATCATGAAAAAGTATCTTCCGTATTGCATAAATTGCATTACTCCAAAAAGAGCAAGGAGTTGATAGACTATCTTTGATGCGACTAGGGAGTTAAGTATCGCAAAGGCAAGGGGCACGAAGAAGAGATAGAAGATTTGTGAGGCTTGCGTCTTTTGGATTAATTTATCATCCAGCCCGATTTTTTTCATGATTTGGAATTTCTCCCTATCTTCATATCCTTCGCTTATTTGCTTGTAATAACTTACAAGTATAGTTGAGATAAGAAATATCAGAGCTATAACTGTTCCTAGGAAGACAAAGCCACCATATAATTCATAGGCTTCCTTTAAATATTGGTCTCTATACTCAACATTAAAGCCCTTATTTTTGGCATATGTTTCAAGGTTTTTCCTGTAAGTTTTCTTATCAATACCCTTAATATCCCAATTCGCTGAAAGATTAATCTCAGGACTCTTGTAGGTTTTTTCCTTTGAATTAAAGAGTTTAAGTTCACCTGCCAAATATTGCATTTCTTCTAAGTCCTTTACAACAAGACCATATGTTTCCACCGCAATATTTGATGGAATAAAGTTATCGACAAGCTTTATCTTATAGGTTTTATCTCCTATCTTGATTTTATCCTTCTTTAACATAAACTTTTGATTTCCTGTAAGTAGGACTTCTCCATCATTAAGTTTATAATCTTTGCCAATTCTCTTATTGTAACTATCAAGGTCACAAGCAAGAAGGAAATATGGAGAATGTCTCCCATCGCCTTTAAAGGTAGAAAATTTATTTCCATCTACTTGGGCTATTGTCATAAAACCATAGGATATAAAGTTATTTACTATCTGATTTTTATTTGTAACTGTATTATAAACTTCTTCTTCCAGCTTTTTCTTCTCTATTTCGAGATTATTCTGATTAATTGTTTCATGACTATCTAAGTTATATTCCCTAGGTACTGCATTTGTAGCAGAATATTCAATTCTATTGTAGATAGCAAGGGATGCAGAAATTGTAATAATCACACCTACACTCATAATCGAAATGCTTGCAAGAGAGATAGCATTTGACTTTATCCTATACGAAAGACCAGATATTGCCAAAAATCTCTCTTTTTTATAATAAGACTTCTTTTTCTTTTGATTTTTTAAATAGATTACTGAAAAGGAAGTAAAAAGTAGATAGGTCGCAAGCATTATAATTAGTGCAGCTAGGAAGAATAATCCTAAAGATTTTAATATTCCTTGGGTTTTTATAGCTATATAATAGCCTATGGCCAAACATATGAAGCCTAAAATCATTAATAGATATCTCGATTTTGGCTCTCCTTCTCCACTTTTTTGCCTTGAAAGAAGCTCAACTGGACTTGATGTATATATCTTATAACTTGTGCTTATTATAGAAATTAAGTAAGCGAGAAAAAGTAGGGCTAGAGTTTCTATCATAGCCTTAGATGAAAAAGGGTAATCCATCAGCCTACCACTTACATCTTTCATTAGTTTGTTTAAGGCTAGGAAAGTTACTTTACCAAAAATATAGCCACCAACAAGTCCAAGTATAGCGATTGCCAAAAAGACAAAAAAGCTTTCAATTGTAAGGATTTTTCTTATGTGTTTTTTCTCAAGTCCCAAGATAGCATAAAGAGCAAACTCCTTGTTTCGTCTTTTTGTCAAAAAATTCGTACTATAAATTAAAAATATAAAAGTTAATAGACCAATTATGACAATCCCTATATTTATAATCATGGGAAGACTTGCATGTCTAGTTCTTACATAGCCATTGTTAGCAAGGCTTGCCATGATATTAAAAAGCATAAGCATTATTCCTGAAGAAAGGACAAAGGGAAGATATATTAAGCTATGGGCCTTCAAATTCTTTAGGGCGAATTTATTTGCTATTTTAATATTCATAGTAACTCACCCCTAGCCAACAAAATTTGAGCCTTGTTGATTCTTTCCATAAATACCTGACGACTCTCATCTTCTGCCTTGTAAAGTTCGTGAAAAACTACCCCGTCTTTTATGAAAAGAACTCTTTTAGCGAAAGATGCAGCATTTAGAGAATGAGTAACCATAAGGACAGTTTGACCTAAATCATTTACTCTTGTAAACAAATCAAGAATCATATTAGAGGAAGAAGAGTCAAGAGCACCAGTAGGTTCATCAGCTAAAAGAAGTTCAGGTTTAGTAATGAGGGCTCTAGCAATAGCTATTCTTTGCTTCTGACCTCCAGAAATTTGGTAAGGGTACTTGTCAAGGATTTTCTCAATACCAAGTCTTTCTTTTAGATCATCAAGTCTTTTTATCATAAGATCTTCCTTCTCATCGGAAAGGACAAGGGGTAAATAAATATTATCTTTATTTGAAAATTGATCAAGTAGGTTGAAATCCTGGAAGACAAAACCAAGTTTTTTTCTTCTAAATGATGCTAGTTCATTATCCTTTAGTTTTGTCAAATCTTCTCCATTAAGATAAATATTTCCAGAAGTCGGCCTGTCAAGACTTGCTATGATATTTAAAAGTGTCGTCTTGCCTGCACCTGATTCTCCCATAATTGATATGAATTCACCTTTGTTAACTTCGAGATTTATATCTTTTAGAGCCTCTGTAGTAATATTTTTTGTCTTATATATGCGTTTAATATTTTTTAATTCTAAAATTGGCATAAGTTCCTCCTTTTTTCTTATATCTAAATTATAGGATAAAGAAAAATTTCTAGCATTTATCTAAACTTACAAAGTAGGTCCCTATCTTACATTTTTGTAAGATTGTTTGGAAAGATAAGAGAAAACTCACTACCAACATGAATGGTTGATTCAACTTCAACCCCAATATTTAATATTTTTCCGATTTTTTTAACTAAATATAGACCCAGACCGCTTGATTTCTGATTAACTCTTCCATTAAAACCAGAATATCCCCTATCAAAAATTTTCCTTAGATCTTCCGACCTAATGCCAATTCCAGTATCTATTACCCTTAGCCTATCCATAGAATAAGTTATAGATATAGAACCTTTTTCTGTATATTTCAAGGCGTTTGCTATAATTTGCTCAAGCATTATAGATAGAAGTTTACTATCGCTTATTATCTTTCTATTTATCGGTTCATAGTTAAGGGAAATTTTTTTATTGATGAAGATAATTGAATACTTTTTTAGAATTTCTTTTACTATTTCATCCAAATCAACATAATCTAAATCCATATCAGGGCCTCTATTAGAGATTCTAAGGTAGTTTATTGCCATGTTAGTGTATTGTTCAATAAAAAAAATCTCTTCCTTTAACCTTTTACTATCTTCGTCTGTTTTCTTATTTAAGATAAGCTTTGCAACAGTAATGGGAGTTTTGATTTGATGAGCCCACAAAAGAAAGTATTCCTCTAAGTCTTTCTTATTGCTGATAAAATCAGACCTTAGACTCTTATTTTCAAAAAGTAAGGCTTCATACTTATCTTTAATTATCAATTCTTCCTTATATTTAGAAAAATTAATTAATAAAAGTATGAGAACAAAAAAAGTAATTATTTGCAAAGCTAGAAAATAAAATATCATATCTAGCCCCGCCAAAATAAAAATACAAAGAAAAGTCAGGCTAAATATAGCAAATAATAATAAAACACTGGCTTGGCTTTTTATAAATCTTACAAATCTTTTCATATTTCCTCACTTAGATAATATCCCAAGCCTTTTTTAGTTTTAATCAAATCGGCCTTTCCTAAGTCTTTTAACTTCTTCCTCAACCTATTTATATTAACAGCCAAGGTATTATCATCAATAAAATTCTCACTTTGCCAGCATTTTTCTATTAAACTATCCCTACTTACAATTTCTCCCTGTGCTTGGAACAAACTTTCTAAAATCATAAGCTCCGTCCTGGTCAAGGAAATATCTGTGTTTTTATAAGTGACTGTAGCCTTCAATATATTTAATGAACAAGAGTCATAGAGCAAAATATCAGAAGCAAGCTTATAATCATAACATCTTCTTAGGATAGCTTGAATTTTCGCCCTCGTTACAGCAATATTAATAGGCTTAGTAATATAATCATCTGCACCAAATTGCATGGCCTGTATTATATCCATAGTTTCTGTGTGGGAAGATATGAAAATTATCGGTACTTTTGATACTTTCCTAAGCTCCTGCGTCCAATAAAAACCATTATAAGAAGGAAGAGAAATATCCATCAAAACAAGGTCTGGACATTTATCCATGACCTCATCCTTTACCTTATTAAAATCATCTATTTGACTTGTTTCATAACCCCAGCTTCTAAGCTCATCAGACAAAAGTTTTAGAATATTTTTATCATCCTCAACTATTAGAATCTTCACTCATAATCCTTTCTTCTTCCAAGAAAATCGCTATGTCTATCTTATACCACTTTCCCTTTAGCTCAATTTTGCTAATCTTTGCAAAAAGTTTCTTGCCATGATCCATAAGCCTAGCAAATATCACATTATCCCTTTGTGGTACATAACCAAGCTTGTTGCCTTCAGGATCTATTATTTTTATAGCCTGCAAATCATAAAGATTATCTTCTTCTCTCTGAAAATCAAGCCTAGAGGAAATATCTAGCTTTTCTATAAATTTTTCTATATTATCTATATAGCTTGTTCCTGCTATGTAGCTATCGAATAAGAAAATTTCAATCTTAGATTTTTGCTTCCTAGCTTTTTTTGTATGTTTTATTACTTTCAAGTCTTCTTTTCTAGTCATTTATAGACTCCAAGATTCCCTTAATTTCTTCTTCCATAGTCCTTATGGCTACTTCTAAGGATTCAATTTTTTTCTCAAGGACGGATTTTTTCTTATTAAAAGCTCTCTTATCTTCAAGGTAGATATTTAAGTTAAGGGGGTAATCATCATATAATCCTTCGATTGTTTTATTAATCGCTACAATTCCAGCTTCCAACCTCTTTTTTTCAGCATATAAGAGATCAGGAGTAAATAAAAAATAATCATCTAGATTGATATTATCAAGCATACTAGCAAGACCTGTAAGAAAGGAAAGATGATGGTTGGTGAAGGCTATGGATGCTTTTACATACAAATCCCATTCTTCTTCGCTGATATTAGGATTTACTAAGGGATTTATTTTTTCTATTATTTTTTTGTAGGCTTTATTAAGGTCCATAAAATCTCTCGCTGACAGAGACCTATGATTAATAAAATCATATATATCATTAATTCTTCCAAGTTTTTCAGATAGAAGATTCTCATCCTTTACAAATTTCTTAGAAACTACTTCAGAAATATATTTAAAATCTATGACTTCATCCTTGGCAAGATATTCTTCTATAAGTCTTTTCTCTTCCTTAAGTTTTTTGTAAGTTAGATTAAGATTCATTTCCTTATATTCCATCAGCCCAAAATTGTCATTATATTTAGCTTCAACACTTATAGCCCTGTGGGCAAGCAAATCATCATGGTCGAAGGCAAGCTCCATAAGCCTATCTCGCAAAATCTTAACTTCATCTCTTAACTCATTAACATTTGGAAAGTCTATTATATTTGTCATAATTTTACTCCTGTATTAATATTAGTTTATATTATCAGAGAAATTTTTACAAGAAGCTTATAGACATTAGAAAAATTTATGAACATTTTAAAGTTATGTATTTTATAGGAAAATTTCCCCAGATATCCACAATGTCTACTAAGCTTATAGTATGGCTCTAAAAAATAAATCGACCCTTATTATTTAAAGTCAAAGGAAATCTCAAAAAGCCTAAGGCAATCAGTTAGCCTATTTCAAGGATAGGTAAAATCTCCAGAATACTTTAAATGTAGGGACGATTTTTAAAGCATAATTTTATTTTTTATTTTTAATTCCAGCAACTTTTTGTAATAAATTTCATATTTAGTTGCAAAATCTCTGATTAATAGATTGCTATTTCCTAGTAGTTATTATCTTTAAAATACTTTTGTATTTATAAAATCCTCATCATTAAAATTATAGGGCCGACCCTTGGGGCTAGGTCAAGCTTAGTTAAAGTTTTACATATTATCTTTGATAGCGACTGCTACCATCCTAGCTTTTGCTCTTAGCTCATCTTTGGCAAACATTTGCATTTCAACTATAACTTTTCTCTCTCCTATTTCACTTGCCTTAGCAACCACCTTTACCACTTCTCCCATTGGAGTAGGTTTTTTGAAGTCTATTTCTAGTCTTGCTGTAATAAATCTTCCGATTACTGTATCAGCTGTTAGCTCAAGGCCCTTATCCTTGTGTTTAAAATATGCTGCAGCAGCTGTTCCATGGCAATCAAATATCATAGCTATCATGCCACCGAATAAGTTTTGTGGAACACCACCAGTATAGGCCTTATCAGGTACGATTTCTACAATTACTTCACTTCCGTCTTCATTTGGGTAGGATTTTAGATGTAGGCCATTTTCATTTTTAGCCCCACAGCCCCAACAATGTTGAAATCTTTCCCCATAAGTATCTTGGATTGCAATTTTTTTATTCATCATATATTTTCCTTTCTTATATTAAAATATGGACCTAAGCTCTTGATTAATTTCCCCTGGGAAAAATTCTTTGAATTCATCTGATGTATCATATAAATCCTTTAGATAATAGCTTCCACCTATATCATCAATTATTCCAATACACCTTCCCCTAAGAACCCTTGGTATGAGGCTTAGATCATCTAGATTATCACTTATTTTTTCTACTTTAATCTTAAAAGTCCAATCAGCTCCATAATCATATTTAAAATACATTTCATAAGCAATATCTAAATTTAAGCTCTTAAGCTTATCAAGAGGATTGTTCTTTTTCCTAATTTTGTTTTTGCCTTCCTTTTGTAGTTTGTAATTCATAAAATCAATAACCCCAGTTTGATAATTTTTAAAATTCATTCTAGGATCATAACCATCATCATAATCATCATTGAATTCATCGACATATCCAACTTCTTCTGGAGTAATTGCTTCATAGTTAAACTTTGATTTAAAAAAATTACCCCTATAAATTTGCTTAAAGGAGTCAATTCCAGTAGGAAGCCTCTTAAGCAATTTTCCTCTTTCATCGGTATTTTCTTTTATGAAGTCATTTAACTTTGTAGGTATTTCTAAGTGGTAAATATGGCTTACATCTGTATTAAAAATTATAAGCATGGTATCCATCAAATCTTCAATGGAATTATCCTCACTTATTTCAAATCTCCTCCATACTCTTGGTTTAAAATCTAAAAGTTCTGCTAGAAGAGTAAGTTTTCTCATTATATCTCCTTAATTTTCAAAATGAATTATATGTATCTGTAATTTTACACTAAATTGTAACCTATAAACATCACTATAGGAAACGCTAATATTAATAAAATATTAGCTAGGCCATAGACTATCGATTTTTCTCTTATAGCAAATAATACGCCTCCTATACCTAGGATTGGACAAATTATCAAAGTCGACATTCCTAAGGGTCTTAGATTTGTGTAGGCTTCGAATGTATTCGTCGGTATAAAATATGATATTATTAAAACGAATAGACCAAGCATAAATATAAGCATACTTATCTTATTTCTTTTCATAATAACTCCTTTTTTTCTTTATACCCCAATTTTAGACAAAAAAAATAGGAGTTATCAATAAATGATAATTCCTAACTTAATTTATTTACTAGCTGAAATTCCTGCCAGACAACCATCATTAACAGCTGTTGCAACTTGCCTTACTGCCTTGACTCTAACATCTCCTGCAAAATATAAGCCTTCGATATCACTTACAACTTCTGAATCAATAAAACCTAACTTATCTTTAGGAAGATCTAAATCTATAAAGCTTGTGTTTGGATTTTGACCAATCATTGCAAATATCTCTATTCCAGCCTTATCTTTAATTACTTCTCCATTAGCTAGCTCTACTTCTTCAATAAGGTCATTTTCTTTTCCTATCCTTACTAATTCTTCTGAAGTATGGACATTAATCTTTGAATTGCTTTCTATTGCTTTTTTAAATTCATTGATACACATAAGCTTATCTTGATTTTGAACCATATGCACTTCTTTAGCAAATTTAGCTAAATAGAGAGCTTCCTTAGCTGCTCCATCAGAACCACCATTTACTACAACAGTTTTTCCATGAACTTTTTCTTCATAGCCCCTTGCCCAATGGGAGATTTCATAACCCTTTGTGTCAACCGCTAGTTCTTTTGGACTAGAACCAGAAGCAACTATCACTTTTTTAGCCTCATATTCTGCCTTGTTTGTCTTTACGAGAAAATGATCATCCTTCTTAACTAATTTTATTACTTCTTCGTATTTTAAATCAAGTCCATAAGCTTTAATTTGATTTTCAAGTCTTTTCCTGAAGCTTTCTCCATCTTCATCTACAACAACTGATGTGTAGTGACTTACCTTGGAGACTTTTCCAATTAATCCGCCTACCTTTTCTTTTTCAAAAATTGTTAAGTCGCATCCCCTTGATTGCGCATATAATGCTGCGGATACACCGCTAGGGCCAGCTCCTATTATGATTAAATCTTTCATAATTTCCTCCTAATAAGATTATCTTTACAATAGTGTTATAGCACTTTATAAAATTATTGTCAATAGATACCTATTAATTTACTAGGAATTATATCCTTATAATCTTTTTTAACCTTTCTACAAGACTTGCCAAGATAAGTGCAGTTAAGGCAGAAGACATTACAATAAGTGGCATATAGACCATAGAAGCTTTAACTGGGCCTATATATTTGTTGACATAGGCATATATATATTTATCACTTGCTGCTGATAAGAGGTAAGCTGAGAAAGTCAGCGATGAAAAGTAGGATAAAAATTTAGCCAAAGTATTGTTTTTCTTGTTGGACATACTTGAATTTATTAAGATAAAAAACAAAGTAGAACTTAGGGTATTTTCTAAACTACCCCAGCTATTCCAGGCTTGTGATTGAAAATTTCCACCCTTTGACCTTAAAACATTATAACAACTATTGACTAATAAGACCAAAATTAGATATAATAAAATCTTTTTTGCCTTGATTTTATTAAAATCAAGGTATTTTCTCATATAAGCTCCTATATAATAGTAAGTTATGGGAAATAGATTTATCCACCAATCTGGCACGATGTGGCTTAAAGACTTGCTTGAGTTTAGGGTCTTGATACTTGATAAATCATATACATTAAAAACACTAGGAAGAATCGTTAATGCTAAGAATATAGCGAGAAGAATCATATGAACCCTCTTATCGCAAATTTCATGCCATATTAGATTTAGGAAAGGAGATAAGAAAAACAAGCCCAAATACATATTCACATACCATGCATAGTGCTTAAAGGCCAAAATATCCATGAGTATATTTTTTAAACTCAACTTCTCAAAGTCCTTCACACTTAATATCACAACAACAAAAACCATACTCAAGGCATAACTTATGAGGATGCCTATAATTTTTGTATAATATTTTTTTAGACTCGTAAAATCCATACTTATTTCCTTAGAAGAAACAAGATAACCTGTTAGCAACAAAAATAAAGGGACGCATATCATAAAACTCGTCCTTAAAAAAACTAAAAGATACATCCTGTATCCTACTATTGGATTTTTGTAAAAGTCGGTATTCAAAAAGAAATGAACGCCTACAACAGAAAAAAATGCCAGGATTCTCGTTATATCAAGGCCAAGATTTCTTCCTGATTTTTCATTTTTTATTTTTTCATCCATATAAACTCCTAGTGGGAAAAGAATCCCATTTATTGATAAATCTCTTGTTATGTTAAAATCTATCAAAATAAAAATCGCCCCAAAATTCATAGGCTTGTCACAAAAATTTCTAAAGCACAATTTTTCTTAATATTAATGAACAGACGATTTTATTTTTGATAGAATATTTAGGATCATCTCTATATTTGAAGGAGGTCTTTGATTTTTCCCATGTCTACATCCTTAATATTTTCATTCCTCCAACTTGGCATTTTATCCTTATCAACCATGACAGCCCTTATACCTTCTTTCATATATCCTTCATCTACAGAATAATTTAGGATTTTATAATCTAAGTCTATAGTTTCTTCATAGCTTAAATTCTTACAAAGAAAATATTTTTCAAATTGTAAGTAAAGCATAAAGCCAGGCCTTTGCTTGAAATCATTGTAAATTTCCCTGGCAAAATCATCATCTTTATTAGCTTCTATGGACTTATATATTTCCCAAGGACTGGATAATGAAAAATATTTATTGATATCTTCTCTTATATGGTCTATTTTGGAAACCTCGGCCTTATCTTCAATGCTTTTTAGATAGCTTTTGTATTTATCGACCAATTCCTTAGCCTCATAGTCCTTAGTTAAGGCTATTAATTTATCCAAGGCCTTTTTGTAATCGAAAGATGAAATTTTAAAATCACATAGCTTATTTGCTATCAAATCACTTGCACCTAAGCTTTTTCCACATAGACCCAAGTATTGGCCTAAAGCTTGGGGAAGGGTCGATAGAAACTTACAAACTCCAACATCAGGAACAAAACCAAGCCTAGTTTCTGGCATAGCCCAATTTGTAGTTTCATCTGTTATAATTATATCTGAATTGATACTAAGGCCTATACCACCACCCATCACTATTCCATACCAGTGGCTTATCACAGGCTTTTTATAAGTTGCTATATACTTATCAAGTTCAAATTCTTCTCTAAAGAACACACTCTTGTCTTTTTGGGAAGGCTTTAAGAGATAATCATTATAGACTTCTTTCAAATCTCCTCCAGAACAAAAGCCTTTCTCGCTAGTTGAATCAAAAAGAATTGCCCTAATTTCTTCATTCTCTTCCCATTTTTCTAGTATTTTTCTAATATCCCTAATCATAGCTAGAGTTAGGGCGTTTATTTTTTGAGGTCTATCTAAATATATTATTCCTAGTTTTTCTTTTATTTTTTCTTTAATCATATAAAGCCTATTCTAAAGTAAAATCCTTATTTAACGAAGCTCTTCCTATTCCTACCATATGACAAGCCCCCTCACTTATTGATTCCTCTGCCTCTTTCTTATTCTTTATTCCACCAGTCATCAATACCTTAACTTTTGTATTTTCTTTAATAGCCTTAGATTCTTTTGTAAAATAACCAATGTCATTATCAGAATGTTTCATAAAGCCGTTGATGCCACCTGATATATCTATAAAATCTATATATTCTTCCATGACTTTAACAGCCTTGATGGCATCATCTATTGTATTGCCGCCTTCTTCGTAATCACACGCCCCAAGTCTTACCATTATAGGAAAATCTCCTAAGGCTATTCTCATTTTCTTTAAAATTTCAAGTAGCACTCTGAGTCTATTTTCTAAACTTCCGCCGTATTCGTCATCTCTCTTATTTACTAGGGGAGAATAGAATTGATTTAAAAGATAACCGTGGGCACAGTGAATTTCAAGACCATCAAAGCCCATATCTTCAACTCTTTTACCAGCTTCTATGAACTTATCTTCTATATCCTTTATTTGATCTACTGACAATTCGCTTACACCATCTTCCTTGGTTGGTCCAAATTTTTCACCATCAAGTCTTGTAAGTCTTCCACAATGAGAAATCTGCATAAAGGCCTTGGCTTCTTCTTTGTGGATTACATCTTTTATCTTAATAAGATTTTCCCTATCGTAATTTTCATCAATAGCCATCTGCTTAGGGCTTGCCTTTCCTTTTATATCAACATAGGCGTGCTCTAATATAATAAGGCCAAAGCCTAACTTAGCCATGGATTCATAATAGTCAATAAGAGCGTCTGTTATTTTTCCATCTATTGAAGACTCCCTCGCCATTGGAGGAAGATAAATATTATTTTTAAATTCCATATAACCTTCTTTCTTTTTACTACCTTATAGCTTTACCCAAAATAAGAAAAATCAAGCAAATGATTAAATCCTAGCTTGATTTTCTCTTAGATTTTTTCAGTCTTACTTATATATAATTATATCTCTCATTTTACAAACTTATTTAAACATATTATTTTCTCAAATCTTTAATTTAAGTTTATTTTCTCAAATTTAAAGGAATGTAGTCTTTTACTTGATTTAGAGATTTATAGGCTGGTCTAATAATCTTTGAATCTTCTATTTGCTCAAGCCTATGGGCTGACCAGCCGACAGTCCTTGCAATAGCAAACATAGGAAGGTAAAGCTCCTCCGGTATATCGAGCATATCATAGACAAAGCCCGAATATAAATCGACATTAGCACATGGCGGATAGGCTCTATTTTGCCTTTGCATAATTAATTTTTGCCCTAGTTTTTCTACATTTTCTATAAAGATAAAATCTTTATCTCTTTTCTTTATTTTAGAAAGTTCTTTGGCTTTTTCTTTTAATAAAACCGCCCTAGGATCGGATAAGGTATAGACAGCATGGCCTAGACCATAAATTAATCCTTTTTTGTCAAAAGCTTTTCTATCTAGGATTTTTTCTAAATAACTTTCTACTTCTTCCAAATTCTCTATATCACAAACATTATTCCTTATATCCTTTAGCATCTTGCTAACTTTAAGATTTGCTCCACCATGTCTAGGTCCCTTCAAGGAAGCAAGACCTGCTGCCATGGCTGAGTAGGTATCTGTTCCAGATGAAGATACAACATGGGTTGCGAAGGCCGAGTTATTTCCTCCACCATGCTCAGCGTGAATTATTAGCATTAAGTCGAGTATTTCTGCCTCTTCCTTGCTATATTCTTGGTTAGTCCTAAGCATGGATAAGATATTTTCAGCTATTGTTTCATCTTCCTTAGGATTATGAATAATGAGGGACTTCTTATCAAAATTGTGGATTTTTACCTGATAGGAATAAATGGCAAGTTGAGAAATCTTGGATATCAAGGATAGGGACTGGCTAAGGACATTTCTAGCATCATTAGCATCTGGGTTTGGGTCATAAGTGTAGAGGGCAAGCAAAGACCTCATCATCTTATTCATAATATCAGGTCCAGGAACTTTCAAGATTATATCTTCAAAAAAATGTTCAGGAAGTTTTCTCTCCTCAACAAGTATATTCTTAAAGGAAGCTAGTTCTTCAATATTTGCTAGTCTATTAAATAAGAGTAGATAAATAACTTCCTCGAAACCAAGTCTTTTGTCACTTTCTATATCTTTTACAAGATTAGTTAGGGGATAACCCCTATAGAAAAGTTCACCCTCAAATGGGATTTTTTCTTCATTTTCTATTTTATAGCCACATACATCTCCAACCTTGGTTATACCTACAAGAACGCCTGTTCCATTCTTATTCCTTAGTCCTCTTTTGATGCGGTAATTTTCGTACGTCTCTTTGTCAATCTTGTTATTTTTAGCAATTTCATTTGCATAATAACAAAGTTTTTCTTCTTGAGCCTTATTCATTTCAATCACCTAAATTATTTATGATTGCCTCAGTAATGCCACTTGTTGTATTTGAGCCACCAAGGTCTTTTGTGTAGTTTTCTTTATCCTTTAGGGTTTCATATATGGCTTTTCTCAACTTATCTGCCTTGTCATTTTCTTTGATATCATCTAGAAGGAGGGCGAAAGTTAAAAGAAGAGCTATAGGATTTGCTAAGTTTTTGCCTGCTATATCAGGAGCTGAACCATGAATTGATTCATAGATTGCTATATCTTCTCCCTTGTTTACTCCAGGCATTAGCCCAAGTCCTCCGACAAGACCTGCTCCAAGGTCTGATAGAATATCTCCATACAAGTTTTCTGTAACTAGTACATCGAACTTTTGAGGATTTATTACCATTTGCATGGCGGTATTATCTACAAGAAGTTCTTCAAATTCTATATCTGGAAATTCTTTCGCAATTTTTCTTCCCATGTCAAGGAAAAGACCATCGGTTAATTTCATTATATTGGCCTTGGTGATTATGCTAACTTTCTTACGCTTATTTTCTCTTGCGTAGTTGAAGGCACTTCTAATAATTCTTTCGGATTTTTCCCTTGTGATGATTTTTATAGAATGAGCTTCATCTTCTGATATCATCTCCTCAACGCCAGCATAGAGGTCTTCAGTATTTTCCCTAAAAATCACCATATCAACTCCATCAAACTTCAAGTCAAGTGGACCAGGAGCCTTGATTGGTCTAATATTGGCATAAAGATCAAATCTTTTTCTAAGTTCCACATTGATTGACCTAAAACCATGACCTATTGGGGTTGTTATAGGGCCCTTGATGGCGATTTTATTTTTCTTTATCGAATCAAATAACCTTTGAGGTATGTATTCTCCTTCTGCTTCAAAAACAGAAAGACCTGCATTTATTTCTTCAAAATCTATATCTAACTTTAGGGCAGAGACAACCTTTTTCATTGACTCAGTTATTTCTGGGCCTATTCCATCACCCTTTATTAATGTAATTTTCATATCTACTCCAAATCCAAATTCTTTGCATAGTTTAAGTATCCACCAGCTTCTAGGACTTCTCTTTCCCTATCCGAAAAGTCAGCCTTTAACTTAATCTTAATGTTTTTTGTAAGGTCTTCTAGGATAAAGATTCCTTCTTTTAGGCTTTCTACTACTCTACTTATCCTTATATCATCATATTCTGAGATTTTTTCATAATCATCAGGATTGACAAATTCCAAAGGCAAGATAGCATTGTTAATCAAATTAGACCTATGAATTCTTGCGAAAGATTTTGCAACAACTGCCTTTACTCCCAAGTACAAAGGAAGAAGGGCTGCATGCTCTCTTGAAGAACCTTGACCATAGTTTTCTCCAGCAACTATAATCCCTCCCTTATTTTCTTCACATCTTTTCTTGAAATCATCAATCTTTGTTGTAAAAGCAAATTCAGAAAGATAGGCTATATTTGATCTGAAAGGCAGAAGTTTAGCATTTGATGGACATATATCATCAGTAGTAATTCCATCGCCCGCCTTATATATTACTTTCTTTTCAATATCAGATGCTTTTTCTGCCCTTGGGAAAGGCTTAATATTCTTACCCTTTATAGTTTCCTCTAATCTCTTAGATAAATCTTTTTCTGGCTTTATAAAGTAGGCTTGAGTTTGATTAAAACTTTCATCCTTATTAAATTTAGTCTCATAAGATAGTTCTTTAGGGTCTGCTATATAACCAAGTACAGCACTTACAGCACAAGTTTCTGGACTTGCTAGGTAAATTTGTGCATCCATAGTTCCAGATCTTCCCTTAAAATTCCTATTAAAGCTCCTTAAAGAAACTGCTCCTGCCTTTGGTGCTTGACCCATTCCTATACATGGCCCACATCCAGATTCAAGTATCCTAGCTCCAGCTTTTATGAAAGTAGCCAAGGCCCCATTTTCAGCAATTTTTTCCAAAATAGTAGCAGATCCTGGAGATATTACGAGCGATACGTCAGGATGAACCCTTCTTCCTTCAAGAATTGATGCGACTTTCATCAAGTCTTCGAAAGATGAATTTGTACAAGAACCAATTGCAACTTGGTCTACCTTTATCCTAGGAAGACTTTCCACCTCTTCAAATTGGTCAGGAAAATGTGGTTTAGCCACAGCAGGCTTAATCTCACTTAAATCTATGTCTATTGATTCATCATAATAGGCATCTTCATCTGCCTGTAGTTGTTTATAGACTTCCTCTCTACCATGAGCCTTTAGATAGGCTAAGGTATTTTCATCTGAAGGAAAGATTGAAGTGGTCGCTCCAAGCTCTGCTCCCATATTACAAATCGTCGCCCTATCAGTAACTGATAAGGATTTAACACCTTGGCCTGTATATTCCATTATAAAACCAGTTCCACCCTTTACTGTTAATTTGCCTAATATGTATAGGATTACGTCCTTGGCATTTGCCATAGGACTTAGACTAGATGTCAAATTAACCCTGTATATCTTTGGAACTTTTACAAAATAAAAACCCTTGGCCATGGCAACAGCTACATCAAGCCCACCAGCTCCAATAGCAAGTTCACCTAGCCCTCCACCAGTAGGTGTATGAGAATCAGATCCAAGGAGGGTATCACCTGGTTTTGCGAATTGTTCAAGATTTACTTGATGGCAGATTCCTCCGCCAGCCTTTGAGAAAGTTATACCAAACTTATTTGCTGCCGACTTGATAAACTCATGATCATCTGCATTCTCAAATCCTGCTTGAAGGATATTGTGATCGATGTAGGCAACAGAATTTTCTGTAGCAACATCTTCTATATCCATAGCTTCTAGTTGTAGGTATGCCATAGTTCCTGTCGAATCCTGAGTAAGGGTTTGATCTATCTTGATGGCAATCTCTTGACCAGCCTTTAGCTCTCCCTTTAACAAGTGATTTTTAAGTATTTTCATAGCTAATGATAAGCCCATAATGTTCTCCTTTACTCTGATAAGTTATTGTACTATAAAGACTACTATACTTTTAAATTTATAAAATTAAATTAATGATATTTTAATCCCTAGGTCTAATTAAAAAAACTCCTAGAAAGTAACTTAGTAAGATTCCCTAAGACCTTCTAGGAGCTTAATTAAAACTAATCTAACATAATTTTTTCTAATTCAAGTGGCTCTATGTATTTATCATTTTTATAGGCTCTCATATTTCCACCAGAGATTTCGTCTATAAGAGCTACTTTTCCATCTTCAAGCCTACCAAATTCAAATTTGATATCATAAAGGTCGAGGTCTTTTTTGGCTAATTCTTCCTTTACAATATCTCCAATCTTTAGGGCAAGATCTTTAAGTTGTTCGTATTCTTCTGCTGTCATGATATTTAATAAGATGAGGGCATCTTCAGTGATTAGCGGATCTTCTCTCTCATCATCCTTTAGGGTGATTTCCACATAAGGCTTAATCTTTGTTCCATTTTCTATATATTTGCCATATCTTCTTATAAATGAACCTACTGCATAATATCTAACTATAACTTCGACACCTTGACCGAAAACTTCTGCCTTTTTTACTACTGCTTCGTTTTTGTCTAAATCAGCTGAAACAAAGTGGGTTCTTAGGCCCTTGGCATTTAATTTTTCATAGAAGAATTTTGTCATACGAACAGCTTGATGGCCAGCACCTTCCATAGTAAGACCGACACTATTTGCACCAGGATCAAAGACTCCATTATTTCCAGTTACATCATCCTTGAATTTCAACAAATACTCTTTGTCATTTAATTTGTAAACGTCTTTTGTCTTGCCAGTATATACTTTTTGCATTTTTTACTCCTTATAAAATGATTTTAATATCTTTATTTCCTTTAGTAACTTTTCCAACAACCAAAGCCTTGCCATCTAGCTTATCCAAAGCTCTTTTTACATCTTTCTCGTCTACAAAAACCACCATACCAACTCCCATATTAAAGGTATGATACATCTCATCAGTGTCGATATTTCCCCATTCTTGAATTTTTTTAAAGATAGGGTCGACTTCTAAGTGTCTTAAATCAAATTCTACAGCTAAAGTATCCCTCAAAACTCTAGGGACATTTTCATAAAGTCCTCCACCAGTGATATGGGCTATGGCCTTAATATCGACCTTTTCTAACAAGGCTTCTATCTCTTTGACATAGATTTTGGTAGGAGTTAGAAGCTTCTCACCTATAGTTTGATCTTCATTAAACTTATCAGTAAGTGAAACTTTAGCTTGATTCATACTAGCCCTTACCAAGGAAAATCCATTGCTATGAACTCCCGAAGAATATAGACCTATGGCTATATCACCTTCCTTTAGCTTATCACCATTTATTAGCTTATCCCTATCACATATGCCGACTGCAAAGCCTGCCAAGTCATAGTCGTCCTCCTTGTAAATACCTGGCATCTCAGCAGTTTCTCCACCGATTAGGGCAGCTCCAGAATCCTTACAGCCTTCTGCAACACCTTTTACAAGCTCTGCCATCTTTTTAGGATCAAGTTTTCCAGTAGCTATATAATCTAGGAAAAATAGAGGCTTTCCTCCTTGACAAAGTATGTCATTAACGCACATTGCCACGCAGTCAATTCCAACTGTATCATGCTTATCCATCTCCATGGCAAGCTTAATTTTTGTCCCAACCCCATCTGTCCCACTTAGTAAGACTGGATTAGTTAATCCTTTAAGATTTGGAAGAAAGGCTCCAGCAAAGCCCCCTATGTCAGCTAGGACTTCTTTGCCATGGGTTTCCTTTACTATTTTTTTGATTAATTCAACTTCCTCATAGCCTTTCTCCTTATCTACCCCACTATCCTTATAAGTAAGTTTTGCCATTAAATTTCCTCTAGATTCTCATCATCTGCTATAACTTTTTCGAGCATTTCTTTCTTATAAGCCCTTAATTTATTTTTGAGACCTTCATCTTTTAAGGCTAGGATTTGTATAGCAAGAAGACCTGCATTGTCACCAGCATTTATAGCAACAGTAGCAACTGGAACTCCCTTTGGCATTTGAACCATAGATAAAAGTGCATCAAGGCCTCCTGTATTAGCTCCTCCAACAGGAACTCCTATAACTGGTTTTGTGGTCATTGCTGCCATAACTCCAGGAAGATGGGCTGCCATACCGGCGATTGCTATATAGACATCGCAATCATCTTTTTTCATAGTATCTTCTAGTACATTCAAGGCACGATGGGCTGAGATAACAGATACTTCATAAGAAATATCGAATTTTCTAAAAATACTTGTTGCCTTTTTTGCAATTTCTACATCGGAAGCTGATCCCATTATTAGTCTAACATCTGTCATTTTTCCTCCTAGTTTTTAGAATAGTTTGGTGATTCTCTAGTTATGGTAATGTTGTGAGGGTGATTTTCTATAAGGGAAGCTGAAGTAATTTTTATAAATTTAGCCTTTTCATAAAGTTCAGCCAAATTTTTGCTTCCAACATAGCCCATACCAGATTTAAGACCACCGAGTAATTGATAGACAACTTCTCCAACTGGGCCCTTATAGGCAACTCTACCTTCGACTCCCTCTGGCACATATTTTTTGGTATTGGTTTGAAAATACCTATCTCCAGATCCATCTTTCATTGCGGCAAGTGAACCCATACCACGGTATTCCTTGTATTGTCTGCCTTCATATAGGATAGTTTCTCCTGGAGATTCCTCAGTTCCTGCAAATAGGGAACCAGCCATAATTACAGCTGCTCCACAAGCAAGGGCCTTGGTAATATCTCCAGAATACTTGATACCCCCATCAGCTATAATAGGAATATCGTATTTATTAGCTTCTTTTACACAATCAATTATAGCTGTTATTTGTGGAACTCCTATGCCTGTAACAACCCTAGTTGTACAAATTGATCCAGGCCCTATGCCGACCTTAACTGCATCAACTCCTGCTTCTATAAGATCACGAGTTGCCTCAGCTGTTGCAACATTTCCTGCTATTAAATCGAGGTCAGGATATTTTTCCTTTATCTTTCTTACTGCCCTTAGGACATTTTTGGAATGACCATGGGCTGTATCGAGGGTAATCACATCTACCTTAGCACTAACAAGGGCATCTACCCTTTCCATCATATCATTAGTAATACCTACTGCAGCTCCTACAACTAATCTGTTGTTTGCATCTCTTGCAGATTCTGGGTATTGCCTAGATTTTTCTATATCTTTTATGGTGATAAGACCCTTTAGCTTATTATCCTCATCTACTATAGGAAGTTTTTCGATCTTACTTTTTTCCATAAGGCTTATAGCTTCTTTCATCTTGATTCCCTCATAACCTACAACCAAGTTATCTTTAGTCATTATTGTATCAATTAAGACCTTGGGATCTTCTTCAAATCTCACATCCCTATTAGTCAAAATTCCTTTTAGATACATTTCCTTATCCACTATAGGAACGCCGGATATCCTATAGTTCTTCATAATATCAAGGGCATCTTGGAGGATGTTGTCTGGGTGAAGGTAGAATGGATCGGTTATGACTCCATGCTCTGACCTTTTGACCAGATCAACTTGTCTGGCTTGTTCGGCTATTGGCATATTCTTATGGATTATTCCTATACCACCCTGTCTTGCCATGGCTATGGCCATCTGAGATTCTGTAACAGTATCCATACCTGCCGACATCATAGGTATATTTAGTTTAATCTTCTTTGTCAAATAAGTTGTCGTGTCTACCTCATTTGGCAAAACTTCCGAAGGGCCTGGTACCAAAAGGACATCATCAAAGGTTAATCCATCTCCTAAAAATTTCATCTTTCTTCCTTTCTAAAATAATTTACTGCATTTTCAAATAAACTTTCGCCACCAACATCATACACATTCTTAAATAAGTCATCGTCAATTCTTTCAGCATGGGCCATTCTTCCAAGAATTTTGCCATCTTCCGATAAAATTCCTTCTATATTGTAGTCAGAAGCATTAGGAGAAGACTCATAAATAGAGAAGATTTGATCCTTATCAAGAAGTTCTTCTAATTTATCTTTATTGATTATAAATCTTCCCTCCCCATGAGAGATTGGAAGTCTATAAGTTTTATTTAGATCAAGGCCCCTTGTCCATGGGCTGTTATTTGTCAAACATCTAGTATTTACAAAACTTGCTATATGGCGGGATGCTTTATTAAAGCTTAGGGTAGGATCATCTTCTTCTTGGACTTTTACTCTTCCATAAGGCAAGAGTCCTGTTTTTATAAGGGCTTGGAAGCCATTGCAAATTCCTAAGATCAATCCATCATTTTTTCTTAATAAGATATCAATTGCCTTGGCTATTTTTTCATTTCTTAAAATATTTGCCAAAAACTTAGCTGAACCATCAGGCTCATCTCCAAGGGAAAAGCCTCCTGGTAGCATAAATATTTGTGATTTTACTAAAAGCTTAGCAAGTTTATCAATTGATTCTTCTATATCACTTTCATTTTGATTTCTAAAGACAAAAATTTCTGTATCAGCCCCAGCCTTCCTGAAGGCCATCTCGCTATCAAGTTCGCAATTAGTACCAGGAGCTGTGAGTATTAAGACCCTTGGCTTATCAACTGGCATATCGGATTTTAATTTTCTGGGCACTGTTTTAGGCTTTAAAGCTTCACATCTTATATCATCATAGGCTTGGAAGATTTCATCTAGACCATGGAGATAGGATTGATTTAATTTTTCTTCATCAAGTTTAATGCCATTAACTATTATCTCCTCCTTAAAACTTCCGATATTTTCTATAAAATCACGATTATCCTTATATTCCACAAGGAAGGATCCAAACATAGGATTGTAAAGATTATCATAGTTTATTTCAAAGCCAGTGTTTCCAATAGCTTGTTCATACAAGTCTGCCAAAAGTCCCTTTCTAGTAAGGGCTATGGCTGAAATGATATTGCCACTTCTTATATCTTTATTTAGATTCTCAAAGTTATCTTTTAATTTTCTTAAATCTAAGCTTCCATCCTCCCTGTAGGGCGTTTTAATAAGTCCTATTCTTCCAAGTCCCTTTAGGTCATTTGTAATAATATTTTCTATATCTTCTGTAGTAACTGCAAAAGATATTAGGGTAGGTGGAACTTTAATATTTTCAAAAGTACCGCTCATCGAATCTTTCCCCCCTATAGGAGGTGTTTCAAAAAAGCTTGATACTTCGAAGGCTCCAAGGAGGGACTTGAGGGGTTTTGACCAAGCTTCGGGCCTATCCATTGATTCATAAAATTCTTGGAAAGATAATCTAATCTTAGATAGGCTTGATCCTACTGCTATTAATCTTGCTATAGACTCAACTACTGCATAATAGCCTCCCAAATACTGGCTCATATCAGAAAGTTTTGGATCAAAACCATAGGACATTAATGATACAGTTTTTGAAACTCCCTCATCTACTGGAATCCTTGCCGCCATGACTTGGGAAGGATTTAAGAGTTTTTTTCCTCCTAGGGGATTTAATACTGTATTTCTTCCTATGGATGGGTCAAAGATTTCTATTAAATTTCTCTTGCTTAAAAGATCAAGTTCCTTTATTTTTTCATAGAATTTTTTTGGATCATCATCCTTAGCCTTTAGGATACTAGGGACATCTTCACTAACATAAGCTACTTTTGCGTATCTTTCTGCCCCATCTGTGTTGATGAAATCATAAGAAAGCTTAGCTACTAGGCCATCTTCATAGAAAAGTGTCATAGTATTATTATCAGTTACTCTAGCAACTACACTTGCTTCAATATTTTCTTCCTTAGCATAGGCCATAAACTCATCTAAATCTTTCTTATCAATTACAAGGGCCATTCTTTCTTGGGATTCTGATATAGCTATTTCAAAAGGCTTTAAACCTTCATATTTTAAAGGAAGCTTGTCTAAGTAGATATCAATACCATCTGCCAGCTCTCCTATAGCTACCGCTACACCGCCAGCACCGAAGTCGTTACATTTTTTGATAAGCTTACTTACTTCACTTCTTCTAAAGAGTCTTTGGATTTTCCTCTCTTCTGGAGCATTTCCCTTTTGAACTTGGGCTGATTCTGTGTGAATTGAAGTAAGCTTGTGAGATTTAGAAGAACCTGTAGCTCCTCCTATACCATCTCTACCAGTCCTGCCCCCAAGAAGTATTACTAAATCCCCTGGAAGAGGGTCTAATCTTTTTACATTTTCCCTTGAAGCTATTGCAATAACTGCCCCACATTCCAATCTTTTTGCTGTGTAGCCTTCATGATAAAACTCATCTACAAGACCTGTGGCAAGGCCGATTTGATTTCCGTAGGAAGAATAACCTAGGGCTGCTTCTTTGGTAATTTTTGCTTGAGGAAGTTTTCCTTCTAGCCTATCTTCGTAGGCCTCTTTAATATTACCAGCCCCACTTAGTCTCATGGCTTGATATACATAACTTCTTCCAGAAAGAGGATCTCTTATAGCCCCACCCAGACAAGTCGATGCCCCGCCAAAAGGTTCTATCTCTGTTGGATGGTTGTGGGTTTCATTCTTAAACATCAAAAGATAATCTTCTAATCTTTCCTTCCCATCCCTAAGGACCCTCACTTTGGTGTAGACTGAGCAGGCGTTTATTTCCTTACTAACTTCTAGGTCCTCAAACTTTCCCTTAGCCCTCATGTATTTAGAAAGAATTGTGCCAAGACTCATAAGATTTATAGGCTTTGTGATGGATAAATCTTCTCTCATCTTTAGATATTTATTGAAAGATTCCTTGATGGCCTTATCTAATAAGGACTTAACTTCTATATCTATATCAAGATAAGTATTAAAAGTAGTGTGCCTACAGTGATCTGACCAATAGGTATCTAGAATTTTAATTTCAGTTTCATTAGGATCACGATTTTCGCTTCTAAAATAATCTCTAACTAGCCTTAAATCATCAAGGCTCATAGCCAGGGATTGTTCTTCGATAAATTGTCTTAACTTTTTTTCATCAAATTCCCTAAAGCCATGATAAGTAATATTTTCTAAGTTTTTCTGGCTACTTTTCCTAAGACTTGTGGGGATTCCTAAAAGCTTAACCCTGTGTGAATCGACAGGATTTATGATGAATTTCTCGATTTTTTCTAGGTCTTGATTACTTGCCCCTTCGATTTCATAAACTGTAGAAGCCTTCACTTCAAAGTCTGGATCATCAATTACAAGACAGGCTGTGTCTATGACCCCCTTTTCTCTTGGGTTAAATTGACCAGATAAGTATTGGCTAACTATGGTTTTTTTGAAATTTGCCTGAAGCTTTAGGGCCTCATCAAAGGCATAGGCCGTATCTACTGGAGCTTCAGCAAGGACAGTATATAACAATTTTTCCACATTATCATCACTTGTCTGAAGATCATATCTTTTATAAATTTTAAAAGCAGTCAAGGATATACCAAGGGTGGTCTTAATCTTTTCTTTTAGCTTGATAGATTCGAAATCAAATGGATCTTTTTTTCTTACATAGACTCTTTTTACTGAAGGACCTATATCTTTTCTATAGTATTTTCCTTCAAAATGAATTTTTTTAGCGTCTTCATAGACAGTCTTTATTAGTTCATCAAAGCTATCACCTACTGCTAGGATATTTAAAACCCTGCCCCCAGCTGTTAGGAATTTGCCATGATCTTTTCTTGTTCCTGCGTGGATTATCTTTGATTTAACCCCCTTATCGAAGCTAATCTCCTTAGCTGTTTCATAACTTGCTGGATAGCCCTCGGAGGCGAGTACCAGGCATAGGGCTTTTTTATTATTAATTTTAAGATCAATGTCTTTTAATTTTTGAGATGAAGTCGCCTTTAGCAAGTCCAAGAGATCATTGTCTATTAATTCTAATACAACTTGAGTTTCTGGATCACCAAATCTTACATTAAATTCTAGAACATAGATGCCAGATTCATTAATCATAAAGCCAATAAATAAGACACCCCTATAATTAATATTTTCTTTATTAAAGCCCTTAATAATCTTAGGCAAGACTTCTTCTTTGATTTTCTCCTTGAAGGCTTCTGCTTCTATGTTTGGAGCATAAGTTCCCATTCCGCCAGTATTAGGCCCTTTTTCGTTTTCGTAAATTTTTTTATGGTCCTTACTTGTTGGAAGAGGAATTATCCTCTTTGAGTCCGTTAGGCAAAGTAGACTCATCTCAAAGCCTTCCAGATATTCTTCTATAATCAAGACCCCATCTTTAGCTAAGACTTCATCTACTCTTTTTTCAAAATCCTTCTTGGAGGAGATTATATAGACACCCTTACCTCCTGCCAGTCCATCCCTTTTTAAAACAAGCCTTCCCTTATCTTCTAATAATTTTTCTCCATAAGCTAGGGCTTCTTTCTTACTAGTACACTTTAAGTAACTTGCTGTTTGGATGCCGTATTTGTTAAGAAATTCTTTAGTGAAGGCCTTGCTTGACTCAAACTTTGAAGCCTTCTTATTTACTCCAAATATCTCTAAGTCATTTTCCAAGAATTTATCGACTATGCCCAAGCAAAGGGGATTTTCCGGGCCTACAACTGTATAGTCTATTCTTTCTTCCTTGGCAAAGTCAACTAGCTTATCAATATCCTCTGCTCCAATTCCTATGTTTTTTCCAATATCCTCAGTTTTTGCATTGCCTGGTGCAAAGAAAAGCTTCCTATCATCTGCTTTAAGCTTTTCTCCTAGAGCGTGTTCTCTTCCTCCTGAACCTATAATTAAAATCTTCATAATTCACCTCAATGTTTAAAGTGGCGTGATTTACTAAATACCATGCTCATATCATATTCATTGCATTTATCAATTGAATCTTGATCTCTAATTGATCCACCAGGTTGGATGATTGATTCAATTCCCATTTCATGGGCAAGTTCTACTGTATCAGAAAAAGGGAAGAAGGCATCAGATCCAAGGACTGCTCCCTTGAAGTCTCTATCCTTAAAGTGGTCTTTGATAGATTCTAGAGCCCAAACTCTTGATTGTTGGCCAGCTCCACATCCTAGAGTCTTCATTCCCCTTGCTACTACTATGGCGTTGGATTTGACATATTTTACGACCTTTTGGGCAAATAGGAGGTCTTTAATTTCTTCTTTGCTTGGTTTTTTATTAGTTACTACATTTATCTCGTCTTTTCCAAAGTCCTTATCTTGAATTAAGACCTTACCATTTAGGTATCTTAATTCTTCCCTTACGGATTCATTATCGAAATTAACCTTGACGAGCCTAAGGTTTTTCTTTTTTCTTAAAACTTCCAAGGCTTCATCAGTAAAGTCCCTTGCAGCTATTATCTCAAGAAAGATTTCGTGCATTTTTTCGCTAGCTTTCTTATCAACTATTCCATTTACTGCAACTATTCCACCAAAGATTGATTGACTATCACATTCAAAGGCCTTCATATATGAATCATAAACACAACTTCCTACTGCAACCCCACAAGGTGATTGGTGTTTTAGGCAAACTACAGCATTTTCTCCTAACTCGTGGCAAAGCTCAATGGCTGGGTTTAAATCATTGTAGTTGTTATAACTCATCTCCTTGCCATGGATAACTTCTATATTTTCCATAAGTCCTTTCACAAAAGGATCATTGTATAGTCCTGCCCTTTGGCTAGGATTTTCTCCATAGCGGAGGTCTGATTCTTTCTCAAAACCAAAAGTCTTGTATTTACTCTCTTTACCTGTAAGTTTGGAAAAATATCTGCCTATAAGAGAATCATAAAAGGCTGTAAGATTAAAGGCCTTCATAGCGAGCCTTTGCCTATAAGCTAGGTCTATATCATCATTTTTTAATCTTTCAATCAATTCCTCATAATCCCTTGGGTCAGTAACAACTAAGACATCCTTGTGGTTTTTGGCAGCTGACCTTAACATAGATGGGCCACCTATATCTATATTTTCGATGATTTCTTCTGGATTACCCCCATCAAGAGCCTTTTGAAAGTCATATAGGTTAACTACTACTATGTCAATTGGCTTGATATTTAGCTTTTTGACTGTCGAAAGATGGCTGTTATTATCTCTTTTGTAAAGAATACCTCCATGAACATAGGGTGAAAGAGTTTTAACCCTTCCCTCTAATATTTCTGGGAAATTTGTAAGTTTTTCTATCTCAATTACATCAAGGTCTGCTTCTTTTATTGTTTGGTATGTTCCTCCAGTAGATATAAGCTCTACTCCCAAATCGCACAAATCTTTAGCAAGTTTTTCAATCTTCGTCTTGTCGGTTACTGATAATAAGGCTCTCACTTTCATCCCTCCAATTGTTTAATTACTTCTTTCAAGCTTTCATGTTCTACTTCTAATACCTTCTTGGCAATTGCTTCGGCACTTTGGCACTGGCTGATATCGACCTTTCTTTGAAAAATAATTTCTCCATCGTCCAAGTTTTCATTTACATAATGAATACTAACTCCGCTTATCTTTTCTTTGTTAGCAAAGACTGCCTTGTGAACATTCATCCCATAAAAACCCTTACCTCCATACTTTGGTAAAAGTGAAGGGTGGATATTTATGATTTTGTAGGCATCTATGATTTTTTTACTTACCTTTGGCAAATATCCTGCAAGGACTATCAAGTCTATCTCATATTCTTTAAGCTTAGCTAGGATTTTCTCATCATCCTTGCTTACCATATAGGCTATATTGTTATCTCTTGCATGTGCTAGGCCCTTGGCTTCTTTGTTTGCGACAATAAGCTTTATTTGGCTATTAAAATATTTCTTTCTTTGAGCTTCTATTAGGGCCAGAAGATTTGACCCGGTCCCAGAAATAAAAACTGCAAGTTTCATAAACATTCCTTTTCTATTGGATATTGTCCAGTAAAACAAGCCTTGCAATAATTTTCAGGCTTATCTATAAGCTTCATCAAATTTTCTAATGTAAGAAATTCTAGGCTATCAGCCCCAATTTGTTCTCGCATTTGCTCAAGGGAAAGATTAAAGGCTAAAAGCTTTTTTCTATCAGGAGTATCTACCCCATAAAAGCAAGGATGTGTGAAGGGAGGAGATGAGATTCTTATGTGGACTTCCTTAGCTCCTGCCTTTCTAATTCGTTTTATAAGCTTAGCACAAGTTGTCCCTCTTACAATTGAATCATCAACCAAGACTATTCTCTTGTCAGCTAGGACGGATTTTTGAGGATTTAGCTTTAGCCTTACGGCAATTTCTCTTTCCTTCTGACTAGATTTTATAAAAGTCCTTCCCATATATCTGTTTTTTACAAGACCAGAAGCAAAAGCAATACCAGACTTTTGTGCAAAACCAATGGCAGAAGGGGTTCCTGAATCAGGAACTGGACAAACAAGGTCGCAATCGACTGGGGCTTGTTCGTACAAAAGTTCCCCACTTCTCACCCTAAAGTTGTAAGCATTAATATTTTCTATGTTGGCATCAGGTCTTGCCGTATATATGTATTCAAAAATACAATGTTTACAATCTACCCTATCATAAGCTTGGTAAGACTTGATACCTTCCTTATCTACTACTACAATTTCCCCTGCCTCAATATCCCTATAATTATCAATATCAAGGACTTCCATGGCACAATTTTCGCTTGCAATAATTGTCGTTTCTTCATCATAGCCCAAAAACAATGGTCTTATCCCCATATAATCTCTAAAGCCTACGATTTTGTCTGGCATACATAAGACGCAAGAATATGCTCCTTTGATATCTGCCATTGCCTTTCTTATTGCCTTTACAATATCGCCCTCATAATATCTAGTTATTAATAAGAGGATTAACTCACTATCGGTATGGGTATGAAAGACCGTACCCATACTTTCTTCTTTTTTCTTTAAGTCATAGTAATTTATGAGATTACCATCATGACCTAGGGAAAGTTCATTATCCCTAGCAAAGCTTAGCAAGGGCTCGACATTATAGTTCATGTTTCTTCCCTCAGGTGAAGATCTAACATGACCTAGACCATATTCACCAGGAGTATCCACAAGATTATCATCATCAAAAATTTCATTAACCAGCCCCAAGGCTCTCATCCTACTTAGTCTCTTTCCGTCGGATAGAACCATGCCGGCTGCATCTTCTCCCCTGTGTTGGATTGAACATAAAGAATAATATAGCTTATGAGCCTTATCAATTTCACTTTTAATTCCTACTACACCACTCATATTCCAAAATCCTTTCCTATAAGAAATTAATTTACAAACGTAAAAAGAGAACCCAAAACAGGATTCTCTTGTAATTCATAGTCATACTTAACTAATGGAAATCTTAACTTTTTGATATAGACAAAGATAGAGTAACAAAGTAAAGCAAAAGCATTGTTTGTTTCAATTGTCATGTTGATTGAACATTTCTTTGTCATATACCCTCCATCTACCCTAAATTTTTTTATACATATATTATAAATAGTTTCATAAAAATTGCAAGTTTTTGGAAGTAATATATCAGTTTATAGTTTACTTACAAGTCCTTGCAAGGCTAAGCCCTTAGAACAAACCAACAATCTCGTTATTGGCGTCTAAATCAATTTTATAGGCATTAGCATCTTTTGGTAGACCAGGCATGGTCAAGACATTTCCAGTGTAGGCTACTAAAAATCCTGCTCCTGCATTAATTCTTATTTCTCTTATATTTATCTCATAATCCTCTTCGTTTATATTAATATTTGGGTCATCTGAGAGGGAATATGGAGTCTTGGCTATACAAATAGGCATTTGTTCATAGCCTAAAGCTTCTATCCTTTTAATATCCTTCTCACATTTTTTGCTATATACAAGACCCTTAGCCCTATAGATTTCTCTTGCAATTGTGGCTATCTTTTCTTTAATTGATTGCTTAGTATCATATAGGTATTTAAAATCATTCTTATTTTTGCAAAGCTCAACTAACTCTTTGGCGAGTTTAATGCCACCTTCTCCTCCATCGGTAAAGACACTTGTCTCAATGGCTTTTATACCAGTTTTTGATGTTAATTTTTTAAGGAGGGCTATTTCTTCTTCGCTATCACTTTGAAATTTATTTATGGCAACTAGGATATTATTGCCAAATTTTCTCATATTTTCGATATGGATTTCTAGATTTCTAAAGCCTTTTTCTAGGTAAGCTAGATTTTCCTTAGAAATTTCATCAATCCCTAAACCTGCGTGGTATTTCAAACTCCTTACTGATGTAACAATTACACATGCCGATGGACTAAGACCACCTAGCCTACATTTGATATCATTAAATTTTTCCGCCCCCAAATCAGCTCCAAAGCCTGCTTCTGTAATTACATAATCAGCTATAGCAAGCCCCGTTTTTGTAGCAAGGAGGGAATTGCAACCATGAGCGATATTTGCAAAAGGCCCACCATGGATAAGGGCTGGAGTATGCTCTATAGTTTGGACTAGATTTGGCTTTAAGGCTTCTTTCATGACTACACAAACAGAGCCAGTCGCCTTAATATCATCAACTGTAACAGGCTTATTGTTATAATCATAGGCTACAATCATCTTAGACACCCTTTTTTTGAAGTCCTCTATGCTTGTTGCAAGACATAAGACAGCCATCATCTCAGTTGCAACAGTTATATCAAACTTATCTTCTCGAGTAACCCCATCAGTCCTATTACCTAGGCCTATTACTATATTTCTAAGGGCCCTATCATTAAGGTCGACACATCTTCTCCAAACAATTTGTTTGGGATCTATGTTTTTTTCATTTCCTTGATAAATATGGTTGTCTAATATGGCAGCAACAAGATTAACAGCACTTGTTATAGCATGGAAGTCTCCTGTAAAATGAAGATTAATCTCATCCATAGGAAGGACTTGACTATAACCACCTCCTGCAGCCCCCCCCTTTCTTCCAAAGGAAGGCCCCATAGAAGGCTCTCTTAAAACTGATACTGCCTTCTTGCCAATCCTATTTAAGGCCATGGATAAACCGATGTTTAAAGTAGTCTTTCCTTCACCGCTTGGAGTTGGGTTTGTTGCAGTAACTAGGATTAACTTTGAATCATCTCTCATATTATTTGCATATTCCAAGGACAATTTAGCCTTGTAATTTCCATACTTTTCATAATTTGTAAGGGATAATTCCTTACAAAGCTCATCTATATCTTTTAATTTAACTTCCTTTGCAATTTCAATATCAGTCTTCATCTTAATTCCTTTCTTGTTTCTATTTTTATTAAACAAAAATTTCATAAAAGCCGTCATTTTGAATATACCATTTTATGAGTTATTTTTAAGTCAAATATTCATAAATTTACTTCCAAATCCCTAAAGCAAAAAATCCCCAGCAAGCGGGGATTAAATCTTATCTGATATTTAATTTATAATCAAAGGCTCTTTTTTTCTTTTTAAATAAGAATTCACCTTTTCTAATTGATGCCAAACATTCAGCCCTATTTCTTATTGCTTCAAATTCGTTTGGAGCATCCAAAACTATAAAGTTGGCAGGCTTTCCTGCATCAAGACCATATTCATCTTCTATATGCATAGTTTTTGCTCCATTGTAGGTAACGAGGTCTAGGTTTTTATCAAAATCTTTCTCTCTCATAAGTTGGGCAAGGTGGATTCCATTATCAAGTATATTCATAAGATTGCCATTGCCTGCTGGATACCAAAGATCTACTATGGAGTCTTGGGCAAAGCAAACATTTATACCATTATCTACAAATTCCAAAACCCTAGTAAGCCCCCTGCGTTTTGAATAAGTGTCTTGTCTTGCTTGCAAAAAGGCATTTTCTGTTGGAAGGGCTATGAAATTAAGTTTGGATTTCCTAAATAGGCCCATCATCCTAAAGGCATAGGAGTTATCAACTGAACCAAAAGAACATGTGTGGCTTGCAGTTGTTTTTTCTCCTATCTTATTTATCATGGCTTCAGCATTTAAAACTTCCACAAATCTTGCCATTACATCATCTGTTTCATCACAATGAACATCTATTAATTTATCATATTTTACAGCAAGACGGACAATCTCTTTGATTGATTTTTCTCCAAGCTCTCTTGACCATTCATTGTGAGGGATACCTCCTACTACTTCACAGCCAAGTCCTAGTGCTTCTTCAACTAAATCCCTGCCAGTTTTTCCTTCTTCTTCGTAAGAATACATTCCATTTTGTGGGAAGGCTACAACTTGGATAGTGATCTTATCTTTTAGTTCGTCACGAACTTCTAGGGCTGCCCTAATTCCTGTAAGCTTTGGATCAGTGCAGTCAGTTTGAGCCCTAATATATTGAGTTCCGTAGGATGCGCAATCTTCAACTGCCTTGTAGATTCTCTCCTTCATCTCTTCTTTAGTGGTTCCTTTTTTGAAGTCATTCCATAAATCAATGGCCTCAAAAAGAGTACCCGATTCATTTTTTACCTCATCAGTTTTTCCTATCATATAATAATCTAGGTGGAGATGGCTGTCAACATAAGGTGGAATTACGAGATTTCCATCTAAGTCTATTGTCTCTTCCGCCCCCTCAAGGTCATTACCAAAGGCAAGGAACTTACCATCTTCTACTAGAATTTCCGATTGATTTTCATGACCATATATTTTTGCGTTAACAAATTTTTTCTTCATATTTCCTCCTCCTAGGCTAAAATTTTCTTTGCCCTAAATGCTACAACAACACCACAAGCTAATAAGACTACCATTATTTTAAGCAAAATTTCCATAGAAAAATTTGCAAGAATTGCCCCCGACATGGAACTTGTAAACATTATAGTTATATTAAAGGTTGCCGATTGAAGCGAGGTTGCAACTGCTGCTGCATTCGCTGGAACTTGTCTTGCAACAGCTGTTTGAAACAAGGCAACTAGGGCCCCAAAACCAAGTCCCCACAAGAAAAATCCCACATGGCATAGGATACTTTCTCCTTTAAATAGGGCGAATATTAAAAATGCCAGCAAAGAATCTAAAAACAAAAATACTGTTAAATGTCTTAAATGCTTATCAATAACTTTGCCTGCAAGAATTACCGATAAAATAGATCCAATTCCAAAAAGAAGTTGGGCAAAGCCGATTCCCCTAAGATAATCTATGGATTCAATCAAATTAGTAATATAAGTATAGATGCCGTAGTTAGTGATGGATGCTATCGCCGTAAGAAACATAGCCAACAATACTCCCCTATTCTTAATTAGGGTAAGGGGTGAGTTTGATTTTTCTCTTTTTACCCCCTTCACATCAGAAAGCATAAAAAAACAAGCGATAGCTATACATAAACTTGTAAGGCTAATAGCCATAAACTCAAGCCTCCGACTAAGATTTCTTCCTATATATGTAAAAAAAGGGATACCAAGACTCATACCAAAAGTAGTTCCACTCATGATAACAGCAACCGCTTTTCCCTTGTGCTCTTCATCTGTAAGCTTCATTCCGAAAGCAGCAATCATTGGCCACAAGACCCCAGCACAAATTCCTCCGACTATCCTACCGACCAAGGCAAAAGTATATGAACTTGCAAGGCCTACTATTAAATTACTAATAGAAAAGCCTATTAGAAGAACAAGCAGTAATTTCTTCCTAGAAAATTCCACAGTCGCTGATATTAAAGGGATACCAAAAAGAGCACTAGCTATGGCATAAAAGCCTACCAGATTACCTGCTCCTGCTTCACTAATAGCTAAGCCGTCCATAAGCTCAGGTAAGATTCCAGAAGGAACTAGCTCAGTTGAAATAGCCATAAAGGTTACACTTGCCATAAGGATAAAGATTGGCCAGTGAAATATTTTATTTCTATTCAAATAAATACTCCTTTCAAAAAATAATAGCCAGAAGTCATCCTCCTAGCTAAGTTATTATACTATTTATTTTAAAAATAAGCAATCGCAAAGGCTTTCCTATGTATACAAAAATCATTTTTTGAAAGAAATTTCATACTTATAGGTTTTTTTAGTAGCATTTGTCCCTTTTTTTACAAAAATATCTTCGCTTACAACTTTTCCGCCACATTTTTCTGCTACTCGATTTGAAGCCTTATTGTCTTGGTTTACTTCTATAGTTACCTTATCTGCTCCACTTTCCATTGCAAAGGAAATTAATCCTTTAGCAATTTCAGTTGCATATCCATTATTCCATAAATCTTTGTGAATACAATAGGCAATATCATAGATTTTTCCATCATGACTTCTTATAAAACTGCAAGTGCCAACCCTTTCTTTACTATCCTTTAGAACTGGAATTAGATAGCAACATTCTTCATCATCACCCAGTTGTTCTAGTTCTTTAATGTAAGCTTCATCTATTTCTTCCATCGCTTCATCAGGAAGATACTTGCCCATCTCAGGGTCATTCCAAATTTTGTAAGCCCAAAGAGCATCTTCTTTTTGAAATCCTCTAAGTAAAAGTCTTGCTGTCTCAATATCTCTTATTTTCATAGAACCTTCTTTCTAAGACGAACTAAAATTTATTGAAAAAAAGCAAACATCCATGCTTTATCCTTACATAGATGCTTGCAATATTCCTAAGTCTATAAAACTATATCCTTACCTTCAAGGATTAAGTTCATATTTCTAGCTGAACACATGCTTCCACACATAGTGCAAGTTCCTTCTTCTTCTGGTTGAGATGATGCCCTATAGGCTCTACACTTTTCAGGATCTAGAGCTAGTTCAAACATGCCTTCCCAGTCAACTTTTTGGCGTCTTTTGCTCATTTCAAGATCCCATTTTCTAGCATCTTTTAATTTAGCAATATCTCCTGCGTGAGCGGCAATTTTTGCTGCAACTATTCCCTCTTTTACATCATTAACATCAGGTAGTCTCAAATGCTCTGCTGGAGTTACATAACATAGGAAATCTGCCCCACAGCTTGCAGCTATTGCTCCACCTATTGCACTTGTGATGTGATCATAACCTGGGGCTATGTCTGTAACAAGTGGTCCTAGGACATAGAAAGGTGCATTGTGGCAGAGTTTCTTTTCAAGTTTCATATTCATTTCGATATCATTGATTGGAACATGACCTGGGCCTTCGATTATAACTTGAACATCCTTCTCCCAAGCTCTTTTTGTAAGCTCGCCTAGGGTGATAAGCTCAGCTATTTGGGCAGGGTCTGTCGCATCGTGGATGCCACCTGGTCTTAGTGAATCTCCCAAGGATAGGGTAACATCATACTCTCTTAGGATATCCAAAAGTTCATCATAGTATTCGTAGAAAGGATTTTCTTGATTGTTCATCATCATCCAACCAAATAAGAGCGAACCTCCACGAGATACTATCTCATTAACCCTTCTATTTCTCATAAAAATATCAGCATTTGCCCTATTAATACCACAATGGATAGTTACAAAATCTACTCCATTTTCGGCATGGTTTCTAACTACATCGAGAAATTCACGAGCCTTTATGAAACTTAGTCCCTTATCCAAAAAACCAACCGCATCATACATAGGTACAGTTCCTATCATGGCTGTAGATTTTGCTATAAGTTGTTTCCTAAATTCTTGGGTCTTACCATAATTAGAAAGGTCCATTATTGATTCAGCTCCCATCTTTAGAGCCATATCTACCTTTTCCATCTCAAGGTCAAGGTCGTTTAAATCTTTAGAAATACCTAAGTTTACATTGATTTTTGTTTTAAGTCCACATCCGATTCCCTCTGGAGAAATTGAGTTGTGATTTTTATTTCTAGGAATTACTATCTCACCCTTGGCAATTTTTTCCAAAAGAAATTCTTCACTTACATTTTCTTTCTTAGCTACAATTTTCATCTCTTCTGTTACAAAACCATGTTTTGCAGCTTCCATCTGTGTCTTATACTTCATAAATTAAAAAAACCTCCTAAAGCACTAATAGGAGAATAAACATGCTTCATCCCTTGCAGGCATTATCCTGTCCGGTTTGATGGTCGAAGTCGAACTTCCTCTCAGCACATAGCTCCCATAGATCATTAATTTACAACTTATATTATAATAGAAAAAAGAGATTAAGTAAAACTTTTTACAAAATCTCTTTGAAATACATAGAAATTTCTAAGATAAAGAAAATTCCTAATTTTTAATTTCAAGCACAGCATCTATCGCCAACTCTAGGGCATAGGAAAAAGTATCTTCTGCCCAATTTCTCGGGTCATAATTTTCAACATCATGGAGGGTATCTGCCGTAAAGAGTATTTCACCCCAGATTACCTTTCTAAGTTTAGAAACAGCACTTAGGGCAGAACATTCCATCTCCACTACCCTACATCCTTCTTCAATCCTATATTTCACAAGTTCTTTACTTTCCCTATAAAAGCCATCAGTAGTCCATGTTACAGTTTCTATATAAGTTAAGCCTCTTTTATCAAAAAGAGATTTAATAGCATCAATTGCTTTTTGATTAACATCGACAAATCTTGAAGGCTTCATATAATGATAGCTAGTCCCCTCATCCCTTAGGGCCTTTGTTGGAATAAGGAAAACAGATTCTTCAATATCAACCAAAGCCCCACAAGTCCCAGCAGAAATTATCTCCCTCACTCCATAAGCAATCAGCCAATCCAAAAATTGACTGGCAGCTGCTGCACCCACTGGAGCTTGGGCAAGACATATTTCATGATCCTTATAATTTAAAACATAAACCGGATATACTTTTGTAGCTGACTCAAACTCGGCAATTTTTTTAGCCTTATTCTTCAAAGCATAATCATTAATTTCCTCGCCCAAAAAGGCATAGACACATTTTTTAGGCAATTTAATATCCAAATCTTCATGATTAGGCATTATGACAGCTACAGGACTATCATCAAATTCCAAAATAGGAAACTCATTTTTAAACAAAGTCATATCTAACATCTTCTCCTATAATTCATAAAATAAAACATTTCCTTTATTTTACTAGCAAGGAAGATTAAAAAAAAGTCTTTACTTAGCTAAGTGATTCTAAGCGTCCTAATTTTGCCAAAGTCTTTGATAAATATTGATTTTACTCTTCTTTAGAAATATAAAATTAGAGCTTTTTGTATATTTGTCAAAAAGTCTTCAAGATTTTTTCTTCTCACTAACTATAAATCTACACTTAGGAAAATTGGAACATCCCATAAATTTTCCATAGCTACCTTCTCTTTCTACAAGCTTTCCTCCACATCTAGGACAAATATTTTGTTTGATTTTTTCCTCGTTTTCTTTTTTCAAATTTTTAATTTCTCTAGTATGAGAAAAATCACTTTCCTTAGATTTATTCTTCTCTATTATTTCTACTATATTTTTAACATCATCTTCTGAAATGATTTCTTCACTTGAAAGTTCTTTGATTAGATCGCTCACATAGGCGATTTTACAGACCCTAGCCTTACTAACTTCAATAGAATCAATATTCGCCTCACCAGAAAAAGCTATTATTGAATGATAAAGCATTTGTGGATAAGCTTCTTTTATTACACTTTCTATAGCCTTGATATGAGCATAATTTTGAAAAATAGGATTCATAAAATAGTTTTTTTGCTTAAATATAACTTGCGTCCACTGTCTAGAATTTTCTTTACCATAGATTTTTCCCTTATAGCCCTTTGTTTCGATGACAAAGATTCCATAAGTTGAAACAACTATGTGATCAATCTGGGTTGAACTAGTATTATTGCTTGTGTTTTTTAATTTAATATCATGTAGTTTTCTATACTTTGACTTATCCAAATCTTTAAGCTTTACAGATACAGCAAGTTCTCCCAAAGCCCCCTTAAACTTAGACCTAAAGACTGTAAGAAGTAAAATAACACCGATAAAAAAGATTATTGATAAACTTAACTCCATAAGCTCCTCCTTTAAATAATTATAACACTTGTTAACTATTTCTGTCATCTAATAAATTTATCTAAATAATTACCTACAATATATGATTATTTTCCTTAATTAAGCTTAACATCTAGTTTTTTTATGGATTTTATATTATAATCATCAATAAGGAGGGGCTTATGGAAGAGAAAAGAAAACTCAAGCTAATTTTTTGTGCCTTTAGCCTTCTGATGCTAATTGGCGTTGTGGGTTATATGATTTTGCTAAAGGTAGGTTTTATAGATGCCTTGTACATGACAGTAATAACCATATCGACAGTGGGTTTTGGAGAAGTTGGTACAGTAAGCCCCCAATCAGAGATTTTTTCTATTTTCATGATATTTTTTGGTGTCGGTATAGTTGGTTATGCCTTTACAAGTGTTGTAGCTATGTTTGTTGAAGGTAAAGTAGGAGATCTGTGGAAGGGAAGTAAGATGGATAAGAAAATTTTAAGCCTAAATAATCACTATATTATTTGTGGGTCTGGTGAGTTGGCAGAAGTTATTATTAATAAATTTGTAAATGAGAAGCTCGACTTTGTAGTTGTAACTGATAAGCGTGATGACCTTGACGATTATAGTCACCACAATATCCTCGTTGTAGAAGGTCATTCTACAGAAGAAAGTGTCCTAGAACATGCTGGTATTGGAAGGGCTAAGGGCTTAATTGCCTGCCTTGACTCTGAGGTAGATAATATTGTTACAGTCCTTACTGCAAGAAACTTAAACAAGGACATCTATATTATCGCCAATTCTTTAAGCAAGTCTGGAGGAGAAAAGCTCCTAAAGGTTGGAGCAAACAAGACCCTATCTAGTATAGAAATAAGTGGTAATAGGATGGCTTCCCTCATGATTAAGCCAAATATAATATCTTTTCTTGATGTTGTTACTAAAATAGGCGACTTGGAGCTTGACCTAGAAGAAGTCTATGTCAAAAAAGGCTCCTATCTAGAAAACAAGAATTTGATAGAAGCTCAAATACCAAACAAAACCGGCCTTACAGTCCTTGCCATAAAAAAGATTACAGATGGAGAAATGATTTTCAATCCACCAAGCGATTATAGCTTAAAAATTGGCGATTGCCTAATAGTTCTCGGCAAGGAAGATCAGGTAGAAAAACTTAGGAATTTAGGTGATGAAAAAAAGAAAGCTAGCAATTAAGCTAGCTTATTTTTATAAGTATCATAAAAGTCTACTCCCAAGAGGGGCTATATTTTCCTTCTCCAATACAATCTTATAGCTTTACTAACTAAAAGTTGAAAGACTCCTACACTTAGGAGGGTTACAAACACCGCCTTATTTATAAAGCCTGCTAGAATTGCAAATAGAAATATAGCAAGAGATAGGTTAGTTAGGATAGGATAACCAGATTTAAGCCTTATAAGAATTTGCCTCTCGTCATTTTCCTCTATATACATTTGCCTTAACAAGCTATAATCATCTCTCGCCTTATTTATTTTTATAACTTTTCCAAAACAAAAAAGCTCCATACCAATAAGAAGTCCATATACAAAGCCAAAGATAAAATCATTATAGGCAAATTTATCTTTTAGAAAAGCTTCGCCAATAAATATAAAGATTATAGCTAGGCTTATGTAAAACTTATAGATTTTCTCCCTACTTTTTAATTCTTCACTATAAGTATCCAAATTCATCCTTCTACCTCCTCATATAATACAAAGACATCTTCAATCTTTAAGCCAAAATACCTTGCTATTTTGTAGGCTAAAGGCAGGGAAGCTATGTACTTCTCTGTTTCGATAGAAGTGATAGTCTGCCTTGTTACTCCGACAATATCCGCAAGTTCAGCCTGAGATAACTTTCTTTTCTTTCTTAATTCAGCTATTCTCGTTTTCACACTAAGCTCCTTAGAATAAAATGCAATGTACGCTTTATATTTATAGCATAGTCTACTTGTCTATTTTTGTCAAGTGAACTTGCTATTATCCGCAATTTTTATTTAACTTTAATAATTATCCTTAGCTAATATAAAAAAAGTCCTTCCTTTCTGACTTTATCCTTGCTAAAATCAAAAAAGGAAGGCTCTAGTCTTCTTCTAAGAATTTCCTAAGCTTTTTTGAGTATTCATTAGGATGTTCATGGAGGAATTGACCATGACCTAGACCTTCGAAGACTTCACTTTGCATATCACTTATATACTTTTTTAAGTTCTCCTCGCTTTTTTTGGCAATAGGCTCTTCACTTCCCCTCCAAAATAAAACAGGCTTTGTAAAATTTTTCAAGGACTCGGAGATTTGGTAATGGTAGAGATATTTTAAGGCATTTCTGATAGTCCTCTTACTTATTTTTTCATACATCATTTCGATTACACTTGTGTTATCCTTACCCAGCACCCAATCCAGGAGAAACTTTGGTATAGGCTTAGCCTTTTTAATTCTTCCTGTCCCAATAACAAAGGCCCAAGTATAAGGAAGTGCCATAAGGCCCAAGTTACAAGTAACTGCTCCATCCAATAAGACCTTCTCCACGCTAATATTCCCCCTGCTTATAAGCTCTACTGCTATTGTTGCCCCCATGGAAAAACCACAAAGACCATAAAGCCTTCCTCCCATCTTGCTTATTATGTAAGCCTCTAATCTATCTATATTATCTTCAAGCGAAAGCATATCATCATCTCTTGTCGGAGAGTGACCATCGAGTTCACAAAAAATCAAATAATAATCATTAAGATAAGGGATAAGTGGGCCAAAACATAGGTCATAGGTTGAACTAAGGCCATGAATAAATAAAAGTGACCTCTTATCTTTATCTCCATAACTAAGAAAATTCATATTTTTCTCCTAAAGTTCCCATAATTAAAACAAGGTCAAAAGATATCCGTCAAGAATGGCTACCAAAAAATACATAACTAAGGCTCTTAGGAAGGAAGCTAGATGTTTTTTAGGATCTTGGTAGAGGGACTTGTCTGGGATTTTGGAAAATCTTATCCTTTTTGTATTTCTCCACCACAACAAATCAATTATAAGTAGGTCAAAGAGATTAAGACCCTCTCCCAAAATTAATAAACTTAGGAAATTATCAGTAAAATCTCTGCTTCGAAAGGTTAAAGCCAAGAGGAAAAATAAAAATGTAAAGAAAATAAAATTACCAAAGAAAATGGAGAACTTTCCCCTTTCTTTATACTTACCCTGATATTCACCTATCCTACTAATAGCCTCTTGGACTTGATCTGGATAGGACATATAATTTTTCAAATTCTTCTCATCTGTACCAGTTCCAACAAAGCAGAGGATAAAAAACACAGCACACAAAATAAACAATTCAAGTAAAATCATGAACAAACTCCAAAACCTTCATATCTTATACCTTTTCCCAATTCTTTCATAAGAAATCATTAAAGCAAAAGAGACATAACTAAATATCCTTAAATGTGTTATTTTTTCTAATTAGATTTTTGCTAAGAAGATTCCATTCTCTATCATTATGGAAGGGGATTCATCTTATCATCAAAAAAATATAAGAGCTTCACAAAATCCACCTACATTTCTACTGATAGCTATTATCACTTATATTATACAACATATAAAAATCTAAATCTATTTAATTTTATTTACTTTTCCAATCATAAGCCCTAGTATGATATCTTCTAGTAAAAAAAAATGTATCAACCCAAAAGTGGGCTGATACATAAATTAGCTTATCTTATTTTCTCTTCTTTTTCTTTAAGGCTACTAGACCGCTAATAGATGCTAGTAGACTTAGGAGAGTTCCAGACTCTGATTCAATACCGGTCTTAACATTAGAAGAGTTTTTATTACTATTTTCTTTTCCTCTAGATTTTTCCTCAACAAGTTTTGATCCTTCGATAGAATCCCTTGATCCATCAGGGTAAATGATGTCAGCAGAGCCATCTTTATTTACCCTTACATCAGTTCCTTGTGGGAATTTATCCTTATTAGAATCCTTAATTGCCTCTTCTACTTGTCCTTTTTCTTCCTCACTAAGCTTATCTTTGTCATTAACCTCGATTTTCTTTTGTGGAAGTATAGGATCTATCCTATCGGCAATTGTAGTATCTTTTTGGCTATTAGCTTCTTTGCCATTCTCACTAATTAGATTTAATCTATCAGCATCAATCCTTGCTTCTTTGCCATTCTTCTTAACAATAACTGAACCATCAGCCCCTATATTAATGTCCTCAAGAAGTAAGTTAAGACCTGGATTTGCCTTTATTATAGCTTTCTTGATAGCTTCTTTGTCTTCATCAGATAAGTTTCTCCTATCCTTAACCCTTATAGAAGCTGGAATTTGTATATCTAAAGTAGAAGCATCTTCCTTGACAGTCTTAGATCCAGAAATCTTTCCTAGAATCTTTCCATTTCTATCTTTGATTATAAGAGAACCATCATCAGAAACTTCTATTGATGCATCTTTTGCCAAAGAAGGATTTGCCTTTCTTATAGCTTCTCTTACAGCCTCTTTTTCCTTAGCTGTTAATCGCTTGCTATCCTTAACTAGAACAAGTTCATCAGGAACCTTTATTAGGATAGCCTCGCCACTTTCTTGGCCGCCTTCTCCACTAGTAGTTCCTTGACCTTGGGATTTTTTCTTTACAGTTTGGGCTGGATTTAGTCTTCCAAGTTCACTTGAAGCTTTATCACTTATTATAACTGAACCGTCATTTCCTACACTTACTATTGCATCTGTTGGTAAATCTTTGTTAGCATCCCTAACAGCATTTTCTACTGCTGCTTTTTCCTCAGCTGTTAAGTTTGCTGGATCTATTACTTCAACTGGCTTAGCTGGAGCAAGTATTGTCTTAGCACTTGTTTGAGCCTTCTTAACAGTTTGGGCTGAGCTTAATTTCGCTTCTTTTCCATCTTTCTTAATTGTCACATTACCCTTATCGTCAACAGTGATATCTTTATCTTCTAACTTTAGATCAGGGTTAGCCTTTTTAATAGCTTCCTTAATTTTTCCTTGTTCTTCTGCTGTAACCTCGTCTGGATTTGTAACTTCTACTTGATTTTCTGGTGCTTTTACTGCTAACTTACTATCATCTTGCTTAACAGTTTTATCTGGACTTATCTTTCCAATTTCTTTTCCAGTCTTATCTTTAATTGTTACACTTCCATTATCGGAAACTTCTATTGTTGCGCCTTCTGGAAGGGTGCTATTGCCAGAGCCATCCTTGTTGGCATCTTCAACAGCTTTTTTGACTTTTCCTTTTTCTTCATCAGTTAGTGCTTTTGAATTTGCTACTATTACTTGGCTTTCTGGGGCTTTTACAGTTGGTGAAGCTTCGCCGTTTAACGCTTTTTCTGCATCTTCTAATGCTTTCTTAGCTGAATTAACTTCTTCTTGTGTTGCATTTGTTTTTGCAAGTACTTCCTTTGCATTTTCTAGGGCGTCGTCATAGGCTTTCTTCTTATCAGAATCAGCATTCTTGTATTTATCATTAGCTTTTGTCACATTTTCCTTGTCAACAATGGCTTTAAGCCCACTCTTGTCAACTGCTGGTGTAGCTTTTTTCTTAACTACATCTGACGCTGGAAGAATTGTTTCTTTGCCATCTTTCTTGACTACTACTGTACCATTATCTTTGACTTCGATTTGCTCGTCTGTAAGGTCAGTATTTGCTTTCTTAACTGCGTCTTTTACTGCTGATTTTTCTGTATCATCAAGTTTTTCTGGATTTGCAACTTCCGTGATATCTGGCGTTTTTACATCAGCTGATACAGTTTTGTCTTTACCAATTGTCTTTGCTTCTTCGCCAGTCTTTGTAACTGTTACATTACCTTCTTTGTCAACAGAAATTTCTCCATCTTTTAAGTCTGGATTTGCTTTTTTGACTGCTTCTTTGATGGCAGCTTTTTCGTCGTCTGTTAATTTTGCTGGGTCTTTTACAGCTACTTTTGATGGATCTTTTAGTGCAGTTTCTTCTCCAGTTGTAGCTTTTTTCTTAACTACATCTTTTGCTGGAATTGTTGTTTCTTTTCCATCTTTTGTTACGACTACTGTTCCATCTTCTTTAACTTCGATTTGGTCGTCTGTTAAGCCAGTGTTTGCTTTCTTAACTGCTTTTTTAACTGATGTTTTTTCATCTGGACTTAATTTTGATGGATTTTCTACTTCTGTAAGCTCTGGTACTTTTACATCTGTAGATACAGTTTTGTCTTTACCAATTGTCTTTGCTTCTTCGCCAGTCTTTGTAACTGTTACATTTCCTTCTTTGTCAACAGAAATTTCTTCATCTTTTAAGTCTGGATTTGCTTTTTTGACTGCTTCTTTGATTGCAGCTTTTTCGTCGTCTGTTAATTTTGCTGGGTCTTTTACAGCTACTTTTGCTGGGTCTTTTAATTCAGCTGGTGTTTTTGCTGTTGCTTTTCCGGATTGTGTTGATTCGTTTCCAGCCTCATCTTTTGCTTTTGCACTTACTTCTGTACCATCTTTTACTTTGTCTGCTGGTACTGTGATTACACCTTTGTCTGGATCTACTGTTACGTCTGATCCTTCTGGTACACTCCACTTGCCTGTTTGTGGGTCTTTTGTTGCTGTAACTAT
>NZ_GG666295.1:0-8379 GCF_000159095.1 Anaerococcus tetradius ATCC 35098 | reverse complement strand
ACTCCACTTGCCTGTTTGTGGGTCTTTTGTTGCTGTAACTGTCTTTTCGTTTCCGTCATTATCTTTGTATGTTACAGAAACTTCTTTTGTATCTTTATCTGTTGGTGGTGTTACTGTTACACTTCCGTCTTTGTTTGCAGTTACGGTTGGTGCTTGTGGTGCTGTTGTATCATGAACTTTTAGGCTAGCTTCTAGTGTATCTGTAGAACCATCGCTGTATTTTACCACAACTGGAATTTTTATTTCTTTTCCCTCATCAGAAGCTTGTGGCGTATATGTGATTTTTCCATCTGCATCAATTTTTGCACCTTGAGGATGGTTTTTGCCAAGTTCAAATGTTATTCCTTCTGGTTTACTTACATCTGCTCCAGCTTCATTTTTGAAATTTGGTCCTGTAATTGTTGCTTGTGTGTTTACTTTTCCATCAGCTTCTGTGTATGCTGGAGTGAATTTATCAGATAGTGCAGGTAGTTTTGCCTTGCCAGCTTCTGTAGATTCATTTCCTGCTTCGTCCTTAGCCTTGGAGCTTATCTCTGTTCCTCCCTTGACCTTATCTTTTGGAAGTGTAATTACTCCACTTGTTTGGTCAATCTTTATTGAAGTATCAGTTCCTTCTGGAAGTTTCCATTTGTTTCCATCTTTTGTTGCAAGAAGAGTTTGGTCATTTCCATCTTTGTCTTTGTATGTTACTGTAACTGATTTTGTATCTTCATCTGCTGGTGGAGTTATTTCTATGTTTCCATCATCTTTTACAGTAACTTTTGGATTGTCTGGTGCTTGATCATCTTTTGCTGTTACTGTGACTTCGTCTGATGTTTTTTCTCCAGCCTTTGCTGTGAGTTTTACATCTGTATCATTTTTGATTTTGTCAGCTGGGATTGTGATTTCGCCTGTAATTTCATCTATTGTTATAGATGGATCTGTGTCAGTTGGAAGTTTCCATTTGCCATCATTGCCTTTTGTAGCTGTTAGAGTTGTTGGAGTCTCACTTCCTTTTGGAGTGTAAGTTACTTTAATTTCTTCTGCCTTATCATCTTTTGGCTTTGCAATTACACTTCCATCTTTATCGGCAGTTACTGTTGGAGCTTTTAATTTTTCTTCTACTGTGTCTTTTTGTGATAGTTGTCCTACCTTTTGGCTTTCTCCACTTCCTTGAGTAACTGTAACAGCTCCATCATCAGCAACCTCGATTTTTACATCTTCTGGTAAATTTTGATTTGCATCTTTTATAGCTTTTATAACTTTATCTTTTTCATCTTTTGTTAGCTTACTTGCGTCAACAACTTCTGTTTTTGCTGGTGCTACAAGTTTTATAATTTTGTCAGTATCTTTAGCTTCTTCAATTGTTTGTTCAGGTTGGAATGTTCCAACTTTTCCTTCACCCATAGGCACAGTTACGGTTCCGTTTGCATCAACTTCAATTTCTTCATCTTTAAAATCAAGATCTGGATTTGCTTTTTTAACTTGATCTCTTACTGCTTGTTTTTCCGTTTCGTTAAGTTGATTCTTATTGGATACTTTAACCTTTTCAGCAGGTGGATTTAAGGTTTTGCCATCTCTTGTGAATTGTTTTACTGTGTCCTTAGCTTCTAATGTTCCAGTTTTTTCTCCATCCTTTACTGTTACATTACCCTTGCTATCAACTTTTACATCTGCATCATTAGTTAGTTTATCCTTGTTTGCATCCTTAACTTTTTCTGCAACTTCTTCTTTTTCTTTTTGTGTTAAAATAGTAGGATCTTTGACTTCAACTTTTTCAGTTGGTTTTTTCAAATCAAGTATTGTGTCTTTTTGGACAACGGTCTTGTCAGCTGGGATTTTGCCGACCTTACCACCTTGGTTTATCTTAACAGTACCATCAGCTTCTACTGTAATTTCTTTGTCTTTGAAGTTTCTTTCTGGGTTAGCATCTTTAACTGCTTTCTTAATTGCTGCAATTTCATCAGGTTTTAACTCACCTATCTTATCAACCTTAACTGGTTCTTTTGGTGGGTTGAAAGTATTTTCTACTAATTTTTGAGTAACTGTATTATCTTTTTCAATTGTTCCAGTTTGATCACCCTTTTTAACTGTTACTGTTCCATCTTTGGCTACTGTTACGTCAGCTTCTGTAATTCCCTTATCCTTATTGGCATCGGCAACAGCTTTTTTAACCTCTGCTATTTCATCAGAAGTCAATGAGCTGATATCTTTTACTTCAACCTTTTCAGGATTATTTAATTGTAGTGCTTCTTCTGGCTTCTTTTCCCAAACTGCATATGCAGTCTTAGGTGCTGTAACGCCTGTTAATATATTAGGATTTGCCTCTTTTGCATCTTTTGAATCAGCCCATCCTTTGAAATCATAGCCATCTCTTGTTGGTGTTGGTGCTGTTACACTACCATTATCAACTTTAACTGTAGTTTGTTCTTTATCATCGCCAAACTTACCACCATTAGCGTCAAAGGTTACTGTAGTTTCATCTGAATAAATTGCATAAACAACAAGGTGTTTTGTTATAGGGGTGTCTGCCCTAAAGATATCTTTCTTGTCGACCTTATTAAATTCTTCGGCACTTACAGTTGTATTGTTATTTAGAGCTTTTTTTCCTTCAGCTGTAACCCAACCCAAGAATTTTTTATTTCCAGTAGCTTTTGGTGCGTCAGGGAATTTGTCTCCAGTATTTGCTTCTACATTTGCACCTTCAAAACCATTGGCTGTATAGCCGTCTTCTCCGTAGAACTTAACATTATCTGGTGCTATCTTAACAGCTTGCTTTGTGCCGTCTGACCATTTACCTTCTGTTGCATCAAACAAAATTCTTGCCCTAACTCTTGTTTCAAAAAGATCAGATGGAAGTGATGAACCATCAGATGCATTTGCTACAAATTTCATATCCTTTAGAAGGGTTAAAGTTTTGTCTGTTTTATCATCAGATTGGTAAGCGAGCATTTTTGCAAGATTTACCCTATACTCGTAAGCCTTGTAGACCTTACTTAACCCATCAAATTGAGCGTCAAAGATATTGTCTTTTGAAAGAGTTAATTTTTTTCTTACATCTTCTCTCTTTAAGTTTCCTTTATCATCATATTCATTTTCATCAGCTTGGACCTTGGCTATTAACTTACCTACTCTGCCTTCTTCATAAAGAGTCCTTACCTTACCACCGTCATATTTGGTATAACCGACAATTTGTGTAGTAGCTGTATTGAAGGCTTTTTCATCAGTTGGCAATGCCTTTGGATTCTTATAAACATCACCCTCAGCATAATCATTGGTAAAGATTTGTTGGTAAGGAGTGTAAAGGGACTTGTTGATTGATAAAACTGATTTTTTATCAGAATGGTCTGTCCATGTTAAAAGTTTTACATTGTACATTGATTTTTCAAGAGATCTATATTTAAACCATGAAGTTTGTCCATCAATCTTTTTTCCATCTGCACCAATTGACTCAACATAAATGTCTGCACCTGGTTCTAGTTTTTTTGTGTTGATGTAGAATGTACCACCATAACCATCAGTAGCTCTATTTGATACACCTGTTAAAACTCCATCAGTGTCCATGTACTGCCATAATACTTTAGGAGTGAATACAATTTCTCCTTTCTTTCCACCTTTTAGCGTATATTTTAGTTTAAATGATTCTTTTTTATCCGCTTTAAAAAGATGCATTGTGATATTTCTATTTGTTTCCAACTTTAATTCAGCAGCACCTTGGTTATACTTACTTCCATTATGGATTTCAAGGAAGTTTACTGGCTTATCGTGTTTTGAAGTATAAGGCATATAAATTTTTAACTTATCGCCCTTGTTGATAGTTGCACCCTCACGAAGGGTAATCTTATAAACTCCATTTGCGTATTTTTCTATAGCATCATTGGCTCCCTTGCCTATAACATAGCCATTGTAGTATCCTTGTGGTTTTCTTAGAATAGCTTGGTCGCCACCAACTTGGACCATAATTTGTCCACCAGTCGGATCATCTCCAGTGTCGATTAGGTATGATTCTCCTTGGTCAACTACATAGTCATCGTCATAGGATTTTTCATAGCTAACCCAGCCGTCTTTGTTAGGATTTGTCCAACCTGACATCATAGCGTAATTTAATTTTCTAACCTTATCATTGCTAAAGGTATTTTCAAATTTTCCCTTGTCCACTACATAATCAATAGCTGTGATATAAAAACCTGAGATCATGGTGTGTTTCTCAAGTTGAGGGACAGTAACAACCTTTACTCCATCTTTTTGGAAATCTTTTGTTCCGATAACTACATAGGCTAATTTACCATCAGCAGAATAGTTTATCATATCCTTCTTGATTCCAAAATCAACTGAAACAGGTGATTGGACTCTTCCGTTGGTCAAAACTTTGACATAGGCAATATTTTTTTTAGAATCTTCTTTTAAATAATTAACGAGATTTGCATCAAAGACTTGGGTGTAGGCAATAGGCAGATCCCCTACTGTTTCCCTTACTATAGGATTAGTTTGACCCATATATTGGGTTCTAATAATACCAAGATTTGATTTGTCAGGATATTTGTCTGGATTTGAAATAAATTCAGACATAAAGAACTCTTGGTTGGTTGCATTATTAGAATCACTTTGAAGTCCACCCTTGATAAATAGGTTGCCTAGCTTATCTCCTAGGTCAACTGCTGTTGTCTTGGTGTAGGTAGAGTAATCCATAGATGTTCCCTTAGGAGCATAAGCATAAATTCTAGTATAATCTCCATTGGCAACTCTCATTTGAACAATGTAATTTTCATTTTTAAGAGTCTCTAAATCTACATCTTCTTTTAAAACTAAATTTATAGGTAGATTTGCTCTATTATTTGTCCTATCTCCAGTAGCTAATCCTAGGTCAAATCCTCTACCAGCTACACCATTAACTGTTTCTAATTTATATTGAGTCTTACCATCCTTACCCAAAACATAAGAAAGGTCATAATCAATATACTTATCCAAATCTCCAAAATTGATTAAAGCCCTATACCAAACACCAGATGCCGCTTGAGTTTTTTCCTTATAGACAAGTCTTAAGACTGTCCTGCCATTGGCATCGATAAAGGTCCCATCATAGTCGATATCGTTCATTTGAACTGGGTCGCCCCCACCTACTCTTACGAGGTTTTGGTTATCTTCAACTTTCCAACGGCTCTTGTCCTTAATTTTATTTTCCCAGTTGGCTTTTGTGTAGTAGGTTGCAGATGTTTCTCCGTCTACCTTTGTATTTTTTTCAGGACTAGCTTCCCTATCTTGATTAGATGAACTTACAGGGACTGGAATTTGTTTGCCAGATGCTTCTAATTCTTGGCCATCCTTATCTTCGCTTTCTTTTTCTTTATTCTTTGTTTTCTCTTTTATTCTTTCTTTGAGAAACTTATCAAAATCGAAATTCTCATCCTTAGCCTTTATGGCTTCTGCTTCTTTCAAGATTGTTTGAATTTCTTCATCTGTAAAGCCTGCTTCTTTGAGGGCTTTTTTTTGCTCATCAGTAAGGGCTAGGCCTTTATGAACTTCTTCATCTTGTATTTGTGTATCATTCTTAGATTCAGCGGATGAGTTACTTTCTTTCTCGCTTATGCCACTTGCTCCATTAACTTCCGAAGCTATAGATGACATAGGAGAAAAAATCAGGGTAAAACCTAGCATACATGATACCAAGCCAATAGTTAGCTTTCTTGTAGCATATCTAGGCTTTTTTGACCTAGTCAACTCCCTTTTCTTTTCAATAATCTCACTAAATCTTTTAATATTATTCATAGTTACTTCCTTAATTTTTTTAAAATTTTGCAACATTTTGTCTTTTTACTAATTATACTATCTATTAATATAATATCTATTAATTTTAATATATATTAGCATCCTTTTTTTCATTAAAAACAAAAGAGCAAGTTCCCAATATCATCGCCCTAAAAAAGCTAAGATTAGAAATTGCTCTTGTTTATTATATGAAATTTGCCTTAGGATTTATCCCTAGGTGAAATTTTATCCAGAAATATTTTTATAAATATTTATCTCCCTTTAATTTTTAATAACTTGTTCACATAGGGGAAGAAGTTCTTCTAACTTTTCCACTAATCTTTTTTGCTCTGCTAGGGGTGGAAGGGGGATAATTGTGTTCGCAATATCTCTCATGACCCAATTTTTATTACCTACGCCCCTTGTATTTTCCTTTACCTGCACTTGAACAAGTGGACTATTAATTAAGTGTTTTAAAAAATAAATATTAATTAGTTTCTTAGGAAATTTAAGTAATGCCACACTTACAAATAAAGAAAATTCCTCATCAGTGTCGATAACAACGGGGATACCTGTTGTTCCAACTTTTGTAAGAAGTAAATCTCCTCTTTCAGGATTACATCTTTCAAAAAGTTTATCATGTTCTTTTTTTGATATGAACCTACAACTTGAATAATCAATTTTTCCAGAACTGATATCTTTTACCGAGAGAAATGGTATCCCTTCATTTGTATAAGTTGGAGTCTTATGTGCACCATCGGTTAACTTTAATGTAATTTCTCCCAACCTAACCCACTTCCAAGACTCAGGTATATCAAAGGGGATTTCTTCTTCTGTGATTTCTGGGAGGGGTTTTTGTTTTTTGATTTTTCCTTCTTTTATTAGTTTGTTTTTTTCTTCCTTAATAAGTTCAAAAAGTTCTTCCCCCGTTCCCTCTTCCTTCCTTTGCTCTACCAGCCTTCCTTTGATTGCTTCTTGGAGGAGAGATTTCTTCAAATCTTCTGGGAATTTCTTGTTTAAGTCCTCAAGCATCTGCCAATTTTTTCCATACTTGTCAACAAGGAGCATTAGGTCTTCAATTTTTTCTACAATTCTTTCCTGCTCTTTCAATGGTGGTAGGGGGAGTAAGATCTTTTTAGCATTTTGTGCAGAAAGATTAGGCTGTGCTGTTCCATTATCGTATTTTTTTGTTTCTGAATAAAATAGATATGAGTTTAAATAATTCAGAACAAATTCTAGCTTAATTTTTTTGTAATTTCTTAAAATTACCAATGAGGAAGCAATTGCACCTTTCTCAAAAGGATAGATACAATTTTTTCCAAGAGAGCCTCTGATACAAAGAACTATATCATTTTTTAATAATTTACCACTTCCTAGTCTTTCATACTGGTTTATATCTAGATATAATAGATTATTTTCATCAACAGTGCCATCTTTAAGGTTTATTGCACTTATAAATGGAATATCGCCATTCTCTTTGAGCTTACTTTTTGCTGGATAATTCTTTCCTCGATCTCCATTTATAAATTGAAATACATCACCCAACCTAACCCACTTCCAAGACTCAGGTATATCAAAAGGTATCTCTTCTTCTGTAATTTCTGGAAGGGGTTTTTGTTTTTTGACTTTCCCTTCTTTAATGAGTTTATTTTTCTCTTCTTGGATAAGCTTATATAGCTCTTCTCCTGTTCCCTCTTCTTTTCTTTGTTCTACTAGCTTTCCTTCTATAGCCCTTTGCAAGATAGAATTTTTTAATTCTTGGGGAGTCATTTTTGACCTCCAAGTTTTCTTGTGATTTCTCCTAGGATTTTGTCAATATTGGCATTTAGGGTCTGTCTTTCTTCTTGGTATTCGTAGATTAGATCCATGGGATCTAGGATGACTTCTTCTTCATGAGGGTAGCCACATTGGTCGAAATTGTAGGATAAGTCTTCTGCAAGTTCTTTTTTTGTGAATTTTTTAGCCTTATAGAAGCCATCTATTTCAATTTTCTCTCTCTTATCCCACCAGTCGATAACTTTATCGAAATGCGCAAGCTTCATTGGCTTAGTCTTTGAGAAATTCTTGTAGCCATCTGGCATATCCATCCTATAAAACCAAGTTTCTTTAGTTTCACCAGTATTGTCAAAGAAAAGAATGTTGGTAGTTATTGAAGTGTAAGGAGCAAAGACGCTATTAGGCATCCTTATTATGGTGTGGAGGTTGAAGTTTTCTAGAAGATTTTTCTTTATATTAAGCTTAGCATTATCTGAACCAAAGAGGAAACCATCAGGAAGGATAACAGCAACCCTGCCCTTTTCTTTTAGCCTATACATAATTACCGACATAAATAAATCGGCAGTTTCTGAACTTGCTAGATCTGCTGGAAAGTGATTTTTGACATCTTCTTTTTCTGAGCCACCATAGGGTGGATTCATCAAAATTACATCAAACTTATCTTCATCTGTATAGTCGAGGACATCTCTTAGGAGGGAATTGTCGTGGTAGATTTCTGGTAGATCCATGTCATGGATTAGCATATTAGTAATGCAGAGCATATAGGGAAATTGCTTTTTCTCTATGCCATAAATAGACTTGCTAAAGGCTCCTTCATCAGCCACAGTCTTAACTTGTTTTCTCAATTCCTTTAGCCAAGAGGTCAAAAATCCTCCTGTT
>NZ_GG666296.1:486174-504391 GCF_000159095.1 Anaerococcus tetradius ATCC 35098 | reverse complement strand
CTTTTTGTTTTTGTCAAATTTTTTTCTAAAAAAAGACCGAACCTTATCATTCAGTCTTTTGTGGAATTAAATATTGAATTGATTTTTCAAGATATTGAGATTGTTTACTATTTCTTCTGTGAGATCATCAAAGCTTAGTAATTTATCTATGTCTTTTTTAGCTTCTCTTATATTACCAAGGCTTAGATTTATTTGTATTTTATTGTAGGATAGCCTTGGGTCTTCTGGAAATTTTTTTAATCCTTCTCCTATTATTATCAAGGCTTTTTCTATATCTTTGTTTAGGTATAGACTTATAGCGTAGTCATTGTATAATTGTCTAAATTCTCCTCCTTCATTTAAGGCATTTTGGAAGGCCAGGATGGAGTTTTCGTATTGATTTATATTTTGATAGGCTACTGCAAGATAATAATAGGCATCTGCCCTCTTGTGTTTAGAAAGAATTTCTGTAAGTTTTATTATTGCTTGATTGTAGTTGCTTTTTCCTATATAGTAGAGAGCTTCTTCTATATCTGCATTGTCATTTATTTCTCTTAGCTTATCTCTTACTTCTTCTTTAGCTATTTCTGAGTCAGTTTTCGCCAAGGCCTGGTTATAGTAATTTCTGGCTTTGAGATATTCGCCAAGATTTGCGTAGATGTTTGCTAATTCGTAGTAACTTATAGCAAAGTTCTCATTTTTTTCAATTATTTCTTGGAGGATTCTCAAGGCTTCTTTTACAAAATCATCTTTTTCTTTTATATTATCGTCATAGGCTTTTGGCCATAAGAGCCTTGCATAGTTATAAGAGTTAAATTCATCCAAGGGGTTGAGGATGTAACCTGCCCTTAATAGTAAGAGAGCCTTGTCTCTATCATCATCCATTGCTTTTATTGCACGGTCTGCACTAAAGGCGGTTATATCTTTGAGATAATGATTTAGTACGTTGATATATTCGTAGTTGTGGAGAAAGTCTTGGTCAGATCCTATATTTATAAGCATTCCTTCAAGAATTATATCAAGGTTGATTTTATTTTCCATATCCCCACTTTGAACTCCCTCTTTCATGTCTTTTAGATATATTGGTAGGGGTATTTCTTTTAGTAGTTCATAACTTGCTGATTCTTTTAGTTCGATATAGCCAAGTTTGTCGACAAATTTTCTAAAGTAATTATCTAAGTTCAATTTTTTATCCTCTCATAAATTTTCTTTGCCTATATGGATGCTCGTCTATATATTTAAAAAGATGGCCCCTAAAGACTGAGAAGAATGTATGAATTAGAGCTAATATTAGGCTTATATATAGATTTCTTATGCCTATTATTGTATTGGCTCCAAGTTTTAGGCCAAGATAGCTTTCTATGCCTATGAAAATTATAGCGTATATTCCATAGGTTAGAGGGTTATCTAGGACGAATTTTACTGATGATTTTAAGGCTTCTAGTCCTGTCTTGTTGTTGATATAGACTTCTTCTAAGATTGGTGAGCTTAAAACTTTTACTATAAAGAAAACTAGCATCTCTCCCCTAGGATTTGCCCCCATAGTTAGTAGGTTTACTCCAAGTTTTACTATATATAGGTAAAACAAAGCACTTATCAAGGGTTGAAAGAATATGCTAATTGAGTTTCCTATTGATTTCTTACCAGGGTTGCCATAGACTACAACAGATCTTAGGGCTTGGGCTATATAGCAAAGGATTAATACATCTATGATGTAATTAAGTAATCCTACAAAGCTTCCACCACCTACTAGGCCGATTATATTTTTTACGTCCAAAAATGTTCTTATGAAGATGAAAATAAAGGCTAGGTAAAGTTTCCTTATCTTCGAGAAGGTATTTCTAAAAGCATATGAGGAAACTTGGATGAAGTCTGTTATCCTATCTTTCATTACATTTTCTCCACGGTCTTTATTCCCAATAGACCTAGACCTATTTTAATTACTAGTGAACTAGCATAAGTTAAGGCAAGTCTTTCTTCCTTGACTTCTTTATCTTCAACATTTACTTGACAAGTATTGTAGAATTTGTTGAAGTTTTTGGCAATTTCAGTTAAGTGTCTTGTAATTAGGGATGGCTCATATTTTTCGCAAGCTTTGATTACTATATCCTTGAAATTTGCTAGAGATTTTACTAGGGCAAATTCTTCATCGCTAGTAATCTTAGTAAAGTTCATCTTCTCTGCTTTTTCAAATCCAGCCTTCCTTAGGACTGACTTAGCCCTTGCGTAAGTATATTGAATGTAAGGGCCTGTTTCTCCATCAAAGTTTAGGACCTCGTCCCAATCGAAGACATAATCCTTAATTCTGTTGTTGTAAAGTTCTTGGAATTTCACTGCGCCAATTCCAACAATCTTTGCTGTTTCTTCTATATCTTCAATTTCTGTATGACGACTTTCCATGACTTCTTTAGTTTTTTCTATTGCCTTGTTTAGCACATCTTCAAGGAAAACTACCTGACCCTTTCTTGTTGATAGGGTTTGATCTTTTAGGCTTACCATGCCAAAAGATACGTGTTTACAATCTTTGTAGAAGTCGTATCCCATTAGTTTTAGGATAGCGAATAGTTGGTCGAAGTGTAGGTTTTGTTGAGTCGCTACAACATAGAGATTTTTGTCAAAATCATAGACTTTTTTCCTATTTATAGCTGTAGCTATATCTCTTGTTATATAGGCTGATGAGCCATTGGATTTGATAACTATTGAAGGTGGTAGGTCAAATTCAGAAAGGTCGACTATTAAAGCCCCATCTGATTCCACTAGCAAGTCCTTCTCCTTCAATTCTTCTATTACTTTAGGAATAAACTCTGAGTGATAGGCTTCTCCATTGTAATTGTCGAAGTCTATGTCGAGCATCTTGTAGACCCTATCAAATTCCTTGAAGGAAATTTCCTTAAACCATGACCAAAGTCTTACCGCTTCTTCTTGTCCATCTTCGAGATTTTTAAATTCTAATCTCGCATCTTCCTTCATTTTTTCGTCATTTTCAGCCTCTGTGTTGTATCTTACATAAAGATTTAGGAGCTCTTTTATTGGGCTTTTTCTTAGTTTATCATCATCTCCCCAGAGCTTGTAGGCTTTAATCATAGTTCCAAATTGGGTTCCATAATCTCCTATATAGTTACTTGCAATTGTATTGTATCCTAAGAATTTGTGGATATTTCTTAAGGCATCTCCTATAACAGTTGATCTGATATGACCAATGTGGAAGGGTTTAGCTATATTTACAGAGGAAAACTCAACTACTATATTTTTGCCCTTGCCTATATCAGAGCTTGCGTACTTTTCTTTTTTTTCTATTATTTCATTTAGAGTTTCTTCTTCAAACATTTTTCTGTCTACATAGAAATTTACATAGGCATTTAGGTTTTCTATTTTTTCAAAAGCTTTAAGGTCCAAGGAGCTTGCCAACTCTTCAGCTATTATAGCTGGATTTTTTCTCATAGTCCTAGCAAGGCTAAAGCATGGGAAGGAATAATCTCCCATGTTGTCTTGGGGTGGTATTTCTATTAGCTTATAGATTTCATCAAAAGTTAAACCTATGTCCTTTTTTTCTAATTCTTTTGCAATATTTTCTTTAAAATCAGTCATTTTGCCTCTCTATCCAAATGTTACTATAGTAACTCCATATCCGCCTTCCTTGTCATCGCCGAATCTGAAGTCTTGTATTCTCTTATCACCTTCTAGAATTTCTCCTACACCCTTTATCAAGGCGCCAGTTCCTTTTCCATGGATGATTTTGGCCTTCGAAAGACCAGCAAGCATGGCATCATCAAGGTACTTATCTAGATTTCTCATAGCCTCGTCATATCTTTGACCCCTAAGGTCTAGGCTTGGAGATATGTGCATGGCTTTTTTAGTATTATACACTTTCGTGATGTTTTTTTCTGTTTGATTGTCGCCTTTTATCTTTGTTACATTCTTGATGTTAGAATCCATTTTGAGAATCCCCATCTGAACTTTGATATTGCCATTTTTATCAGGCAGGCCTATTACCTCTGCCTTCTCATTAAGACCAGCTATCAAGACAAAATCTCCTAGTTTTAGCTTATCAGGAGCATTTTTTGATAGTTTAGTCTTTAGATATGCTCCCTCTCTTTCGATACGACCTTCCTTGTATTTGTTTCTAATCTTATTTAATGACCTATCAATATCGGAAGTATTGGCATTTCTTGATTTTTTGGCCTCCTTGAGCATCTCCTGACTTTTCTTGTTGGCCTTATCTAGGATAGCATTAGCCTTATCTTCAGCTTCTCTAATTATATCTTCTTCTTTTTTATCAAGCTTTTTCGATTTTTCTTTAAGCTCGTTTCTAATGCTTGATATCTCTTTCTTGTATTCGTCAATTTGTCTATTCTTATCTTCGATTTTTTTCTTGTCTATTTCGATTTCTGCCAAAATCTTGTTTATATTTCTAGTATCTTCGCCAATAAGGCTCTTGGCTTTTTTTAGTATTTGAAGGGGTAGGCCAAGTCTTTTGGAAATCTCAAAGGCATTGGACTTACCAGGAGTTCCTATCTCAAGCTTATAGGTTGGTGATAGGCTATCGACATCAAATTCTACCGAAGCATTCATAACAGCTTCTGTCTCAACTGCATAATATTTTAATTCGCTATAATGGGTTGTAGCAAAAGTCATGACATTCTTTTCAGTTAGGAAGTCTAGGATAGAAATAGCAAGGGCTGCCCCTTCTACAGGATCTGTACCCGAACCTATTTCATCAAGTAAGACCAAGGAGTCTTTTGTAGCTTCCTTTATTATCTTAACTATATTGGTGAGGGATGCAGAAAATGTAGATAAACTCATCTCTATTGATTGGGTATCTCCTATATCTAAGAAAATATCATCGAAGATACAAAGTTTACTTCCCTCCATGGCTGGAATAAATAGACCTGTCTGAGCCATGGCGCTGATAAGACCTACCGTTTTTAGACTTACAGTCTTTCCTCCAGTGTTAGGACCTGTAATAATAAGAGTTCTATAGTCCCCTCCGATTCTTACATTAATAGGAACGACTCTGCCTGTTAAAAGTGGGTGTCTCGCTTCTTTAAGGTCTAGAATTTTCTCGTCGCTAATAATAGGTAGGCTGTATTCATTTTCAAGGGCAAATCTTGCCTTGGCTTGCAAAAAATCAATCCTTGCTATTAGTTTCTGATTTTCTAAAAGCTCCACATCAAAAGCTTGGGCGATTCTTGATAATCTATCTAAGATTTTTCTGATTTCATCTTCTTCCTTAATTTCCAAATCTCTTAGTTGGTTATTAAGCTCGACTATGGCAGCAGGTTCAATAAATAAGGTGTTGCCAGAAGCTGACTTATCATGGACAATTCCTCCGATTACAGCTCTCTTGTTGGTCTTTACTGGAACGACGTATCTGCCATCTCTCACAGAAACTACATTGTCTTGGAGGGCATCGGCGTATTTAGAATTTGTTATATAAGAATTGAGTTTATTTCTTATATCGCCTTCTTTTCTTTGCTTTTGACGTCTTATATTTCTTAAAGTAGCTGAGGCATTGTCTGATATTTCCTCTTCATTGATGATTGACCTGTCTATTTCATTTTTTAGAAAATCATTACTAGAAATTCGGTCGAAAATATCAGCCATAAGGGGATCTTCTATGTTTGACCCATAGTCCTTCAGATAATCAGAAACCCTAAGCAGGTCTAAAATTTTTAGTAAGTCTTTTGCTTCGAGTATTCCATTTTTTCTGATATAGGCAACTATCTCTCTAAGGTCATAGAGACCGAAAAGGTCAATATTTCCATTTTTTCGAACAAGCTCTAGCATGGAAGAAGCATAAGTTAGCTCTTCTCTTATATAAGTAGGATCTTCGTAGGGTCTAAGCTTTAGAATTTCTTCTTTGACAAGGCTAGACCTAGCACAAGCTGCCAATCTTTCCAGGATTTTTTCATATTCTAAAACTTTTAAGCTTTTTTCTTGCATTAAATAACACCTCTATCATAATTTATATTATCGAAAGACTTATTTTTGTAATAACTATCCAAATCCCTATCAGAGAAAACTGAAAGCAAGAGAGAAATTTCCGGGTCGAATTTCTTAACATCTACCTTGCTTGCGTATTTAGGATAAATTATTGAAAGATTATTTCTCCTTCTAACAAGGAGGCTTGTAGAATTTTCATTTACCATTTCCCCATCCCTAAACTTGCAAGTCTCACATCCTTTAAGAGAGCAGGATTTAAGGACAGAAAAAGGGCAATGACGCATATTCATAAGCTCAATTCTCCCATAAGCAAGGGCTTCTATCGGGAAGTATTTGCCATTACTATTTATTGAATCAAAATCAGCCTCAACAGATGAGCTAATCATCTCAGCAAATTTATTGTAGAAGGCAAAAGTCGCCCTATTAAAGACATTTAAGTATCTTCCTATCCTAATAGCTATGCCATTTTCCCTGAATTTATCAATAAAGGCTAAGTCCCTATAATTGTTAAAGATAACTCCCTTGATAGACTTATCCTTGATATTTTTGATAAGCTCATCTATATCGTAGTCCTTGTGGGAATTGAGATTTAGATAGAGACTTAAACCCTGGTGGTCTTTCTTGTATTCTTCTATATAAATATTATCGAAATCCCTAAGCCTTTTTGGGTCGACCTCTCCTTTTACTTCTATATTTATTTCTCGCTTTTTCTTTTTCATCTTAGGGAAAGCTTTAAGATCGATTTTTATATCAGCTCTGTGGTAAGTTTTGAGAATTTCTTCCTTGAGATGATTAATCCCCTGGCGTCTAAGCTCATTGATATCCTTTTTCCTAATAAAAATCTGAGGATCCATTTCTATTTCAATCTTTCTAGGCTCATAGATTTCATCACCAAACTTAGAAAGATTTTGTCTAATATCATCCTCACCTAGAGAAATATTTTTAGCCTTATCGATTTTTTCATCTAATTCATAAGAAATATGCCAAGATTCATAGCTTAGGTCTATCCTAGGCTTTTTGCCGATTTTTCCTGTAAATTTGATGTCTATGGGAAGATTTTTGTAGGAGACCAAGGCCTCCTTCATCTTTTCTTCTAGGCTTCTTGATGAAAGCATGAGGATATCCGAACCAACTCTTGCATCCTTGTACTTATCTAGGTAAATCTTGGAGTTTTTCTTATAAGACCTAGTTGTTGTAAGGGGAAGTTTCTTCCCCCTTATGGTTTCTACTTGGAGGTTATCTCCAAGGAGGAGGTCAGAATTGTTTATAAAATATTTTTTATTATTTTCTTCACAAACCTTACCTACAGGCCTGTGCTTATTATCCTTTTCTAGGTTTATATAGGCCTTGTTTTGATGGAAGATAAAACCTTGAGTGTAGCCCCTGTTAGAAATATCCCTAAGTTTATTTTTATCATAGGAGCCCTTATCAATTTTATCCCTATAGGCTTTAACAGAAGTAAAGACATATTCGCTAGTCTTCATTCTTCCTTCGATTTTTAGGCAGTCTATACCAAGCTCTAGAAGTTCATCTAGCCTGTCAATTACATTTAGGTCTTTCATATTTAGGAAGTAATCCTTAGAAAGAACCTTCCCGTCGGAAACAAGCTCATATTTCTGCCTGCAAATACCTGCACACCTACCCCTATTGGCTGAACGAGCACCGAAGTATGAACTCATCAAGCACTCACCTGAATAGGATACACAAAGTGACCCATGGACGAAGACTTCCTTTTCTACATCTAACTTTGCAATTTTTCTCAACTCTTCGATAGGAGTTTCCCTTGCTATAACAATCCTATCAAAACCCAAGTCCATCAGAGCCTTGGCTCCATGATAATCTCTTACAGCCATCTGAGTTGAAGCATGAAGGTCCATACCCCTTAGCTTATCCTTTAGAATGGTAAATAGGCCTAGGTCTTGGATAATAAGGCCATCTACCCCCAATTGATAAAGCCTTTGGGCGTAGCTAATAGCCTTTTTCAACTCCTCATCCTTAATTAGGATGTTCATGGCGATAAAAACTTTTTTGCCAAAAAGATGGATCAGATCTATAAAGAATCCAACATTTTCTATATCGAAATTTTTTGCATAGGCACGAGCTCCAAAATCATCAACTGCCAAGTAGAAGCTATCAGCCCCTCCTGCAAGACCAGCATAAAGCATATCGGCATTGCCTACAGGGGCTAGGATTTCAGTTTTAGCCATTAAAGCTTTCCTTTCAGCATATCATTTTCTTTACTTAGGTCCATCACCTCTACTTGGAGCCTTTTTACTTCATTTTTGAGTTTTTCGATTGTTTCTCTTGAATTTCTATACTTATTTAGGCTTTGCTCTAGCTTAGTATTTTCAATTTTTAAATCTGACATAGCTTTAGTGTTTTTCTCATTTTCATCTAAAAGCTTCTTATTTTCTTCTTTCAATTTTTCCACTTCTTCTTTGATAGTTGGATAGTACTTGCAAGGCTCTTCGCTTTTTTCTTTTAGGCTATCGTACTGTTTCGAAAGCTTATAGAAATCATCTGTGATATTTAATCCAGCCAATACTAGTTGCCTATCAAAAGTAAGCCTGTTAGATTTTACTTCTTGTATTTTCCCATCAAATATTTCTGCTATATCTTTTATATTATCCTTCGCTTCGTCAGTAACAAGGGTATAAGTCTTGCCTGCTATTTTGACATCAACCTTATATTCGCTCAAATTTCACTCCTAACTTCGTAAAACTATTTCTTCTTTTTCTAGTTCTTCTAGTATCTTCTTTTCAATTTTTCCTATATCTTTATCCTTGAGAGTCCTATCATTTGCCCTATATAGGACCTTGTAGGAGATTGACTTCTTATCTTCTTCTATGTGCTCACCTGTATAGATATCAAACAAGCTAATCTTAGCTACAAGACCTTGGCCATTTTCCCTGATAGTATTTTCTATAAGCTCTGCTTCCAAATTCCTATCGCATACGAAAGAATAATCCCTTTCTATGGCTGGGAATTTGCCTATAGCCTTATACTTTCTTTCGACTACTCTTATATCTTCAATCTTTGCAAGATTGATTTCAAGAATTAGAGCACCCTTATCTATATCATACTCATCTCTTACTTCGTAAGAAATCTCACCCATTATACCGATTTTTTCACCATCAAAGTAGATATCAGCACATCTTCCCCTATGGAAAGCGTAAGTATTTTCATTAGCCTTGTAATTAAAGCCTTCAAAGCCTACACCAGCCATAACTTCTGTGAAGAAATCCTTTAGGTCATAGAAGGAATAATTTCCATAAAGTCCCATGGTGAGGGTTATATTTTCTTTTGGAAGAAGGTCGGAGGTCTTTTCGAAAGTCCTATCGAGTTCGAAAAATCTCATGTCCTTTTGACCATATTTGATATTTTTGGCGATTACATCTAGCATAGAAGGAACTTGACTAGTCCTCATTACTGAATAATCTTCTCCCAGCGGATTGATTAGCTTAATATAATTTCTAAGTGGTGAAGACTCATCAATGCCAAGCCTATCATATTCTTTTGGAGAGATGAAAGAATAGGTTGCAAGTTCTGAGAATTTTTGACCAACAAGTTTTTGGCTGAGGTCATCTCTTAATCGTCTTCTCTTAGATCTTTCTCCTCTTTTTAGGGATGAAACTAGAGGAGCACTTTCGATATTACCCATGCCGTAAAGCCTTACAACTTCTTCGATTAGGTCAGCTTCAATATCTATATCGCTTCTAAAATAAGGAACCCTTACCCTAAGAGTTTCATCATCGAGTTTTTCCACCTCAAATTCTAATAACTCTAGATTTCTAATGGCTGTGTCTAGATTAAAGTCAACTCCTGTAAGCATCCTTAGTCTCTTTAGTCTTAGATCTACAGTTTTTTCCTTCTCTTTCTTTTCTCCTATGTCGAAAGAACCTCCAACTACTTCTCCAATTCCTAAATCACAAATTAACTTCATTGCTCTTTTTGAAGCAAAGTCTGCCATTTCAACAGAAATGCCTTTTTCAAACCTAGAACTTGCTTCACTTCTAAGGCCTAGAGTCTTAGATGACTTTCTAATATTTGAAGCATCGAAGTTTGCAACTTCAAGAAGGATATTTTGAGTATCATCTGTTACCTCTGAATCCATACCACCCATTATACCAGCAAGACCTATAGCTTCCTTGCCATCAGCTATAACAAGCATTGAGGAATCTAATTTTCTATCTACCCCATCTAGGGTCTTTAGGATCTCGCCTTCTTTTGCATCTCTAACTATAATTTTTTTATCGGCTAACTTGTCTAGGTCGTAAGCGTGGAGGGGTTGCCCAGTTTCTAGCATTACGAAGTTTGTAATATCCACTATGTTATTGATTGGTCTCATACCAGCAAGCATTAGGTAGTTTTGTAGCCATTGAGGAGATTTTCCTATCTTGACATTTTTTACAACTCTTGCCACAAAGCGCTTGCAAGATTTGCTTAAAATTTCTATGCCCTCTGAATAGTATTTAATGTCCTCATCATTAGCGCTAAAGTCTAGGCTTGGATAGGTGATTTTTTCTCCAAAACTTGCAGCAGACTCCCTTGCCATTCCTATAATAGAAAGACAATCGGCTCTATTTGGCGTAATTTCATATTCAATAACTGGAGTATTTGAGAATATGGCATCACTTAAAAGGCTTCCTGCTTCGTATTCGCCTTCAAGTACAATTACTCCCTCCCTAAGATCTTTTGGGATAACTGAATCATCATAGCCTAGTTCGCTATAGGCTGTAAGCATACCTTCAGATACAATTCCAAAAAAGTCGTGATCTTCTATGATAGTTCCATCGTCTAATTTTGTGCCTGATGTAATTACTGGTAGATAATCGCCCTTTTTGGTGTTTTTTGCATTAGTTATTATGGTTATCGGCTTATCTTTGCCTACATCTATAGTCAAAACTTGTAGCCTATCAGCTTCTGGATGCTTTTTTTGATCTATAACCTGACCAATAAGGACTCCATCAAGCTTACTAGTGTGGATTGTAACTTCCTCAACGTGAGAGCCAGTTTCTGATAATCTATCTGTTATAGTTTTAAGGTCTTTATCAATTTTTACATAATCTTTTTGCCATATTAAAGGTACTAACATATTTCCTCCTAGAATTGTTCTATAAATCTCTTGTCATTATCGTAAAGAAGTCTTATATCATCAAGTCCGTATTTAACCATGGCAATTCTATCGACTCCTAGTCCAAAGGCAAAGCCTGTATATTTTTCACTGTCAATTCCACAAGCTTCGAGGACATTTGGATGAACCATTCCACCACCTAAAAGCTCCATTGACCAACCGGTATTTCCGCAAGCAGGACATCCTTCTCCCTTACAAGTTGGGCAGGTTACATCTACTTCTAGACTTGGCTCTGTAAATGGGAAGTGGTGAGGACGATATCTTAGTTTCATTTCATCACCAAACATTTCCTTGATAAAGGTCTCAAGGGTTGCCTTTAGATTAGCCATTGAAACATTCTCATCAACTACCAAACATTCTAATTGGTGAAACATTGGTGAGTGGGTTGCATCTACTTCGTCATTTCTAAATACTCTTCCTGCTGAAACCATCTTGATTGGAAGTTTTCCCTCATTCATAACCCTAATTTGCATACTTGAGGTGTGAGGTCTAAGGAGGACTTTATCGTTGATGTAGAAGGTATCTGATGTAGACCTTGCTGGGTGGTCTTCTGGTGAGTTTAGATCATCGAAGACATATTTTACAGTGTCTACTTCTGGGCCTTCTACTACATCAAAGCCCATGTTTTGGAAGATTGATTCTAATTCTTCCATTGTTTGATTGATAACTGCAAGATGACCTGATTCGCACTTATCGAAATGAGCAGTTACGTCAATTTTTTCTGCCTTAACTTTTTCACTTAGGAGTTTTTCGTTAATTTCCTTATTTTTACTTGCTAATTTTTCTTCTATTTCCTTGCTGGTTTTGTTGATTAATTTTCCAGCTTCTGGTTTTTCTTCATTAGGAAGTTTGGCTATCGACTTCTTTAAGTCTGTTATCTCACCTTTTTTTCCTAAGTATTTGATTCTTAATTTTTCTAAGTCATCTAAGGACTTTGCATCTACTATTTCTTGGGCGAAAGTTTCTAAAACTTTCTTTAAATTTTCTTCCATTTTTCCTCCAAATAAAAAAATCCGCCCTCAAAAGGACAGATATTTCTGCGGTACCACCTTAATTGATTTATAAAATAAATCCACTCAAAACTTTAACGCAAGTCTAAACGTATCGATTACTATTTTCATCTCAAACTTCATCGGTGAACATCTCTAGTCGTTACTTAAAAGGCTCTCAACATCCCTAATTTGCTGTATAAGAATAACTAAAGTCTTTCCGAATCACAAGCTAGTGTATTCATCATTATGCTAGCTGCTATGGCTGCATTCAAAGACTCTATTTTACCTTGCATGGCAATTTTAACGAACGAGTCAGTAAGAGACCTTAAAAAATCGCTTAGACCATTGGCTTCGTTGCCAATAGCAAGGATAATATTTTCTAAAGAAGCATCATACTTTCTGACGTCACAGCCTTCCATATGACTAGCTAAAAATTTATATCGTGATTTAAGATTTACTATTTCATCATTGGATAATTTTACGAGCTTTAGTCTAAAAACAGAACCCATAGAAGCCCTCAAGGACTTTTCGTTGTAGATATCTACGCATCCTTCTGTTAGGATTATATCATTAAAGCCAAAGGCTTCAGCCGACCTAATCATAGTTCCCATATTGCCCGGGTCATTGATATGGTCTAGGAGAAGAACTCTATTAGATGAGATTTCTTCTTCTTTTTTCTTCCTAACAACTGCTCCAAAACCGTCTGGTGATTTTAGTTCGCTTAGCTTATTAAACAAGCTTTCGTCAAAAACCACTAAGGGAAAGTTACAAGCGAGGTCTAGGCCCTCTCTGATAAAGATAAATTCTATATCAAGAGATGACTTAATGGCCTCTTCTACTAATTTCTTAGATTCTATTACGAATAAATCTTCCTTATCTCGATATTTTTTATTTCTAAGTTTATTTATTAATTTAAACTTTGGATTTTGTACCGAATTAATTATCATTTAGCTTTTTATTTAGCTAATTCTACTAATTTAGCAAATTCTTCTGGGTTGTTAATAGCAAGCTCTGCAAGCATCTTTCTGTTGATTTCGATGTTTGCTTTCTTTAGGCCACCCATAAGTTTAGAATAGCTTGTTCCATTAAGTCTTGCTGCTGCATTGATTCTTGCAATCCAAAGTCTTCTGAAATCTCTTTTTCTATGTTTTCTTCCGATGAAAGCATAAGCTAGAGATTTCATTACAGCTTGATTAGCTGTTTTGAATAGAAGGCTTTTTGAACCATAGTATCCTTTTGCTTGTTTTAAAACTTTTTTGTGTCTTTTTTTAGCGTTAACTGCTCTTTTTACTCTTGCCATCTATATCCTCCTATGCACCGATCATGCTTCTAACGTTTTTCATCTCTGATGATGAAACAATTGTAGCTTTTCTTAGTCTTCTTTTTCTATTTGGTGATTTCTTAGCTGTAAGGTGTCCCTTGTAAGCTTTTCTTCTCATGATTTTTCCGCTGCCTGTAACTTTGAATCTTTTAACTGCAGCTCTTCTTGTTTTATTCTTATTTGCCATATTACTCTCCTTTTTCATCATTAGGTTCTAGGAACATTACTAGGGATCTTCCTTCCATCTTTGGGCTTTTTGTAAGCTTGCAGGAATCTCCAAGCATTTGCTTAAACTTTTCCATCAATTCATAGCCAGGTTCCTTACGGCCTAGCTCTCTTCCACGGAATCTTATAGAAACTTTTACTTTATCCCCGTTGTTTAAGAATTTTTTGCTTTGATTTGCTTTGGTTTGCAAATCATTATCTTCTATATTAAGAGAAAATCTTGTTTCTTTAAGTTGAATATTCTTTTGTTTTTTTCTATTCTCTTTTTCTTTTTTCTCTTGATCATATTTGAACTTACCATAATCCATGATTCTGGTAACAGGTGGCTTAGCATTTGGGCTCATCAAAACTAGATCAAGCTTTTTATCATAAGCCATATCTAGGGCTTGATTGTAGTCCACTATTCCAACTTGATTTCCATTTTCGTCAATCAGTCTTACTTGCTTCGCTCTAATCTCTTCATTTATTCTTAAATCTTTTATAAGTATACCTCCATGTATTCACATAAAAAAAGCGGGCACAAAGTACCCGTTCCAATTCATAATTAATCTTCTAATTAAAAATTATTAACCTGAAAACACTAGTCGGCAGGTGAGTTGGGTACTTCTTCGTTGTCTATGTCATAGATAATACCACAACTCCCAAGCTTTGTCAACTATAAATTATTCTCAATCATCACTTACCAAAAAATCTCTAAGCTCCTTAGTCAAATGATCATTTATAAGGTCGAGATTCTTGTGTAAGTACTCTCTTTCTTTTTTAGTAAGATCTGCCCTTACGCTCTTTAATACCTTATCTGTAAACTTGTTTTTTCTATCTCTATATACGAAATACTTATCTGTTAGGTTGACATGGGTTTGCCTTCCATCTGTATCAGACCTTGTCTTTGCTACATAGCCTTTTTTCTGCAAGATATTTATCTTATATGATACATTGGGTTGAGATATACAAAGAAAGTTTACCAAGTCATTTATAGTTGGCTTATCCAAGTATTCTATAATCTCTAAAATCATTCCCTCATCTATTGTAAGTGAAAATTTATGACCTTCGTAGTTTTTAAATATCGATCTATAAAAGTATAGTTTCGTTTTCTTTACAATTTCTTCCAAAATATTATCTTTATTTGACTTAAACATTTAGCTCTCCTCAATAAGTCATATTAATGCATCAGAGAAATTTTCTCCATATTATTCTAATTTCAAAAATCCAAAACCGAGTAAGCCAGGACCTGTATTTGCGCCGAGAGTTGGTGAAATTTGGTCTTTTATGAAAAGACTTGCACCATCAATAAACTCCTTTAAGACCTCTTCAAGCTTCATCGCCATATCGAAGCTATCCCCATGAGCTATAAAGAAATAGTATTCCTTGGCGCCTTCCAAGTTTTCCTTGGCTATATTATAAAATTGTTTAAAAACTTTTTTCTCACCCCTTACAATCTTTAACAGATTAAATTTGGCATTTTCTGGACTAACGCTTATGATTGGTTTAACAGATAAGGCATCTGAAATCTTACCAAAAGTCTTTGGAACTCTACCACCTTCGATTATATATTTGAAAGTTTCTAAGGTGAAAAACACCCTAGCGTTATCACGTAATTTCTCCAAAGAAAGCTTTATTTCTTCAAAACTTTTACCCTCATCCACTAATTTTTTCGCATGAAGAGCAAGCATACCCTCAGCTAGGGTTAAGTTTTTACTATCAAAGGCAAAAGTTTCTATGCCTTCTGCTTCTAGCATATCGCATAAATTAAAAGTACCAGAAAACTTACTTCCTAAACAAATGATAATTAGCTTATCGTAACCATCATCCTTGATTTTTTCAACCAAGGCCATTATATCCCCTGGTGCTGGAAGACTAGTTTTTGGCAAATAATTTTCGCTTTTTATGTAAGCATAGAATTCTTCTGGGCTTATATCTATCCTATCTTTTAAAAATTTATCCTTTATATTAACATATAAAGGCATATAATATATGCCCTTTTCTTCCGCCAAAGATGGGGAAATGTCCGCCGCTGAATCTACCATTATTGCTATCTTTTCCATAATTTCTCCTATCGCTTTTCTAATCTTATTCTAGTGTACAAATTACTCAACAAGGAAATAGTTAAAAAATACATCCCCTTTTCATGTTTATCCTTAAATTTTAAATCGATGAGGGTTCTATCTTTATCTTTAAAAAGGAAATCTCGACACCTAGAAAAAATCTCAACAAAATCATCATAAACTTCCTTAACCTCAAAATACTCAACTTCTATCTTAACAGCCTTGGCTATATAATCAATAGAAAGAACTTGCTTGTAGACGAATATAACGATAATCTGTCCAATATGTTCCCTATAATACTTCTTGTTAATAGGTTCCTTTATGTAAGATAGTTTGACGTAATTATTAATCATAGCAGGAGATATAGGATTATCTTCCCCTATAAAGAGGTCTTTGATAGTTTTCTCAATAAAGTTTATGACTTCCGTCATATATAAACCAGCATTTGGAATCTCGTCCCAGCTTGGTAAGTTTATTTTTTTTATTTTTTCAATTTCGTCCATAAACACCTTAACATTTTTAATTATACCACCATCTAGTTTCAATTACTAGATGTTTATTCTTCATCCATATCTATCACAAAGGCTTGATTATCCTCTATCAAAAAACGAACATCTGTATCATAATTTCCTAGATAATTCTTAAAATCCCTAGTGTCTTCAAGCTCATCACCAACATTTAGGGGAAAAAGTATTTGCGGATCTAAAACTTCTGTAAAGGCCCTAGCCCTCTCGTAAATTTTTTCTCCCCAATCTGTTTTTATAGGAAAAAATGAGAGATCTACATCCAGAAAGTCTTCATAAATATCAAATAGATAGTTGTTTACTTCCTCTAAGCTCCTTTGCCCTTCAGTAAAGAAACTATCCCCAGTATAGAATATTAGAAAGTCATAAATCCTAATAACAAGACTTAGACCTGTATCACTTTCCCCATAGGAAAATACATCCAAGTCCTTAGCTACTTTTATATTTTTGTATTCTTTTATAAAAGTAACATTCTTTTTCTTGTATAATTCCTTTAGCCTTTCTATGGAAAGCTCCTTGTTTTTTAGATATATAACCTTTCCATCACTACTATCATAGGCTATATCTGTTGCTAGCAGGTATTTGACATTGTTCATATCAAATAGTTTTAATATCTCTGGGCTATAGTGGCCCTTTTTCTTACTTGTAGCAAAAAAAACTAGCTTCTTATCATCCGGAATGTTTAATATTCCATTATAATAATCGAAAACTAAAAAATAGTCTCCGATTTCTAGACTATAGCAATTTTCTGCTACATAAGTTACTATTATCTCTTCATTCATATAGGACTCCCTTATTACTAATTATTATATACCCATTCTTGTTAAATTATAATTTATCGTATAATAAAATTGAATGATTGAAAGAAGGTAGTATGAAAAAAGAAATAAAAACTAATGCAATGAGAATTTTGGATAACTTAAATATTGAATATGAGCATGTAGATTATGATTTAGATGGAGAATTTACATCAGCAGTTGATATTGCAGAGAAAACTCACGAGGATGTTGATATAATCTATAAAACTCTAGCAACCCTTAGTAAGGATGGAGAAGTTTTTATCCTTGTAGTTCCAGCGGCTTCTACTATTGATTTCAAAAAAGCCAGCAAAGTATGCAAGGTTAAAAGCTTGAGTATGCTCCACCTAAAGGATTTGAAAAAAACTATAGGCTACGAAAGAGGTGCAACTACAGCCCTTGCTATGAAAAAAGATTATCCAGTTTTTCTAGATATAAGGGCAAAAGACCATGATATTATAAAAGTATCAGCTGGAAAAATCGGCCATGGCCTAAGGCTTAAACCTGATGATTTCCTAAGAGCTACTAAGGGAGCCTACGGCGATATTATAAATGAAATTGATTAAAGTCCTCGTTAACAAAAAAGTTGAAATTAAATATCAAACTACAGGAGAATTGGAAGAAAGATTAACTAAAAGCGAAAACGAGCTTTCGGGGGAGTGTCTTAAAGAAGTTAAGTTTATCATAAAGGATGATGATGAAAACAAAAGACTGAAGCTTCTAGTCATACTTTCACCAATATTTCTAGCTTCTTTTGATTCTTCCGAGGAAGAACTTGGATTTTTCAAAAAAAATTTAGAACATTCTAACTTCCCTTATGGCCTTTATCCCGAATTTTTTCCTTTTTCTGAAAATGACTACAGGTCTTTTTATAAAAATGCAGAAAACAAAGAGGATATTTACCTAAATAAGAATCAAGAAATAGAATTTTCCCTAAATCCCTTGCTAGATAAATATATCCTGGCTCTTGCTTATTTAATAGAGCATTTGATAGTTGATGATAAAAATAGAGATGCCTTGCTAGATTATTTTGATGAAATTAGAAATGATATAGTCATAAATGGCAGAAGGTCAATACTTGCTAATGGTATCCAAGCCTTCTACCTATCCAAATATGTCCTAGTTTGGATGATGACTTTTTGTGAAAATTTGATGGAAGAAAAAGAAGGTGAATTATTCCTAGGACCGATTTACCAAAGGATAAACTCCCTAAAAAGAGCTGATTTTTAAAAAAGCTTATAAGTCAATAAAGGATATTTT
>NZ_GG666296.1:466515-484850 GCF_000159095.1 Anaerococcus tetradius ATCC 35098 | reverse complement strand
TGATTTTTTACTTATTTGATTTTCTCCAGATGCCTAATTTTTCTGCTTCTTTGATTAGTTCATCTCTATTGTCTGGATGAGCTAGGCTTATTAGAGCTTCTGCTGCTTGCCAGGTTGTTAAGCCCTTGAAGTTTACTATCCCTTGTTCAGTTGCAATATAGTGGGTGTTGCTTCTTACTGCTGTTGCTTGGGTACCTGGTTTGAATGTTGGAACTATGTTTGAAATTCTCTTTCCTTCTTTGTTTACTCTTGAAGATTTGAGAGTAATAAATGATCTACCGCCCTTAGATCTATAGGCACCTAAGACAAAGTCTAATGCTCCACCTGCTCCAGAAATATGTCTTGGACCTGCGGATTCGGCAGATATTTGTCCCCAAAGGTCGACTTCTAGAACTGTATTTATTGATACATAGTTATTGTGAGCAGCTATAACATCAATATCGTTTACATATGATACAGGGCAAGCCATCAATTCTTCGTTACCATCTATGTAATCATACATTTCTTGACTTCCTACTGCGAAAGCATAAACTTGTCTACCTGGATTGATATCTTTTTTCTTGCCTGTAATTCTTCCTGCCTTAGCCATTTCCATGAAGCTATCAACATACATTTCTGAGTGAACTCCTAAATCTTTTAGGTCAGATTTAGCTATTTGGCTTCCTATGGCATTTGGTAGTCCACCTATACCTAATTGGATAGTATCACCATCCCTTAGATTATCAACGACATATTTTGCAACCTTGATTTCTTCTTCACCAAATTTTGCAGCAGGTAGGGTTAACATATCGTAGTTAGTTGATTCGTAAACATAGTCTACATCTTTGATGTTGATGTAGTTTCTAAATCCACCTAGACCAACTGGTACATTTTTGTTAATCTCAAGAACTACCTTATCAGAGTTTTCAAAAGAAGTCATAGCATGGGATGCTGAAAGACCAAAGTTGAAGTTACCGTGCTTATCCATTGGAGAAACTTGGATAACTGATACTGCTGCTCTTGGAGCATTTTCTGCTATATATCTTTCCACTTCTGAGTATTTGATAGGAATGAAATAAGCCCCATATTTATTATTATTAATCAAATTTCTTTCAGGACCAGTTGAGTGCCATGAATGATAGATAAAGTGCTCGCCAGTGCTGTCAGCTTGGCCAACATATGGGTTGTAAGGTACAACACCTGATCTAATTTTTACATCTTTAAGTTCATCTACTCTACTTGCCAAAGCCTTATCGAAATCAACTGGAACTAGGGCTCCCCAACCCATTTCTACCCAGTCGCCATCTTTAACAAGCGCCGCAGCTTCTTTTGCTGTTATTAATTTATCTTGATATAATTTGTTAAAATCCATTTCTATCCCCTTATTTATTAAATCGTTTTCAGTATATATTATACCCAAATTTTTGCGAACTATTCTTTAACGATAATATTTATAATGAAATTTTAGTTTTCTAGTAAAATAAAAGGGTGTAGACCTACACCCCTTAATCATATTCAATTATCTTTCAACTATTACAGCTGTTCCCATTCCACCACCTATACAAAGTGTAGCGATACCCTTCTTAGAGTCTCTCTTTTGCATTTCGTATAGAAGTGTTGTAAGGATTCTAGCTCCGCTTGCTCCAACTGGGTGACCGATTGCAATAGCTCCACCATTTACGTTTACTATGTCAGTATTTAGTCCAAGTTCTTTGATTACTGATAAAGCTTGAGCTGCGAATGCTTCATTAGCTTCGATAAGGTCGATATCTTCAAGAGTTAAGTTAGCTTTTTCTAGAGCTTTTCTTACTGTTGGGATTGGGCCTGTACCCATGATTTTTGGATCAACACCTTCTGTTGCGTAGCTTACGATTGTAGCAAGTGGTTTAACGCCAAGTTCTTTAGCTTTTTCTTCGCTCATTACTACAAGACAAGCTGCACCATCATTGATACCTGATGCGTTAGCTGCTGTAACTGTACCGTCTTTGATGAAGGCTGGTTTTAGTCCTGAAATGCTTTCAGTTGTAACACCTTCTTTGATATATTCATCAGTATCAACAACTGTTACTTTGCCTTTTCTACCTTTAACTTCTACTGGAACGATTTCGTCTTTGAATCTTCCTTCTGCTCTAGCTTTTGCTGCTTTTTGTTGGCTTCCTGCAGCAAGTTCGTCTTGTTCTTGTCTTGTTAGACCGAATTTCTCAGCTATATTTTCTGCAGTAACTCCCATGTGATAGTTGTTGAAAGCATCCCAAAGTCCGTCTTTGATCATTTCATCGACAACTTTTTTATCTCCCATTCTAGCTCCCCATCTTTCATCTGTTAATAGGTATGGAGCGTTAGACATTGATTCTGTACCACCTGCAAGAACAACATCACAGTCACCTGCTATAATCATTTGTGCTGCAAGTGATACTGATCTAAGGCCTGAACCACAAACTATGTTTAGGGTCATTGCTGGTTTTTCTATTGGAATACCTGCATCTAGGGCTATTTGTCTTGCTATATTTTGTCCGTTTCCTGCTTGAAGAACGCAACCAAGGATTGATTCATCAATATCTTCTGGTTTAATTCCAGCTCTTTCGATAGCTGCTTTAGCTGCAACTGCTCCTAATTCTCTAGCTGTTACTGTTTTAAATGCTCCACCATAAGCACCTACCGGTGTTCTTGCTGCACTTGCTATAACTACTTTTCTTGTCATAATATCTCCTTAATATTCTCTTTAATATTCTCTTTAATCTTTAAAAACTATTAAAATTTATTTGCTGTAATCGTAGAAACCTTTACCAGTTTTTCTTCCGAGGTCTCCTGCTCTTACCATTTGTTTTAGTAATGGGCTTGGTCTATATTTGCTATCGCCAAATTCTGTATAAAGAACTTCCATTATTGCAAGACAAGTATCAAGACCTATAAGATCTCCTAAAGCAAGAGGTCCCATTGGGTGGTTTGCACCAAGTTTCATTCCCTTGTCGATATCTTCAACGCTTGCAAGTCCATCTGCTAAAACTCCGATTCCTTCGTTAATCATTGGGATAAGAAGTCTATTTACTACAAATCCTGGACCTTCTTTTACTTCTATTGGGTCTTTACCAAATTCTTTAGCGAGTTCTATGATAGTGTTGTTGGTTTCATCACTTGTGTGTAATCCTCTAATTACTTCTACAAGTTTCATAACTGGTACTGGATTGAAGAAGTGCATACCAATTACATTTTCTGCTCTCTTTGTGCTTGCAGCTATATCTGTAATAGATAGAGAAGATGTGTTAGATGCAAGGATTGCACCTTCTTTAACTACTGCGTCTAGTTCTTTAAATATTTCTTTTTTAAGTTTTGGATTTTCTGTAGCAGCTTCGATTACTACATCACAGTCAGCTAAATCTTTAACTTCAGTTGTGTAGGAAATGTTAGCTATCGCTTTGTTCTTTTCATCTTCTGTCATTCTTTCTTTAGAAACTTGTTTAGCATAATCTTTTTCGATTCTTGCTTTTGCTTTTTCTAAGAATTCATCCTTGATATCTCTTACTACTACTTCGTGGAATTTTGCAGCTACTTCAACAATTCCGCCACCCATTATACCTGATCCGATTACTCCAATTTTCATAATATCTCCTTTTATTATTAATTATTTATTAAGCGATTATTTATTTTTGAACTCTGCTTTTTCTTTATTTAAGAATGCTTTCATGCCTTCTTTTTGATCTTCTGTTGCAAATGATAGACCAAATAAGTTTTCTTCTACTTTGATAGCTGAATCAATATCAACTTGACCACCAACATTGATAGCTTCTTTAGCTAGTCTAACTGCAACTGGTGCGTTATTTGCAACCTTATTTGCAAGTTCATTAACTCTTTCTTCTAATTGATCAGCAGGAACTACTTCTTGAACTAGACCGATTTCTAAAGCTTTTTCAGCCTTAATATTTGTGCTAGTATAAATTAGATATTTAGCATAGCCTTGACCAACAAGTCTTTGAAGTCTTTGAGTTCCACCGAAGCCTGGAAGAATTCCAAGGCCAGTTTCTGGTTGACCGAAAAGTGCCTTATCACTTGCGATTCTAAAATCACAGCTCATAGCAAGCTCGCATCCACCACCGAGTGCGAAACCGTTAACAGCAGCTATAGTTGGGATTTCTAAGCTTTCTAATCTTCTAAATACAGCAAGTCCCTTCTTACCAAAAGCTTTTCCTTCAAGTGGAGAAAGGGTTGACATTTCTTTGATGTCTGCTCCTGCTACAAAGCTTCTGCCTTCGCCTGTAACTATTAATACTCTAAGGTCTTTGTTTTCCTTAATCTCACACAAAGCTCTATTTAGTTCGCTAAGAACTTCTGAATTTAGAGCATTTAGTGCCTTTGGTCTGTTGATTGTAAGTTTTCCAACATAGCCATTAACTTCGTACTTAATTGTATTGTATTCCATAATGCCTCCTATTTAGCAATAAATAGCTAATACATATTATATTTATGATATTTTTTTGTCAATAATCTTTAGAAATTAGCTGCTTATAATGTGATGTTGTCTATTTTTAAACTATCAAATTCTAAGCAGCTTCTTTACATGGTAAATCTAACTATTTACCTTTTCTTTCATTTATAAGTTGAGTTAATTTTGGAACTACTTCAAATAGGTCCCCTACTATACCGTAGTCAGCAACTTCAAATATTGGCGCATCTGGATCCTTGTTGATGGCGATAATTGTATCACTTGATGTAATACCAGCCAAGTGTTGGATAGCTCCAGAAATACCTACAGCTATATAAACTTTTGGTCCAACTGTTTTACCTGATTGTCCAACTTGGTGAGAGTGAGAAATCCAACCAGCATCTACAGCTGCACGTGAAGAACCTACAGTTCCGTCTAGTGCATTTGCTAAGTCTTCAATAACTTTAAAGCTTGCAGCATCACCAAGTCCACGTCCACCAGATACGATATATTCAGCACCTGCTAAATCTACGTCTTCTCCTTCATCTCTTGCGATAAAGTCTAGGATTCTTGTTCTTACTTCGCCGTCATATTTTATATCTTCAGAAATTTCTTCTATTTCATCTTTAGCGCCACATTCATCTTTAGAGAATACGCCTGGACGAACTGTACCCATTTGTGGTCTTGAATCTGGACATAGGATTTGTGCCATTAAGTTACCACCGAAAGCAGGTCTTGTCCATTTAACATTTCCTGTTTCAAAGTCTACGTCAAGTTCTGTACAGTCTGCAGTAAGTCCTGTTCCAAGTCTTGAAGAAATTCTTGGTCCTAAATCTCTACCAACATTTGTAGCACCAATTAGGATTACATTTGGATTGTATTTTTCAACAAGTTTGCAAACTGCATTTGCATAAATATCTGTGTTGTATTGTTTATATTCTTCGCCTTCAACGGTGATGATACCATCAACGCCATGAGCTTTAACTTCTTCTTTTGCATTAGCTACATTTTCGCCAATGATAACTGCATATAATTTTTGTTGTAGAACATCAGCCATTTTTCTGCCTGGGCTTAGTAATTCTAGTCCAACGCTAACAGCTTTTCCTTCTTCATTAGTTTCTACAAGTACCCAAAGGTTTTTACAATCTGTCATACTTCCCCCTTAAATAAGCTTTTTATCTACTAGAGCTTCCATCAATTTGCTTGCTAATTCATCTGCTTCCATGTCTTCAAACATAACTGCAATCTTAGTTCTGTCTGGAGCGTAAGATTTAACTACTCTAGTTGGAGAACCTTTAAGACCAATCTTTGTCTTATCTATTGTAGCTTCTAGATCATCAAATGTAATTTGACCAATCTCAGCTTTCTTAGCTTTTAGTTTGTTTTTAATCTTTGGATATCTAAGTTCTTCAGCACCAAATTTTGTAAATGTTATAAGGGCTGGAAGTACACATTGTACATTTTGAGAACCGCCTTCTACTTCTTGTAAAACTTTGATTCCTTCATCGTTAAGTTCTGCTGTATAAGAACGTGTTACTTGTGGTAATCCTAAGTGTTCAGCAAGTTCTGGTCCTACTTGAGCTGTATCTCCATCAATAGCTTGAAGACCACAGAATACTAAGTCAGGTTGTCCTTCTTTTTCAGCTACAGCTTTAATAGCATTAGCTAGGATGTAGCTTGTTGCAAGTGTATCTGATCCACCGAATTTTCTATCTGTTACAAGATAAGCCTTGTCAGCACCAACTGCTATACAATCTCTAAGCATATCTTCAGCTTGTGGTGGTCCCATAGAAATAACTACGATATTAATTGAAGGATCATTATCCTTTAATCTTAAAGCTTGCTCTAGGGCAAAAGAATCGTAAGTATTTAAAATACTTGGAACACCCTTTCTAATAAGTGTATTTGTAATAGGATCAATCTTGATCTCATTAGTGTCTGGAACTTGTTTCGCACATACGAAAATATTCATATATCCCCCTTTTTTTCAAGCAACGATTAACTATTTTAATAATGCACCAGATACAACCATTAACATAACTTCTGAAGTACCTTCATAAATTTCTGTAATTTTTGCATCTCTCATCATTCTTTCTACTTCATATTCTCTGATATAGCCGTAACCACCAAATAATTGAACAGCCTTTGTAGTAACATCCATTGCTACTCTTGCTGCTTTTAGTTTAGCTTCTGCTGCAGCTACTGTGTAGCTTTCTTTGTTATCTTTTAACCATGCAGCTTTATAAACTAGGTGACGAGCAGATTCTATATCAATTGCCATTTCAGCAAGTTTGAATTGTGTGTTTTGGAATTTAGCAAGAGGTCTACCAAATTGGTTTCTTTCTTTAACATATTTAATTGCCTTATCAAGAGCACCTTCAGCAATACCCAAAGCTTGAGCAGCTATACCAATTCTACCACCATCGAGTGTTTGCATAGCATATTTAAAGCCTTTTCCTTCTTCACCAAGTAGGTTTTCTTTTGGAACTTTGCAATCTCTAAAGATTAATTCCATAGTAGATGAACCCTTGATACCCATTTTATCTTCTGTTGTACCAAAGTCGAAGCCTTCCATGCCTTTTTCTACGATGAAAGCAGAAATTCCTCTAGTACCTTGTTCTTTGTCAGTCATAGCAAATACTACATAAGTATCAGCGTAACCAGCATTTGTTATGAAAATCTTTGTTCCGTTAAGTACATAGTGATCTCCATCAAGCTTAGCAACAGTTTTTTGTCCTGAAGCGTCAGTACCAGCATCTGGTTCTGTTAGGGCAAAAGCACCAAGTTTTTCACCTGAAGCAAGTGGAACTAAGTATTTTTGTTTTTGTTCTTCAGTACCAAATTTGTTAATACAATCAGCACAAAGTGATGTATGAGCTGAAACGATAACACCTGTAGTTGCACAAGCCTTAGAAAGCTCTTCTACTGCTAGAACATATGTAAGTGTATCAAGTCCGATTCCGCCGTATTCTTCTGCAAAAGGTATTCCGAAAAATCCTAGCTCTTGCATCTTAGCAACGTTTTCTTCTGGGAACATGTGTTTTTCATCAACCTCAATAGCTAATGGAGCAACTTCTTTTTGTGCGAAGTCTCTAAACATAGTTCTCATTTCTAATTGTTCATCTGTTAACTTATACATAATCTCTCCTTATAAAATTTACTTAGTCATACACCAGAATCGGTATAATCTAGACTAACTCTTATGTTATTATATTAACAATCTATGCCGCAAATGTCAAGCTATATTTTAAAATTTTACAAGAATTTAATCCAAACCTTGTAAATCCATAACTATAAAGAGCTCATTTCATATATATAAATAATTCCCCTATTCTTCTACATAAACAAGTAGTTTATTAATTAATTTGGAATAATTATTCTATAAAGCAGAATATTTTTATAGTTTTATATAGCTAACGCTTTCCTAATCATGATATCACAAAAAACAATTATGTCAAATCTTTATCATAATTATTATAGTGTTTTCCCAGCGAAAAACCTTGTAGCGGTATAAGGTTTGTATTTCAATATTTGTCGGGCGTTTTTTTTGGAAAATTTTTTTGAAAACATTTTTACAAAAAGAAAAACTTGTGATATAATCTAGTCATGATTGGTCAATGATATTTGATACATGATATTTCTAGGAGGTTTAAATGAATAATTATAACGCAATATCAGAAGACATTATTGCTCAACTTAGAGATGCCGTTTCTGGCAAGCTTTATGTAGGCGATGAAGTAAACGAAGACTTTTTCCATGATGAGATGCCTATCTATGGTGAAGGTTACCCAGATTGTTTAATTGATGCTCAATCTACTGAAGATGTAGCAGCAATCATGAAGATTTGTAACGAAAACAAGATTCCTGTTATAGCAAGGGGAGCTGGTACTGGCCTTACAGGTGCTGGTGTTGCTATTAAACAAGGGGTAATGATTAATATGCAAACTATGAATAAGATTCTTGATTATGATCTTGATAACATGGTTGTAAGAGTTGAACCTGGTGTTCTTCTTCATGATTTGGCAGAGGATTGTCTATCAAAGGGTTATATGTACCCACCTGATCCAGGTGAAAAGTTCGCAACTCTTGGTGGTAACGTTGCTACTAATGCTGGTGGTATGCGTGCTGTTAAGTATGGTACTACTAGAGATTATGTTAGAGGCATGAAAGTTGTTCTTCCTACAGGTGAGGTTACAGATTTCGGTGCAGTTATTTCTAAATCATCAACAGGTTATTCTCTAAAGGATTTGATGATTGGTTCTGAGGGTACTCTAGGTATAATCACTGAGCTAACCTTAAAGATTGTTCCAGCACCAAAGACAACTATTTCCCTAATAGTTCCTTTTGAAAACTTAAATGATTGTATTGGTACTGTTCCAAAGATTTTCCAAGCTAATCTACATCCACAAGCTATTGAATTTATGGAAAGAAAAATAGTTCTTGCTTCTGAAAAATATATCGGCAAGGAAACTTTCCCTAAAAATATAGAAGGTACAGATGCTAATGCTTACCTATTAGTCACATTTGATGGTGATGATGAGGAAGAAATTTACGAATTAATGGAAAGAGCTGCCGAAGTTCTTACAGAAAATGGAGCAATCGACGTTTTAGTTGCTGATACCCCAGCTCAACTTAAAGAAGCATGGGCTGCTAGAAGTTCCTTCCTTGAAGCTATTGAATCTCAATATGAGCTTCTCGATGAATGTGACGTTGTAGTTCCAATTACAAAAATCCCAGAGTATGTTGAATTTGTAAATAAAGAAGCAGAAGGCTATATGTTTGATGTTCAAAGTTTTGGTCACGCTGGTGATGGAAACCTACACATCTATACCCTTTCTAATGAAGCTGACAAACTTGACCAATTCAAAGATGAAGTTAATGAGTTCATGTATGTTATCTACAAGAAAGCCTATGACCTAGGCGGAAAACTTTCAGGTGAACACGGAGTTGGAGCTGGAAAGCTTAAATACCTAAAAGACTTTGAAGGTGACATAAACACTGATCTTATGAGAGGAATCAAGAGAGTATTTGACCCTAATATGATTCTTAACCCAGATAAGGTTATCGGAGTTAACTAAGAAAGAAAATTAATTAATAAGAGATTTATCTAGAAGCTGCCCTTATGGCAGCTTTTATTGTGCTTTAATTTATTGAATTTTAGATTGATATTGTGTATAATTTATAAAAATGTAGAGGGGAGGATTTTATCTTGGATGAGCTTTATACTATCGGCAAAGTTTCTAAAATTTGCAATATTTCAAAAGAAACCCTCAGGTATTATGATAAAATAGGCCTGTTTTGTCCAAATTATAGGGATGATGATACTGGTTATAGATACTACACCAAAGATAGTCTAAAGACCCTATTAATTATAAGAAGACTCAGAAATCTTGGTTTTTCTATTGAAGCCCTGAAAAATACCCTAGATGTTAAGTCTCTTACAAATTTAGAAAGTCTTATAGAGGAAAAATCAAAAGAATATGACGAGCAGATTCAAATTCTAAGTGCAAGAAAAGTCGCATGTGATATTGCCATCGAAAGGTTTAATAGGGCCAAAAGGGCGATGAAGTTAGTAGAAGATGAGGATTTAGATAAAAATAATTTTCCAATAAAAATCGAGTACATAGAAAAAAATCCTGTCGTCTTCTCAAGAAAGATTATAAAAAATTATGTCCACACAGACATTACCCTTTCTAGGCGGATAGATATTTACGAAAAATGCACGGAAAATGGTCTAGAAATGATGGGTTCAATCCTCGTAATCTTTCATTCTAAGCCCCTTGAACAATTTTGCGGAAAGGATACAGATATAGAATTTGCCATGCAGGTAACTAGCCTTGAAGCAGGCAGGCTAAATAAAAGACTCAGCAGATACTGGGGGGATTTTTTGGCGGCTAGCTCCTATTATATAGGTGATTATAAGGATATCTACCAAAAGCATGAGCAAATGCTAGGATGGATTGAAAAAGAGGGCTACCAACTACGAGGCCCCATTGCAGAAGAATTTCTTATATCACCCCTTGATGTAGATGATGCTGACAAGCACGTTACTAAAATTATTATCCCTATAAAAGAGAAATAATAATTGCAAGGATTAAACTAAAATCCTAGGGGTAGTTCCCATAGGCATTTACACTAATATATTTTTTAAATTTAAAAAGCAGGTCCTAAGACCTGCCTTTATTTTCTGTAATTATTTAACTTCTAATGAGTTTTCCCAAAGACCGTGAATGTTACAATAGCTTAGGACATAAAGTGTACCATTCTTTTCGCTCTTGAATACTCCACAAGCTACTGGTTCAGAGAATACTTCGCCTTCACCATGAGCTGGGAATTGATAAGAAGCAACTTCTACTGGGAATTTGCTATCTTCTGCTTTGAAGAATACCTTAATCCAAGCAATATGATGCTCAAATCCGTTTGGATGGGCAATTTCTTTACCTACGCAAGCTGTAACCTTGATTTTTCCACCTTCGAGTTTTTCAAACTCTAGTTCTGGAACATGCTTTTCAGCTTTCCAGTCTCCTGATTGTACTGTTTCTGTTAATTTTGTCATAATTTTATACCTCCATTTGTGTCTACATATTATTTATACCCATATTTTTTTAAAAATATAGAGAAATTCAAATTTTTTGAAAATTTTTTATAGGTCGGCAAAAGATTTTTTAATTTGTTCACCTGTTTGCATGTTTTTGATAGAAACTTCTTTATTTGCCAACTCATCAGCACCAAGGATTATAACTTCCTTAACTCCCAGTTTATCTGCATAGGTCATCTTCTTCTTAAATTTACCGTCTTCTAGGTAGATATCTACGGCCTCTCCCCTAGATCTCAATTTCTTTAAGACTTCTATCCCATACTCGTTAGCCTCTTCATCCATTGGAATAATCAAGCTATCTGTCAAGCTTTCTATTTGATCATCTATTAGGCCAAGCTCTTGGAATTGATAGAAAAGTCTGGTAAGGCCAATAGACATTCCTACTCCAGGAAGCTTTTGCTTGGAGAAATTGCTAGCTAGGTCTTCATACCTTCCACCAGAGCAGACTGAACCGATTTTTTCGTAGCCATTGATAAAAGTTTCATAGACTGTTGATGTGTAATAATCAAGACCCCTAGTTATAGCTAGGTCGATCTTGATATTTTTATCTGGAATATCTAGGTCGATCATGTATTTGTAAACCTTAGATAATTCATCAAGTCCTTCCAAGAAAAGCTCATTATCAGAAAAGTCAGAAAGTTTTTCCAAGAGAGTTTGGTTAGAAGCTGTATTATTTATAAAGTTGATAATAGTATGTGCTTTTTCTTCGTTTGTTAACTTAACAAGTTCTTCATAAGTATTATCAAGACCAATCTTATCCTTCTTATCTATGGTCCTAAGAACATCTGTAGAATCTTCTATACCCAAAGACTTAAAAAATCCATTTAAAAGCTTTCTATTGTTAATCTTGAAGGTCAAATCGGAGAAGTTAAGCTTATCGAATATATCATAGATAACCCTAGGAAGGAGGGCATCATTGTAAATGGATAAGCTATTATGGCCAATTATATCAATATCGCATTGGTAAAACTCCCTATATCTACCCTTTTGATTCCTCTCTCCCCTATAAACCTTGGCTATGTGATAGCGTTTGAAGGGGAAGTTTAAATCTTGGAAGTGTTCTGCCACATATCTTGCGAGGGGAACTGTTAGGTCGAATCTTAGACTCATATCCTTTGACTCTGAAGCTATTTCATAAATTTGCTTTTCAGTTTCCCCACCACCCTTGGCAAAGAGAATCTCGTTTTTCTCTATAACTGGTGTGTCGATTGGCATGAACTGATACTTCTTGTAGGATTCTTCTATAATATTTTTAATCTTATCAAAAACTAATTGCTCCTTAGGTAAAAGCTCCATTACCCCAGCAATTGTAGATGGTTTTACAATTTTCATACTGTCCTCTTTCTTATTTCTTTACTATAATGAATTATACGATTTTTTCTCAAAGAAAAAAGCCTTATCCTGGAAAAGAGACTACTAATCTAGGATATATCCAAAAGAGATCCTAAATCCACCAGGTCTGTTTCAGGATACAAAATATCAAGGCCTTCCTCCTTACAAGCCGTCTTTATAAGAGAAAAAGACCTGTGGCTTCTAATATCTCCAGTAAAAATCAGCTTATTATCATAAAGCCCACAAGCCCCTCCTATAAAGCCCTTATCAAAGCCATCCAAGAGAATCTTATCTTCCTCTAGAAGTCTTACTTTAACCCTATCTTTAAGGCTCTTATAAATTCCATAGTCGCTAGTAAGGAGGCTATCATTCAGAACAATAGTAGAACATCGGCTATAGCCCTGCTTTACTTTAAGATGAGCTATATCATGCTCATAAAAAAATTTCTTAATATTTTCCTCCGTAAAATCATTATGGATATAAAAATTTTTAAATCTTACTAGGTTGTAAATGGCATCCTTAGGATATTTCCTAGCCACTTCTTCGCCCCTTATTAGATTTTTACCCTTGATATTTTCTCTATAATAATCATAGACCTCGCTTGCCACAAGAATATTTTCCCTATCCAAAACAAATAGTGAAAGATCTGGATGATCTGCAATTCTAGGGTCTAGATGTGGATTATCCTTGCTTAAAAGGAAGGATATTCCTTCATTTACTAGAAATTCCTTTAAAGTATCGCTTGCCTTATTACTTATAACTAACATATACTCCTCAACAAAAAAAGCCCTCCGAAGAGAGCGTATTGGAGGCGCCACTCAGATTTGAACTGAGGGTAAAGGTGTTGCAGACCTCTGCCTTACCACTTGGCTATGGCGCCAAAAATAATGGAGCGGATGACGAGATTCGAACTCGCGACCCTCGCCTTGGCAAGGCGATGCTCTACCCCTGAGCCACATCCGCACATTTACTATTATATTACTTTTTCATGATTTGTAAAGTTTTTTATAAATATTTTTTACTGTTCCCACCACATGGAGGCTTTCTCGGACCTTCGGCCCTGCGACCACTCCGTGGAGGGTCCTCTTTGGGCCGGACAGGCCTGCTTTTTGGTGCCCAGAGGCGGAATCGAACCACCGACACGGGGATTTTCAGTCCCCTGCTCTACCGACTGAGCTATCTGGGCTTAATCGTTACCTTATTATGATAACATAGGTTTTTTTTCTTGTCAATTTAATTTTTGTTTAAGCCTTAGTTAGAAACTTTAGCCTAGTTTCTAGCTAGGAGGCTTTTGCCCCCTAGTCTAGTTCTAATTGTCCTGTAAAGAGTTGCCAGTAAGTGCCTTTTTCTTTTATTAGTTTGTCGTGGCTTCCTCTTTCTATTATTCTTCCATCTTCCATTACCATTATTACATCTGCATTTTGGATGGTCGATAGCCTGTGGGCTATTACTATAGAAGTTGACCCTGTCATAAGCTTATCCATGGCTCTTGTCACTTCTAGCTCAGTTGCCGTATCAATTGAGCTTGTCGCCTCATCAAGGATAAGCATAGCTGGCTCTGCAATGGCGGCTCTTGATATAGATATAAGCTGGTTTTGTCCATCTGATAGGGATGAGCCATCTCCGTGGATGAAGGTCTTGTATTTTTCTGGCAGTCTTTTGATAAAAGAATCAGCTCCTGAAAGCCTTGAAGCAGCTTTGATATCATCTTCACTTGCCCTAAGCCTTCCATATCTGATATTGCCCTCTATGGTATCAGAGAATAGATTTACCTCTTGTAAGACCATACCAAAAGCTCGCCTTAGGGCATCTTTTTTGATATCTCTAATATCTATCCCATCTACCATGATCCTACCCTCATCAATTTCATAAAACCTAGTTATAACATTGGTGATAGTAGTTTTACCTGCTCCTGTCGAACCGACAAAGGCAATTTTTTGACCAGGCTCTGCATAAAAAGATATATTCTTTAGTATTTTATTTTTGCCATCATAAGAAAAATCTACCTTGTCAAAGTCAAGCCTACCCTCAAGCATCTTGTAATGCCTTTTGTCGCCATCATCCCGCATCCAGGCGTAAAGGCCAGTAAGCTCATAAGATTCCCTTATACTTCCATCAGTATCTTCTACTGCATGGACTAGGTCTATGAAGCCTGTATCATTTTCAATTGGCATATCAATTATTTCAAAAATCCTATCAGCTCCTGCCATGGCCTGGAAGACTGCATTGGCTTGTTGGCTAACATTTACTAGGGGATTTTGAATTTGTCTGATATTTGATAGAAAAGCTGCCAAAACTCCTACACTCATAGCTCCTTGGATAGTTAGGTAGACTCCATAAACTGTTATGGCTGCATAGAGGATGTTGACCATATTTATCAAAAATGGCATCATCCTACCTGCATGGGTGTTTGCACCCGCAAAGGCTGACCTAACATTTTCAGATTTTTCCTTGTAAGTTTCTATAGTTTTTTCTTCTCTTGAAAATACTTTAATAACTTTTTGTCCAGACAAGCTTTCTTCAGTAAAACCATGAAGAATTGATACATTGCCCTGGCCTTCTCTAAAGGCCTTTGATGACTTATAAATAATCCTTGATAGGATAGGTAGCAAAACTACAAGACCTATAAGCATAGTAAGGGTAAGATTAAAGCTTAGCTTAAACATAACAAGAATTGTACCAAAAAGCATTATAAGTGCCCTAACTATGGTTGGCACAGTATTAGCGAGAGCCTGGCTTAGAACATCAGTATCGTTAGTAAATCTTGACATTATTTCACCATGTTGGTTACTATCAAAGAAATTTATAGGCATTTTTTGGATTTTATCAAACAATTCCTCCCTTATATTTCTTATAGATTTTTCACCAACCCTAACCATTAATCTTGAATAGATAAAGGAAGTGAAAGCTGATACTGCATAAATAAGTCCCATTTGTAGGCAAGCTTTCCTAAGACCAGATAGATCAGCCTTTAGGATATAATTATCTATAATAGGTCTTAACATATTGACCCCCCAAATTTGGGTAAGGGCTGAAATAATGACGCAGGCTACTATTATAATCATCTGCCACTTGTAGAAAAAAAGATAGGATAAAAGTCTACCCACAGATGCAAATGACACTTTCCTCCTGAAAGATTTACCATTCATTTTGTGTTGATTACTCATTATCCCCACCTCCTTTTTCCTGTATATCGTAAGTTTGCCTATAAACTTCATTATCCTTATAAAGCTCTTCGTGGCTACCTACTGCTTCAATCTTTCCTTCATTCATTACTACAATCCTATCTACATATTTGAAGGATGAAACTCTTTGAGAAATGATTATTTTTGTCATATCCTTGTTATATTTATTGATTCCTTCGATTATGGCTGTCTCGGTCTTTGTATCAACTGCTGAAGTTGAGTTATCCATAATAAGGATTTTTGGTTTTTTCAAAAGAGCACGAGCTATGGTTAGTCTTTGTTTTTGGCCACCTGATACTCCAACTCCACCCTGACCAAGAACTGATTCATAGCAATCGTTACGGTCTTTGACGAAGCTATCAGCCTGGGCAATCTTACTAAAAAGCTCTATTTCTTCGAGACTTGCCCCATCATCTCCCCATCTTAGGTTATCAGCAATAGATCCTGAAAAAAGAGTATTTTTTTGTAAGACTATTGCCACATCATCACGAAGGCTTTTAAGATCATAGGTCTTCACTGGGTGACCACCAACTTTAAGTGTCCCCTTGCTTATATCATAAAGTCTAGGTATAAGCTGAACTAGAGTAGATTTTGCAGAACCAGTCGGTCCTAAAATACCAATCGATTCTCCACTTTTAATATGGAGATTGATATTTTCAAGTTGACATACATCAGAATCTTTTTCATAAGCAAAGGAAACATTATCAAAATCAATTGACCCGTCAAGAAGTTTTTGGCCCTCGATTTTTTGATCATTATCCATAGATGGAACTCTTTTTATAACTTCCACTACCCTGCTTATACCAGGAGATGCTGACATAAACATAGTAAGAACCATGCTCATACCTATAAAAGCTCCTAAAAGCATTGTCGCATACATATTAAAGGCAAGCAAATCTCCAACTCCTAGCCTTCCATTTATAATCTCAACTCCGCCCATATAAGTGATGGAAACAAAGGTTAAAAATAAAATAACATTAGCAAGGGGAAATACATAAGACATTGGTCCTTGCGAGCCATCTGCATACTCAAACATCTTGTCATTTTGAACTTTAAACTTATCGAGCTCATATTTTTTTCTAAAAAATGCCTTGATCACACGCACATTATTTAGGTTTTCTTCAATAACTAGGTTAAGCTTATCATACTGAAACCTTGCCTTTCTAAATTTTGGTATAGCATAAGTTGTAAGCCCCATCAAAAGCCCAAACAAGATTGGTACAGCCACCAAAAATATGAGCGATAGCTTGGCAGATGATTTAAAGGCTAGGACAAAGGCAACTATTGCCATAGCGATGGTTTTTATGACAAACCTAGTTGAAACAAACATAGAAAAAGCAATCTGCTGGGTATCTGATGAAAGTCTAGTCAACAAGGAAGACACACCAAAATAATCCAAATCCTCAAAAGAAAACTTTTGAATATTTTCAAACTGGGCGGCCCTTGCATTGTAACCCATCCCAGATGAGGCAAGACCAGCATTTTTTGTAGCCTCCATACCTAAAAACATAGTTATAAGAGATAAGACCACCATCAAAAGTCCATATTTGATAGCAAGCGATATATTTTTCCCATGGACAGCCTCATTTAAGCTAAGACCCATAAGAGCTGGTATAGCAAGCTCTAAAATAGTTTCAAGTATGGTAAAAAGCCTAGAAATATTTCTATTTTTCTTATACTCTCCCATATATCTCTTGATATAGGAAAAAGACTTGTAAAATTCTATTATACTATTCATTAATCCTCCTTATTGAAATTTTTGCCAAGAGAATCCACCAGAAGCTCCAAGCTTTCGGTAATCTCTCTTATCTTATCCCCTCCCAAATCTTCGTACATCCTCCTATTATCTTCATCAATAGGAAGGAGAATCTCGCTTCTCCTCCTTAAACCTTTATCGGTCAAAATAAGATTTTTTGCCCTCTTATCCTCCATATCAGTAACAAGCTCGACAAAACCCTTATCTTTCAAATTCATAATAGCACTATTTATAGTCTGTTTGGGAGCAGTAAACTTATTACAAAGCGTCTTCTGCTTCAATTTCTCATTCATCCCTAGATGAATCAGAATGAGAGTTTCCAAATCATTAAGCCCATAAAAACTCGCCCTCTGCCTATTAAGACCAATCGCCTTTCTAAGCAAAGAAAAAATATAAACCATTGACTCTACTCTTGTATCCATATACTCCTCCTTATTAATAACTTATTATAGTCCGAAAATGGACTTTGTCAAGAAAGTTCCCCAGCTAGGACAAGTACAAAAGAAAAACCCCGAGTCTAACTCGAGGTTTAAAGATTATTTCTTTTTCTTTTTACTTGCAAAAATACCAGCCACACTTGCTCCTATCATACTTAGATAGAAAGCTAGATTAGTTTCAATACCTGTTTTGACATTTTTATTTGTCCTTGTTGGATTCTTTGACTTAGGAGTGCTATTAGCTTTGCCTTCTTCATTGGCATCCTTAGCTTCTTCTTTTTCTTCTTTATCCCCAGTAGCTTGACTAGGATTTGATTCTTGATTTGGTCTTGGTACTGGTACCGGTTTTAGACCAGGCTTTTCTTCAGCTCGAGATGGATTTTCATGACCATCTGGACTTGGAAGAGGAGTTTCTACTCCTGGATTTGGTGTTTGTCCTCCACTTTCACCTGGGTTAGGTGTTGGTTCTGGTTTTGGTGTTGGAGTTGGTGTTTCTCCGCCACTTCCGCCTGGACCTGGTTGTGGCTCTGGTTGTGGGCTTGGACTTGGAATTTCTCCTCCGCTTTCACCTGGACCTGGTTGTGGTTCTGGTGTCGGAGTTGGTGTTTCTCCGCCACTTCCGCCTGGA
>NZ_GG666296.1:336719-466462 GCF_000159095.1 Anaerococcus tetradius ATCC 35098 | reverse complement strand
GCCTGGTTGTGGTTCTGGTGTCGGAGTTGGTGTTTCTCCGCCACTTCCACCTGGATTTGGATTTGGATTTGGACATAGGCCACATTCCTTATACTTAGCAAGAATAGTAGTTTTCTTTGTATATTTGTATGGTTGATTTAATTTGAAATCAGAGTTGACTTCTGTTTCATCTTGGCTCATAGTCCATTTATCAAAGGCATATCCATCTTGAACCTTCCACCAACTTTGCGGTATTATAAGCTCCTTATTAGGATTTACCCAATAGGTTGATGAAGTTCTACTTTCTGCCTTCTCTCCTGTATCAACTATAACCACCACATATGATTCTGGAACATTTTCTGGTTTTTCTGTTCCACTTTGACGAATGATATCTGGATACTCCTTTTCATAGTAAGCGGTAATTGTAGTTACATTGTCAGTAAACTTTTTACCATCACTAAGCTTGTACTCTTTATCTCCTATTTGCCATTTTTTGAACACATAATTGCCACTTCCACTAGGATTTACTATAGGAAGATTAACAACTTTAGCTGGATTTACCCAGAAAGTTCTCTTAAATCTTGTGTTCTCAGTGGCCTTGTCTGTTGGATCTACTATTACCTTGACATAGTTGTCAGGGTGTTTAGCAGATCCATCATGATCTTCTATTATATCAGCTGTTACACTTATAGGAACTTCGACAACAACAGTTTTACCATTTGGATATTTAACCAAAACTTTGGCTGTAACATCTCCACCCTCATCTACCTTTGGATGTCCATCATCAGTATAAGTATAAGTCGTTCCATCTGGTTGCTTATCCTTATTTTCTATCAAGTCACCAGCTTCTGGTGTAGTTCCTATTGGGGTTGTAACATTTTTCTTAGGTTTTGGGGCTTCTTGTAATTTTTCAGCCTTTACACTTGTCTTATAGACAGCTGTTATTTCTGTATCTTGGGTGAATGTCCCCTTAATATTTCCATCATTCCAACTAGCTATAGTGCCTTTGGTTGTTTGCCAACCTATAAATTCATAAGTGTATGTTATATTATTTGAATCAGTTTCTTCATCTCCTTCTGGAGTTTCACTAATAGTAACCACTTTTTTGGGTTTACAAAATAATATTTAACATTCTTATCCTTAGCCTTTTCTGTAGGAATAAGCTTAACTGTTACATAGCCTGCTGGTTTATCATTTCTATTTCCATTCTTATCTTTTTCTGGAATTACATCATCAAGCTCTTTGAAGCTAAAGGTATATGTTTTATCCTCAGTAATCTTCTCAGCTTTAAATGTATAATCCCAAGTACCGCCTTTTTCAGTATATCCTTCATTTGGATTTTTAATAATATTATTAGCTGTGTTTGTTAAGTCTATATCTACATTAGGTTTTACATAGTAAACTGTAGTACCTGATAGAGATCCATTAGAATCTGGCTTAAATGTTACTGTAAAGTAGCCAGCTGGTTTATCTGAACCATCTGTTTTTCCTTGAGGAATAATATTGCCAAGCTTTTTATATTGAGCAGTTATTGTTGTATTTTCCTCAGTAAATGTTTGAGTTAGGTTTTTATCCCATTTGATAAACTCATAGCCTGTAGATGGCTTAACTGTTGGAGCTGGGACTGTTACTTCTTTGTTTGGTTTTACATAGTAAACTGTCTTGCCTGTTAATGCTTCACCATTAGCTCCCTTATCAAAGGTAACTGTTAGATATCCTGCTGGTTTATCAGTTCCATCAGTTTTTTCTTGTGGTATTACATCACCTTTTGCGTTGTACTTAGCCTTGATTACATCTCCATTCTTGTATTGGATATTTTTTTCGATTTGGGTATCCCAAGTTGAAAATTCAAAGCCCGTATTAGGGTTAACTTCTGGAGCTTGGTCTTTTAAGCTTACTGCCTTATTAGGATTGATGAAAAGAACTTTCTCAGTCTTCTCTGTACCCTTGATTTTTCCATTGGCTTCAGTTGAGAATGTTACTTTGATATAGCCATCAGGTTGTTTATTCTTGCTACCATCAGTATTTTCCTCAGGAATAACATCTCCTATACTTTCATATTTTGCTTTAACTATCTTGTCAGCTTTAATTTCGAAAGCATCTTCTGTATCCCAACCAGTAAATTTATAGCCAACTTCTGCTTTTGCTTCTGGCTTTTTAATGTTAGTATCACCTAATTTTACAAAAGGATTAGCTTTAGGGTTTACATAGTAAATAGCCTGTCCTTTTATTTCTTTTCCATGCTCTCCCTTATCAAAGCTAAGAGTTACATAGCCTTCTGGTTTGGCATTTGGCTTATCCTCATCATTTGTAGATGGGATTATGTCTTCAAGCTTTTTAAAGTTTCCTTTAACTGTTGTGTCTTCTGTATATTTCTTAGCTGTTGTAGTATCTTGATTCCATTTTTCAAACTCATAGCCTGTATCAGCTGCTGTTTTTGGTTGAGGAACTGTTACTTCTTTAGCTGGATTTACATAGTAGACGGTAATTTCGCTATCAGCAATCTTTCCACCTGTGGCAGGGTCAATTACAAAAGTTACTGTCTTGTAGCCAGCTGGTTTTTTGCTTTCTGTGCCATCTGGATTTTTACTTGGAATGACATCTTTAAGACCATTAAAGGTTCCTGTAATTGTTGTGTCCTTATCATAAACTGTAGGTCTAGTCGCATCATTATCCCATGCTCCAAAATTAAAGCCTGTATTAGCCTTGGTTGTTGGAGGGGTGATTGTTACATATTCTGTTGGGTTTACATAGAATTTATAAACACCTTCTATTGAACCCTTTGTTTTGTCATCATCTTTTATAACAAAGGTTACTTCCTTGTAGCCTTCAGGCTTTTTATTTGTATTACCTTCACCATCTTTTTCGGGAATAACATTGTCAATCTTTGTTGGCTTTGCTGTTACTACAATATCAGCATCTGCGATTACAAGGCTGTCTTCCTTATCCCACATATCAAACTTGTAACCAGTTTGTGCTTCGTATGCTGGTTTTACAAGTTCTTCATTTCCAAGGGTAATGCCTGCATTTTTCTTTACATAGTAGGCTTTTTGTTCTTTTAACTTCAATCCTTTTTCTGCTTCAAATGTTATTTTTATATATCCCTCTGGTCTTACAACTTTAGGGTCATCTAAATTCGTTGGATCAAAAGGAATTATATTATCTGATTCAGTATAAGTTGCTGTAATTGTTGTAGCTTCGGTAAATCTCTTAGGAGTACTTGGAGTATATTTATCTCCAGTAGCCTCTTCTCCTAATTTCCATTCCTTAAATGTGAAGTATTGTTTGCCCACTGGATTTTTAACTGGGATAGTTACATCTTTTTCAGGATTAACCCAGTAAATCTTTTCAGCCTTTGTTTCATCTGTCGCCTTGTCTGTAGGAACGAATTTTACCTCGACATAGTTATTTGGAACAGATTGAGGTTTATCCTTTCCTTCTTGAGGGATTACATCAGATACATATTGGGCTACAATTGTACTTTCACTTTTAAATTGTGTCCTTGGTTTATCTTTTAATTTATATTCCGCTTCTCCCATTGTCCACTTAACAAACTTGTTATCGCCAATACCTTCTGGGTCACTTCCTGGAATCACTACTTTTGCTTGAGGATTTACATAGTAGTAAGTCTTTTGTGGATCTTTTGCCTTAGTAGTTGGATCAACAGTTACTTTTACATAAGAGTCAGGAACATAGTAAGGCTTTTCTGCTAGGGTCTTTGCTTCGTAGATGTTTTTTATAACCTTAATAGGAACATTTACAGTCTTGGTCTTGCCATTTGCGAAAGTTACTTTAGCTGTTAAGCTTTCACTTCTACTTGGTTCTCCTTTAGGATTAGTTTTTTCACTTAGCAAATCATAAAGTTTGTTATTAAGCTCAGCAGGAGTATAGGCATTTCCTGTATCTCCTAATATATCTACCTTATCATTTTCAGCTAATTGGGCTTCACTTCCATCTTCTTTTTTAATCTTGATTTGGTTTTTTATGGTAGACAAATCAGGTATGAAGTTATTTACGAAAGTATCGCCTTCTTTGTAGGACTCATTAACGACAAGCTCATGGCTAACTAGGTCATTATTATCCCAGATAGCATAGAAAGTCTTAGCTTCTTTTATATTTTTTATAGCTTCACTAAAGTCTTCCTTGGAGAGCACTGACCCATCTTTACTTTCTGACCAACCCATAAAGGTCTCGAGGTCCTTTTTTGGCTCTTCTACTTTTTCAGTCAAATCATTATCGAAGTCAACTTCTTTGACAATCTTTTGCTCTTTACCTTCTTCTGTAATAGAAGCAAACTTGCCACCATTAGCATCAAAGGTTACAGGCAAGATTTCTGTCATAGTAAGCCTACCACCATTTATGACATCGTATTTTAAATCATATTTGTAGGTCTTATCCTTATAAGAGATTCTATGTTTATCCCTATCAAGAGTATAAGTATCAGTGGAGTCAGGGTCCGGATCTGCTACATCAACCGTTGGGCTTGTGTCCAAATTTTTAGGACCATACTCGCTGTTTTCTCCAGGATTATCTGGATCTGGCTTGTCATTTCTTATAATCGTCTTTCCTGTATCATTTTTTGGAAAACTATAAATTCCATAATTTTCTGAGTCTGTTTCATTCCCAGGAAGGAAAGATCCATCTACTTTAGGTCTATCTTCTTCTTTTACTTCTGTATTCCACTTAGAAGTAAATTTAGTAGAAGCTAGCTGTTGTATAGTTAGTTTTAGAGTAATGTTTCCTATTACCTCTCCACTTGTAGGATCTGGACGACCGTATTCATATGAGCTTTTTCCAGACTCATTTATTTCTACAGTAAGAAGTTTTACATGGTTTGAAACATTCTTATCTAGTGATACTTCGTATCTATATGGTTTTAAATCAGATGAATACAAGGGTAACTTTACTGATTTTCCATACCCATCAATCCATTTATAATTTCCCTTACCATCAACTTTTAGACCAAATGTAGTTCCAGTACTTTTACCATTTTCATATTGCTGTTCAAGTACAATTTGCGCCTTATTTTTATTTCCATCTATATCTTTGCCAAAGACTCCAGCCCAGTCAAAGTCCTTATCATCAAGTCCTCTTGCATCAAAATCCGCACTTACATTAGCGAAGAATTTTGCTTTTTGCTGATCATCAGGTTCTTGTTTAGGGAAGTAAGGAGATCTAAATAAGCGTGCTCCCCTTTCTACTCTAATTTACCTTCTGTTTCGTGCTTGTCTTCTATTTGCTTCTATAATAGTTTTATTATCCAACTTGGGGTAGGAGCTAACATCAATGCTAGCCACCTTTACTAAGTTGTCTTGGTAGTTATCCTTAGCTAGCCCCTCAGTTGGGTTAACTGCAGCACAAATCATGCTAATGCTAAGTACTGCAGTTATTATTCCCTTCTTCAAATAGTGCCTCCTTAATCTATTACTATTTCTGTAACATCTGATTCTGATGTAATTTCTCCATCTTTTACTTTTACTGCCTTAAATCTAATAATGTCACCACTTTGGAGGGAATCACCTTTAAAGTCAAAGACTTTCTTCTTGATTTCTACAAGCTTTCTCCTTCTTCTAACCTTGAAAGTTTTAATTCCAGATTCGTACTCAGTTTCAACTTCATTACCTTCTACATCGCTTCTAACTATACTTAGCCTACCCTCTGCTCCTTCAGATAATTCATTGATCTCGACATATTTATCTCCAGCATTAGCCTTGAAGATTTCTATAAATGGTTTATCTTCGTTTTGATTGATAATTATTTCATCTTTTACAAAGATACCCCTTATATAAACTTTTTCTTCTCCATCTTTTTTCGCTACTTGCTCCCATTTATTCTTTTCTTCTTCGTTAGCTTGGTCATCAGGATTTCCAGATGTCCAACCCTTGAAGTCGTAATCTTTGTCAGTCTTTACAAACAATGGTGATCTTATAGTAACTTCTTTTCCTTTCTTGACGAAGAACTTGTAAGCTCCATCAAGATATGCCTTGTCAGTATTAGCTACCTTGTACTCAACAAGGACAGTTCCTTCAGGCTGTTCTTGTTTGATTTCATCATCATCTCTATCTGCTTTATCTACAGGAATTACATCTCCCATAAGCTCGTATTGGGCAGTAAATTCGATAGATTGACCTTTTAGTTCGAGTTTTTTATCCCAAGCAGATTCTCCATCTTTAGCCTTATAATATTTGTCTGCCTTGATTGTTGGAACTTCCATTCCCTTTTCTTTGGCTTTCTCGAAGCTATAGTTTTTGGCAATCTTGTAGGTTTTTTCGCCTGGATCAAGCTTACCATGGCTACCCTTCTTGAAACTTACCTTGATGAATTTATCTTCAATCTTATCCCCGTCTTTTATTTCTTGAACTGGGTCTTGCCAGATGGCAACTAAGTTTTTATCTTCGGTGATTGGGCTTGTTAAATCAAAGTAAGATTCTTTATCTTCTTTGTCTTTTTCTTTCCAGCCCATAAAGACCTTTCCTTCTTGCTTAGGCTCAGCAAAAGCTTTTAATTTATCATTATGCTTAACTTTTTGATCATCAATCTTAGATCCACCATTACTATCAAATGTCACAGTATGCTCTACTGGCTTCCATTGGGCTGTGGCTGTTCTTGCTTTTTCAAGTTTAACTAGATCTCCTGCTTGGTAAATTTTTTCTTCACCATCAAGCTTCCAGCCTGCAAATGTTGCATTTTCTTTTGTTAGTCCATCTGGTCTTGCAAGTCTAACACTTTTTCCATAATCTACTGTAATTGCTTCTGGAACTGTTCCTTTCGCACCCTCGCCAGCTTTGTAAGTTAATGTTAGCTCGTCTAGCTTAAATCTAGCCTCATATTTTCTTTCGCTTGTAATTGAATCTTTAGTATTGATATCTTCATACCATCTATCAAAGACGTAGTTTGCGCTAGGCTTAGTCTTTGGAACTGCTAATTGATTATCTTTTGCTTTTTGTCCGTCTGCTAGTTCTACAAGTTTAATGTCAGCTTTTGGATTTACATAGTAGATTTTTTCTAATTTATCTCCTTCAAGCTTGCCCATATTTCCATCTTTACTTATGAAGCTTACTTTTACATATCCATCTGGCTTTTTAACATTGTCGTCTGTTTTTTCTACTATATCTTTTGTCTTTGTAAAATTAAAAGTAAATTCAGTTTCTTTAGGAGTAAATTTGTCTTTTAATTTTTTAGTTTCGCTTGTATCCCAATCTCCGCTTATATATCCAACATCTGGAATCTTTATAATATTTCCAGCAGTTTCAGTCATATCTACTTCAACTTCTGGTGATACATAATATGTGAAGCTTCCGCTTAGGGTATTGCCAAGCTTGCCACCTGTGCCAGCTTTGAAGATTACCTTTACATAATTGTCTAAGGCTTCTTTTGGTTTTTGACCTTTTGGCCCTGCTTCTAGTATTGGTTCGTGAACTTCTACAGGAATTACTATAGGATTGTCATTTGTTCCTTGTGTAGTACCATCTTTGTATTTTATGATTACCTTGGCTTCTGATTTTCCTACAGTATTTGGATTTGGTGTTGAGATAACGTCTATTGATTCAATCTCTTTATCCTCTTGAGGAGTGATTTGTTTAATTAAATCATCATTTGTTATTTCTTTACCTTGTGGGGTGTGAAGCTCTTTGGTCTCAGTTGGCTTGAGTATGTCAAACCAAGCGATTTTTTGTGAGTAAGATGCTTCTATGACTGTAACCTTATCGGTGTACCTATGCTTAGCTATGTCTATTTTTGTAGGTTCAACCTTTTGTAACTTATCATCAGCTTCGCCTGTCTGTACGATTTGCCATTTCTTAAAGTCATAGCTTGCTTTTTTCCTGCCAAAGATTGGTATAGTTACATCTTGGTCAGTTTTTCCTGTTGGATTTGTCACATCTATTGTTACTTCCTTAGTAGGATTAACCCAGAAAGTTTTTTTGAAGGTTGTTTCATCTGTAGCCTTATCAGTTGTTTCAACTATTACTTTTACATAAGAATCTGGTACGTCTGGTTTCTTGTTTGGATCTGTTTGTTCAACTACGTCCTTAGCATCACTTGGACTTATAACTGTATCTTCAATAAACTTGTGACGCTTTGTAAAATCAAAAATTCCGTTTTCGTTTTGAGCAACCCTATCAGCTGTCCAATTGATAAATGTTGAAGAACCATCAGTTTTAACTTCTGGAATTTCTACCCATGCATTTTTGTTTACATAGTAAATCTTGTCGTCTTTATCGTTAAAGTCTTTGCTTGCTTTTACTGTAACTTTTACATAATTACCAGTTACATCGCTTAATCCACCATCTTTTGCTTCTTTTCCTTCAGCTTCTTTTAAGAATAGTGGTTTGTCGCCAGCCTTGTTAAGGGCTTCGTAAACATTTTTGTAAACTGTGATTGGTATATCAAGCTCTTGTGGGTCTTTGCCATCTTTGAAAGTAACTTTAGCCTTGATATTTACTTTGCGAACAAGCTCATCCTTGTCGAGAGCTTTCTTTTCATTTACTAATTCAAAGACTTGATCATCAGTTGTTAATTCATTGCCAGCTTCGTCATATAATTTTATTTCAGTTCCTGCTGGAAGATCTTTTACTTGATCTTTTTCTCTCCAAACTAATTGTGCTTTTAATTGGTCAATAGTTGGAGCAAAGTTATTTGTCCATTTTCCATTTGGATCTTTGAAGGCTTCTGTCCTTACTAGTCCAGATGCGCTTAGACCTGACCATTCAAAGTAAGCTGTGAAGGTGTGGTCTTCGTTGATAATTGTATCTTTGTTTAATAATGGACTCTTATCCCACTTAACAAATTTCTTGCCAGTTTCTGGAGTGATGTAATACTTATCTTTATCTACAGTTTCGCCTTCTGCAAGTTCTTTTGGAACTGGAAGCAAGTCTGATTTAAGTCCCTTGATTACATCATAGTAAAGTTCTTTAATATCTTTACCATCTTTATCCTTACCAAAGGATCCGCCCTTGTCTGCCTTGAAGATTACTCTTACATAGCCTTTTGGAGTTGGGTCTTTAGGATTTTTTACTTCTATTACTCTTGCGTCTTTGTAGTAGAAGTAAATTTCATCTGAGCCTGTGCCATTTATGCCCAAAAATTCGTGGGTATTCTCGTTTACATCGTAGAAGAGCTGTTGTTGAGGGTCACTTGCTAGGGTCCATCCAGGTATGTGACGGTAGTTTCTTGCGTCGTAGTGACGACAATTGCTTGTTACTTCTTCCTTGTCGATTATCTTGTATTGGTCGAGGATTTTTTCCAAGTCCGCTCTCTTAGCCTCAAATGTTTCTTTGTTTTTAGTATTTGCTTCTAATAGCTTATCGCCTGTTAGGTTTTGAGTATCTGTAAGTTTCAAATCACTAAAGAATTTATCAACCTCAGCCCTGCCTTTTTCGTCAAGGTAGTTGACCTTATAGTTACGGGTCCTAAATGGTCTGTAGTAGAATCTAAAGACATTTTCTGGATTTGGTTTATAGACAGGATTATCTTCAGTACCTACATTAATATTGTCTTTGACTCTGAAGGTTTGGAAGTAGGTGTTGTTTAATTTGACACGTTCATTGTATTTTTCGTATTCTTGTTTTAAATCAACCTCTTTACCATTTTCCTTATAAGTGCCGTGGAGTTTTTTCATTAACTCAGTATTACTTGCGAGGATCCAGTGTTCGTCTTGCTTTTCTCCTGTTGCTGGAACGTAGTCATCTACACGCTTGTAGGAAAGGCTGTTAGGTTCTGGGTTTGGATACTTGGATGTGTCTAGAACTAGCTTTTCGTCCTTATCAGTCTTTTGGTTCTTTAGGTAGTAGTGGTAAACTTTTACCTCTGCTCTCTTGTTTTCAACCCAAATTGCCTTTAGGTATATCGGAGCAACAACATCTGTTCCGAAGGAATAAAGTTCTGGTACCTTGTATCTATTACGATATGAGTTGTCAATTATATTAGTATAGTTGCCATCTTTATCCTTAGTGTATCGAATTACTTCCCAACCCAAGAAGTCATAACCGTAACGAGTAGGTTTTGGAAGCTTATTAAGTTTTTGTTTTTGAACCACGGTAAAGATTTGTGTACCATCCTTGGCAGTTTCATTTTCATAGCCTGCGACAGGATAGGTCTTTTCTTCCTCTTGACCAATGTCCCCTTCTTTTATGGTTTTCTTCTCAGTTGTAAGGTCTTCTAGACCTATTTCATTGAGCTCTCCTCCATTAGGGTCAATAGTTACCTTCCATTTATAGTCTGGCTCATCCCAAATAGCGTAGAGGTTTAATGGATGGAAAGGCATTGTTTCTTTTGGGTTTTTCCAAACCATCTTATTTCCAGCTGGATCTAGGGCCCAACCCTTAAATACCATTTGGTCTGATAGGCCTTCTGGTCTTTTTACCCTGTAGTTGCCTTTTTTATCTTGGAAGAATTTACTAGGGTCATTTTTATCCCTTTGCAAGAGGTCGTAGAGGCCTAGTTTGTATAAGTTGTTAGGATTATCTAGTAAATTTGCAGGATTTTTCCCATCATCAAGTTTTTTGTATTCATCATTGTCATCGACATCAGGGCTTAGACATTTTAGTGGGAATTCGTAGAAGGTTTCTAGGGCGTTTGCCTTATTTTTTTCTGCTTCTGATCCATTTTCATTAGGGTAGAAAAACTCAGTATCTGCCTTAATCTTTGTTGGGTCGTAGTTGAACCTTAGTGGATACTTATTACGTTTGTAATGGAATTGAAGGTAGCCGTTTTCTTTAAAACCACTTTCTTCTCCGCCTAAAGGATCGCCAAATTCGTCGGCATTACTAAAGAAGGCTGGTATAAATTTTAGTTCGCCTACGTGTGAGTTGATACCAAATATATTATAGTAAGCCTTGCCATTGCCAGGATATGGAGTAATCTCTTCACGCTCGTCGTTTAGTTCATCAATCCTATCTTCATTGACTCTGCCATCCTCCTGACTTTCCTCTTGAATATATTGTCCATAAGGAGTGAAACCTGTAACTATAGGGTATTTGTGGGTATACCCTGGGTCAGCTGTATCTGCCTTAGTCCTAACAAGGTCATAACGTATGATGGTTTCTCCATCCTTAAAGCCGTCCATCCAAAAGTCCATGTGGTGAGGGATGGATGGTTTTTCCTGTTTTATACCGAAGGAAAGGGTTTTGAAGTCTAACGGATCTAAGTCTATGTTTGTGCCATCGCCCTTATCTATATGCTTAGTATAGCCGCCCAAGTTATTATAGTTAGCCATGTCAAGGAACTGGTCTGCATTAAGTCTATAAGGTGGTGTGTCAAGGTGAACTGGCCACTTAGGGCTATCATAGTTTGGTCCCCAGCCAAAGCTTTGGTAGCCTTCTGTAAAACCCTTGGTTTGCATGGCATCATTTGGCCACTTATACATCATCTCGTTGAATCTCGCCTTGTAGTGGTAAAGATTGCCAGGTCCACCTAGTTTTACAAGTTCGTTCTTTTTTTGGTCACGACCCCAAATCTCTGGATAGAAGGTTTCTTTATCGGAGAGGGCATTGGACTTTGTGAAGTAGAGGTCATAGACTTGTCTGTCGTAGTAGATGTTGTAGACGGTCTTACCTGTGGCTGAAACTGCCTTGGTTATCGTTGGTTGTTTAGGGTCAGCATTTTCTTTATCTGTTAAGTCTTTGTTGTAGACAAAGAACTTGTTTATATAAGGAGTGCTGCCACGATTGAATTTATCGCCTTTCCAAATCTTATTAAGACGAGCTTGATCTAAGTCTGGGAATTTTAGTCCATTTACAGGTTCCTTATCTAATTCTGGTCTTTTGCCTGTGTCTTGTTGTTTATAAACACGAGTGCTCATATATTCATATTTTTCTAAAATAGATGCACCATCAGCATGGTCTGCCTTTTCAACCCAAAACTGTACAGCATAGTCAGCCTTTTCCTTATCCTTCCACACTGCTGTGAAGGTTAGCTTTTCTCTTGGGATATACTTGCCGTCCCCTAGTTTAAGGGCTGGCATTTTTAGTTTTATTTCTTTTTGATTGTTTCCCTTTACAGGGTCGCCGTTTTTAACAATGTATTTACCACTGCCATCTTTTTTATAGAAAGTATTACCCAAATCGACTATGGTATTACCCTTCGCATCTTTAATGATTTCACCTTTTTTATATTTATTTCCATCAGCATCTACTAAATCATGAGAAGGCTTCCAACCTTGGAATTCACATCCTTCCTTTGTAGGGATGCTATTTTCATCTATCTTAGGTATCTCTTGGTCATAATAGTAAGTCCTAGTTGGAAGTGGTGTACCATCTACGGTGTCAAAAACTACATCGTAGGCTGCACGGTTATAGCGATACTCAATCTTAAAATCAGATGTATCTTCTGGGATTTGGGTCTTTAGCTTGGTAACTTGTGGTTCAAAACCAGGCCTTTCATTTTCTGGCAAGGCTTGAACCTCTAGGGTAGAACCAGTATTACCATTTAACTTGCTAATAGTTTCATGGTCTCTGACAAAGGCTTGGTATTTTTCTTTTTGTTCTTTATCTTTTAGATCATACTTTGTTACTCTACCTTCTTCGTCTATAACTGTTCCATCATTTTTAGTAATAGTCCCATCTTTGTTGGTAAACTTATTAAAGTCTTCCATATTTTGGAAAACATGCTTAACGAGAACAGTATTTTGCATAGCCGTATATTTGTATTCATCAAGGGCTAGGTATCTGTCCCCATTATCATAAGTTTTGTTTCCGTCCTTAGCCTTGTCTACGATTTTTTTATAATCATTCTTAAAAGAACGGGTCCATCTAGGTTTTTCGTAGCCTGCCATGTCTGGTAGGTCTATTTTCTTATTTACCTTGGCTTGTTCTTCTTTATTTGCATTTGCTCCGACACTTGCTACATAGGGTTGGTAGTTTACACTATACTTTTCTCCCTTTTCTGCCTTGTAGTCGGTACGCAAGGTGTAGATAGCAGGTAAAGGAGCTTCCTTTACATATTCCTCAGATTTTTCTGGCCTTGCTATATTAACAGGCGTCTTCTCGTTTATTATCTTATCCTTATCCTTTGCTAGGTTTTGATAATTATATTCATACTTATCATCAGATGTCGTTTCATCACTAGCAAAAGCAGGGGCAATGTTTGATACCATCATTGTTGTGGCTATCAACAGAGCCATAAACTTCCTTATAACTTTCACAAATCCTCCTCCTATTTATTAGTAATTTTGTGTTTATTTACATAATTGTCCATTTGATTACATTATACACTATCTAAAAATTAAAGGAAACTTTTTATACGAATTTAATTGTTCTAAGCTTAGATTTTTTTTATTTTATTATAAATGGCTATTTTTCTAAAACTGAAAAATACAAGCTAAAAAAATATGCTAATATACATAAAATTAATAAATATTTCTAAAATATTAATTGACAAATTTAAGGAAACTAGCTTAGCTAGCAAATTTTTTCTCATCTTCCTTATAAAATGATAAAAAAAATACCAGAGTAAGCTTGATACTCACTCTGGTATTTACTCGACTTATTTTTGGAAAAAGTCGAACTAATTATTTCTTTTTGCTTAATACATATCCTATGGCGCTAATAGTAATTATTGTTAGGTAGACGCTAAGGTTGCTTCTTATGCCTGTCTTGACTTTGCTAAAGACTCTTTTGTTAGAGCCCTTGCTACTTGCGCTAGGATGTCTTGTGGTTATAACTTTTGGATTTCCTTCATTAGAAGTAGATGCTACGGAGCTTATTGTGCCTTTGTCATCTTCATCTTCTGAATTATCATCGCTTCCTTTTGTGCTTGGTGGAGTTTGATTGTCTCCTCCTTGCTTATCAGTAGATTCTTTATTTTCAGTATCTCCTCTTTGACCATCCTTACCAGCTTGTCCATCTTGTGGTTTTGCTCCGCCTGGATTATGGGTATTATCATCAGAGCCATTCTTGCCATTATCTTGTGTTTTTCCTTTGCCTTGATTATTTCCTGATGTTGAATCAGGTTTTGGCCTTGGACAAGATCCTGGTGATGGACTAGGAGTTTTGATTTTCTCGAAGACTGCCTCAATATGGCTTTCATAGGCTTCGAATTTGTGCTTTTTGCCTTCTAGGTCGAAGTTAGAAGTAATATCCTTAAAGCCTTTGTCTTCTTCTTTTTTCTTCTCACTAAGCTTCCATCCCTTAAAGCTATATCCATCCTTAGCTGATGGATCAACTTCGCCTAAGTCTACTTCCTTGTCAGGATTTACCCAATAGATAGTCTTCCTTGGCTTTCTAGCAAGTTTGGTCCTATCGACTACTACTTTGACATAGTTGTCTGGTACTTGTGGTTTTTCTTCTCCTGTTTGGATAAGAACATCATCGACAAACCTAGCTCTAATTACATTAATCGCATCAGTAAAGCTTGTGCCATTCTCACTGTCATAGGCTTCATAAGGCTTATCTCCCTTCCTAACTTCCCAGCCTAGGAAGGTCTTTCCTTCTACTGGGTCAATCTTAGGTAGTTGTATTTTCCTTATATCATCAGCATTTTCTGAAATCTTGACTGCGTAATAGTGTTCTTGGGAATCCTTGTTATCAGTCGTAGGCACTACGATTACTTGGACGTAACCATCAGGTACATTTGTATTATTTTCTGGATTGCTCTTATCTAGTTCGAAAATATTATCAACTACTATTACTTTAACTATCGCCTCAATTGTTCTTCCATCTTTTAGGCTTATCGTAACATCAACATTATGTGCTTTTACTTCATCAACATTAGGTTCTGTATACTCTATCTTATCCTCGTCTGTTAGATGATATGGCTTGCCATCTTCTTCAATTTCGATTACACTTCTATAATCTTCTTCGGAAGGCTGACATCCCTTAGCAGTTATAATCTCATTACCATAAGCGTTTATATTACCATATCTTGGAACATAAGGCATCGTATAATTTGCCTTTATTTCTGTATTTTTGATAAAGACTGATCTTAGGCTCTTTTCCCAATCTAAGAATTGCCAGCCATCTTTTCCTTGTGGCTTGTAGTCAGGAATTGTAACTTCAACTCTTGGCCTTACCCAATAGATTTTTTCTTGATCATCTGACTTATCAGTTGGATCTAGGCTCACCTTTACATAGTCATCTGGAACTTCTGGTTTTTCTTCTCCTTCTTGAGGAACGACTTTTCCTACGACCTTGTATCCTACTTCTATTTCCTTCTTTTCTCCGTTTGGATATTCAACAACTATAGTTGTTTTTCCTTCATGAGGTGAATCAGTCTTTGGATCTTTGCCTTCCTTGAAGGTAAACTTAGTTCCTGGTGGAAGCTTGTCCTTTTTATCTGGATTCTTGTCATCGTAGTCGTTTTTGATGAAGTCCCTAGGATCTGGATTTTCATCTTCTGGAATTAGTAGGCCTTCATTAGCTTCTGGCTTAATATTTTCACCTTCGCTATAGCTTGCTTTGATTGTCGTATCAGCCTTGAAGGTATCTTTTATTTCGTTGTCGTAAGTTTTATCACTATTTTCTACTTGCCACTTGCTGAAGCTATAGGTCTTCGTTATTTCTCCTTGCTTATCGGCTTTTCCACTTGGAGCTTTAACAGGGAAGCTTACTTCTGCTTCTGGGTTTACCCAGTAGGTTTTTACAAAGTAGGTGTTTTCTGTTGCCTTGTCTGTTGTGTCTATTACTACTTTTACATAGTTTGCTGGCACTTCTGGCTTGTCATCTCCTTCTTGTGGAACGATGTTATCTACTACTTTTATTGGTACTTCGATTACTACGATTTTGCCGTTTGGATATTCTATCTTGATTTTGGCTGTTGGTCTGCCTGGCTTGCTTGTGTCAGGTTCGCCATCTTCGTAGCTTATCTTTGTTCCTTTTGCTAGTGGATTATCACCTTTACCTGGAATATTTGCTATTAGTTCCTCAGCTTCTAGTTTCTTTCCTAGTGGAACTACTATTTTCTTCTTTGCATTTGGAGCAGGAAGAAGTTCTCCCATATTTCCTGAAGTTTTTACTGTATAAGTCGCTTCTAGGACTGTTTCTTCTTTGAATTGTCCCTTTACTTTACCTGTATAGGTCGCTACGCTTCCTTTTGTTACTTTCCATTCTTTGAAGGTGTAGCTTGTTTTGTAGCCTTTGTGAGCTTTGTCTTCAACAGTTTTTCCTTCTGGATTATCGAATGGGATTTCTACTTCTTCTCTTGGATTTACCCAATATGATTTTTCTGTAGAATCTTTTGCCTTGTCGGTTGGAACTAGGCTTACTTTTACAAATCCTTTTGGTATTGGTTGACCCTCTCCATCAGGAATTACATTCTTGGCTTCTTTGAAGTGGTAGACAAATAGTTTGTCCTTGAAGAACAATTTGCTTAATAAGCCTGTTTCGTCTTTCCAATTTCCTCCATCTGCTGTATAGGCTGGGTTTGGTTTTTTGACTAGGTCTTTTGTTAGTTTTTCTACTAATCCTTCATTAATTTTAAGGTCTGGGTGAAGGTAGTATAGTTTTTGGTCGATTGTTTGACCTTTTTCTTCTAGGCTTCCATTTTTGTCAGCTTTGAATACTACTGCTATATATCCCTCTGGTTTTTTGTTTTCTATATTGCCATCTTTGGCTGGGATATATTTGTCTAGTTCTTTGAAGCTTCCTTTTACTTTTGTATCTGTTGAATACTCAGCTTTTTCACTTGTATTCTTATCCCATGTGTCAAACTCATAGCCAATTTCTGCCTTGGTTTGTGGTTGTGGGATTGTTACTTCGGTATTTGGTTTTACATAGTAGGTTGTTGTTTGTCCGTCTACTATTTTTCCACCTTTTCCTTCTATTTCAAAGTTTACTTCTACATAGTCAGCTGGTTTTTCTGAATCATCTGTCTTGGTCTTTGGTATTACAGAATCAATTGGGTTAAAGTTTGCTGTGATTGTTGTATCTTTATCGTAGATATTAAATTCTGTAGCATTCTTATCCCAACCTGCAAAGGTATAACCTGTATCGGCCTTGGTGCTTGGTGGGGTTAGTTTTACATACTTGGTTGGATTTACATAATAGATTTTTTCTTCTATTTTCTTTCCATCTTTTTCTAGCTGACCATGTTCCCCTGCAACAAATTTTACTTCTACATAACCGTCTGGTTTGTCTTCTCCATCTTTCTTTTCGATTGTAGGTGGAAGTTGCCTTGATGTTGCTTTTATTGTTACATCTTCTGTTATGTTTTTGATTTCTGGGCCATTGTCCCATTTGTCAAACTTGTATCCTACTTTAGGGCTTGCTGTTGGATATTTGATTGGTGTTTGATCATCGAGTTTTAGTGTACTTCCATCTTTTACATAGTAGTAGTTAACATCACTTAATTCCAATCCGTTATCAGCTTCAAATTTTACCCTGTGATAGCCTTGTGGTTTTGCTATTGGGTTTTCTGGCTTGTATGGGATAACATCCGCATCTTTTTCCCACTGAGCTGTGGCTGTTGTGTTTTTGTTTAGGGTTATCTCATCTCCAGCTTGGTAGATTTCATCTCCTATTTTCCAGCCTTTGAATGTGTGGTCTTTTTTACTAATGCCTTTATCGCTTGCAAGTCTTATTTTTGTGCCTTTTGCTCTTGTTACTGTTTCTGGAGCTGTACCTTGGGCATCTTCTCCTATTTCATAGTTTAGGCTTACTTGACCTTTGGCGAATTTTGCTACATATTTTCTATCACCTGTGATTGGGTTTTCTAGGTCTAGGTCTTCTACCCATTTGGTGAAAGTGTAGTCTTTATCAGCGATAGCTTCTGGTACTGCAAGTTCTTTATCAGATGCTTGTTCATTTTTACCTAGAACTTTTAGTTTGATGCCTGCTTGTGGGTTTACATAGTAGGTGATTTCTTTTTTGTCGCCTTCTAGTTTGCCATTCTCATCAGCCTTGAAGCTTACTTTTACAAATCCTTTTGGTATTGGTTGACCCTCTCCATCAGGAATTACATTCTTGGCTTCCTTGAAGTGGTAGACAAATAGTTTGTCCTTGAAGAACAATTTGCTTAATAAGCCTGTTTCGTCTTTCCAAGATCCACCGTCTGCTGTGTAGGCTGGGTTTGCGACTTTTTCTATTCCTTGTGTTAAGTCCTTCACATAGTCAATTTTCGCCTTTGGATTTACATAGTAAACTTTTTGGTCAATAAAATTATTTTGTTCATCAGCTAGCCAACCATTTTTATCTGCCCTAAAGACTATTCTTATATATCCATTAGGTTTATCTTTTTCGTCTTTATCTTTTGCTGGTATATATGCAGGGAGGGCTTTGAAAGAACCTTTTATAGTTGTTACTTGGTCTTTGTATTTTCTTGGAGTTGTTGTATCTGGTTCCCATTTGTCAAACTCATAGCCTATGTCTGCCTTGGTTTGTGGTTGTGGGATTGTTACTTCGGTATTTGGTTTTACATAGTAGGTTTTTGCTTGTCCGTCTACTATTTTTCCACCTTCTCCGTCTATCGCAAAGTTTACTTCTACGAAGCCAGCTGGTTTTTCGGAGTCGTCATCCTTTGTTTTTGCTATTACAGAATCAATTTGGTTAAAGCTTGCTTTTATTGTTGTATCTGTATCGTAGATATTAAATTCTTTAGCATTCTTATCCCAGCCTGCAAATACATAACCTGTATCTGCTTTTGTGCTTGGTGGGGTTAGTTTTGCATACTTGTTTGGATTTACAAAGAATGTATTTGTTTCTTTTCCTAAGTTTCCATTTGCCCCTGCTACGAAGGTTACTTTTACGAAGCCCGCTGGTTTTTCTGAATCGTCGTCCTTAGTTTTTGGCACTACATCATTAACTTCTCTTGCCTTAGCTGTTAGTTCAATGTCTGTCTTTATTTCTGTTGATTCGTCTTTATCCCACTTGTTGAAACTATAGCCAGTTTCTTCTGCATATGTTGGGTATCCTAACACTTTATTATCTTTTATTTCTTTTAAGCTTATTCCCTTGTCAGCTTTTACATAATAGGCTCTTTCCTCGGTGAGGCTTAGGCCTTTGTCAGCCTTAAATGTTACTCTCACATAGCCAGATGGTCTTGTGATTGGATCTTTTGGATTGTATGAGATGATATTTTCATCATCAGTCCATTTAGCTTTAGCTTTTTGAGCCTTGGTTAGGGTAATTTTAGCTCCTGGCTTGTAGATTGTTCCTTCTATATCCCAACCTATGAATTTGGCATCTTTTTTGCTTATGCCTTCATCTGTTGCAAGCCTTAGGCTTGTGCCGTAAGGAACTTTCTTAGTTTCTGGAGCTTTTCCACTTCCACCGTTTAGGTCGTAGGTTAAGCTTACTTCAGTTTTTCCAAAGATTGCAACATATTCCCTATTTCCAGTTATTGGTGTGGTTTTGTCAATAGCTTCAAACCATTTGATGAATTTGTAATTTTCATCTGGCTTTGTATCTGGTACTTGAAGTTCTTTCTCGCCTGCTTGACCATCTACTAGTTTGATGCCTGCTTGTGGGTTTACATAGTAGGTGATTTCTTTTTTGTCGCCTTCTAGTTTGCCATTTTCGTCAGCCTTGAAGCTTACTTTTACAAATCCGTCTGGTATTGGTTGACCATTTCCTTCAGCTATTATATTTTGGGCTTCTTTGAAGTGGTAGACATATAGTTTGTCCTTGGTGAAGAGTTTACTTAGTAAGCCTGTTTCGTCTTTCCAAGATCCACCGTCTGCTGTGTAGGCTGGGTTTGCGACTTTTTCTATTCCTTGTGTTAAGTCCTTCACATAGTCAATTTTCGCCTTTGGATTTACATAGTAAACTTTTTGGTCAATAAAATTATTTTGTTCATCAGCTAGCCAACCATTTTTATCTGCCCTAAAGACTATTCTTATATATCCATTAGGTTTATCTTTTTCGTCTTTATCTTTTGCTGGTATATATGCAGGGAGGGCTTTGAAGGAACCTTTTATTGTTGTTACTTTGTCTGTGTATTTTCTTGGAGTTGTTGTATCTGGTTCCCATTTGTCAAACTCATAGCCTATGTCTGCCTTGGTTTGTGGTTGTGGGATTGTTACTTCGGTATTTGGTTTTACATAGTAGGTTGTTGGTTGTCCGTCTACTATTTTTCCACCTTTTCCTTCTATTTCAAAGTTTACTTCTACGAAGCCCGCTGGTTTTTCTGAATCGTCATCCTTGGTCTTTGGTATTACAGAATCAATTGGGTTAAAGTTTGCTGTGATTGTTGTACCTGTATCGTAGATATTAAATTCTGTAGCATTCTTATCCCAACCTGCAAAGGTATAACCAGTATCGGCCTTGGTGCTTGGTGGGGTTAGTTTTACATACTTGGTTGGATTTACATAGTATGTTTTTTCTTCAACGCTACCATGTTCCCCTGCAACAAATTTTACTTCTACATATCTGTCTGGCTTTTTAGTATTTTCATCAATTTTTGCTATTACATCATCAAATTTTGTGGCTTTTGCCCTCACTAGGATATCTTTGTCGATAAGTGTGTCATCCTTATAATCCCACTTGTCAAATTTGTAGCCTATGTCATTATTTACAGAAGGTTTTTCAATCGCCTTATTTCCTAGATTGATTTTTGCTTCCTTCCTTATATAGTAGGCTTTTTCTTGACCAAGGCTTAGACCTTCGTCTGCCTTAAAGCTTACCCTCACATAGCCTTCTGGTCTTGTGATTGGTTCTTTTGGATCATAGGCTATAATATCTTTCTTATCTTCCTTATATATAGCTTGGATCTCTGTATCTTTTTGGAACTTAAATCTATATTTAAAGTTATAGTCCACCTTTCCATCAGACCATTTTTCAAAAGTATATTTCTTGGCATCTTCTGGACTTGGGTCTTTTTCTGGAATTATCAGCTTTGCCTTTGGATTTACATAATAAGTTTTTGTTTGCTTATCAGTCGCATTATCAGTTGGGTCAACTGTTACTTTAACAAAACCTTTCAAGAAGTCATCTTTATTTACGATATTTGGTTTGCTCTTGCTATCAAGGGCCCTGTAAATATTTTTGTAAACTAAGACTGGAATAGCAAATTCTTTGCTAGACTTATCATTAAAGTTGATTTTGACCCTTATACTTGTCTTGATTGGCTCTGGGTCAGAAGGTTGATCCCTATAAAGAGGATCTTCCTTTAGCTTTTCATAAATAGCCTCATCGTCATCAAGTATTTGGTAAGACTCGTAATCAGGCATCTTTCTAAAGTCTTCTAGGGCCTTATCGTAATCAGCCTTAGTTAGCATAAAGTTGTTGATATAGCTATCTCCATCCTTAGCTGATTCAAAGACCTTGATAGGACTTATTTCCGGATACTTTCTTTCTATAAAGTTAATCTCGAAGGTGTAATCCTTGCTTATAACTGTATAAGGATCAAGCAAGCCACTTGTAGGATTGCCTTCTTGCGACCAGTTACCTATTTGATAGCCAGGATCTGCGATAAGGTCTGCGTCATTCTTATCTTTTTTACCCTCATTAGTAGGAACATGGGCTTTGGCAAAGTACAAACCATCAATAACATCGTAATGGACTTCCTTGATTGGCTTGCCATGTTCATCCTTACCGAATGAACCATGGTCTTTTGCTATAAAGCTTACCCTATGATAGCCTTTTGGTGGTTTATCGCCATTATTTTTGATAACCCTAATATCCTTGTAGTAGAAGTTGACTTGAGCATTTTCTAAATCATCTCCAACATCTACTCCATTTATTTTTAGAAGCTTGTTATTTTCTTCATTTACATCGAAAACAAGTTGAACTTGAGGCTTGCTTACAAGTTTAAAACCTGGGATTGACCTAAAGTTTCTCGCATCGTAGTGTCTGTTACCATTTAATACATCATCCTGATCCATTATTGGCTTGGTCAAGTTTGTATTTGGCTTTCCAACACTTGGGTATTTTTTTGTATCATTAAGGTCGGCATTATTATCTACGAGTAGGTAATTTACCTTGTATTCCCTCTTACGATATGGCTTATAGAAAAATTGCAACTCATTGTAGGCATTTGGGGAAGTGGTAGGATCAACCTTGATGTTTTGATAGTAGGTATTTACCCCATCGCTTGAATCAGCATTTCTATTATCAGCTATGGCAGATTTCTCTTTAAGCTTAGCCCTGTATTGTGTAAAGGTGTTTTTGACATCTTCTGGTGCTTGGTCAAGATCCTTATCTGCTACTAGGGTTAGCTTTTCGCCTTGGAGTCTTGCAAAGTAGAAGGCAAAAGTACCCTCTCTTTGATTTTCCAAAATATTAGTTTCTGTCTTTACTTCATTTAGCTTATCGTCTAATATATGATCTTTTATCTTAACATCATAGAGGTTGTTCTTTGCCCAAATAGCCTTTAGGTAAACATCCGAATATACTTCACTTTCGAAAGTATATTGGCGAGGTAGATGATATTTTTGTTTGAATGAATCATCAACTTCGCTAGTATCGTCTCCCTTGCTATCTTTTTTATATACTACATGCTCCCAACCCATAAAATCATAACCAGGTCTTCTAGGTATGGCTGGGGATTTTATAGATAAACCATTATCAACAAGAAAGACTTGCTTGCCAGAAGTCGAAGTCTTATCTTCTGTAGGGAGTTTGTACTTCTTATTTTCCTTAATACTTGTCCTTACGTCATCGCCAACATCATACTTGATACTCTTTAGGTCATTAGCCTTTATCATGTACTTAGTAGTTTCACCAGCATCCAAGCCTAAATCGAAAGTAACTTTCCTCTTGGTATCACATCCCCATTTAGCATAGAGGGTAATATTGCGAGCTGGCATGGTATAATTTCCATCCCTAACTAGGCTAGTGCCCTCAGGGTTTAAGGACCAACCCAAAAACTTCCAGGACTTTGGCACCCAAGCAGGCTTTTCTGGAACCCTATTGTCTATGATATGCTCTTGATCATATTCTTCCCTTGCCTCTTTGTTTTCTTCATCAGACTTATCATAATCAAAGTTGTAAACTCCGTCTAGCCACCTTAGTGGATGTTGGTAAGGGACTGATTCTTTTTCTGATTTTTTGTAGGAAGTATCATCCCTAACCTTTCTTGGGTCATTGTTAAAGTTTATTGTGTAGGACTTGCGTGAATATTCAAATTCTAGATTGTAATTTTGATCAAATTCTATCGGTTCAACATTTTCTTTTTCTTGATTATTTTCTTCCTTGTTTTTATCTTCTTGATTGCCCTCTTGATTATTCTCTTCCTTATTTTCATCTTGATTCTCTTCTTCTTGATCATTCTCAACTTTTTCAGGAAACTGACCTAAAAATCTTATCTTATATTTTTCATTATAGAGGTCTTCATAGTTTTTTACATCTTCTCTTGGGGCTCCTATAAATTTTAGGTAGGTCTTAAATTCCTCTAACCTATCACTATCCTCATCATTTAGTCCTTCCCAATCATCCTTATCCTTCGCTTCTTTTCTTTTTGTTTTCTCATTTTTTGGCTCAAAGCCTTCTATATCAGGCGGAGTGAAATCATAATCACCTAAAGGGGAATCAAATTTCCTATAATGTAGGGCAAAGTCGTGGAGGGATTCTACATGTTCGCCTTCAACTTCAAAACCAGGATAGGTATCCATAATAAACTGAACTTGGTAAGGTACGCTTTGATCACTTGAATCTATACCAAAGCACATCTCCCTTTCTCCTAATGGCCTTTCGCCATTATCGCCAAGGGGAAGTGTCTTTGAGTAACCACCCTTTTTTTTATCTTTAATATCGCTAGAATCTAGGAAGTCATCTGCTGTTAGCCTATAGGGTGGGTATCCCTATAAGAATATGCTTTATTCTTGGTCGAAGCTACCCAACCCAAACTACGATAATCTTCAGGGTAGCCTTTGACATTTTCGATTGGATCTGGCCACAAGCCTTGCAAGTTTTGGTTAAAACGAGCCTTGAAGCTATAAGGATTGCCTTTTTTAGAGTCATAGACCTTGCCATCCTTTGTAATAATAGGCCAAAATTCACCTTTACTATCATTTTCCGTAATTAACTTTGAAAAGTAGAGGGTGTAGACTTGCCTATCGAAGTAGATTTTGTAGCTGGTATTGCCAGCAGCGTCTATGGTTCTAGAGACTTTTTTGTATACCGATTCGCCAGAATCATCTTCCACCTTTTCATTGGATACATCTTGATTTTGCTTGTCGGTTAGTTCCTTGTTATACTTAAAATATTTATCAAACTCAGCACTATCCTTATAAATTTTGTTTAGCCTAGCCTTGTCTAGGTCAGGAAAGGCTATACCATCTTTGGATGTACTGGCTATATCTGGAACGGATCCTGTCTTACCTGTAAGTACACGGTTTCCAACAAATTCATACTTATCTTTGATGGAAAGATTTGGCTTTTTGTCATCATAATCTGCTTTTTCTACCCAAAATTCCACCGAATACTCAGCCTTATCATTTTCCTTATAGATAGCCTTGAAGGTGATATCTTCTGCCGGCATAGCATGTCTAAAGCCATCTTGATATTTTTTCATATCGATAGGAGTCTTGGCTTTTATTGTTGTTTCTGCCCCACTCTTATCTTTTATTAAAATATCCTTATCTGCTTCCCAATGATCGAATACTGCTCCGTCTTTTTTAGGTATCTGTGTTACTGGTGGGATAGTTTGACCATAAAAGAGGATCATATCTGGAATGTAAGTTCCTCCATCGGTATTTATTTTTACTTGGAAGCTCTTTCTGTTGTAGTGGATTACAAAAGGAGCGTTAGCAACTTCTGGAACAATTATTTCCAAATTGTCGGCATTTCTTTCTGGTTCGAATCCCTTGATTTTTTCTTTCAAATCCAAAAACTCTCTGTCCGAATAACCTATTGGGTTTTCGACATTTCTACTGAAGAGATTATCAAGCTTCAACTTTTGACCTGTCTTTGGAAATTCTCCAAAGAAGTTTTTCTGCTTGGTTATGATGTCAGCTCCACCATCTAGGTTTTCGTAGGAGTTTCTATCTTCCAGTTTTTGAAAGAGGTGTTTTACCTTGATGCCACTGTTTGTGGTAGGCTCGTAGTTTATGTCCCTTGTGCCATTGTGTAGGAAGGCTTCTTTTTCACTAGCATTGTCCTTTATGAAGTCATAGCTTGCTTGATAATCTTCTTCTGGCTTCTTGTATCCTTTAAGGATTGGAGGTTTAAGCTTGTAATTTACCTTGGCTTTTTCTTCCTCGCTTGCCTTTTCTCCAACGCTTGCTACATAGGGTTGGGAGGCAAGCTCCATTTCCTTAATGTTTACCGATCTTCCAGTTACTGGTCTTTTGTAAGACCACCTGTATGTATAGACATCAGGCTGTTCTGGATCACTTATGCTTTCCCCTTCCTTTAGATTATAAATTTCATCATTATCTAGTGTGTTGATGATTCTATTATCTATTTGGGGATATTTCTTGTCTTTGTTTATATCATTGTATTCGCTTTCAAATTTTCCCGCAAAAGCTGGGCTTATATTTGATGCAACTATAGTTAATGAAGTTATTAATGCTAAAATTCTTTTCGCTTTTTTCATTATTTACCCTTCTAATATATGATTTTATAGCTTTTTTATTTTTTTATTATACACCCATTTTTTAGGAAAATATAGACTTTTTAGTAAAAATTTTTGATTTTTTTATTAAGTGATTATTTGGCTTAAAAATGTATAATAAAGCCGAGGTGAAACATGATACAATACTTAAAAGAAGAAAATATAGATGAAAATTTGATTAGACAATTAGAAGCATATAGAAAAGAAAATGGACTTCCTGACAACGACAGGGTTATTAAGCCCGAATACAAATATTATGGCAAGGAAGTTTTGGAAGAGGCCATAGCTGCTCTTTTGGCTGGAAAGAACATTCTCCTTACTGGAGCCAAGGCTACAGGAAAGAACGTCCTTTCGTCCAATCTTTCCTATCTTTTCCAAAGGCCTTCCTATAATGTTTCTTTCCATGTCAATACCGACTCAGCTTCCCTTATTGGTGCAGATACTTTCAAAAATGGTGAAGTTGTTTTTAGGAAGGGTCCTATTACAGAAGCAGCCGAAAAGGGAGGCTTTGCTATTTTGGATGAGATAAATATGGCGAAAAACGAGGCGATTTCCGTCCTCCACGCAAGTCTTGACCATAGGAGGATTATCGACCTTTCAGGTTATGAGAAGATAGTCCTTGATCCTAATACAAGATTTATTGCTACAATGAACTACGGTTATGTTGGTACTAGAGAGCTAAATGAAGCCCTTTCATCAAGGTTTATGATTATCAATGTTCCAAATATTTCCAAGGCTAACTTGGATAAGCTCCTTTCTGACAATTTCCCAACTCTTAAAGAAAAGTATAGAAAGGCCTTTATTGACCTTTTTATAAGCCTACAAACAAAAAGCGAGAACAACGAAATTTCTACTAAGTCTGTCGACCTTCGTGGTCTAATCGGAGCAATCGAAACTATAAAGATTGGTCTTTCTCCTTACCAAGCCCTCATGATGGGTCTTGTCAACAAGTCCTTTGACGAGTTTGAAAGACAAATCGTCCTCGATAGCCTAAAGAGTAAAATTCCAACAGATATAGGAGAAAGTGTCTTTGATGATTGATCAATTAGAAAAAATCAGACAGTACAACATAATCTGGGACTTCGCCAAGTCCTATGACTTCCTACCTAAAGAATCCTACCCCATGGATCAAATCTACCTTAATATGATTACAGGTTTTAAGATAGGTAATTTTGATTTGCAGATTTTAGCCTCCTTCTTTTCTTATATAAAGAAGGATAATAGCTTCTATGAAGATTTTAAGTTTATGACAGAAATTCTCCTAGCTGATATTTCCTATAAGGAAATCGCCAAGGATAATCTTGTTATTGAAGACTTTAGGAAAAAATATGCCAAGGAGATTATGGATAAGTACGCCTACCACGAGCCTAAGGATTTAAAAGAGCAAATAGAAAAGGCTTACTACGGAAGGATACTTGCTAGACCAATCACTGAAGGTAGGCTTTTCAGGGATATATACTCTGCCCTTTTTTCTATCCAAACTACAAATACTACCGATTTAATCGATAAACTTGATAAGTTTTTTAAGACTTATTTCCGCTTTGATAGGTCGGCTAAGGATAGGGAGGCTTTTTCTCAGATGGTCAAGGAGAAGAAGCCCCAAAAGTTTGATGATGAGGATATAGACCTTGATAATGCCAAGTACACTGAAGAATATCTTAGGGAGCAATTCGGTATAGGGTCTGCAGAATTTACGGGTAATATCTACCTTGCAGAGAAAAAACAAGACAATGATAGAAACCTCATGTTTTTAAACAAGGGCGAGGATGCCTACCACTCTTCAAGCGAATTTATAGAAGACTTCTATGGCCTATCAGTTATGCCTAAAGAAAAGCTATCGGCTCTGGAAGAGAAGATGTGTAAGGGAATCCACAAGAACAAGAGGCTCTACTTTACTAGGGGAGAATACTCCACCAAAGCCAACGCCCGTTTCTACAAAAAAGCTAGGGTCAAACAGGCTGAGAAAAACGAAAAATATATCAAAGAAAATATGGCTATCAACAACCGCTCCATAAACGAGCTAACCCTTTCTATCAAAAATTCCATAGCAAACTTCCTCGACTACAACGAGGTCTACAAGAACTTTGGAGCAATTGATTCAACCAAGGCTTGGAGGGCAAGTGTCCTTCATGATTATGATGTTTTTATCAACGAAGAAAGTGACGATGTAAGTAAATTTAAGGTAGACCTCCTCCTTGATGGCTCTGCCAGTCAGATAAGCCGCCAAGCCATGGTCGCCAATGAAGCCTATATAATAGAAAAGGCAATGGATGCCCTAAATATCCCAATAAGGGTGATGAGTTTTTCGACCCTCAAAGATTTTACGGTCTTTAATATCTTTAGGGACTATGACGAAAGGGAAAATAACGAGAAAATCTTTAACTATTTTGCTTCCGGCTCTAACAGGGATGGCCTTGCCTTTAAGACCCTCCACGACTTGTTAGAAAAAGATAAGGATACTTGCAAAAACATTATAATAATCCTATCCGATGGCAAACCCCACGATGAAAAAAGTAATATCAACACAGTAAAATTACTAGACAAGGACCAATATATCGATGACAATGCTGTCAAAGATACTGCTAAGGAAGTTAGAAATATAAAGGAAAATGACGTTTCAATTTTAGGAGTCTTTACTGGAGAAGAAGAAGACGTAGAAAATGCCAAGCTAATCTACAACACAGACTTTTGTAGGATAACAAACCTAGAAAACTTCTCAAAAATAGTATCAATATTTATGAAAAATCAAATACTACAAGCAAATTAAAATATGAGATTTTCACTAAATTTCTAATAACTTAGAAAAAGATCCTCACGTCAGAAGCAAAGCTTCTTCCTCGACGGTAGTTTTCGGATTCGCCTTATAAGCAGAATGCTCATCTCGAAAAGCCTCGATTAAGGAATTTCATCAGCACGCTTTGCTTACTGTGACAATTCCATTAAGGATGACAGGGTTGGTAGATCCTCACGTTGCTATTTTTGCTATGACAATTCCATTAAGGATGACAAAAAAGGGACGTAGAAAGAAGACCTTCTGTCATTCCGAACGAACTAAGTGAGGAGGAATCTTAATAGCTTTTTTAAAAGTCATAGTAATATAATGACGTCAAAAGATCCTCACGTCGCTATCGCTCCTCGACGGTAGTTTTCGGATTCGCCTTATAAACTGAATGCTCATCTCGAAAAGCCTCGATTAAGGAATTTCATCAGCACGCTTTGCTTACTGTGACAATTCCATTAAGGATGACAGGTGGGAGATCCTCACGTCGCTATCGCTCCTCGACGGTAGTTTGCGGGCTTAGCACTGCTTCGCCTCGCAAAGCCTCGATTAAGGAATTTCATCAGTTCGCTATGCTTACTGTGACAATTCCATTAAGGATGACAGGGGTGGTCGTGGGAGTTTTTTATTATTTTAGTAAAAAAAACGAGCCGGTAGGCTTAAAGCTTCCTTTATTGGATTGCTTTATGCCACTTGGCTCGGTTTTTTATTTTCTTTTTATCTTGTGATATATTTTGTTGCTTGCTACCATTACTTCTGGGATTCTTGCAATTAAGATTAGGATAGCATAGATTAGCATAGCTAGTATTATTGCTCCAAACAAGGCTAGTAGCCTAGATGTATGAGCCGCTAGGAAGTTGTTTGATCTTACAGCTACAAGGGACATTATGGCTGTGATTATGCATATCTTGATTATGGATATGATGGAAGTTTTGAAGTTAAAGCTTCCAAATTTTTTCCTAAATTGATATGCCATAAGGATAGTTCCTACTGCTGTTGATAGGACAGTAGCATAAGCAAGACCCCTGATGCCGAAGAATTTAATTAGGATTAGGTTAAAGATTACATTTAGCCCTTGTTGGATCAGTACGACTATTACTGGTGTTTTGGAATCTCCAACTGCATAAAAACCCCTATCTATTACATCTATCATGGATTGGAAGATGTTGTTTGGTGCATAGGCTGCTACAAGGATTGCTACGGCTATGGTATCTTCCCTCGTAAAGGCATTTCTTTCGAATATTACTCCTATTACTGGCTCTGCCAAGACAGCCATGCCTATACTTGCAGGTATTACCAAAAGCATGGTGGATACTACAGATGAGCTGATGGATTTTTTCATCTTTTCTATCTGACCACTTGCTCCAAGCTCAGCTATGGTTGGAAATAGGGCTGTAGTTATTGAGATTGTTATAATTCCTGTTATCATTGTTAGCATGGTCTTTGAGTAAAAGAGCTTTGATATGGAAGCCTTACCAAAGAAAGCTGATGCCATGGAGTTATCTATTATTATAGAAATTTCTCCGGCAGCTGATGATAGGATGATAGGAACTGCAACAAGCATAAGACTTCTTACATATTTGTTGTGGATGTCTAAGATTTTCTTGTGCTTATAGCCTTTCTTTCTTGCTGCTCGTGGAAATAGGATATACTGGAGAGTATTTCCCAGAAGGGCTCCTATAATTAGCATGTAAGGATTTTTAGTAAGTCCTGTAAGGATTGTGAAGGCAATTATTATTATATTCATGATTATGCCTGTTATGGCAGGATCAAAGAAATTGCCCTTTAAGTTCAGATATCCTCTAAATACTGCTGAGTATAGGTAGGCGAAGACTGCAAACATCATTATTCTTGTGTAGTTAGTCGCAAGATCTAGGGACTGGCCCGATAGGTCTGGCGAAAGGATTTTAGAAAATGGTCTTGCAAGTATTATGCCGAATATGACTGCGAATACTCCAAAGACCATCAAGATGTTTAGGATATTTGATGTAAAGTCCTCTGCTGCTTTTTCTCCTTCTTCCTTCTTGGCCTTATTATAAATTGGTATAAAGCCTGAAATAATCCCAACTGCCACAAAGTTTGCTATTACAACTGGAAGGGTGTTGGCAGTGGTGTATATACTTTTTAAATCACTTGCTCCAATGTAGGAAGCCATTACAGCTTCTCTCAGAAAACCGAATATCTTAGATACAACGGTTACAATCATGAGCATGATAGTAGTTTGACCCATAGTTACCTCTCTTTTTTTCTTATCTCCTTAATTATATCATTAAGATTGATAAAGACAAATAAGGCTTCTAGGATTTCCTTCTATCTCCTACTTTTATTTTTTGATCAGCTATGGATAAGCTTGATAGGCTGTGGGATACAAGTAGGATGGTCTTGTCCTTGGAGGATTCTTTGATTGATTTTAGAATTATTATCTCATTTAGGATATCAAGATTGCTGGTTGGTTCATCAAAGAGCATAAGCTCTGAATCGTGGAGGAAGGCACGAGCGACTCCAATCCTTTGTCTTTCTCCAGCAGAAAGTCCACTGCCCACTTCTCCTGCAAGGCTTTTGTAGGAGTTTGGGAGGGAAACTATAAAGTCGTGGATGGAGGCTTTCTTTGAAGCTTCGATTATTTCTTCTTTTGTTGCATCAAGCTTGGCAAGTCTTATGTTATCTTCTATACTTATATTGAAAATATATGTGTCTTGGGCCAAAAGACTTTGCATTTTTCTTAGATTTTTGCTAGGGATATTTTTTATGTTGTCATCATTTATGCTTATTTCTCCCTTATCGACATCCCAAAATCTCATCAAAAGCCTTAGAATAGTCGATTTGCCGCAACCGCTTTTCCCATAAAGTCCTAAAATCTTGCCTTTTTCTATAGGGAGAGAAAAGTCTTTTATGATTTCTTCATTCTTGTAGGCAAAGGAAATGTTTTTTATATTAGCCTTAATGAAATCTTCCCCTTGTCTATCTTCTAGATTTTCTTCTACTATTGGACTTTCTTCAAGGAGGTCTAGAAGTCTATCGGCACTAGCAAGGCTAAAGGCTAAGAAGTTACCAAGATTGGCTAGGGCTATGAAGGGGCCAAAACTTGATAGGATAGAAAGACTTGCAAGGATTATTGCATAAAGTCCTATGATTTGTTTCTTGTATAGGTAGATGGATAGGATAAGCATGGCAAGGCTCGATAAAAGGACAAGTCCAGTTGTTAGGGCTTCTTGGAGGGATTTTATTTTATTTATTTTATAATCTACCTCCTTCAAAGCTCTAGATTTTTCTATTAATTTTTCCTTAGTTTCTTCTTTAAGCTTAAATTGCTTTACTTCATAAAGATTTCTAATTCTTTCTAGAACAAAGGAGTTAAGCTCTCCAGTCTTATTTCTACTAAGAAGGCCTAGGTCTTTGTTTAATTTTCCTATATAGAGAGGAATTATACATCCTATGGATAGATAGGCTAGGAAGGCTAGACCTGCTTGGTAGATACTAAGGCGACTGATAAAGATTAGCATAAAAATCATGTAGCAGATGGCTATGGCTATAGGCGAAATCGTGTGGGCATAAAAGACTTCTAGTAGCTCGACATCTGATGTGATAAGGCTTATTAGTTTGCCCCTTTCCTTTGTACATAGCTTGGCTGGTGCAAGCTTTCTCATTTTTTTAAAAACTAGATGTCTAATCTTTGCCAAGATTTTGAAGGCTAGGTAGTGGTTTAGGTATTGCTCTATATAGTGAAAGATTCCCCTAAAGACAGCAATACTTAGAATCACTTTTATAAAAAAGTAAAAATTTGCTCCTTTAATTATAGCAAGAAGACCAAAGCCTGCAAATATTGTAACGAAGCTTGCACACAAGTGGCCAAGACTTCCTATAAAAACTGCTAGAATCATAAGGGGATACAAATCACCCACAAGACTTAGCATATTTTTCATTATCAGAAAACCGCTCCTTCTATTTTTCATAGTCTACCCCCTTTATATAATTAACAAGTTCTTCTTGCTTATCAAAAATTTCCCTATAAGGCTTAGAATTTCTATAAAGTTCTTCGTGGCTTCCGAAGGATTTTATTTGACCCTTCTCCATAAAGTAAATCCTCTTGGAAGCTGTGAGATTTATTAGCTTATGCGAAATCATTAAGACCGCCTTATCCTCGCTTAGTTTTTTGATGATTTTCATAATTTTTTCTTCGTTTACACAGTCGATATTGCTTGTAGCTTCGTCAAAGATATAGAGGAGTCCATCAGCCAAAAATGCCCTAGCAAGGACTAGCCTCTGCCTTTGACCTCCCGATAGATTAGAAGAATTTTCCAAAATTTGAGTATCAAGGCCTGCTTCTTGGTCAAAAAATTCGTAAAGATTGACCTCCTTTAGGACCTTGATTAGATCTTGGTCTTTTAGTTTTGGATTAGCGATAAGGAGATTTTCCCTGAGGCTTCCCTTAAAGAGTTTTTGGTCAAAGTCAACTCTTATGATTTTCTCATGCAAATCTTTTGGGTCAAGCTTACTTTTCTCCTTACCATTTACGAGGATTGCCCCCTCATATTTTAAGGTCATGTCTGTAAGAAGTCTTGCTATGGTTGATTTACCTGACCCACTTAGACCTACTAGACTTATAAATTCTCCACTTTTAAGGTCGATATTTATGTCATCCAAGATTTTTCTATCATTATTATAAGAAAAACTTACATTTTTTAGGCTAATAGCTATATTATCGTCCTTTATTTTTTCTCCACCCTCTTTAGGACTTTCACAATCGATAAGGGCCATAAGTTTATTTGAAGCTGCGATTCCATTCATTGCTATATGGAAAAATGAACCCAAAAGCCTTAGGGGAAGGAAGAACTCGCTTGCCAAAAGACTAATAAAAATTAGAGCAAAAATCGTAATATTTCCCTGGGCAAATTCTATTAAGGCTATCGAAATACCAAGGCCTGCTCCACCATAGGCTATTATGTCCATGATTGAAGTTGAGTTTAATTGCATTACAAGAACCCTCATGGTCGCCTTCCTAAACTTTTCTGCAAAATCATCCATCAAATCTTGCCTATAAGCATCTGACCCATAGACTTTAAGCTCTGTTAGGCCTTCGAGATTTTCTAAGAAGATATCAGAAAGGGTCGTATAGGAAGTCCAGTAGTTACCCAAAAGTTTCTTGGCGATTTTTTGGACAAGAACTATGGATATCGGTATTAGAGGAACGCAAATCAAAAGGATAAGTGATGCCTTTAGGCTTATAAAAGAAATTAGTGCAAAAACTACAAGAGCTGATGACAAACTGTAATAAAGCTGAGGTAAGTAGGAAGTAAAATATATTTCCAATTGATCGACACCCTCGACAGCTAATTGCAAGAGTGAGGATGTGGAAAGGGATCTTTTGTAATCAAGACCATCGTCCATTAGCTTATCAAAAATCATAAGCCTCATCTTCTCCTTTAGCTTCATAGTAGAGATAAAAGAAATATCTGACACCTTGTACTGACTATAAACCCTTATACCTATAAAAACTAGGCCTAGGGCTAGGTATTTGGGATAATCAATTGGCCTATCTTCAAAAATCCTCCCTATACAATCACTAATAAGATAAAAAATTCCTATCTGCATTAAGAGAGACAGATATCTAAAAAACAAATTTGCAAAAAGATATTTTTTGTCAGTAGCTAAAAGTTTAGCAAGCTTTTTGTTAATCATAAGAACTCCTTTAAAATATTGAACTTTGTTCATGTATAGGGCAGACTTGGCCTTAGTAAAATATTCAAATGGTTAATTATACTTGCTGACCTTAAATACTGAACATTGTTCGTTTACTTAATTCTATCATATTAACTAAAGGATTGCAATTGATTTTCACTCTCGAGTTTAAACTAGACCCTCCACCGAATCAGGGCTAGGATAAGTTATTTTTCTGTAATGGCCCTTTTAGCAAAGAAAAACTCAACCCAAAAGTAAGTCTTCCTAGCTTCTTTCGAGTTGAGTTATTAATTATTTTTGTAATTTGCTATCGTCTGGTCTATCTTCTTGAGGTATGTGTTCGTTTTCTGCTGGTGATTTGTAGATTGACTTACTAGCGAAAGCCTTGACAGCCTTGCCTGTTTTATTTTCTGCAACTACAGTACCAGGACCACCAACGCAACCACCCAAGCATGCCATTCCTTCGATTAGCTTGCCATTCATCTTGCCAAGCTTAGCCATTCTTGCAAGCTTAACGCAATTGTCAAGCCCTTCTGCTGCTTCTACATTTACTGCTATGTCTGGATTGATTTCGTTTATTCTTCTTTTTACAGCTTCAGCAACTCCACCGCTTACGGCGTAAAATCTTCCTGTTTCTGATGCATCCATCATTGGTTCATCAACTTCTATTTCTGATGGCTCGATACCCTTAGCAAGGAACATTCCTAAAAGTTCTTCGTAGGTTATAACGAAGTCAATTACTTCTGCTACTTCTTCTTCTAGGGCTTCAAGCTTCTTTGATATACATGGTCCTATGAAAACTACTTCGCAGTTTGGGTCACGTTTTTTCATTTGCTTGCCAGAATAAATCATTGGTGTTGATGATTCTGAAATCTTGTCATTTATGTCAGGGAATTGCTTTCTAACCATGGACTTCCATGAGAAACAACAACTTGTACCCATAAAAGGAATCTCTCCTGTTGGAACTTGTTCTAGGAATTCGTGAGCTTCGTTCATGGTTGTAAGGTCAGCCCCAAGGCCTACTTCTATTACATCATCAAAGCCTAGTTGTTTAATGGCTTCTCTGATTTGTTCAGGACTTACATGGGCACCAAATTGACCTACAAAGGAAGGAGCTACTATGGCATAGACTTTCCTTTCAGATTGTAGGGATTTGATAAGTTGGTAGATCTCGCTCTTATCAGAAATTGCTCCAAATGGGCAGGATATTATACATCTACCACAGGCTACACACTTATCTTCGTTAATATCAGCTCTGCCTAGATCATCTGAGCTTATAGCTTTAACTCCACAAGACTCTGCGCATGGTCTTTTTTGGTGGTTTATGGCATGATATGGACAAGCATCAACACACTTGCCACATTTTATACATTTGTCTTGATCTATATAAGCACCCTTAGCTGAGTAGCTAACAGCATTTTTTGGGCAGACATTAACACAAGGATGGCCTATACAAGCGTGACATTGGTCAGTTACAGTTACCTTGTTTTCTGGGCAGGCTTCGCAGGCAATCTTGATAACAGAAACTAGAGGTGGATTGTAGATTCTCCTATCATAATCCATTGAGTCTAGACCATCTGTTACAGCGTCTGTATTTGCAGCAGTTCTAGCATCAAGACCTATACACATTCTAAGTCTTTCTCCCATTACTGCTCTTTCTCTAAAAATATTTTCTCTGTACTTTGCCTCTTCACCAGGAAGAATATCGTATATTTCAAGAGCTATGTCAGTGATTGGTCTATCTTCATAGGCAATCTTTGCTACTGCTTCGAAGGCCATTCTTCTGATGTTGAGTATATCTATGTATGATTCTTTCATTATTTATCCTCTTTTTGCTACTTATGTGGTTTTAATTTATCAAACATCATCTCCATCATTACTTCAGGCTTAGCCTTCTTAATATATGTATCGTCAATTTTTACTAATGGAGCATTTTTTGATGGGTTGTCAATTTCATTCATTATATTTTCATAAACTATCTCTATTTCAGGAACATCGCTAAGACCTTCCAGCTTGTAAGCATAGGCTATATCAGTCTTAACTATATTTGCTGAATCATAAAGAAAATCATTTCCATGGGCAGTGCATCTTGCACAAGAACATATAGTTACTTTCATAATTTCCCTCCAATATTATCGTTAGTTAGATTGTATCAAATTTAACAGGATAAAGCAATTAATTTTCATATCTTATAAATTTATGATGATTTTAAAAGTTGTACCCAGACCTAGCTTGCTTGTAAGTGCAAGCTTTATACCTAGATGATCTGCTATGTGCTTAGCAATTGAAAGGCCAAGTCCTGTCGATTCTTGATCCCTCTTTCTTGCCTTATCAACTACATAGAACCTCTCAAAAATTCTAGGTATATCTTTTTGACTTATTCCTACCCCAGTGTCTTTGATAAATATAGTTAGTTTTTTATCTAATAAGATAGATGAAATTTCTATTTTTCCTCCATCCAAAGTATATTTTATAGCATTTTCGTAAATATTTGAGATTAGGTCGGTAAAAAGAGATAGTGATGTCTTTATCTTAAAGGATGTAAGCTTGTTTGTAACTTCCAAATTTTTATCATCAGACTTTTTTCTATAATTTTCTATTATGGAGTCTACTATATCTTTTATATCAAGCTTGACATAGTCATTTTCTTTGTCATCTTCATCAAGTCTAGATAATTTTAGGATATCATCGATTATATGTAGGAGTCTGTTACCTTCCTTGTAGATGATTTTGCCAAAGCTTCTTATATCTTCCTTTTTGGCTATGCCAGTTGCTATCAATTCTGCATAGCCATTTATGCTTGTTAGTGGACTTTTTAGTTCGTGGCTTACATTGGCAGAAAATTCCCTTCTCATTAGCTCAGCCTTCCTTGTTTCTGAGTTATCAAGAATTATTAGGACAAAACCCCTAGGCTTGGTGTCAATAATTGGGTCGATGAAAATTTTTAGGTTGAAGTTATTTACATCAAGGACTAGAGACCTGCTTTTTTGACTTTTGAGGGTTTCATCTATGGCCTTTTTGTATTGTTCATCATCTATAAGGTCCATAAAGGAAAGGTAACTTTCCTTATCAAGGTATTTTTTGGCAGCTGTATTCATGATTTCAATTTTGCCATCTTCATCACAGATAACTAGGCCCTCTTGCATATTTTCTGTTATATTAATAATTTCCTTGAAGTTTCTGGCATAGAGGTCTACTTCTTTCCTTAATTCTTTTTTGGATGAGATTAGATTTTTAAAATATGGCCTAAGTTCCTCATAAGCTGGATCAAGGCTTGAAAAATCATAATTTTCATCAAGGCGACTAAGGCCTTTGATGTAAGTGTCAACCATAGTTGAAGAGATGAATTTTATAAGGCCAAAAATTAAGATGTAAAGCAAGAGATAGAGAGAAATAATTCTACCGTCAAAGAAATCGAGGATAGTATTGTTTGACTTAATCATAAGGTTATTATTCCCTCCGATATAGTAGGCAGTGTTTAGGGAATCGTCTAGCTTGTAGTCGATTTTTTGAGTTTTTTCCCTATTGTTTATCTTGACCTTATCAATTTTTAGTTCGTTTTTTGACCTAAAGATGATGTTTTTATCATCGTCAAAATAAATCAATTTATAGGAAGGATAAGATTTTTCAAAATCCCTTAGAATTTCAACATCCCTTGTTTTTAACTCATAGAAAAGAAAGCCCAAAGAATTCCTCATGAATTCATTTTGAGCTTTTATCTTTTCCCTAAAGGATATGCTGATATTTATAAAAAATGTCAAAAGCAAGATTAAGCTAAATATTTTAACCATGCTTTTCTCTAGTAAATTTTTCATATTTCTCCAAACCTATAGCCTAAGTTTCTAACTGTTTCTATGTACTTGCCACTTTCTTTAAGCTTAGCCCTAAGGCTTGCTATATGAACATCGACAGTCCTTGTTTCTCCTTCATAATCATATCCCCAAATCTTTAGGAGGAAGTCATCTCGGCTTATGACATTTCCTATATTTGATAAAAATAAAAGTAACATCTCAAATTCCTTGTAGGTGAGATCGACCTTTTCTCCCTTGACCTTAACTGAGCGTTTTTTGGTATTTAATCTTACTTCCTTGTAGCTTATATGGTCAGTATCTTTTTTATTGCTACGCCTTAATACTGCCTTGACCCTGCTTAAAAATTCAAGGATAGAAAAAGGCTTGGTTATATAATCATCAGCTCCAAGGTCTAGACCCATGACTTTGTCAAATTCATCGCTTTTTGCTGTTAGCATTATTATTGGCAGATTGGAAAACTGTCTAATCTCTTTGAGAATACTAATTCCGTCTTTTTCAGGAAGCATAATATCAAGAATCAAAAGATCGCAAGGCTTATCTTTTACTTCCCTAACAATTTCACTTCCATCTTCGAAAGATTTCATTTCATAGCCCTTTTCCCTTAGGGCATATTCTAGCAAGTTTCTAATAGACTTATCATCTTCTACTACATAAATCATCTACAACCTCGTTGCCAAATCACCAACTCTAGCGAGCCTATCTCCTAACCTTTCAAAATATTTGTAAAGAAGAACTTTTTCTGCAAGTTCTACAGGACTTATCAAGTCATTCTTATTTTCCCTAGCAATAAATTCTACTGCTTCTTTGAACAAATCGTTGTTAATCTTATCAGCTTCTATGGTTTTTCTAGCAAGATCCTTATCAATTTTTATGAAAGAATCAATAGAATCAATAGCCATCTTTTTTTCATTTTCTATTAGCTTATTGACATAGTCTTTTTCACTCTCATTTAGTGAGTAGTCCATCAAAATCAAAGAAATTTGCTCGAAGTGGCCACCTATCCTCTTGTAGGAAGAAGCAAGCTTCATTGCCATCTGTAAAAGCTTTAAGTCCTTGGCTACTGGCTGTTGGAGGGCCATAAGCTCATAGCTTAATCTTTCCAAACTAGTAGCCTTCCTTCTGATATCTTCTTTGATATCAAGTATATCTTTTAGGATAGCTTCATCGGATTTTTCTATATATTGGCTAAGCTTATCATAGGAGGAACTTACATAAGCCATGATTTCTTTTGAGATGGACTTTACTTGCTCTAAGTCTTCCTTAAATCTTTCTCTCATATCAACCAAACCTTCCTGTTATATAATCTTCTGTTCTCTTATCTTTTGGATTTTCAAAAATGTCTATAGTATCCGACATCTCAACGACCTCTCCTGTTAAGAAAAAGGCAGTTTGATCTGAGATTCTAGCTGCTTGCTGCATATTATGGGTTACTATAACTATAGTGTATTCGTTCTTTAATCCATCCATCAAATCTTCGATAGCTGATGTTGATATAGGATCTAGGGCACTTGTTGGCTCATCCATCAAAATTATCTTAGGATTTACCGAAAGAGTCCTAGCAATGCAGATTCTTTGCTGTTGACCACCGGAAAATGCTAGGGCATTTTGATTTAGCTTATCTTTAACTTCATCCCAAATTGCTGCAGCTTTCAGTGATTTTTCAACTATATAATCTAGCTCATCCTTATTTTTGATTCCAGAAATCTTTGGTCCATAGCTTATATTATCATAAATAGACTTAGAAAAAGGATTTGGTGCTTGAAAAACCATTCCCACCTTTCTTCTTAATTGTACTACATCCACATCTTTTTTGTAGATATCTTCACCATCTATAGTAATAAGTCCGTCAATTTTGCAAGCATCTACCAAATCATTCATCCTATTAAAACAACGAAGCATAGTAGACTTTCCACAACCAGATGGGCCTATGAAGGCAGTAACCCTTCCCTTTTTTATATCCATATTTATATTTTTTAGAGCATTAAAATCTCCATAGTAAAGGTCTAAATCTTTAACCCCTATGGATGTATCTCCTATATTTTTTGTGATTGTATCTTTCTTATTTTCCATTAATTCTATCCTTTCATCTCCTAGCCTAGGAGTTTTTTGCTGATTTTTACAGATAGGAAGTTAAGCCCCATAACAAATACCAAAAGAATAACTGCTGTTGCATAAGCTTCCTTTACATGGAAGCCCTCTGATGCTAGGACATACATGTGAACAGCCATTGTTCTTGCAGAATTAAATAGGCTTTTTGGAATTTGTGCGTCAGTTCCCATGGTATAGATTAAAGCAGCCGATTCTCCTACTATTCTTCCTGTTGATAAAAATATTCCACTCAAGATTCCATCCATGGCTTCAGGCAAAACTACCTTAAAGATAGTTTGAATCTTAGTCGCTCCAAGAGCAAGGGAGGCGTGGGCTTGGAGGGGATTTACGGTTAAAATAGCTTCTTCTGTAGTTCTAATAATAGTTGGTAGAACCATGATAGCTACAGTAAAGCAACCTGCAATAAGGGAAAAACCCATACCAAGCCCCAGACCTGTACTAGTTACAAAGAACAAATATCCAAACAAAGCATAAACTATGGAAGGAATAGAAGAAAGAATTTCTGTGGAAAATCTCACCACCCTTATAAAAACTTTGTTTTTTGCGTATTGGGATAGGTAGATAGCCGTAAATATTCCTATGGGAAGAGCTATCAATAGGCTAAGAACAATAGTAAAAAAGGTCGAAATCAAGGCTGGTATTATTGAAACATTTTCACTTGTATATTTTAACTTAAAAAGATCTGGACTAATATTAGCTACGCCCTTAAAAAGTATATAGGCAATAATTATTCCGCTCATAGCAAGGGCTAGGGAGGTAAAAATCATTATTAAGGCCTTGTAAGTTTTACTCATAAATAACTCCTAAAATTTCTTCTCATTTTTGTATCTGATTATATTAAATATAATATTGATAAGGAGGATGAAGAAGAAAAGAACCATAGCTGTAGCAATCAAGGCTTGTCTATGTAAGCCAGAAGCATAGCCCATCTCCAAAACTATATTTGTTGTAAGAGTCCTTGCCCCAGTTAGGATGGAGCCTGGAAGTCTTGGTTGATTTCCTACTACAAGGTAGACTGCCATAGTCTCTCCTATAGCCCTACCTATGGCAAGAATTATGGAAGAGAAAATCCCACTTTTTGCATAAGGGAGCATTACTTTTTGGATAGTTTCTTCCTTACTTGCACCCAGGGCAAGGGATCCTTGGTAAAAAGTAATCGGTACTTTTCTCAAAGAATTTTCTGAAATATTGACCATAGTTGGAAGAATCATAGTAGCAAGGAGGATTGATGCAGTAAGCATGGTCATACCACTTCTTAGACCAAAAAGACTCTTTATTATTGGAACTAAAACCATCATAGCGAAAAAACCATATACAACTGAGGGTATAGCCGCCATGAGATTGATTAATGCTTTAAGTGACGAATAACTTTTTTTAGCATAATAGGCCATAAATATTGATGTGCCTAAACCAAAAGGAAGAGCTATTAGGGTCGATAAAAAAGTAACAATGATCGATGCTATTATCATTGGAAAAATACCAAAGTAAGGATTGCTTGCTGTTGGCTTCCACTTAGTACCCGTCAAAAACGGAAGAAGTCCGTAGTCCCTAACAAACTTAATTCCCTCACTGAAAATGAAGAATATAATAAGAAAGATAAGCAATACGGACAAGACTGCTGATAATAGGAAAATTATCTCTCCGATTCTTTCCCTTGTTTTATTCATATTACTTTCCTAACTCACTGGTGTTTTTGATAGTGCCCTTGAAAATATCTTTTAATTGATCAACACTAACATCATCAAGTTTACTTTCCTTATTAACAACTATGGCTATACCATCTGTTGCAATAACAGAAACTTTAAGCTTGGCCTTTTCTTCATCCTTTAGTTCACGAGAAGCCATAGCTATTTGAGCTGCCCCATCAATACAAGCCTCAATACCTGATGATGAGCCATTGGATTGGATTTCGATTTTAGCATCTGGATTTAGCTTTTGATAAGCCTCTGCCATTTTTTCCATTAGGGGAGTAACTGAAGTAGAACCTGCCACAGTAATAGTTCCCTTAACTCCACTTGCCTCATACTTTTCAGTTTCTTTGATTGGAACGTAGCCTTTTTCCTTAACTATTTTTTGCCCTTGGTCTGACTTAACATATTTTAGGAAGTCCTTAGACAAATCATCAAGTCCAGCTTCCTTGTAAGCTAGGTTAAAGGGCCTAGAAATCTTGTAAGACTTATCAGCGACACTTTCTTCTGTAGCTTCAACACCATCAACCTTTAGGGCCTTAACAGTATCATTCAAAGAACCTAGAGATATATAGCCTATTGCATTAGCATCTTGGCTTACAGTTTGCATAACGCCATTTGTAGAATTTTGAACCACAGCATCATCAGTAGTCATATCTTCTTTTTTGCCATCTTTTTCTTCCTCAAGACCTACAATTTCAACAAAGGCTCCACGAGTACCAGACCCATCCTCCCTAGAAACTACAGTAAAATCATAATCTGCCTTATCCTTACTAGCTTCATTATTAGCTACTTCCTCTTTACTATCTTTAGGAGTATCAACTGCCTTATTATCATTTGAGCAAGCAGTAAATAACAAACCAAAAGAAAGAACTCCCACAAGAATCTTTGCATTATTAATTTTCATAAAATCTCCTTATTAAAATCATTTATTTTGTAAGTATATAATACAAGACAATTGTTTAGCTTATCTAAAACTCATGTAAAGTTTATGTAAAATATCTTTGCAAATAAAAGGGGAAAAGTCCTCGTCATGACTTGATTAATTCATCAATGCCAGACCTAAAAGAAGCTATTCCATCTTTAGATTTGACCACAATTTGATCAATATGAACCACAAAATCATCTGGCAAACTTAACAGATAAGTCATTATTCACTTCGCCTTAAAAGAAATCCTAATATCGTTAGATAGGCGTTATCCATGATAGTAAAATTTTTAATTTTCTTAACTCTTCTTACAATCATAAAATCTCATCAAAATCTTTCTACCAATATATAGAAAAAAAATCGGGAATTTTCCCCAAAAAAATACACTCCATAGGAGTGGATTTAAAATTTTAAAAAATTTATTATTTAAAAATGTAAGATTGGAACACAAAAATCATCTATAGGACTAAGGAGCTGATAATTTTTGCTTGCTAGCAAAATATATAACTCTCAAACTTTAATAATTTTTTTATCCTCAATTCATAAGTTTTACTTACTACTTAAATTACATAACTCTCAAACTTGTGGGATATGGGTTAATAAAGTCTTTTTGTTTTACTTACTACTTAAATTACATAACTCTCAAACTCTAATAATACGGATAATCTCTTATGATTAGTTTTACTTACTACTTAAATTACATAACTCTCAAACGGGACATTTATCCCTTTGCCGATGCAAAGGTTTTACTTACTACTTAAATTACATAACTCTCAAACTAAACATCTTATATCCACCAGCCAAGGCTCGTTTTACTTACTACTTAAATTACATAACTCTCAAACGATGGAGATAAACATTTCATAGATGATATAGTTTTACTTACTACTTAAATTACATAACTCTCAAACAGATTAGTGATCCTTGTTCCTTGATATAAAGTTTTACTTACTACTTAAATTACATAACTCTCAAACTCAAAGTTTGTATTTTGTATCATTGCTTTTGTTTTACTTACTACTTAAATTACATAACTCTCAAACCCATACCGTTTATAGTGGTCGGACTGCCTGCGTTTTACTTACTACTTAAATTACATAACTCTCAAACGGGGCTAAGAATACAGGCTTTACCTATACTGTTTTACTTACTACTTAAATTACATAACTCTCAAACTATTAATATATAATGACCTCCGGGAGTGAGGTTTTACTTACTACTTAAATTACATAACTCTCAAACATCGAGTATGTGAATGATGATGTTTTTCTGAGTTTTACTTACTACTTAAATTACATAACTCTCAAACAAATTGAAAGATAAATATAATAATTACTTAGTTTTACTTACTACTTAAATTACATAACTCTCAAACTTATAAGGGAAATGATAAGAAAGAGAAATTGTTTTACTTACTACTTAAATTACATAACTCTCAAACTAATCTTTAGCGTTGCCGCAATTTTCTATGGTTTTACTTACTACTTAAATTACATAACTCTCAAACTTAGAGGGAAATATGCTAATGAGTATTCTAGTTTTACTTACTACTTAAATTACATAACTCTCAAACATAGGGTTCTCCTTTAACTCCATTATAAACGTTTTACTTACTACTTAAATTACATAACTCTCAAACTAGGAAGAGATGCTGGAAAGAGATTTACCTGTTTTACTTACTACTTAAATTACATAACTCTCAAACGAATCACAAAGCATAGAAATAGGTCTACGCAGTTTTACTTACTACTTAAATTACATAACTCTCAAACTCATAAAAAGGTTAGGAATAAGGAGTTTTTGGTTTTACTTACTACTTAAATTACATAACTCTCAAACCTCAAATTAACGACTTTTGAGGTTTGAGGCTTTACTTTTTTAGATTTCTCCTAAATCTTCATCTATGATCCTAAGATTTTCATTAGGAAGAAGATCTCTATCTAACCTATTTTGTAAGCAAATTACTATAATATCATTATAGCACAGATATTCATTTAAATCATACAATTCTCTTTCTTCAAAGTAATCGTCAATTCCTACTATGAAGAATATTTTTTTATTTAGAAGTTTGTGGGATATATCAAGATATTCAATTATATTAGCCATCAAGCCTGTAAATTTTGTATCAATTTCTAATCCTACAGCCTTGAATATATATTTATAATCTACATCTTCATATTTGAAGTCATATTCACTTAACATTGATAGCTCTTCTAATAGCTTTGATAGAGCACTTTTAAAATTTCTATTATAACAATAGATATCTTCGTAAGTTATTTCCTGTCCTAATTTTTCATATAATTTAGCTAATATTTTGTTATCATTAGGATTTATGTTAAAAACATTTGTTATTAGTTCCGCAATTTTATTTAACTTTACTTCTTCTTCGTCTTCATAAAGAACAAATTCCTTAAGGTCTAAATTTATTGTATCTCTAACTGCCTGTATGATTTTTCTATAATATATTTTGTTTTCTAAAACAATTGTATTCAGTCTTTGTTCCTTTATTTCAAAGGACTTTTCTAGATATTCCGACGTTAGAATCATAAGATTATTAACCTCCTATCGTCGTTAATATATTCTCCATTTTCTTCACCTAATAGAATTTCCATTCTAGAATACTGTTTTTCTGTTACTGTTAACATTTGAACGAGTCCTTTTTTTTGGTAGATTTAATTTTACTTGATGAGCTATAGCAGTGGAATGTGCCATATTTTTAGTTATTTTCGTATACACTGATTCCTGCATCATCATAAATCCTTCTTTTATCAAAAATTTTCTAAAATTTCTGTAATTTTTTAAATCTATAGCACTTGTCGTTGGCAAGTCGAAAAATACTATTATTCTCATAAATCTATAACTCATAAGCAGGAAACAGCATTGTTGAAGTATCTTTATTGTTGAGTGCATCCACTATTGATTTACAATATATATGACATGCTTGATTAAAATACCATTCTTTTTGATCTATTTTCACTTTTTTATTTAATAGATTTATTAATCTTTTTTTGTGACATTTTTCAAATCTATTGTAATCCATATCTAAGACCTCCCTATCTACCATTGGCCTCCATGGTTCAATTAAATCGCTTGATAAATTAAATTGATTATATATGTTTTCATGAAATATACCTAACTGAGTCAGATATCCCATGGAAACAACACATCTATTTATTGCCGATAGTATTATTGAATATCCATAATTTAGGTTAGCGTTTAGATTAGTATCGTCATTTCTAGAAAAGTCATTTCCAAATAAGGAATTGAAATAAACTTTAGCTGCATGAGCTTCCCTATTAGTTGAGTCAAATATTTCCACTTGCCCCAAATATCCTTCAAGAAGATTTGATTTTTCCAGTCTAAAAGATTTTAACAGATGCATCTGATTTTTTATTTTTTCTTCAACAATTCTCTTCCATACTTCACCTTTTATGTCGCTGGTCCACCTTATTTGTGCCCTTATTTTTTCACTAGAATTGTATGAGTTATAGTAGGAACTTAGTTCTGCGCTTGGATTTCCTTTTTCATCACAAATTATTAATTTTATTTTTTGCTTTTGTATCTCATTTATTAGGGCAAGGGTAATTGATGCTTCTGTAGTTGTAACTATTATGTGTGATATATCCTTCAAATATATCCTACTTATGTTATTTTCAAAGTCCCTAACTATCATATGACCCATTTTTAGAAATAACTTAGATCTTTTTGATATTACAACTGTTCTCCATGTCATATATTTGCCAAATCCTCTTCAGTTTCGTAGAGCCCTGTTATTGATTGATTAATAATTTTTATATCCTTGTTATTTATTTTCTTGTTAATTTTAGTTTTTCCTGTATTTTTAGGTAAACCTATATATTCCAAATTTACCGCATTATTTTCCCTACCAAATAATATTAACATCTGTGTCAAGGTTTTTATTTGCTCTTCAATGCTTAAATGTTCAAATTTAGGCCTAGCTAATTTGATTTCTTTTAATTTGATATTTACCCTGTTTTTGTAAATTGAGTTTTCAAATTTGTCTACAAATAAATCAAATAATTTTATATTTTCTTCCTTGCTTAACTTATCAAATATGTTTATTTGATAATCTTTATTTTCATCTAACTTATACTTGTAATTTTCAATTTTCTTTATATATTTACTAGTATTTTTATCTAGTATTAGCTGCACACCACCACTAATAAGTATTCCATTTCCTGACTTGCCAGCTAAATTATATGGAAATTTATCTATCTTCAATAGACTTCCTATTTTTATTTTATCTCTTAATATTTTAGCTGATTTTATACCTAAGATATTTTGAAGATAATTTATTACTGAGCCTTTTTCACCATTTTTTTCTTTTTTGTAGATAAAGCTTGGGATAGCTTCTAGGATTCTATTGTGTTTTTCATCTTCTAGCAATACAAAGTAAGCGTTTTTTATACCAGAATAACCACCATATTTATTAGTATCAGATTTATTATTATTCTCTTTTATCGGAAACTTACCATTACCTTTTCTTACGATATTTTCATCAAATAAATCTTCACATTTTATATAAGTTCTTCGTGTAACCCTTATATCATTTTTTGACAAGTTCTTTAATACAGTTGCTATACTTCCATCTTGATTTTCTTCTTTTCTCTCAGCAAGCCATGCTATTTTTTCATTTCTTATGACATCATAATCATAGATTTTCTCTAGATTATAGCTTCTATTTTTCGAATTATTTTTTATGAAATTCAAAGGGTTGGACGTAAATTTTGTATCAAATACATTTCCTACAACTATATTTAGGTATGCATCATGGGCATGGTGTAGATCATTTATGCTCCTACACTTCAAAATATCAAATTTTCTTCTGAAATCGGATACGTTTTTTGCTTTCACATATACTATTTTAGAATCAGGGCATAGCCTTTTTAGCATATTTGCAGTTTCTTTTGTAGCTTGTCTTGTTTCAACAAGTTGTCTTGCTATGAAATCACCTAATTCCTCGTCCGTAAATGGAGACTTCCTTATTAACCTTGCATATTTTTTATCGCCTATAAGCTCCTTTTCATTTAGCATTTTCCAAAAGGCTAAAAGTTTGTTTTTATCTTTGTTTAATACTCTATCAGGTATAGGATATTCATTAGATTTATCAAGATTTAATTGTTTTTTAACCAAAACTCTGTTTTCAATAGAATCATCGTAAATTTTAGATTTTGGGTAAATATGATCTTGGTCATATAAGTTTTTGTTACTTAATTCTTCCAAATCTATTGGATCTAAAGAATACATACATCTACCAAATTGAGTGTAATACAAATAAAGATTGTCCCATCTAAAATCACTTTCGGATTTATTTTTTATTTCGTTATTTAGTTTATCATATTCATCAGGGCCAAATAATTTTATAAATTGTTTTTTGGAATCAGTGTATAGTTTTTCTAGTCTAGATTTTCTTGACATTTTTCTAGTAGGCTTATCTTCCTTAGATCTGGCCATTTCTATAAAAATCTTTTTAGGATCTGAATTTTTTATATTTTTTATCTCATCTACGATTTGGAAGCTTTGCCAAAGCATCCTTTTAGCAGGAGATGATAGATATAAGTCATCTAAGTAGTCAATATTTATTTTTTCATCTGTGTAATATTTGCTATTCAATTTTTCTATTTCATCTTTAAAAGTGAAAACATTGGCCATTAATTGCATAATATTATAATTGTAATTTCTCATAAATCCTATAATATTATCAATTTCACCAGTATTTTTGTCAGAGGCCTTAATTCCCACTAATAGTTTTTTAGAAAATCTTCCCCAATCCTTAAATTTAAGTTTTGCAATCTTACTTATCTGATCATCACTTAAGTCGAGCTTATTTTCATTTTTTATTTTCTTTTGGATAAAACTTTTGTCATCTCCATATAAACTAATATCCCTAATTATTTTTTCAACTTCTTTTCTATATATATCATCATCGATTTTTTCGCCAATTATATCTTTAAAAGCAATATAAGACTTAAGTCCTTGTTTGAAATCACCATCTATGCCAGTTATTACAATATCTCCACTCATGTTCTCTTTTTCTTTGATATAAGATATAAGCCTTTTTCGAGTGACTTTCTTGTATTTTTTAAATAATTCTTCATAAATACTTTTCTTTAAATCAGTATTTATAGACTGACCATTGATTTTAAGATTGTTTAGCTCATTTAAAACCATATATTCCTGATAAAGCAAGGAATCCTTTGGTAGAACTGTTTCATCTAATAAAAAACTACATTTATTTAATTTATTTTCTATAAAAGCTTCTCTACTAGCGTCTATATCAACCATATCTTCAAAGTTCCATGGAGTTACTTTTCCTTTTGCTAATCTTTTAACCCAAGATGTGGTAAAGTTTTTTTCTTCATTATAGGAAGGGTTAAGAGGTCCTATATAATAAGGTATTCTAAAAGTTAAAAGTGAAATGATTTTCTCCTTTACGCTTATACCTTTTTCGTCAACTTCGTTTAGAAATTTATGATATTTAGATTGATTATCGATAATCTTCCTTAATTCGATTTCCCTTAGCTGATATGGAATAACAGAATTTTCCTTAGTTCTTTGCTTGGGCACGAAATTTTTTTTGTCTATTTCAGATAAGATATATTTAATATCCTCATCTGAATCATTCTCCTTGATATCTTTAAGTATTTTTACAATATATTTGTAAAAACCATCGGAATCAGTATTATCTTCAGCTTGTACTTTTTTATTTTTGTTAATTCCAGTTCTAGTATATGAAAGATAATTGTTTTTAATATTTTCATCCCTGAAAATATTATCATATTCTGATTTTTTATATTTTTTTATTATCTTTTTTAGTAATTTAAGGTCTCTTTTATGTTTGTTATAGGAATTAATCATTGAAGATGAAATATATTTTCCACCATCTGGACTAATACTAGCAGAAGATAACATAGTTTCAAGTACAGAAGCATCATGAATATCTTTTAAAATTTCAACAAGTTCAAATCTATCTTCTAAAACTTCTTCAAATAATTCTCTTCCTTCATCGAAGTTGGAATTTTTAAAAGATAAACTATTATAGTCAAGGTTTTTTAGTTCATCATCATCAAACATATTTGACAATTTGATACTTCCACCAGCTATGAGATTAGCTATACCTACTTCCAAGTTAGTTTTCCTAAGTAATTCTTTAATCTTCTTTGACTTCTCACTTATATTTAAGTTTTGATTAACAAGAATCTCTATTAATTTATCATTATCAAAGTCAAGGCAGATATTGTAAAATTGATCCAAGTGTGATTTTAACTTATTTATATTATTATTTAGACTAGAATTAACATCAAACTTCTGACCTTCAAAAATAAAGTGTCCCCTATTTTTTATTAGATAGTGGCAAGCGAGATAAAGTAGCCTAATATCTTTCTTTTCATCATTTTCAATCAAATCCATTATAAGATGAAAAATTGTAGGATATTTATTGTGATAATCCTTGTCATTAAATTCTTTGTCGTTAAATAGTGCATATCTAGAATCTTGAGATTTATCTTCATAATGAAGGTCGCTCTCTTTTTTCCTAATGAAGAACGATTCATCTACTTTTGAAATTTCTACATCAAATAATTCCATTAATAGATTAAGCCTTTGGATCTTTCTTTGCCTCATCCTTCTTGCTTGTCTATGAATTCTTCTTGATTCAGCAGTTTTTGCTTCATCAAAGAGCCTAATTCCCCACATATTTTTCTTTTTAAATCTTTCAATATTATAATTTTCATCAGTAACTGCCCAGCCAACAGAGTTTGTTCCTATATCCAATCCTAAATAATAATTTCCCATATTTCCTCCAATTATTTGACAAAAACGATTTCAACAATATAATGTTAGTACTTAAATTACTAACGAGTTCAAATAAAAATTTATTCAATTCGCCTACCTGTAGTAGGTTGTACGCTGTGTACACTAAACTTGCATTTGCAAGTTTTTTATTTATAAAATTATTATATCATAATCTTTCTTCTCAATTAAAATTATAGTAAATTTATTTTAGAATTTGCATATGATATAATTACCATCAATTTTCGATATACAATTTATAAGAAATAATACTTTATCAAATTTCTTCCATATTTATACTTATAAATCCCATGATTATCGATATTATTCATAATTAAAAAACAAGTAATTTCTTACTTGTCTATTTTTCTAAGAACTAGCTAGTTTCCTTTATTTTTTTGCCTTTGGAATCTTTTTTTCTTCTTCAATTTTATATATTTTGGCGTAGTTTATTTGTTTATCAGCTAGCCTTGTTTTTGCTTGGTCTTCTTCTAGAGTGGATTTAAAGGCGAGACCGCAGGAGGCTGATAGGAAGTTGGGGATGGGTATTAATTGGCCGGGAAAGTCATTAGCCTTTGCGAAAAGTTCCATCATCATGGCATCTGTTGTTGTGTCGAAGGTTATTACTATCATTTTAATCTCCCAGTATTTCTTTTAGGGCGGCTATTGTTTGATCTATTTCTTCTTTTTCATTGAAGTAGGAGAAGGAAAATCTCACTATGCCGTCTTTTTCTGTACCCAAGGCCTTGTGGGCTAGGGGTGCACAGTGGACGCCTGCTCTTGTTGATATGTCGTATTTTTCAGCTAGTATTTTAGAAATTTCATCAGATGAAAGTTTCTTTGAGCTGATTGATACTATGCCAGCCCTATTTTCTAAATTGTCATCTCCATAGATTATTATTTGAGGCACTTCTTTTAGTCTTTTTGTAAAGTAGCTTAGTAGGTCTTTTTCCTTATCTCTTATTTTGTTAAGGCCTATATCATTTATAAAGTCAAGGCCTGCATTAAGGGAGAGTATGCCATAAGCATTGATTGTTCCTGCTTCAAGGGCTTCGGGCATCTTTGTCGGATGAATTTTATCAAAGGAATTTATGCCTGAGCCACCAACTTTGATAGGTCTTGGATTTAGACCCTCCCTAACATATATGCCCCCTATGCCTTGGATGGCGAAAAGGGATTTATGACCTGTAAAGCACAAGACGTCGATTCCATATTTTTCTACATCTATGTACAAAAGTCCTGCACTTTGTGCAGAATCTACAATTAGGATGAGGCCATGGGCTTTGGCAAAGGTAGAAATTCTTCTAAGGTCGGTGATGTTGCCACTTAGGTTTGAGACATGACTTATTACTATGGCCCTGGTATTTTCTTTTAGCAAGTCTTCTAGGCTATCAAGGTCTAATATAGCCCTAATCCTTTTGTCTTTTTTTATATCTATGTAAGAGATGGTAGTTCCCTTAGCCTCCTTTAGATAGAGGGGTCTTAGGACTGAGTTATGTTCCATCACGCTTGTTATGACATGACTTTCCCCATCTATGAAAGAAGAAATTGCAATGTTTAAGGCTTCTGTTGCGTTGTTGGTGAAGGAAATTCTTCTCGGGTCTTTGATATTAAAAAACTTGGCAAGCTTAATCCTTGTTTCAAGAACCATCCTTGAAGTTTCTAGGCTGATTTTATTGAAACCCCTAGAAGGATTGCCAATTTTGTTAAAATTTTCCATAAGCCTATCCCTAACTAGGTCTGGCTTAATAAGACTTGTCGCTGCATTGTCTAAGTAAATCATGATAACTCCCTTCTAATATAGCTTGCATAAAACTATTATCTAATATATACTAGGCTTTGTCAATCGTTATCTTTAAGCCATCTAGCTGTATTTCCCTCTACTTAGAAAAGTTTATAAGTTTTTGTGAAAACATTTTTCTGTTTGTTTTTAAAAAATATTCGGTAAAATATTAATAGGAGGTTTTATGAAAAACTTAGAAGTGTGCGGTGGATGTAATGCAAAAATCTCCGCCGGCAATTTGGATAAATTGCTTTTTGATATTAAACCCTACAAGAGAGCTGACATCCTTGTCGGCTTTGACAAGAAGGATGATGCAGCAGTTATTGATATTGATGGAGAAACTTGCGTGATTCAGACCTTGGATTTTTTTCCAACTATGGTAGAAGACCCCTATCTTTTTGGTCAGATTGCAGCAGCCAACGCCCTAAGCGATGTCTATGCTATGGGTGGCGAAGTCCTTTGTGCCCTTAATATTGTTACTTTTCCTCTAGAAGAGGATTTTTCCATCCTAAAGGAAATCCTTCGTGGTGGTAATGATAAGGTTTGCGAAGCTAAGGCTAGCCTTACTGGTGGTCATTCCATCCACGATAAGACTATTAAATATGGTCTTTCTGTTACAGGCAAGGTCAATAAAAAGGATATTTGGCAAAACAACACTCCCCAAGATAAGGATGTAATTTTGCTTACAAAAAAATTAGGTACAGGTCTTCTTACAGCGAATTTCGCCCAGGGTCTTGTTAAAGAAGCGGACTTTTTGGCTTGCACAGAGCAAATGGCAAGGCTAAATAAGTACGCAAGAGATATTTTTGTAAAGTATGATATCCATGCAGCAACGGATATTACAGGCTTCGGCCTTTTAGGGCACTTATCTGAGATGGCAGGAGATGATTTTTCTATAGTTATTGATAGCAAGAAAGTCCCTATCCTTAGACCAAGTCTTGACCTTGCGAGAGATTTCCTTTACACCTCAGGAGGACAGAATAATAGGAATTTCCTAGCTGATAAGCTAGAATTTATGATTGATGATTTTGCCATGGAGGAAGTTCTCTTTGACCCTCAAACTTCTGGTGGTCTTTGTGTAGCAGTTGGTGAAAAAGAAGCAGAAAAAATTATAGAAGAATTTAGGGAAAATGATATGGATATTTGGCAAATCGGCCGAGTAATGAAGAAAAGATCCTACGCCCTAATTGTAAAATAAAGGAGATTTTATGAAAAAAATAGATTGTTTAGGAAAAGTTTGTCCCATTCCAGTAATCGAAACTAAGAAAATGATTAAGGAAAATCCAGAAGAAAAAGATTTTGAAATCCTAGTTGATAATGAAGTTGCAACTGAAAATCTAAAAAAGATGGCAAAGGAGCTTAAAATCGAATCAACTTGCGAAAAAATCGAAAATGGCCTTTATAGGGTTAGCCTAAAGAAAAATGAGGCCAGCCAATGTGAGCTTATAGAAGATACTAGTTCAATAGATACTTCTTCTTATGTAGTTGCTATTTCTGATGATAGGATGGGTAAGGGCGATGAAGAATTTTCAAAAAGCCTACTCGAAGGCTTTATCTATGCCCTAACCGAGCAAGATGTAATTCCAGAGAAGGTAATTTTCTATAACAGGGGAGTAATGCTCACCAGTGTAAATGAAAAAACTGTCGAAGACCTCCAAAACTTGGCTTCCAAGGGTGTAGAAATCCTATCTTGTGGCCTTTGTCTTGGAAATTATAAGCTAAAGGAAAAACTTAAAGTCGGAGAAATTACAAATATGTATAAAATCGTAGAAATCCTAAGAAGTCATCATGTAGTTAGCCCATGCTAGATAAGACTTTTATCCTTTTTTCCTTCGAAAAGTTTGAAGAACCTACGGCAGCCCTAGATAAGCTAAAAGATTTAGAAAAGGCAAGGCTAATTCCCCTACCCAGTCAAATTGATGCAGGATGTGGCTTTGCCCTTAGGATTTTGGAAAGAGATTTGCCCCTCGCCCTAAATAGACTTACTAAAAGAGATTATGATGGGATATTTTTGATGAAAAGAGATAAAAATGGAAGGATGTTAATAGAAAAATATGTATTTTGATAATTCTGCAACTAGCCTTCACAAGCCCCAAGCCCTAAAAGAAAAGTTCATAGAGCTTATAGAATCAGAAAAATATGGCAACCCCGCAAGGTCAGGTCATCTTCTTTCACAAAATACCATGCTTGCTATCTACGAGACTAAAAAGTCCCTAGCAAGACTTGCCCACATAGCTAATCCTTCTGACATAGTCCTTACAGAAAATGCGACCTATGCCCTAAATTTTGCTATCAAAAGCCTAGTTGAGAAGAAAGACCATGTGATAAGTTCGACAAGCGAGCACAATTCTGTCCTCCGTCCCCTCTATCAAAGTGGCTGTGAGCTTTCCTTGGTCGATTTTGATGAAAATTTCGACCTTGACTACGGAGCCCTTGAGAAAGAATTGAGGAAAAATAGCAAATTTCTAATTATAAATTCAGCTTCAAATCTTCTTGGAGAAGCCAAGGACCTAGACCGTCTTTACGACTTTGCCAAGGCCAATAAGCTAATAATGATAGTTGACCTCGCCCAATCCTTTGGCCTACTTGATATGAACCTTAGTAAATACGATAATTCTATCTTTGCCTTCACAGGTCATAAGTCCCTCTATGGGCCGAGCGGAACAGGAGGGCTGATAAAAAATGGTGAATTTCCCTTTAAAGAAGTTTTTTCTGGAGGAAGTGGGATAGATTCCTTTGCTAAGACCATGCCCTGTGCCTTTCCTCAGATTTTTGAAGTTGGAACGGCTAATTTCTTAAATCAAATAGCCCTAAAGACTAGTGTTGATTTTATTCTTGATGAGGGAATAGAAAAAATCAGAGCTAAGTCCCTAAGGCTTGCGAGAAGTTTTTACAAGAAAGCTTCAGCAATTGATGGAATAAAATTCTACTCAAAAGATGATAAAAATCTTAAAACTCCCATAGTTTCTTTAAATATCAAAGACCTTCCATCAGGCGAAGTCGCCATGATTTTGGATGAAGACTACAACATCCAAACAAGGCCTGGAGCCCACTGCTCTCCCCTAATTCATAAGCACTTGGGCACAGAAGTCCAAGGCCTTGTGAGATTTTCTTTTTCATATTTTAATAGCTTTGAGGAAGTCGATAAGGCTGTAGAGGCTCTTTTTCATATAGCAAGAAGCCTTAGCGACTAATGATATAAGCAAAAAAGCTGGTGCTTAGACCAAATGCCCTTACACCAGCTTTTGTAATTTTCTTATTTTTTCTCTATAATTTAATCTTCTATTATAGGCATCAAATATCATGGCTTTAGTTAAACTTCTGACTTGCGGCATTTTTATTGTTTTTTACCATCAATATTTCTGCCATTATTGATATGGCTATCTCTTCTACGGAGCCATTGTCTAAGTCAAGGCCTATAGGAGTGTAGATTTTTTGAAGGTCTTTTTTGTCGAAGCCTTCTTTTTCTAGTTGGTCAAATACTCTAATTACCTTATTTTTTGAGCCAATCATCCCTAGATAGTGGTAGGAATCTTTCTTGTTTTTAAGAATTTCCCTTAGGGCCTGTGTATCATTGGCGTGACCCCTAGTTGCAAGTACTAGGTAGGTCTTATCCTTATCGAAGTCGATTTTTCTAACAGCTTCCTCGATTTCCATAGATAAATATTCTTTAATTCCTTCAAAGTCGTTTGCAGCTTTAAATTCTTCCCTATCGTCAACAATGGTTACTTCGAAGTTAGTCCTTGTTGCAATTCTAGCTAACTTTTGGGAAACATGGCCAGCTCCAAAGATTACTAGCTTATTTTTCGCCCTAAAATATTTTACGAAGCCTCGGGAATTTCCTCCACAGCTCATCTTTAACTCACCACTTGTAGAAAGATTGTAGTCAAACTCGAAGGACTTAGCTTTTTCCATGCCTTCCATCGCCCTTCTAATTACATCTGCCTCGATTTTTCCTCCGCCAATTGTTCCAAGTGATGACCCATCTTCAAAAACTGCCATCAAGGAATTATCTTCGCCTGGAGTTGAGCCCTTGTTTTCTATAAGAAAGACTAGGGCACAATCCCTGCCTTTTTGGTTTTCCTCATAAATTTTTTCTAATATTTCAGCTTTCATAGACCCTTCCTTCTTTTTAGGATGAGAAGACCTTCGAGACTTCCTCCTCCTATTAGCCTTGCCTTATCTGATATGGTCTTGGCATTTCTTGGGATGACTCTTGGATCGACATCTCCAATCTTCATTCCCTCACTAACTTCTAAGCCTTCGTTAATCATGCCACGAACCATCCCGCAAAGACCTGAGTAGATCTTTTTGCCAGAAACTTCTGCTACAGCTTCACCTTTTTTTACGACAGAGCCTAGGTCTTTTATGATATGAAGCTTGCCACAAGCACTTGCCCTTAAGATTCTTTCTGTTGTAAAGCCGTTGATGTTTCCAGGATTACCTGTGTTTGCTGCAGCAGGTCCCTCAAAGATTAATCGACCAAGGTCATGGCCCCTATTTGTTTCTATTACTAAATCAACGTCAACTCCTGCCTCAAATCCAGGGCCTAGTCCTATTGTAATTGGAGCCATATCCCTATTAGTGCCTAGGTTTTTCTTAGCTAGTATTCCATCAATTACCGCTATAGGTTTAAGCTCATCAATAAATTTACCCTCTGGGTCAACTGTTACGGCAATCAAACCCTCATCAAAGGCCTTTTTTATCTCTTCTAGATTCTCACATTTTACTGCCCTTATATCTTCGATTTGGATTTCTCCCTCAAAAAGAGCTTGGGCTACAGCTACATTTCTTCTAATACAGGTTGGCTTTTCGATTTCAAGGACGAGGACATCAAAGCCTACCCTATTTAGCTTTTGGATAGTCCCTGTGGCTACATCGCCACCGCCCCTTACTATTACAAGCTTTTTATTCATGATCTTTTTTTAGCCTTTCATAAGCTTCTAGGGTGTCAATATCCAAAAGCTCATCTTCATTTCCTATCTCAACCTTGTTTGTCTTATCGTCTTTTGCAAAAATCATTCCCCCTTGGTCAGCTTCAAGGCTTAGGAGTTTTTTTCTATAGGAAGCTGGAAATATTACTGGAGCTCCCCTTCTCATACCAACTCTAGGGTAGGTCATTAAAGGATTTTCCTTAAAGGAAGCTATCAAATTCTTACAAGTTTCCTTACTAAGGAGGGGTTGGTCTGCTACAAAAAACATCATAGCCGCATCCTCATCACAAGCCCTAACTCCAAGCTTTATAGATGATGACTTACCTACTTCATTATCCTTATTTTCCAAGGCTAGAAAGCCCCTAGCCTCAGCATCTTTTAGGATTTTTTCATAAGAAGAAGCAACAACAACCTTGTCAAAACCTATTTCTTCTAAGAGACCTAGGGCATATTCGTAAATTTTCTTTCCCCTAAATTCGAGCATGAGCTTATTTTCGCCCATCCTTTTTGAAAGTCCTGAAGCCATTAGTATTGCATTAATTTTCATAAAATTTGCCCTCCTTTATAGAGCCATAAGTAAATTTGATATCCTTAAAGGCGAAGTCTTTCTTAAATTCTTCAATCCTTTCGTAATCTTTCCTGCTTTCTACTTGGTTAAAGAAGAAATATTTATCTTTATCAAAAGCCTTGTAGAAACCCTTCTCATAGGCTATCAATTTATTAATCATCTTATTATCTATGATACCAGAGCCAATATTTTTTGAAAAGCCCTGGAAATTGTAGATAAATTCTTCATTGGTCTTTCTTCCAAGTATTTTTATAGGAAGGACTCCTATAAGCTTACTTGTAAAATCATAGATCACAGGTTCGTGGTCATACCGAAACTTTAGGGGAAGATTCCTACATCCATCGGCTTCGATTAGGACATAATCAAAATCTCCTAGTATAGCTTTTAATTTATCATAGCCTAGGCTTTGTAGCTTATCCTTTCCTTCTACTTTTTCTCCAAGACAGACTAATCTTTCCAACTTGTCATACTTATAAGAATCAAAAGAAGGGTAAATCCTATCAAATCCATCTTTAGGAAGGGCTATCTTAGTAGAAGTCGTGACCAAGACCCTCCCCTTTTTTCTTAAACTTAGGGCAAGACTTGTCATAAGACTTGTCTTGCCCCCACATCCAGTAATAGAAATTATATCATTTTTTCTTATATCAAATATCTCTTCAATTTTTTTCATTAAAATTCTTCTTTGGTTTACTATAAGCAGTTTCCTTCATAGGGAAATCCCTTCTTAGAACATGATCAAGCCTATAATAAGCTCCCTGAACAGCTGGGGCTACTGGAATTGTAGCAATCTCTCCAACTCCCTTAGCTCCGAAGGCCCTATCTAGTAAATCTTCATCCTTTTTTTGTACAAAGACTGTTTCAATTTCTGGAATCATTGGTGCTCTCCACAAGCCCAAAGTTCCATATTTGGCCTTGACCTTAGATTTATCAAGCTTGAAGTCCTCAGTTAGAGCATAACCTAGTCCCATGATTATTCCACCTTCTAGCTGACCTTCTATGGCCTTAGGATTTATTACCTTACCAGCATCAGTAGCTGCAAATACTTTTCTAACAGTTCCATCGTCATTTAAGATTACAACATTTGTAGAAAAACCATAGGCTATGTGGCTTACAGGGTTTTCCTTATCAGAATTTAGAGGATCTGTTGGATCAAAATATTCATGTATGAATTCTTTACCATTAAGTTCTTTGATGTCACTAACCTTATCTAACTCTACCTTAAATTTCTCAGAAACCTTCTTAACCGCTTCACCAGATATTAGGGTTTGACGAGAACCTGATGATGTTCCTGAATCTGGCGAGTTTGCTGAATTTGGATGGATAATCTTAACTTGATTAGCTTTTAAGCCTGTTACATCAAGAACCATTTGCTTAAAGACTGTTTGCGCTCCTTGACCAAGATCGCTTGCTGCACAATATAAAACTGCTATGCCATCTTCTACAACTATCTTAGCCCTACCCTTATCAGGAAGTCCAACTCCGACACCAGCGTTTTTCATGGCACAGGCTATACCTGCCCTGTCTATATTTTCTTCATAGATAGCTTTTGCAGCTTCAAGGGTCTCGACAAGGGATGTAGATGTATCAGCAATTTGACCATTTGGCAAGACTTCGCCAGGTCTAATAGCGTTTTTGTATCTTATCTCCCAAGGAGAAATCCCTACTTTTTCGGCAAGTAAGTTTATATTACTTTCGAAGGCAAAGTTTGATTGGCAAACACCAAAACCTCTGAAAGCTCCTGCTGGTGGATTGTTGGTGTAGTAGCCATAACCATCTATTTGAGTGTTCTCATAATGGTAAGGGCCTACTGAGTGGGTACAGGCTCTTTCTAGAACTGGTCCGCAAAGGGATGCGTAAGCACCTGTATCCATCTTGATAGTTGCTTGCATGGCTAGGAAGTTTCCTTCTTCATCACAACCGAGCTTGAAGGTTCCAATCATAGGGTGTCTTTTTGGGTGGAATCTTAATGATTCATCCCTAGTAAATTTAACCTTAACCCTAATTTGATACTTATAGGCTGCAAGGGCTGCTAAGTGTTGGCAGGAAACATCTTCCTTACCTCCAAAGCCTCCTCCTATCAATTTATTCTCAACTACAACTCTTTCTGGTTCATCTTGCCAGCCAAACATTATTAGAGTTTCTTTCCTTGTATCATAAACGGATTGGTCAGTTGTATAAAGCTTAACTCCATCTCCCATAGGCTCAGCTATTGCACATTCTGGCTCTAGAAAGGCGTGCTCTGTAAAGGGGGTTGTATAAGTTTCTTCAACTATGTACTTACACTTCTTGAAGGCTTCCTCGGCATTACCACGGCTTACGTGACGTTCTTGGCAGAGATTTCCTGTAGGATGAACGAGAGGAGCATTTGGATCTTCTGCTTCGGCTATTGATGAAACAGGAGTAAGCTCCTCATATTCTATTTCTACGAGCTTTTTAGCTTCTTCAAGAATTTTTGTATTTTCTGCGACTACAAGACAGATTGCATCTCCCATGCTCCTTGTTATATCGCCCTCAGCTATGAAGACATCCCAATCTTGGAAGATATGGCCTACCTTGTTGTTTGGAACGTCTTTAGCTGTAAGAACCCCATAAACCCCATCGAGGGCTTCGGCCTTGGACTTATCAATTTTAAGGATTTTTGCCCTTGGATATTTGCTTCTTATGGCTGATGCGACTTTTGTATCTGGAAGAATCATATCATCGACATATTCACCAACTCCAAGAACCTTATCATGAGCATCTATTCTAAAGAACTCATCTCCAACCTTAATCCTGTCTTTTTCGTCATTTGTTATTTCTATATTGCCATTAATTATCTCTGAGGCAAGCTTAATGCCTTCGATGATTTTAACATAGCCTGTGCACCTACAAATATTTTGCTTAATACCATCCTTGATATCATCTTCGCTAGGGTTTGGATTTTGACGAATGATCGCCGCTCCACTCATAACCATGCCTGGAATACAGAAACCACATTGAACTGCCCCAGCCTTAGAGAAGGCGTGGACAAAGGCATTTTTTTCTAAGTCTGTTAGGCCTTCTATGGTAAGGATTTCTTTGCCAGCAAGTTTTGATAACTTCCTAGTACAAGCTAGGGTCTTGGCATCATCGACCATTACCGTACAAGTACCACAAGCTCCTTGGGAACAACCGTCTTTTACTGAAACAATTTTTAAATCATCACGCAAAAACCTCAGTAGAGTTTTATCTTCGTAGGTCTCATACGATTTGTTATTTATATTAACGATAAAAGGTTCTTGACCTTCTATCCTTTCTCCTATCAAAATATTAGTCATGTTTTCTCCTAATCAAATTTTCTTTTAATAAATCTACCCTGGCCCTTCTTAGCATGGTAGCCATCATCATCTAAAATAACCTTTCCACGCGCTATAAGTAGCTTTAATTTATAAGAGGACTTAAATCCTTCATAAGTCGTATAATCACATACCGAATGTCTATTGGCCTGGCTAATTGTATAGCTTTTCTCATCAAATATGGCAATGTCAGCATCTTTTCCTACTTCAATACTTCCCTTCTTGTGGGAAAGACCGAAAATCTTAGCAGGATTTTTGCTAAGAAACTCTGTCAAAGTCTTTAGGGAAATTCCCCTCCTTACTCCTTCAGTAAGAATAACTTCCATCCTCTCTTCTATTCCTGGTATGCCTCCTGGAGCATTGAGGAAATCATCCTTGTAAGGAAGTTTTTCTTTTTCATAGAAAAATGGGCAATGATCAGTAGCAATAACATTAACTGTGCCATCAGCTACCCCTTCCCAGAGAGCCTCTAGGTCAGATTTTTTCCTTAGAGGTGGAGCACAAATATATTTAACTCCTTGGCTTGGGCCACCCTCTTCATATTTTTCTTCAGTTAAGGTCAAATATTGGGTGCAGGTTTCACAATATAGGTTCTTTACCCCACGTTTTCTAGCATTTCTAATCTCATTTAGACCCAAGGCTGATGAAGTATGAACTATATAAAGCTTAGGAAAACCTGCAAGCTCGCTTAAATAAATTAGCCTATTAATTGCTTCTGCCTCAGCTTCTGCTGGTCTAGTTTTGGCATGGAAAATTGGTGAAAGCTTGCCTGCCTTTTGGGCTTCGTCTCTTAATTCTTTAATCATACCATCGTTTTCACAATGAACGCATACTACTGTGCCAGTTTCTTTTGCCTTCTTTAATATCTTTAGCATAGAATCATCTTCAAGCTTTCCGCCATAGGTTGTATAAATCTTTGTAGAAACAATCCCTTCTTTGTAAAGCTTTTCAAGCTCATCCAAAATTTGATCAGATGCTTTTTGGATAGCCCCATGGAAAGAATAATCAATTACACAAACTCCATCTGCCATCTTGTGGTACTTAGCTATCATATCTGAAACCAAAGAATCTTTTGGACCAAAGGCTATATGATCGACAATAGAAGTTGTTCCTCCATAGCTTGCCGCCCTTGTTCCTGTATAGAAGTCATCAATGGATACAAATTTTCCCAAGTCAAGGGATAGGTGGGTGTGAACATCTACTCCTCCTGCAAGGACGAGTTTTCCTTCACAGTTAATTTCCCTATCTGCTCTCTTATCTATACAATCTGCTATTTCAGCTATTGTTTCATCTTCAATATATAAATCCTTTTTCAAAAATTTATCTTCGCAAAGTATTTGCGCATTTTTTAATAAAATAGACATCTTATCTCCTAAATTTATAGTATGTAACATGTTACAATAAAAATTAAAATGAATTTCAGTTAACGTTTACACTCACTTATATTTTAACACAAACGAACTAAAAGTTAAATTTTTCCTTAAAGAAATTCATTAGATTTTTAGACTTAATTAAGGATTTAGATAATTAAAATTTCTTAACTAAGCTTATTATTAAGCAAGTAAATTCTAAAGCTTTTTTCTAGGCTAGTGCTTGTACTTTTCTTGTAAAGCTAGATAGATGTAAATTTGATAAAACTCAAAAAGAAGCATAAGCCCTTTTTGAGTTTTATATCTTTTTTGATTGAATCTTTATTGCCTTATCTGGATTTATGGCTTGGCTTTTATTTATTTTCGCCGTCTTTAGCTATTTCTATCTCTATTGCATCTTCAACAGCTCTTAGGATATTTTCATATCCTGTGCATCTACACATATTTCCTGCAAGTTCAACCCTTAGTTCATCTCTTGTATATCTAATCTTTCTATGAACTACTTCTGTCGCCCTTATTATAAATCCTGGAGTACAGAATCCACATTGAACTGCTGCATGATCAATGAAGGCTTGTTGGACTAAGCTTATTGAGCCATCAGAGGCTTTAAGGCCTTCTGTTGTCCATATGTCTTTTCCTTCAGCCCAAATGGCAAGAGATAGGCAAGAGTCAACACTCTCTCCATCTATTAAGACGGAACATGCTCCACATTCTCCAACTTCACAACCCTTCTTAACAGATGTTAGGCCAAAATCTCCCCTCAAAAAGTCTGTTAGGGATGCTCTCTTATCTACCATCTTTTCGACAGGCACTCCATTTACCCTACATTTTACGAGCTTGTAATTTGGTTTGTAATATGATATTTTTTCTGCTTTTGGTGCGTATGGTCCATATTCTTTAGTGTGCATTTTTCTCTCCTCTAAAATCTTCTAGGCAGGCTCTTAGGTTTCTACAGCAAATTTCGTATAAGATTTGTGTTCTTAACTCTTTGCTAGCTCTCCAAGAGTTTCTTGGTGAGAGTTCTTCAAGGGCAAGTTTTGCAAAGGCCCTTATATTTTCTTCGTTTAGTTCTTTTCCTATGAAGGCTTCTTCAGCCTTGTAGACTCTTACTGGAATAACTGAAGCAACTCCATAGCAGGCCTTGATTTTTTCTATTATTCCCTTATCGTCTAGCTTTACATTAACTGCACAAGAGCTTGTTGCTATATCCATGGCATTTCTCATAGCATATTTGAAGTAATGACCATAAAAGCCCTTGTAGTTTTCTTCTTTTATCTTAAATCCTACGCATAGTTCATCATCTTCTAGATAAACCTTGCCAAGTCCCTTGTAAAACTCTGTAATTGGCACTTCTCTTCTGCCTTTTGTGCTAGCTATTTCTACAATAGCATCTAGAACAAACATACTAGGTGCAGAGTCTGCTGATGGAGCAGCATTGCAGATATTTCCTCCAATTGTTGCAGCATTTCTTAGTTGAGGGCCCCCTGCTGTTAGGACAGCCTTGCCAAGGAAATCTATATTTTCTTTGATTATTGGATTTCCTGCTAGGTGGGCGAAAGTTTGTATGCTTCCGATTTTTATTGTTTTATCTTCTAGCATTTCAATTTTATCTAGTTCATCAATAAGGTGGATAGATAGAAGTTCTTTATCTTCCATGCTACCTTCTCTTAGCTTAACGAGGACATCTGTTCCACCTGCGATTATTCTCAAGTTTGGTTTTTCCTTTAGAATTTCGCATGCTTCATCTACAGTATAAGCTTCATAAATATTTTCTACATCAAACATTTCAAATCCTTTCTTATAAGTCGTTATCTATTAGTCCAGCTTCCTTAAATAATGGGAAGAGAACGTGTGGTGTCATTGGAGCCTTTCTAACTGGTACTCCTGTTGCCTGATAGATAGCATTTCTAATGGCAGGAGCTGGTGCACATGTTGGTGGCTCTCCAAGGGATTTGGTGTTGAATGGACTTGTTGGTTCAGGATTTTCTATAAAATATACTTCAAATTCTGGAGTATCAGCTACAGTTCCTAGCTTATAGTCTAATAGGTTGTTATTTAGGATTTTTCCCTTATCGTTATATTTCATCTCTTCTGATAGAGCGAAACCTACAGCCATGCTCATACCACCATGGGCTTGGGCTTCTGCTAGGGCTGGATTTATAAGTCTACCTACATCATGAACATTGATTAATTTTAGAACTTTTACCTTTCCTAAATTGATATCAACTTCAACTTCAGCAAAGCTTGCTCCGAAAGAGTAGGCATTAGACCTTATGGTGTGGGTTTCTTCTGCTGTTATGTGTAGGTTTGGATCTTTTAGGGTGTACATTGCTTCTGTCGCAAGATCTTCCATACTTAGTAAAATCTTTCCGTCAGGAACTCTAACTATGTTACTTTCAACAATATCGAGATTATCTTCTGTTATACCTGTTTGTAGATAAGCCCTGTGAAGGATTTTTTTCTTTAGAGATTTTGCAGTTTTTGTTATTGAGAAGGAAGCCATATAGGTTTGTCTTGAAGCATAAGCTCCAAAACCGAATGGAGCTACATCTGTATCTTGGTTTGATACTATGTGGATATCTTCAAACTTCATTCCTATTGCATCGGCTGCCATTTGTGAAAATGCAGTATCTGCACCTTGACCAATCTCTGTTTCAGGAAGTTGGACTTGGACTGAACCATCTTCATTAACTATCATCCTACAAGAAGATGATTCTAGGGAAATTGGATAAACACCTGTGTTATACCAGTAAACTGCACATCCTACCCCTCTTCTATAATTACCTGTTTGATTTTGATATTTTTCTTTCTTCTTGTAATAATCCATCTCCTTAGCTCCCTTTTCTAGGCAAGCTCTGAAAGAATCAAAATAGTTTTGATTGTGGGAGAATGGATCATAATAGTCTTTAGGCATTACATTTCTTAATTTTAATTCCAAAGGATCCATGCCTAAGGCCTTGGCAACTTCATCGTGGTGGCTCTCATTTACAAACATAGCTTGAGGAATACCATAACCTCTCATAGCTCCACCTGTTGGAAGATTTGTATAGATTGAGTAAGCTTCAGCTTTAACATTCTCACAAGGATATAATTGGTGGAAACAGTTTAAAGCCTTGGATGCAATTGAGTGGCCGTGAGAAGCATAAGCACCATTATTTGAGAAAATTCTTAGCTCTCTTGCTACATAATCGCCATTTTTTCTAACATATGAAGCTATATATACCTTCATAGCGTGTCTTGTTCTAGTAGATACAAAAGTTTCTTCCCTACTTGGTAGAAGCTTAACAGGATGGCCTGCCACTTGGGTTGTTAGGTAGGAACATAGAGGTTCATAGAGGGTATCTTGTTTATTACCAAAACCTCCACCTATATATGGCTTTATAACTCTAACCTTACCCCAACCAATACCTAGGGCTTGACCGATACATCTTCTTACTATGTGAGGGATTTGTGTTGAAGCAACACAGACGATTTTACCTGCCTCCATATAGGCATAAACATCTGGATTTTCCAAATGGCAATGTTGAATCATTGGTGTTTCATACCAACCTTCAACCTTAATTAGTCCTTCTTCCTTAATAGCTTCTTCGAAATTTCCTCTGATATTAGTAGTATGCTTTAGAATATTGTCTGGGTTTTCTTCATGAATTGGATGGCTTACATCCTTCATAGCATCGAAAACATCAGTTTTTACCTCATATTCTTCATACTCTACCTTGATTTTCTTTAAGGCTTGTTTGGCAGAAACTTCATCTAGGGCTATTACTGCTGCAATATCATCACCAAAATATCTCACATGCTCATTTAGCAATCTCCTATCAGCTATATCTTGGTGGGCTTTTTCTGTTGACCAAGGGTGACCTGCAGTTGGAAAGCAATGCTTTGGTACATCAAAACAAGTTACTATTTTGATAACCCCTGGCACTTTCTTTGCTTCTTCAAGATCAAAGCTTACTACTCGACCATGTCCTATAGTAGAATGCAATATTTTTGCAGTGTAGCAATCTTTAGGCATCAAGTCTTCAGCAAACTTTGCTCTTCCAGTTACCTTATCGAAAGCATCTACTCTTTTCACATCTTTTCCTACGTACATACTTAACCTCCTATCGACAATAAGTTAATTTGTAAGAATTTCGACTCGCTTGGATTATAATCTGCGAAAAAATAAAGCAAGCCTTCAAGCTTTTTCCGCTTGTATAAAGACATCTAAAATATACTATTAGATGCAAGAATATATTTTAGAAATATTTATATATTAATTTATATTTGCAATCCCTTTTATATGTATACCCCAGATGGGGCAAAAATTGGGGAAAATCCCCAATTTTTGTTATTTTTCTTCAATATCTATTGCTATTTCCATTTCTTCTTCCTTTTTAACTTTTGGAAGTAGGAATGTTAGCACTAGGGCAATTACAAATACATTTGCTACTGGGTTTGCTGAAAATACATCTCTTAATAGAGGTGGGAATTCCTTAAATATTTCTGGCACTTGTGTAAAACCAATACCCATACTTAGAGAAAGGGATGCTATTGTAGTATTTCTTGATGTGAAACCACATCTAGCAATCATATTCATACCACTTACAACAATTGAACCGAACATCATAATTGTACAACCACCAAGAACTGGCTCTGGTAGGGTTGAGAAGAATGCTCCTATTTTTGGGAACAAAGCTGCAAGAATTAGAGTCAAAGCACCAAATCTTATGGTAAATCTATTTACTACCTTTGTCATTGCAACAAGACCAACGTTTTGGCTAAATGAAGTGATTGGTGTACATCCGAATAGTCCAGATACAGCACTTAGGAAACCATCACAAGCAAGGGAACCTTGTACTTCTCTTTCAGTTATATCTCTTCCTAAACCACCCACACAAACTGCTGTAGTATCGCCTATAGTTTCAGCTGCTGAAACGAGATATACTACAACAAGAGCTATAATAGCATTTAAATTAAACTCTGGCTTGAATGGCATAAATTGTGGTATAGATAAGAATTTTGCACTAAGTATTGGTCCAAAATCAATCTTTCCCAAAAATACAGAAAGTATATAACCTACGATTAGACCAAATAATACAGAAAGTCGCTTCCAAAAACCTTTTGCATAAATATTAAATAATAAACATGCTACCAAAGTAACTGTGCCTATGATTAAATTTTGTGTTGATCCAAAATCTGCTGCTCCATGTCCACCACCGAAGGAAGCTGCACCTACATTAAGTATGGAGAAACCAATCGTTGTAACTACACAGGCAGAAACTATAGGAGAAACAAACTTTCTCCAATACTTAGCACAAAGACCAAGGCTTCCTTCTATACAGCCACCAACTATAACTGCACCAATCATTGTTGGATAATTATATGTAGTAGCTACATACAAAAGAGAAGCTAGGAAAGAAAAACTAACTCCCATTATTACTGGAAGCTTTGCACCAATCTTCCATACTGGATAAAGTTGGATAAGTGATCCAAGACCTGCTACAAACATTGCATTTTGAATTAGCATTGGTAAGTCAATTTGAAGTTCTGGGTGGGCCTTAGTTGCAGCTCCAACTACGATTATAATTGGAACTAGGTTAGAAACAAACATCGCTAGTACGTGTTGTAGGCCGAACGGAATTGCCTTAGAAACAGGTACTCTACCTTCAAGTTTGTAAATATTATCAATACTTACATCGGTATTCTTTTCGATTTTCATAGATTTCCTCCATTATTCTATGTTTTGTTCTTATCTATAGTTAAGCTAAGGCTAAGCTATTCGGTGATATCGTTTGTATAACTTTTTATGTTTATCCTCTCTTTCTTATGTATTATTACTAGCTATTACTAATAACAAAATAAAAGTTATCCAAAGATTCCACCTCAAAGCTTTGCAAAAGCTGTTAAATACTTTTGAGGTTTAAAGTATTTTAGCGAATTGTTTTTAGATGTCATTCCGTTATTTTTTTAACAATCGCTTTCAAAATAAAAGTCACCCGCACATATGTAAAGATGACTAAATTTTACTTAGTATCATTATACTTCAAAATTCTCTTCTACAAATCTATCCTCATCAGTTTCTGGGATGACTATATTCATGATTACAGATGATATTGCTGCTAGTACAACTGGACTTGCTCCTATGGCTATTTTTAATCCTTCTGGCAAGAAATAAACTCCACTTGCATCTGCACTTGCAACTACAGTTGTAAAACCAAAACCCAAGGCAACAGATATACCAACTATTGAGGTATTTCTAAGACTAAGGGGTTGGCTTGTAATCATCCTAATACCATTCATAGAAATTGCTGCAAAGACTGATAGGGTTGCTCCTCCAATTACCGGAAAAGGTATGGTAGTAAGAAGCGAAGATAATTTTGGAAAAAGTCCAGCTATAAAGATTATGAAAGCTGCCATGGTAAAGACTTTTTTGTTAACTACCTTGTTTATAGAAACGATACCAGCATTTTGAGAAAAAGTCGCTGTTGGTAGGATTCCAAGGAAGGCTCCAAAAATATTAGCTAAACCAAATCCTGCAATTCCACCTTCAAGTTCCCTCTCTGTTGGATTTCTGTCCATACCTCCGACTGTAGTAGAGGTCATATCTCCTATAGCTTCGATAGAGGTTACTATAAAGATTATTACAATTGAAATTATCGCTGCAAAATCAAATTTTACACCAAAATGAAGGGGTCTAATCAAAGAAAACCAAGCTGCATTCCTTACACTAGTAAAATCTACCATACCAAAGCCAAGGGATAGGGCGTAGCCACAAAGCATGGCTATTAGAACTGAAGATAGTTTAGTTAGTCCCTTGCCGAAATGTGTAAGTCCTATATTTATGGATAGGGTTACAAGAGCTATTAGCCAATTTTGCCAAGCTCCCCAACCAGGCATACTAACATCTCCCCCTCCACCCATATAATTTATTGCTACAGGATATAGGGATAAGCCTATACACAAAACAACTGTGCCTGCAACCAAGGGTGGGAAATATGGCATTATGTACTTTAGAAGAAATCCAAAGGCTATGGTAAGAAGACCGCCTATTATCTGGGCTCCAAAAATTATCGCTATCGCCTCACTTCCACCTAGGCCCTTAAACTGACCAGCAAGGGCAATCATAGTTGGAACAAAAGCAAAACTTACCCCATAAATCATAGGTAGTCTTGATCCAAACTTCTTTATAGGATAAATTATCAAAAAGGTCGTAAGAGCTGAACCAATCAAGGACATTTGCACTAAGATCGTGGCATCCTCAGGGCTTAGGCCTGCTGCTGCTGCCAGGATAATAGGTGGAGATATGCATCCTGCAATCATGGCTATTACATGTTGGAGGGCAAGAGGAAAGGCTTCTTTGCTGCTAACCTCGCCTTCAAATTTAAAAAGGTCGTTTCGAATAGTTTTCATAAAACACTCCGTTATTTTTTTAACATTCACTTTTAAAATAATTGTCATCTTTTAGGATAAAGATGACAATTATTTTTTTATTTATCCATTTGCTCTCTTTCTCTTGCTTCTTCTTCGATGGATTTTTTTGGTAATATAATATTTAGGAAGAAGGCAATTAGAGTTGCAAGAACGACTGGCGATGATGTAAATACCATCCTAAACCAATCAGGGAATTGTGCCAAAGCATCAGGGTGAACTTGGGTTATACCCATACCTAAGGCTATGGCAAGACCTATGATGGTTACATTTCTTGTACTCATCTCATCTGATGTGATAAGCCTCATACCGCTCATGGTTATTTGAGCAAAAACTGTTACTGTAGCTCCTCCTATTACGGCTTGAGGTACAGAAAGCATAAGGCCACCAAACTTAGGTATAAATCCAGCTACTAATATCATAATAGCAGTAATCTTTAGTACATGTCTTGAAACTACTTTTGTGAGTGAAACTATTCCTACGTTTTGTGAGTAAGAGGCTGTTGGTAGACCACCAATAAATGATGATATCATATTTACTACTCCATAAGCCTTTATTCCACCTTCTAATTCTTTTTCACTAGGTTGTCTATCCATACCACCTGCTGTTGTTGAAGAGAAGTCTCCTACAGCCTGGATGGAGTTTACTACAAACATAACTGCCATGGTAATACATGCATCCAAGTGGAAGTTTATTTTAAATGGCATAAGGCTTGGAATGGTAATCCAACTTGCTTCTTGAAGTTTTGAAAAATCTACTATTCCTAGGAAAAGAGAAGCTATATAACCAACACTTATTCCTATAAGGATAGCTGAAAGTTTTATAAGTCCCTTTCCATACATATTACAAATTATTACTACTGCAAGAGTTATCAATGATACTGCCCAATAAACTAGATGACCTTGATTAGGGTTTCCCTTACCTCCAGCCATATAGTTCAAAGCTACAGAATACAAGGATAAACCTATAGTAAGTACAACAGTACCTGACACCATTGGTGGGAAGTACTTATAAAGCCACCTAATATTCATTCCTACAATAAAGGCAACAATGCCTCCGACTATCTGAGCTCCAAAAACAGCTCCTATTCCATATTTAACAGCAACAGAAACTATAACCGGTATGTAAGCAAAGGATACTCCCATAATCATAGGTAGTCTAGATCCGAGTCCTAATTTATAGATAGGATATAGTTGTAAAAATGTTGCAAGGGCTGCCACAAACATTCCTGCTTGAATCAAATATACTGATTGTTCAGGGCTAAGTGCATGAGGTGTGTTGGCCAAAGTATTTGTTAGAACGATTGCTGGTAGGGTGTTTCCCACAATCATGGCTAATAAATGTTGTAAAGCGATGGGAAAAGCCCTTTTAAGCTCTGGCTTACCATCAACGTCAAACAATGATTTATTGACCGGGACCTCTTTTTTTAATTCGTCCATCATATCTCCTTTTATTATTTTATAGTAGTATTATATCACATATCAGCAGATTTAGAAAATGTTTTCAGAAAGTTTTCTAAATCCGCCTATGTGTTAGGATAATCCAGCCTAAATATTAGGCCAGATTTCCTTTGCTCTTTGTCTTGATTCTGCGTGGATTTTCGCTTGGTCTACCTTTACTATTATCTTATCTTTCATTACAAATTCACCATTTATAATGGAATCATTTACAAGTCTTCCTGTTAGACCGAAGAGGGCGTGTCCACCCCAGTTGTTAGCATTAAGTGGTGTATGTGGATCATAATCAATAGTGATTATATCAGCATAAGCCCCTTCTTCTATTCTTCCAACTTTTCTTTCTAGGTATCTATCCATTATTTTTGGATTGTTTTGGAATTGAAGTTGTAGGGTTTCAGCAAAGCCCTTTGTTGGATCGCAAGCATTATGAGCTAGGAGGATGTTTGATACTTTCATTGATTCAAACATATCGTTGGTATAGGCATCTGTTCCGAGTCCAACGAGGATTCCTTTTTCTAACATTCTTAGGATTGGTGGACAACCTACGGCGTTATTCATATTGCTTTCTGGATTAAATACTGCCATAGCATTGTGGTGTTTTAGGATATCCATTTCTCTTTCGTTTACATGAACGTTGTGAACTGATAGGGTATGGTCTGAGAATATGTCAAAGTCTTCGAGTCTTTCAACTACTCTTTTGCCATGCTTTCTGATAGTTTCCCATTGATCTTCAATTCCTTCTGCAACGTGAACATGGTAGCCATCATAGACACCTTCCATTGCCTCTCTCGCCTTATCAAGGGTTTCATCACTTACTGTAAAGGAAGCGTGGATTCCGAATAGACCGCTTAGCATGTCGTCTTCCTTTTGAGCTTGCTTAATCCATGCTATATTTTCCTTTATCCCTTGATCTCTTTTTTCCATCCCATCTCTGTCTGATAATTCATAACAAAGACTTGCTCTCATTCCTACTTCTTTTGCTGCTTCTGCAAGGGTAAACAATGATCCTTCTATGGAGTTTGGGCCAGCATGGTGGTCGATTATAGTTGTTACACCATTTTGGATTGATTCCATATAGGTTACAAGACCGTTGATTTTAACGTCTTCTAGTTTTAATTGTTTATCTAGGGCCCACCATAGGTTTTCCAAAACATGGAAGAAGTTGTCGGTTGGTTTTGATGCAGCCATACCTCTTGCATATGATGAATAGATGTGTGAGTGAGCACAAATTAGACCTGGCATTACAAGTTTGTCAGATTTATCGATAACTTCTTCATTCGGATATTTTTTGATTATATCTTCAGTTTTTCCTATATCTTTTATGAGATTGTCTTTGATGAAGATTGCTGAATTTTCGTAGAAGTTATTAGCTTCGTCGTTTGCTATTATAGCTTTTGCTGTAATTATCATGCTTGCTCCTTTTTTTATTTATTTAAAACTAGACTAGGTTTTAGATAGTAAGCATAGTCTTTTTCTATGACTTTTATTAATCTAACAAGATTTTCGCTTAAATCTTTTTCTATATCCCTTGTTTGGATGATATTTCCATTTTCTAATCTTACTTTGTAACTTCCATCGTCTAGGTTTAGGATACCTACGTTTGTAGAGTCAAGGAAATCCTCTTCGCTCCAGAATACTGTAAACTTATCTTTGTAAGGTCTTCCAGCATGAGGACAGAATACTCCACAGTTGCCACATTCGTTGCACATTCCATCTAGGTGGATGATTTGGTGGAGGTTGTTGAAGCCTTCTACTCTTATTTGTGCATTAGCTCTATTTGGGCAAACTTCTGTACATACTTCACAGATTTGATCGCATTTGAGGCATCTATTTCCTTCGTTTTTGCCTTCTTTTACATCTAAGAGTTTTCCTCTCTTATTGTAGAGTGTTTCCTTCTCTTCTTTGACTTCGAATTTCTTAAAGTCATTTCCAAGGCCTTCCTTCTTGAGGATGTCTAGGGCAACAGTTTTTGCATCTCCCATGGCCTTAACTATTGTAGAAGCTCCAGTTTTGCAATCGCCTATGATATATACGTTTTCTATATTTGATTCGCTTGTTGGTAAAAGTTTTGGTCTATTTCTATCATCAAGGTTAATATTATTGTCGATAAATTGTTGGCTATCTACCCTAGCTCCAGTTGCTCCTATAACATTGTCGAATTCCATTTCTACAAATTCTCCAGTGCCTTCAACTCTCTTTCTTCCACTTTGGTCGAAATCACCGAGTTTCATCTTTTCGCATTTTAGGATTTTGCCATCATAAGAAATTGGCGCAAGTAGCTCTAGTATCTTGTGGCCTTCTTTCTTAACATCATTTACTTCTTCTTGGGTTGCAGGCATGTAGGCTTCAGTTCTTCTATAAACTAGGCATACTTCATCAACACCAGCTTGACGAGCTGCTGTTCTTGTACAGTCCATGGCAACATCTCCTGCTCCAACAACTGCTACCTTCTTGCCGAGTTTTACTCCCTTTTCCATCCTTGCTTGCCATAAGAAATCTAAGGCATCTATGATATTTTCAGATCCTTCTTTGACAGGAGAAACCCCTTCTTTCCAAGCACCTGTTGCAACTATAACATAGTCATATTCTTTCTTTAGTTCTTGGTAAGTTTCTTTTACTTCTGTATCAAAGACGAATTTTACGCCTTGTTTTAGGGCTATTTGATAATCCCTGTCAATTTCTTCATCTGAGATTCTAAAGTCAGGAATTACATGGCTAACTATACCATAAGGCTTACTTAATTTTTCAAATACTGTTACGTCAAGGCCATTTCTTCTTAAATAAGATGCTGCTGCAATACCTGCAGGACCTGCCCCTATTACACAAACTTTCTTGTCTGATTTAAGTTCAACTGCCTCAAGTTTTTCAAGGAAAGCTTCTTGAGCATTATCTGCTGCAATTAACTTCATTTCTCTGATTTGTAGAGTCTTTTCATAATCAACCCTTGTACAGTGGTCTTGGCAGTAGTGGGCACATAATTCTCCTAGAATTGTTGGTGCAGTATTATCATTGGCTATAACTTCAAAGGCCTTATCGAACTTACCATCAGCTACAAGCTTTAGGTATTCTGGGATTTGTTGCGCAATTGGACAACCCCCATCCTTACAAGGAGCCTTGAAACAATCTGTTAGAGGAAGGTTTGAAGATGTTTTTCTTGATTTAACCTTTTCTCTATATAATTTATTATTTTGCCAATCGCTAATAATCTTATCTCTTAGGGCAACTATCCTATCAACATCAAGTCTTCCATATTCATTATCTAGCATATCTTCAGTAAGCTCTGCTAATTGCTTAAATCTTGGATATCCACCTGGTTTTAGGATTGTTGTTGCAACTGTAATTGGTTGGCGAATTGCTCCAAAAATTTCTTTAATATTTCTAGCATCAGCTCCACCTGAATAAGAGATTGGAAGATTTCCGTCAAATCTCTTTGAAAGCATGGCTGCCATAGATATGGTTAATGGTAAAAGAGACCTACCTGACATATACATCTCTTGTGATGGTAGTTCATTTCTCTTAACATCAACTGGGAAGGTGTTGGTTAACTTGACACCGAAAGCCTTATTTCTTTCCTTGCCGAGTTTGATTAATCTTTCTAACATCAAGACTGCATCTTCATATTGGATGTCATTGTTGAAGTGGAAATCTGTAAAGGCTATATAATCGAAGCCCATATCATCAAGAGTTTTTCTTGCATATTCATAACCTAACATGGTTGGGTTACATTTGATAAAGGTATTTAGATTTTTCTCTGTTAAAAGATAAGTTGCAATGGACTCAATTTCATGGGCTGGACAGCCGTGGAGAGTTGATAGGGTGATAGAGTTGCAGACATTAGGGCTGATTTTCTCCAAGTCATCCTTACCAAATTTTTCTAAAAGGTCTGTTTCCTCCAAGAATTTCTTACATTCTTTAAATATCTCTGTATTTGAAGCATCCTTTAGGCCTTCGATGTAGTTGTCGACTTTTGTGGTTTTGATGCCTTCAAGGTCATAACCTACTGACATATTGTAGGCAAAATCTTTCTTATCTGCTAGGCCAAACTCTTTTGCAAGGACTTGGATAGCAAAATAAGCCTTGATATATTCGTTGAAGGCTTCTCCAACTGTAAGCTCTGTTGACCACTCACAGTTATAACATTCGTCTTCCGCCAAAATACATGGTTTGTTTACAGCTTCTTGGATTTCTTTACCATCCATTTTTTGAACAGTCTTTAGTTCTATAAATCTTGAACCAGTTAGATATGATACTATTATGTTTTGTGCAAGTTGGCTATGTGGGCCTGCAGCAGGACCAACAGCTGAACTTATCTCATCACCAAAAACAGTTTTCAATTTCTTGCCTGTTTTATTTATGTAAAAGTCTTCTTTTCTAACTCCAAAAACTCTTCCTTCATTCTTATATTCACTTAACGCCCATTCAATAATCTGATTAAACGGCAATGGTCTCATATATTCACTCATAATTTCTCCTAATTATCTGGGCTAGGCCCATATTTACTATAATATTACACTAACTAAGAAAAGGTTTACTTCTTAAATGCAAAAAATATTAACAAGCAGGCGTACTTAGCCGCCTACCTATTAATTTTTAACAATCCAAGTTCCTGTCTTGCCAGTTAAGGCTTCCTTAGCATTTTCCAAAGAAGTTATAACTGCACTTCTATTTGCTTTGCTATCAACGAAGCTCATAGCCGCTTCTACTTTTGGTAGCATAGATCCTTTGGCAAATTGCTCATCTGCTATATGCCTTTCAGCTTCTTCGATGGTCAATCTGTCTAGGTCTTCTTGATTTTCTTTTCCAAAATTGATAGCAACTTTTTCAACTGATGTAAGAATTACAAGCACATCACAATCAACAAGCTCTGCAAGCTTAGCTGAAGAGAAGTCCTTGTCGATAACAGCATCAACTCCTACATAGCTGTCATTTTCTCTTATAACAGGAATTCCGCCACCACCAGCAGCAATTACTACACATCCACTATCTGATAGGGTTGTGATAGCTCTTTTTTCTACTATATCAACTGGCTTAGGGCTTGCTACAACACGTCTATAACCACGACCTGCATCCTCTTTCATCACAAAGCCTTTTTCTTCTTCAAGCTTCTTAGCTTCTTCTTCTGTATAGAAGTCTCCGATTGGCTTGGTTGGATTAGAAAAAGCAGGATCTTCGGCATCTACCATAACTTGGCTTACTAGGCTTACCACTGGGTTTTCTATACCATCTTTGATAAACTCATTTTCAAGAGCATTTTGAAGATGATAGCCAATATATCCTTGGCTCATAGCTCCGCATTCAGGAAAAGGCATAAATGGAACTTTAGGATTAGCCTCTGCACCTGTCATCATAGCTAAGTTAATCATACCAACTTGTGGGCCATTTCCATGGCAAACTATAACCTTGTAACCTTCTTTAACTAGCCCTGCAATAGCAGTTGCTGTTATTTTTACCGCTTCTTTTTGCTCAGAAGGGGTATTGCCTAAAGCATTACCCCCGAGAGCTACTAATATTTTCTTATTCATCTATTACCTATTTTGTTTCTTGTGTATAAACAAGTGGTAGGGCTGCATAAACTGCTGCACATGTAACTAAGTCTTGTTTGAAGGTAACTTCGTTTGGTGCGTGAGCTTGATCTTCTGCTCCTGGTCCAAATCCTATTGTTGGGATATTGTGACGACCCATTATAGCTACACCGTTTGTTGAGAATGTCCATTTATCTGTTAGTGGACGAGAAGCTCTCTTTTCTTCTTCTTTTGCAATTGGAGGAGCTATTCTCTTATCACCATAAAGGTTCTTGTAAGCATCTTCAAGAGCTTTTGTAACTTGGTGATCTTCTGGAATTACCCATGTTGGGAAGTAAGCTTCTTGTTCATATTCAAGACCTTTCCAGCTTGCTCTCTTGTAGTCATACATAGAAACTTTTGCTCCATGTTTTTTAACTGATGGAAGATCTTCGATTTCTTTGATACAAGATTGCCATGTTTCACCAGCTGTCATTCTTCTGTCTAGTGAGATTGAGCATGAATCTGCTACTGCACATCTTGATGGAGATGTAAAGAAGATTTGGCTTGTTGTTACTGTTCCACGTCCAAGGAAGTTAGCTTCTTTGTATTCTGGGTTGTATTTTTCATCAAGCATCTTTACAAGACCTTTGATTTCAACTGAATCGTCAGCTGGGTTTTCGTTTAATGCTTCGATTTCTTTAAGGATGTCAGCCATCTTATAGATTGCGTTATCTCCTCTTTCTGGAGCTGAACCGTGGCAAGAAACTCCTTGTACGTCAACTCTGATTTCCATTCTTCCTCTTTGTCCTCTATAGATACCACCATCTGTTGGTTCTGTTGATACTACAAATTCTGGTTTGATTCCTTCTTGTTCAATCATATATAACCAGCAGTTTCCATCACAGTCTTCTTCTTGAACTGTTCCTGTAACTAAAACTCTGTATTCATCGTTTAGGTAGCCAAGGTCTTTAAGGATTTTTGCTCCATATACTGCAGCAACTGGTCCACCAAGTTGGTCTGAACTTCCACGTCCACCTATGAAGTTATCATCTTCGAAGCCATCATATGGATCAAATTCCCAGTTTTCTATATTTCCTATACCTACTGTGTCGATATGGCCATCAAAAGCAATTTGTCTTTTACCTTCGCCCATTTCTCCAAGTACGTTTCCTTGTCCATCAATCCAAGCCTTGTTAAAGCCAACTTTTTCCATTTCAGCTTTAATTCTTTTTGCCTTGTCGCCTTCTTCGCAAGATTCACCTTTAAGTTTGATTAAATCTCTTAAGAAAGCTACCATGTCTTCTTTATATTCGCCTGCTTTTTCCTTAATAGCGTCAAAATCAATATTTTTAAATTCTGTCATTTTTTCCTCCTTATTTATCTAATCTCTTCTTTGCTTTGTCAACTAATTCTCTAAGTTTTTCTTCTGGATTTTCTACCTTTTGTAGAAGAATCATAGCTGCTATGATGTATGGTTTGAAGCTTGCTTCTTTGTATAATGGAACTCTATATCTATCAAATACTGTATCAGCTACTTCTCCGTGTTCTGCAGATACGCCTGTGATGTCTGCTGGTAGGCAGTGCATGTATAAAGCTTTTCCGTCTTTTGTAAGCTTCATCATCTCTTCTGTACATTCCCAATCCATGTGGTTTTTGTTTTGTTCTAGAAGTCTCTTTTCAAGTTCATCAATTCCCTTTTGATCACCTTCTCCATAAAGCTTTGTTCTCTCTTCCATAGCTGCGAATGGTGCCCAAGATTTTGGATAAACTATATCAGCATCCTTGAATGCTTCTTCCATTGAGTTTGTAACCTTGAAGCTTCCACCGTATTGTTCAGCGTTCTTTCTAGCGATTTCTTCAACTTCTGGCATTATTTCATATCCTTCTGGGTGAGCTAGAACTACATCCATTCCAAGTCTTGTAAATAGACCAGAAATACCTTGTGGTACTGAAAGTGGTTTACCATATGATGGTGAGTAAGCCCATGTCATAGCTACTTTTTTGCCCTTTAGGTTTTCAATTCCACCAAATTCGTGAATTACATGGTTAAGGTCAGCCATTGATTGAGTTGGGTGGTCAATGTCGCATTGAAGGTTAACTAGGGTTGGTCTTTGTTCAAGAACGCCATCATCGTATCCTTCTTGTACATATTCTGAGAATTCTTTCATGTATTTGTAGCCTTTGCCTATATACATATCATCTCTGATACCAACAACATCAGCCATGAAAGAAATCATGTTTGCTGTCTCTTTTACTGTTTCACCGTGAGCGATTTGGCTTTTTCCTTCATCTAAGTCTTGAACTTCAAGACCTAGAAGGTTACAAGCTGAAGCAAAAGAGAATCTTGTTCTTGTTGAGTTGTCTCTGAAAAGTGAAATTCCAAGACCTGAGTCAAAGATTTTTGGTGAGATATTTTCTTCTCTCATAGCTCTTAGGATGTCTGCTGTTTTCCAGATTGCTTTAAGTTCGTCTTGTGATTTATCCCATGTGTGGAAGAAGTCATTTCCGAAAAGTTTTTCGTGGTCAAGTTCTTGTAGTTCGTCGATTAATTTTTTGATATCTTGTGTCATATTTTTATCTCCTTATATTATCTTTGTATAGTGTATTTATATTCTTCTTCGTTAGGATAAATTCCATCCCAAACAACTCTTCTGTAGTGTTCATAGTCTGTATCGCCTTCTGTAGAAATTAGAAGGATAACTGAATTTTCATCTAATTTTAGGTCTTTCTTTATTTCTTCCAAGTCTTTTCTTTGAAGAATTTCTGAAAGAGGACCCATTGTTGCAGCTCCACTTTCTCCTGAGATGATTTTCCTATCATCCTTTAGTGGATTTCCTAATATTCTCATTCCCCTAGCAGCTGCCTTATCTGGAACTGAAAGGAAAGCGTCAGCATAAGAATGAAGCACAGGCCAACCAACTGTAACAGGTTCACCACAAGCAAGACCTGCCATTATTGTATCCATCTTACCTGTAACATGGTGAATCTTACCATCATCAGCCTTAGCTGTTATGAAGTTGCAATTTGCTTTTTCTGGCTCAACTATAGTTATGAATGGTTTTTCTTCTGCTTTATAAACAGATGAGAAATATCCTGTAACTCCTGTTGCAAAAGATCCTACTCCTGCTTGAGCAAAAATATGGCTTGGCTTAAAGCCTGCTTCTTTTAGTTGATCATTTGCTTCTTTTGCGAGTGTTGCATATCCTTGGATAATCCATGTAGGAATCTTTTCATATCCTTCCCACGCTGTATCTTGAACCATTACCCAGCCTTTTTCTTCAGCATTCTTATTAGCTAGTCTAACGCAGGCGTCGTAGTTAAGCCCATCCATTATCTCACATTCTGCTCCCAAGGCCCTTATGTTATCACGTCTTTCGATAGCTGAACCGTCAGGCATTATTACTACACATTTTTGTTTAAGTTGATTTGCAGTCCATGCTACTCCCCTGCCGTGGTTACCATCTGTAGCAGTAACAAAAGTAACATCTCCAAGCTTTTGTCTAATTTCATCTGAAATCATTTTCTCGAATGGTAAATCTTCAATATCAAGACCTAGCTTGTCTGCTATGTACTTACCTATGGCGAAAGATCCTCCCAAAACCTTAAAGGCATTTAAGCCGAATCTATAAGACTCATCCTTAACAAATATTTCCTTAACACCAAATTGTTTGGCCAAGTTTGATAGTCTTACTAGTGGGGTTTTTTCATAGTCAGGAAAACTTTCATGAAATTTTTGTGCAGTGTTTACTACTTGCTCGTTGATAAAATCAAGTGGAGCCTTTTCTCTTTTACTAATATCATTTAGTACAATATTATATCTCTCTTCCAAAATTACATCCTTTCTAACTATAATCGATACATCCTTGACTGGCTTTAAAAAGCATTTGTGAATTTTGAATCTTAAGCCATAATAAATAAGTGGTATGTGATATATCACTTATATTATAGAATCAATTTCCCCAATTGTCAAATAAAATTTAAACGCTTTCATTTTTGTGTTAAATTTTTAATTATGTGTTATAATAATACAGAATGGAGAGGCATATTATGACAAAAAAAGACTCGAATAAAATAAAAAGAACCTTCGTAAAAGACGAAGCATACAACATCATCCACGATCAGATAATAGAAGGTAAGCTTGCCCCTTATACCCAGCTAAAGATTTCCGAACTATCAAAAGAACTTGGTATATCAAGAACGCCAGTTAGGGAAGCTATTCTTAAATTAGAAAATGAAGACTTGGTAATAAGTAAGGCTAACCAATGGACCATGGTCGCTCCTATTAGGGTTGAAAGACTGAAGGATATTTATCCTCTTATTTATGATCTAGAAGCTTATATACTTAGGGAGAATTTCTCTAAAATAGACGATTCTTTCATTGATAAGCTTACGGCAATTAATGAGAAGATAAAAGAAGAACATATGAAAAACAATATCATGAAAGTTATGGAGCTTGATAATGACTTCCACGATTTAATCATCTCCCTTACCGAAAACAAGGAGATTAAGCCAATACTAGACAGATTGAAAAAGAGGTTAAAGCGATTCGAAATTTGTTTTTACAAGGCTAAAGACGTCCACAAGGCCCCATCTACATACAATGAACATAAGATTATCATAGAAAACTTCAAGGCCAAGAATCTTGAGGGAAGTCTAGCTGCCCTAAAGAAAAATTGGTCGACAACGATTACGGATGAATCTATCGAAAAAATTAGCAAAATTTTAAATGTTGAAAAGTAAAAAGCAGGCTTTCCCTTCGGAGTCTGCTTTTTGTCGTAAATTTTAAAAATTAAAATCCATCACTTATTATGTTTATCAATTCCTGCTATGGTTTCTAGACCATGTATTAGGAAGGCTTTTATTATTTCGAAGTTTTCCTTGCAAGCTTTGGGGCTTCCAGGGAAATTTATTATCAAAGTATCTTTTCTAATTCCAGCTTCTGCCCTTGATAGGTAGGCCCTAGGAGTTATTTTCGCCGATTCTTTTCTCATAGCTTCTCCTATGCCAGGAACCCTTTTGTCAAAAACCGCAAGGCTTGCCTCAGGTGTATTATCTCTTTTGGATAAACCTGTACCGCCACTTGTTATTACTAGGGAAATTGCCTCGTTAGAATATTCTATGAGTTTTTCTTTAATTTTCTCAAAGTCATCAGGTATTATTTCGTATTTTACAGGCTCTATACCAAAATCTCTTAGCTCTTTTTCTAAAAGCTTGCCACTTTTATCTTCATAAATACCAGCACTTGCCCTATCAGATATAGTTAAGACTGCTGCCGTAAAAATCACAAGAGTCCTCCTTCAGCCATTTCTAGGAAGTCTTCCTTTTTTAGATCAAGGCCTGCAAAGACCCTTGGTAGGAAATAGTCGAAGCTTGTAATTTTACAATGCATACTAGCCCCAGGCACTCCCATTAGGTATGTTTTGCCATCTCTGGCAAGGGTAAGCATATTTCCTGGTTGCATTGGTATGCCTTGGATGATAAATTCTGATCCAGCTCTTCTTATGGCAGATGGGGTTATATCATCTGGATCTACACTCATGCCACCTGTAAATATTACCAAATCCGCACCCATTTCTTTGTAGGTCTTATAAGTTTCTACAAGCTTTTCTTCATCATCTGGCAAGAAAGTGTAGGCCAAAAGCTCGCTTGGAAAGTTACTTAATTTTTCTTCTAGTACAGGCTTAAAGGCATCCTTTATCCTTCCATAATAGACTTCATCGCCGGTAATGATACATCCTACTTTAAGTTTTTTAAATTCCTTAACTTCAAATACTGGACCTTCTTTTAAAATTTCCTTAGCTTTTTCGACTTGCCATCTTTCTGTCCATAGGGGAACAATTCGTCCACTTGCTAATTTATCATTAGGATTAACACTTATATAAGACCTCTTGGATGAGATTGTGTAATCGCCGATTTCATTAATAGCCCTTAAAAGTTTCCTATTAATTACAAAAACTCCTCTGACCTTACTTGTTAGAGTTATTTTTCCTTCGCTTATGTCTGATATATTGATATTTTCCCCTACAAGCAATGATGAAATTTCGTCAATCGCATCTACTTCATGGACCTGACCCTTTTCAAGTTCACCCACATAGATATGATCTTTTCCTATATTTTTTAACTCGTCTATATCTTCTTCTCTTACTATATGGCCCCTCTTAAATTTCACTCCCTTAAAGCCATCTGTCATGATAGCTGTAAAGTCGTGAAGAAGAGGTAGACCAATAGCATCTTCTACCCTAATTTTCTTAATCATTTTCTACCACCTTAATCTCATCTCCAGGATAAATTGTCCCAATCTTTTTTACAATAGCAAATATTCCCTCTGTTGGCATAATACATTCGCCTGTAATATTTCTAATCTCGCATCCCTTATGGCACTGTTTACCTATTTGAGTTACTTCTAGCTCGCAAGAACCGATCCTTAGCTTAGTTCCAATAGGAAGGGTATGGAGGATGATGCCTTCTGTCATAATATTTTCTGCGAAATCTCCAGGCTTTAGCCTTGGAAGTTTCTTTTGCATTTTCCTTAGAGATTCTATTGCGAGAAGGGAAACTTGCCTATGCCAATTTCCAGCATGGGCATCACCAACTATGCCATGATTTTCTCTAAGCTCGATTTTTTCTACTGGAACTTTGATTGTACCCTTCTTCTCGCTTATATTAACCGATACTACTTTCATTGACATAATCTCCGCTCTTTCCTCCCTCTTTTCTGAGTAACTTCACACCACTTATTTCTATATCCTTTTGGACGGCCTTACACATATCATAAATTGTAAGAGCAGCTAGGCTTGCCCCCGTAAGAGCTTCCATCTCCACACCAGTTTTGGCATTTAGCTTAGCTTCTACAAAAATATCAATCCTATGCTCGTTATCGTCCATCTTAAAGTCGATTTCTATAGAAGTAAGATTTATAGGATGACACATGGGAATGAGATTTGAGGTATTCTTTGCTGCCATAATCCCTGCAACCTTGGCTACAGTTAGGACATCACCCTTTTTTATCTCTTGATTTTTGACCATCTTGTAGCACTTCTCATTCAAATGGACGCAAGCTTTCGCTACAGCTCGCCTATCTGTTGCTTTTTTATCTGATACATCGACCATTCTCGCATTTCCATTTTCATCTAAATGACTAAATTTTTCCATCTATCCTCCTATAGAGCTCATGCTCCTAAGGCTTTCACTGCCCTTATTATTCAAATAATGTCTTTTTGGCTTACTAAAAATCGCCCTTTTAATAGTTTCTATCTTTTCTTCTCTGCTAAGTCCCTTTAGCCTTATCTCCTCCTTAGAATGAAGACAAGCCTTGATTTTACCATCAGAAGTAAGTCTTATCTTATCACAAGAAGTACAGAATTTATGGCTTAGAGGAGAAATCAGTCCAACCCTTCCCTTGTAGGTGTCAATCTTATAAATTCTCGCCACCCCATCATAGGAAAGGTCTTCATAGGAATAATTTTTAAGCAAGGAGCTTACTTCCATGAAATTTTCCCTATCAAAGTCCAAATCCTTACCTATAGGCATAAGTTCTATAAATCTTACTTCAAGGTCCCTATCTTTTGTTAGGGAAATAAAATCATCCACCTCTTTATCATTGAAGCCCTTGATAAGGACTGTATTTATTTTAACCCTAAAACCAAGCTCTAGGGCCTTATTTATAGATTTTTTCACTTCATTAAGGCAATCCACCTTGGTAATTTGCCTAAACTTATCCCTATCCAGGGTATCAAGGCTAAAATTAATTCTCTTAATACCAAGCTCCCTTAGCCTTTCTAACTTATCGTAGATTTTTGATCCGTTGGTAGTTACACCAATATCTTCAATTCCATCTATTTTTGTAAGCATCTCAAAGAGATTGAGAAGGCCCCTCCTTACAAAGGGTTCGCCTCCCGTTACCCTTATCTTCTTTATACCAAAGTCAGCACAAATTTCTGCGATTTCCTTGATTTCTTCATACGATAGAATATCCTCATGCTTTAGAAGATCCACCCCATCATCTCCTATGCAATACTTACACCTAAAATTGCACCTGTCTGTGACAGAAATCCTAAGATATGAAATTTCTCTTCCAAATTGATCTTTCATCTCATCCTTCTTTCAATTTAATTAGCTTATCAGGGTCTATTTTGAAATATAAATCATCTTGATAGACTTCCTTGTCAAGGCTAATCCTTATATTATCGTACTTTTCTTGATCCGTATTATATATTATTGTATAGGAATCAATATTTTCTACAAGCCTAAACTTATCAAGCTTGTAGGAATTATTAAATTCTTTATTTTTTGAAACTGTAATATCCTTAGACCTTATAGCATAAAGAAATGAAGTATCAAGCCTATCAGCCGATATTTCGATTCCCCAATTATTGGCAAAATACTTGCCAGGAGAAGTTTCCCTAAAGCTTGTGAAGTTATTAATACCAATAAGCTTTGCCTCAGTAAGGCTATCTGGTCTGGCGAAAAAGTCCTTGGTGGTTTTTTTCTTGGCACTATGACCCTTAGTAATACTAATAATATTATCACAAATCCTGTAGGCTTCATCCTTACTATGACTTACTAGTATCGTTTTAAGGTCATATCTATTAATAATATTTAAAACCTCTGCTTCGATAGAATTTTTGAGAAACTCATCAAGGGCAGAAAAAGGCTCGTCCAACAAAAGTATATCAGGCTTATTGACGAGAATCCTACAAAGGGCTGTCCTTTGTTTTTCTCCTCCTGAAATATATTTAGGAAGTTTGTCCTTGATATGGTAGATGTGCATCTCCTTGAGTTTATCACTTATATCCCTATCCTCTCTTAGACCTGTCTTTACATTTTCTTCTACTGTAAAATTTGGAAAAAGTGCATAGTCCTGGAAGAGATAGCCGACCCTCCTATCTTGGGGTTTCAAATTAATTTTCTTTTCTGAATCGAAAAGCGTCCTTCCATTTAAGATAATTTTTCCTGAATCAGGTCTAATAAGACCTGCTATACATTTTAAGGTCAAACTCTTGCCCGAACCGCTTGCTCCAAGAAATCCAAGAGTTTCATTTTCCATCTTGAAATCTACATCAAGGCTAAATTTCTTAAAATCTTTTCTTATCTTACAAATTAGCATACTTCTCCTCCTTATTTTCAAGAAGGTTTAGGAAAATCAAAACAACAAAAGAAATTGCTACATTTATAAATACCCATTTGTAAGCGAGTCCATCCTGACCGATCCTCCAAAGCTGATAAACAGTTGTGGATATGGTCGCAGTTTTGTTCGGTATGTAACCTGATACCATGCTGGTCGCTCCATATTCTCCAAGGGCCCTTGCAAAAGCAAGTATAAGACCTGCTAGTATTTCCTTCTTACAATTTGGAAGAATTATCCTCCAAAAAATCCAAGTATTTGTTTTACCCAAAGTCTGTCCGGCATATTTTAAGTTCATATCAAAGGCCTCAAAGGCTCCCCTACTAGTCCTATACATCAAAGGAAAAGTTACAATGATTGTCGCAAATATAGCTGAATACCATCTCATAACAAGACTTACATTTATTGAGCCAAAAAATTGACCTATGGAATTATTAGGACCAAGAGTCTTTAAGAGAAAAAATCCAACAACTGTTGGAGGTAAAACTAGAGGTAGAGTCAATACTACATCCAGAATCCCCTTAATTGTTGGATTTAATTTCTTGATTTGATATGCTAAAAATATCCCTATAAAGAATGTAAAGAAAGTTGAAATCAACGCTATTCTTAACGAATTATATAAGGGAAATAGATTCATAAATCACCTATTTAGCAGCTTTAAAACCATATTTAGTAAATATTTCACTTGCCTTATCACTCTTTAGGAAGTCAAGGAATTTTTGACCAGCTTCTTTGTTAGCTGATTTATCAACTAGGGCTGCTGGATAAATAACCTTCTTGTCAAGCTTAGCAGGATCTGCAGTAGCTACAATTTTAAGTCCTGCTGCCTTAGCATCTGTTGAGTAAATAATACCACAATCAACAGCACCTTCCTTTACCCAAGAAGTTACTTCTTTTACATTTGAACCAAAGCTAACCTTGCTTTGAATAGCATCCCAAATTCCCATGTTTTTAAGTAGAGATTCTGAATATTGACCAACTGGAACATCTGCGTTACCAAGGGCAATTGTAGAAACCTTATCTGTGTTGATATCTTCAAATGATTTGATATCCTTATCAGAGTCTTCTTTTACTGCAAGAGTAACTTCATTTTCTAATAGGTCAAATCTTGTGTTAGAGTCGATTGTAACATCGCTATCCTTCTTGTCGCTCTTAGGATCAAGGGCATCCATTTGTTTTTTAGCAGCTGAGATAAATACATCGCAATTAGCTCCCTCAGAAATTTGAGTCTTTAAAGTTCCTGAAGAATCGAAATTGTAAACAAGATTAATATCTGGATTTTCTTTTTCGAAAATAGCCTTTAATTCATTTAAAGACTCTGTCATAGATGCAGCAGCAAAAACTGTCAAATCACTCTTTGCCTTCTTCTCATCGTCCTTCTTTTCGTCTTTTGCTTCTTCTTTTTTATCTTTGGCTTCTTCTGTTTTAGTTTCTTCCTTAGCCTCTTCTTTGGCAGGAGCCTTAGCACCACATGCTGAAAGCGTTACCGCGAAAAGCAAAGATAAAAGCATAACACTAATTTTTCTTTTCATAGTCTCTCCTTATATATTATGAAAAAATTTCCGAATAGTCCACGTTGACTACTCGTAAGTATTATATCACATTTTACAAATTAGTAAAAACTTTTCTATTTATTTTTTCCAAGAACTGGGGTATATTATTACTTATTAAAAAAAGGAGTTAATATGAATAAGTTAGTTATACCAGAAAATTACAAAAGTAATGAAGATCTTTACAAGACACAACTGTTGATTAAAGAAATAAAAGATTATTTCCAAATCAACCTTGCCAATAACCTAAACTTAAAGCGTGTTACAGCACCACTTTTTGTATCAGGTTCTTCAGGTCTTAACGACAACTTAAATGGCGTCGAGACTCCAGTAAAATTCGACCTTCCAGAAGCAGATCATGCTGAGATGGAAATTGTCCATTCTCTTGCTAAGTGGAAAAGATATGCCCTTGGTGAATACAAGTTCAAAATGCATGAAGGTCTATACACAGACATGAACGCCATAAGACGTTGTGAAGTTCCTGATAACACCCACTCCTTTTATGTCGACCAATGGGACTGGGAGCTAATCATGGATGATGATGAGAGAAAAGTCGACTATCTAAAACAAATCGTAGAAACAATCTACAGGACTATGAAGTCCCTCGACGAATATCTTTGCACTCTTATCCCAAGCAGGAAAAAACTTCTCAAAGATCAAATAACTTTTATGACAAGTGAGGAGCTTTTACAAAAATATCCTGATAAAACTGCCAAGGAAAGAGAAAGAGAAGCAGTCCTAGAATATGGATCAGTCTTTCTAATGCAAATAGGAAAGACCCTATCAAACGGCGAAAAACACGACCTTCGTGCTCCTGACTATGACGATTGGCAACTTAATGGAGATATCTTAGTCTACAACCCAGTCCTCGATGATTGCCTAGAGATTTCTTCAATGGGTATAAGGGTAAATCCTGAAAGCTTAAATGAGCAATTGAAGCTAACAGGTAATCTTGACAGACTAAACTTGTATTACCACAAACTCTTGATAGATGGCAAACTCCCACAAACTATAGGTGGCGGAATCGGTCAATCAAGACTATGTATGTTCTTCCTCCAAAAGGCCCACATAGGAGAAGTACAAGTATCCTACTGGCCAGATGAACAAAGAAAGGCCCTAGCTAGCAAGGGAATAAACTTACTATAACAAGAAAACTCGACTTACATACAAAGTAAGCCGAGTTTTTTTATAGTATTTCTGCTTTTTAAAGCTTCTTTCTTCCAAATTCTATTATTTCTGCTAGGAAGATATCTCCATATTGGATGAGTTTTTTATCTCCTACCCCCTTTACTCCAAGCATTTCTTCTTCGGTCTGTGGTTTTTTCTGAGCCATTTCTTTTAGGCTTGCGTCTGAGAAAATTATAAAGGGTGGGATATTTCTTTTTTTCGCCATATCTAGTCTTACCGCCTTTAGGTGTTTGAAAAGATTTTTGTCGTAAGAATCATCATTAGCAGAAGTATTTTTGCTAACTTTTTTTCTGTCTTCTTGCCTAATAGTTATGGAGATTTTTTCCTTAGCAAAAAGTAAGTCTTTGGATTTTTCTGTAAGTTTTAGGACTGGATAGGTAGCCCCACTTACTTTGATATAGCCATCTGCTGTTAGTAGGCCTATTAGGTCTTTGATATAGGTTTTTGATTTATCTTTCATGATCCCATAGGTTGAAACTGCCTTGAGATTTTTTTCTATGGAATTTTTGCTAGTAGATGCCCTAAGACATTCTACGACTGTATTTAGTCCATATCTTTGATCTAGCCTGTATATGCAAGAAAGAATCTTCTGAGCATCGACTGTGGCGTCTTGTTTTTTGACATCGGATAGGCAGTTTGAGCAATTATCGCAAGTGCTTTTTGCTTCTTGGCCAAAGTAATTTAGAATATAGGCCCTAAGGCAAGTGCTAGTATTTACATAATTTATTATGCTTTGAAGTTTTTCTAGTTGGATTTTCTTATAGACTGGATTTCTACCAAGATTTATTAGATGCTTATTTATGATTATATCTTGGCCTGAATAAAGGAGGATGCAGTCGCTAGCTTCTCCATCCCTTCCCGCCCTTCCAGCTTCTTGGTAGTAGGATTCCATATCCTTGGGCATATTGTAGTGGATGACATATCTTACATTTGATTTATCTATCCCCATACCAAAGGCGTTGGTCGCAACTATTATCTTCTTATCATCATAGATAAAGGCCTCTTGGTTAAGCTTTCTTTCTTCTTCGCTCATACCTGCATGGTATCGTCCAACTGCAAGACCCATGCTTTTTAGACTTTTATAGATAGCATCGACTCTTTTTCTAGTTGAGGCATAGATTATCCCCGAATCATCTTCGTGGTCTTTGATGTAGTCTTTTAGGTAAGATAATTTATTTTTGGGTTTTTGTACTTGAAAAGACAAATTTTTCCTATCAAAACCAGTTACCCTTACAAAGGGACTTTTTAGTTTGAGATTATTTATTATATCCTCCCTAACCATCCTAGTCGCTGTCGCTGTAAAGGCTGTAACTTGAACCTTACCAAGGATATCATAAAGCTTAGCTATAAGCTTATAAGAGGGCCTAAAATCATGACCCCATTGGCTAATGCAATGAGCTTCATCGACTGCTATGAAGGAAATTTTGACCTCTTTGATAAAGTCCCTAAAAAATTCATTTTCAAGTCTTTCTGGGGAAATATAGACAAGCTTCACCTTGCCACTTTTGATATCAGTTAAGCTTTGCCTATAAGCTTCAAGGCTTAGGGAGGAATTTATAAAAGTCGCAGCAATCCCATTTTCTTCTAGGGCATCAACCTGATCTTTCATAAGAGAAATAAGAGGAGAGATTACAAGACTTATCCCATCCATAATTAGGCTGGGTAACTGATAGCAAATCGACTTGCCACCCCCTGTTGGGAGGACTCCTAGGACGTCTTTACCCTCTAGTATATTTTCTATTATCTCCTCTTGGCCTTCCCTAAATGAATCATAGCCAAAATATTTCTTCAAATTCTCTAGTAAAATATCTCTAGTCATAGAACCTCTTTTTCGTAAAAAAAATAATTAAGCACTAGGCCTAATTATTTTCTCCTTCATCAGTCGTTGATTCATCCTCTTTATCTCCACTAGGAGCATCATCATTTTTATCATGGTCATGATTATGCATATCTTCATAATCGCTCTTTTCTTCGCCCTGATTTTCTCCATCATTTTCCTTATCTTCGTCTTTTTCTTTTTTATCATCAGAAGATTCTTCCTTGGATGAATCCGACCTATCATTGGTGATAAATTCTTCTTTCTCAATTCTTGCGCCCTCGCCCCTATTAAAAATTATATCGCCAATTTTTGTCTTCATAGAAATATTGTACTTGCCCTTATTTCCACTACTGTAACCGTCTTTGATATTCCTATAGGAAATATTGCCCAAGATAAAATTACCAACTCCAAGCCTTGCGCTTATATTATACTTATCTATGCTCTTGTTAGCTTCGACAACTATATCTCCAGTTTGGCTAGACAAATCCAACCTATTGCCTAGACTTGAATCAACTATATTTATATTTCCAGTATTTGTACTTAGCTTGGTGTTAGATATTTCTGCCTTGTTTAGGCTAATAGAACCAGCATTGTTTGTAATAGCTCCTTGTAAATTAGAGTTATCTATACTTACATTTCCACTTTGGACGCTTAAATCGAAATTCTTAACCTCAAGATCAGTAATCTTTACATCGCCTGCAGTAATCTTGCCCTTAATAGCATCAAGGCCTCCCTTCATTGGAAGGAAAATTCTCACTATTGGAATCTTATCCTTCATATAAAGTTCCTTGCCAACTATCTTATTTTTAAGCCTTAGCTCGCCATCATGGAAGCTTACATCCATGTTGTAAACATGATCATCTCCCCTGTAAAGGACTGTATATTCGACATAGGGATTGGTAGTTGACCTTAAAATCCTAACATCGCAAGTAGCTAGGTCAAAGTTAATTGACTTGATTTTGTTAAGGTCTACTCTCATAATTCTCGATTGATTGTAGGAATTATCATCAATTTCGCTTGTCGATGCAGGCTTATTAGTTATTGAGAACCTACCATTAATTCCATAATAGATTGCTGATGCAATAATAATAAGTAAAACTGCTAGGGCTAGGATTTTTTTCTTGCTTAAAGCAAAAATCCTTCCGAATTTTATTGATTTTTTAGAATTATTTTCTGTATTATTCCTTTTTCGCATTATTTGCTCCAATAAAGTTTTGGCTAATCATAAGTCCACTTGTAAAAATTAATATAAGGCCTACGAAATACTTATCATAAGCTTCAATTAGGAAGGGCTTTAGGAAAGATAAAAAAATTCCATCAAGCTCTCCCCCTCTCATATATTGTATCATAAAGCCTGCGCTTATTACATTGTAAATAGCAAGAATTATAAAAAGAATGTGCCTAGCTATGGATAAGTCCGCCTTATTTATAAAAATAAAATCCACAAGTATGATAAAAAAACTCAGGATAAGAAAATATAAGACTCTACTTTCCAATACATAGTAGCCACAAGCTCCCACAAAAAGAAGAAGAGTTAGTGCCTTAATTTCATTTATAGTCTTCTCTTTCAAAATTCTACCCTCCACAAATAAAGCCCTTGGGCTCCAAGGGCAGGATTCGCCCTTATCTTATAGTCCTCATCAAAAAATCTCTTGTAATCATCAAGGCTTAGCTTACCACGACTAAGCTCTACAAGAGATCCAACCATAATCCTAACTTGATTGTGCAAGAAGGATTCAGCCTTAAAATAAATTTCCAAGTCATCTCCATTTTCCAAAAAATATGCCTGGTCAATTTTTCTTACAGTATTTATGGATAAATCCTTATCCTCTCTCATAAACGACCTAAAATCATGCTCGCCACAGAGTAGCTTTAGCCCTTCTTCAAGCCTTTTAAGATCAAGCTTGTAGGAAATCTCCTCCTTATAATTTCTATAGATAGGGTGCATTCCCTTACCCCTATAAATCACATACTTATAAAGTTTAGACTTACATGAAAAACGTGCGTGAAAACTTAGGTCGACTTCCCTTGATGAAAGTGCCAAGATATCAGCTGGAAGATGGACTTGCAAATGGTAGCTAAAGGCCTTGGGATCAATCTTACTTGCTGTAAGAAAATTAAAAAAATGGCTTTTGGCGTGGACTCCACTATCGGTCCTTCCACAAGATACTATCCTATTATCTTCCCCAGTTACCTTAACTAGGGCCTTTTTGATTTCTTCTTCAACACTTCTTTGGTCTTTTTGGTATTGGAAGCCTGCGAAGTTTGTCCCATCGTAGGCTGTTTCTACTAGTACATTTCTAATCATATGAAGTGCATTACTATTATAACTATGCAAAAGATTGTAAATAAGCTTATGCTTAACCAGTCAGCTTTTTTCATGCTGATTTCATTAAGCTTAGTTCTCTCAAAGCCTATCCTATACATCCTAGCCTCCATTGCAGTGGCAAGGTCATCACTTCTCTTAAAGGAATTTATAAAGAGGGGAACTAGGAGAGGAATCATGCTTATAGCCCTATTAATAATATTGCCTGACTCAAAGTCTGCTCCTCTTGCCATCTGTGCCATCCTAATTTTTTGTGCTTCATCAAAAAGTGTTGGGATGAAACGAAGGGATATAGAAATCATCATAGCAAGCTCACCTGCTGGAAAACCGAATTTCTTTAATGGTGAGAAGAGCTTTTCTAGGCCATAAGTCAATTCCATTGGGCTTGTTGTGTAAGTTAGAACTGATGTGGAAAGGATAATTAGGATTAGCCTTAATATAGTAAAGCCTGTCCTATAAATTCCTTCTTCAGTAACAGTTACAGGTCCTAGTTTAAAGACCGGATTTCCTTGAGTTGTAATTAGGTTAATAAGACCTGTAATAATTATAATAAATAGCAAGGGCTTGAGGGACTTTAGGACACTCCTTAGAGGGATTTTTGCAACAGTAAGCATGGCAATTAATAAGATAACGAATGGCAAGTATTCTAGAAAATTGCCAACAAAAAATATGGTAATTATATATAAAAACACTCCCACGATTTTTACCCTTGAATCAAGCCTATGGATAAAGGTATCGAATGGAAGGTATTGACCTATACTAATGTTTGCCATCTTCGCCTCCTAGAACTCTTTTTAGCTCCTTAATCGCTCCATTAACTGTGTATATATCGTCTCTGACACTAGGATTTTTCTTTTTGTAGGCCCTCATAAACTTAGTGATTTGTGGGATGTCGAGTCCTATTTTATCTAGGTCTACTTGGGTAAAGGTATCATAGGTAGATTTATCTGAATATACCTCTCCCTTACTCATGACAATAACCCTATCCACATACTCTGCCACATCTTCCATAGAATGGCTTACCAAAACTATAGAAAGCTCTGGATCAGTATTATATAAGTACATGATTTCGCTAAATATTTCATCACGACCAGCAGGATCTAGACCTGCTGTAAGTTCATCTAGGACCAAGACCCTAGGATTCATAGAAAGAATACCTGCTACAGCAACCCTTCTTTGTTGACCTCCAGAAAGTTCGAAGGGCGACTTATCCTTGTAAGACTCATAATCTAGGCCAACCTTTGCCATAGCATCTTTAACCCTCTCTTCGACTCCTTTGTCATCAAGACCCATATTTTTGGGGCCGAAAGCAATATCCTTGGCTATAGTTTCCTCAAAAAGTTGGTTTTCTGGATATTGAAAAACTAGACCAACCTTAAATCTCGCTTCTTTTCTTCTTTTCTTATCTTTGGAATTGATTCCATCTATTATACAATCACCCCTACTTGGAATAAGTAGTCCATTTAATAGTTGGACAAGGGTCGACTTGCCTGAACCTGTTTGACCGATAAGGCCAACTATCTCGTGGGGATTTATATCAAGATTGATATTCTTTAGGGCATATACTTCTGAAGGCAGACCCTCATTGTAGATGTAATCAACATTTTTTATTTCAATTTTCATATAAGTTTCAAAAACTCCTCAATATCTAGGGGAAGCTCATCCATAGGGTAGCCTGATTTTTTAAGGGCAAAGGCAACTTCCGTAACTTGTGGGACAGCAAGACCTAGACTTTTCATCTTATCTACTTGGGAAAAAACTTCTCTCGCAGTTCCTTCAAGAGCAACTTTTCCCCTATCGAGAACTGCAATCTTATCAGCTAGAACTGCTTCTTCCATGTAGTGGGTGATGTAAATTATTGTCTTGCCATATTTTTTGTTAAGGTCTTTGACAAGTTTAATAACGTCCTTTCTTCCCTTAGGGTCAAGCATAGCTGTTGGTTCGTCAAAAATTATGTAGTCTGATAGCATAGCTATTACACCAGCGATAGATACTCTTTGCTTTTGACCTCCAGAAAGATTGGATGGGTTTCTATGCTTATAATCACTCATACCCACAAGCTCTAGGGCGTTTTCCACCCTTTCTCTAAGCTCGGGATTGGGGATAGCTAAATTTTCTGGGCCGAAGGCCACTTCTTCCTCAACAGTAGTTGCTACCATTTGATTGTCAGGGTTTTGGAAAACCATCGAGCATTTTTCTCTCAAATCCCAAATTTTATCTTCATCTTTACTATTAATATCATCTATCCAAATATCTCCAGAAGTCGGAAAGATTTGCGCATTTAATAACTTGGCAAGGGTCGACTTGCCAGAACCATTGTGGCCAAGAATAGCCACAAAGTCCCCCTTATTTATATCAATTGATATATTATCAAGCGTCTTTTTCTCTTCAAGTTCGCCTTCATTTGTTGGATAGCTATAAGTTAAATTTTCTATCTTTATCATTATTCTTCCTAATAAGACATAGCAGGTGAATTATCAGTTGATGACTCATAAACTATGACAGGTGTGTGTATTTCTGCATTTTCAAAAATTACTTTTGCTACATGAGGTGGAAGGTTTAGACAACCATGGCTACCATCTGAAAAATATATGCTACCACCAAAGGCTCCTCCCCTCCATGGGGCATCGTGTAAGCCTTCGCCATCCCAGCCTATTGGCATCCAATAAGAAACTGGAGTCTTGTAATTTGCTCCTGTAAAATCCACTCCCTTTAACTCTGCATCACGAGCCTTGGATTGGATTGAACCAACTCCTACATTTGTTTGCCAACCTGGAGATGTAAGACCTGTAACTACAGGGCTTTCTATAAATAACTCACCTTTTTTATAAAACCAAAGGTGTTGACGTGAGATATCTACTTCTATATAAGTATCTCCTATATCGCCACCATTGGCAGTTCTTTCAAGACCTACTCTCTCATAAACTGGCTCTACTTCTCCGGACTTTCTTTGATTGAAAATCTTTAAAACCTCATCGGCTGTTGCTACTTGGTCAAGAACAAATCCATAAACGCCAGGGTTAACTGTGATTTCTCCAATTCCTGTTGCCTTAAACTTCCTATTTTTGCCATAGGTATCAGTCTTATCTGCTACTTCCTTCATAAATGCTAAGAGTTTATCATAATTAAGCTCAAAAACTTTGCCCTTTTGCTCAAGCATATCTACAAGGCCCTTGCCAGCAAGTTGGATGTCAAAACCATTGAAATTGAATTTAATTTTCATAGCCTCAATCTTTTTAGCATCTTCCATAAGATTATTAAGTTCCTTAGAATTAGAAAGAACTTCTGGATTTATATAATCAGCATCACTAAGTTCTATATTCTTATGGTCTGTAGTAATTGACTTAACAATTTTTTCTTTAACCTTGTCATAATCAGGCTTATTACCCTTTACAGCATCCTTTACATCAAAAGAGCCATCCTTAAAAACTAGGCCTGCATCCTTTGGTTCTGTTACATTTGTGAAAAGCTTAGATTCCTTTAGCAAGGAGTCTAATTTGTCCTCATCGTATTTGATATTGTAATCGAATTTCAAATCGTCTTTTTTGCCACGAGCTAGATATATTGGCCAAGCAAAAGGATTTTGATCTATACTAGCATTTTGTGGGATTTTCGCACTATAATCTATATCCTTTGAGTTTAAAGAAAAGCTTCTATCATCCCTTCCCTTAACTGTCAAATTGAAATCTTCTCCAGCTTCTTGCAAGGCTGATTGCCTTGAAGAATAAGAAACATTCGTACCATTTATAAATGTGTTTGGTAGGGTTATAAAAGAAAATATAACCGTAACGACTAAATAAACACTAACTATCCCCAAGCCAACAAGCATCCAAAGCTTGTTGTTTTTCTTATTCTCAGTAATAATAATCCTCCTAACTTCTCTTTGGCCTTTCGCCAAAATATTGGTAATAATCTACCTTTTCGCCACCATTATATAACTTCCTCTTCTTGGAAACTCTCCTTCTAAAATTCCTGTCGAATTTCTCATCCGCCGTTACAAAATAGAGTGACCAAGTATTAAGTCCCATAAATTTATCGTCTATTTTCTTATATATTTCACCCAAATCACTATGCGATAATCTCAAGCCGTAGGGAGGGTTTGAAATCAAAACTCCATAATCATCCTTTGCTAGTGCAAGTGATTTGACATCTCTTTTTACAAAGGCTATATCTTCACCAACTCCAGCATTTATAGCGTTATTTTTGGCAAGGCTTATGGCCCTTCCTGAAATATCTGAGCCTAGGATATGTAGCTTTTTACTATAATCAATTCTTGCCAAGGCCTCTTTCTTTTCCTTCTCATAATAAGACTTGTCCATAAAGGAGAAATTCATAAAATCAAAATCCCTGTCTATGCCAGGCGCAATATTTCTAGCCTTTCTTGCAGCTTCTATGAGGATAGTTCCTGATCCACAAAAAGCATCTACTAGAAATCTATCTTCTGTATAAAAAGAAAGGTCTACTAGGGCTGCCGCCAAATTTTCTCTTAGGGGAGCCTTGACCGAATCTTCTCTATAACCTCTCTTGTGTAGGCCATCTCCAGAAGTATCAATGGCAATAGTTGCCACATCCTTATTAAGCATGACCTCTATTCCTACTCTTTCAGCCGACTTAGGAAAGGTATGAAGCTTATATTTCTTTTTCATGGAATCTATTATGGCTTTTTCTGTAATAGCTTGGATTGACCTTAGAGAAAATAGCTTGGACTTATAGGTCCTTGCATTAACAATAAAGTTACTATTTTCATTAAGATAATCGGGCCAAGCTATGGCCTTTACCTTCTCGAAAAGCTCATCAAAAGTCTTTGCCTCAAATTCATCTACAACTAGATAAACCCTATCACAAGTTCTAAGATTTATATTTAATTTTGCTATATCAGCTAGTTTCGCCTCAAGGCTTACCATGCCATCACTTACAGAAAACTTATCGTAGGATAAGTCCCTAAGCTCTCTTTTGACAAGGGCTTCCAAGCCAAAACTAGTTGTAATCAATATTTTGTCCATGTTTATATTATAACAGATTTTATCTCTTTTTCATCTTTATTATCGACCTTTTATAAAAAATTAAAAAATATAATTCATTTGGAAATTTTTCTTAACGAAAATTATTACTTAACCATAAATTTTCAAAAAAAGACAGGAGCATACCACTTTTCCTATCCTGTCTTTTATCTTATCATATTTTATTTTCTATCTAAATCTTCAAAGAAATTATACATCTTATCAAAAACTAAGATCCTACAGTCTTCGTTTTTGAAAGAATGATCAGCCCCTGCGATTTGCTCGTAAATGGCATCTGGGAAAGCCTTTTGGAGTTTTTCGTTTGAGTCATTAAAGACTAAATCGTCCCTATCTCCCCTAAGGATTAGAACCCTTCCCTTGTATTTAGAAGCTTGTCCATAGATGTTTTTCTTTAGGAAGTCTATCAAAAAGTTCTTGTGAAGTTTTACCCCTCCCACATCTACACAATCGACGCTAGCTATTATCTCTGGGTAAGACTTATTGCCATCTATCTTGCTATACTTATTTGCTAATTCACCTTCAAACATGGTCTTTGCCATGACCTTTATATAGTCAGGATTATTCATATCACTTGCTGGGGCAAGCAGGCACATAGCTTTTGGCTTTAGCTTGTGGGCCTTTAGGCTAGCTATTACTCCACCCAAGGAATGACCCACCCAGTAAAGCCTATCCTTATCTACATAGGCCTTTATTTTTGTAAAATCATGGATTAGTTCTGCCTCGGCTTCCTCCCTACTTACTGTCATATCATAGAAGCTTCCGTCTGATTCACAAGTTCCAGAAAAATCAAATCTTACTACAATATAGCCACGATCTGTAAGATATTTAGCGTTTTGCACCCTAAAAAAACAGGAGCCATTCCTATCTCCACCAAAGCCATGAAAGATAATTACTGTTGGATATTTTTTATTTTCATCAAAATCATCCGGAGTATTGACTACTCCCCTCAAGACGATACCGTCTTTCTTAGTAATTTGTGAATAAATGTATTTCATCTTATAACTCGTTTAGAATCCTTGCCATTTCTACACCAGAAGCTGAAGCTTGGGATAGGGAGTGGGTTACTCCTGATCCGTCTCCTAGGCAGTAGAGTCTTTTCTTTTTAGTTTCAAATCTTTCGTCTACATCTACAACAGAATTGTAGAATTTAACCTCAATACCATAAAGAAGGGTATCATCATTAGCCATACCTGGAGCAATCTTATCTAGTTGATAAATCATCTCGATTATATCGTCAAGTTGTCTTTTTGGCATTACAAGAGATAAATCTCCTGCTGTTGCATTCAAGGTTGGATGGGTAAAAGACTTAGCCATCCTTCTTTCTGATGAACGACGACCCTTTATCAAATCACCAAATCTTTGCATCAATACTCCCCCACCAAGCATGTTAGATAGTCTTGCTATAGACTCGCCATATTCGTTGGAGTCCTCGAAGGGTTCAGTAAATTTGTTTGTTACAAGAAGGGCGAAGTTAGTATTTTCTGATTGAAGTTTTGGATCTGTAAATGAGTGGCCATTTACTGTCAAAATTCCATTAGTATTTTCTGTTACCACATGACCATAAGGGTTCATACAAAAAGTCCTTACAACGTCATTGTACTGCTTGGTTTGATACATTATTTTTGCTTCATAGACATCATCTGTTATATGCTTAAATACTTCGGCAGGAACTTCTACCCTCACACCTATATCAACCCTATTTCTTTTTAGACCTACTTCGAATTTATCGCAAACATCTGCTATCCACTTAGAACCAGACCTACCAGCAGCAAGGACTAGGTCATCTGCCGAATAAGTTTCCTTGTCTGTGCGAATAATATATTTGCCATCTTCGTAATTAACTTCATTTACCATGGTGTTAAATTCAAAATCTATGGTATCTTTTACATAATCATAGATTCTTTGTAGGATGACCTTGTTTCTATCCGTACCAAAATGACGAACCTTGGCTGATAGAAGGTGGAGGTCGTGACGAAGACATTTAGTCTTTAGGTCGTTTTTGTCTGTTGAGTAAAGCTCAAGATCATCTCCCCCATCAAATTCCATTAGGACTGAGTCGACATATTCCATAAGCTCCATTGCTTTTTTTTCTCCTATGTATTGATGAAGGTCCCCACCAAAGTTTGTGGTTATGTTGTACTTGCCGTCTGAAAGAGTTCCCGCTCCTCCAAAACCGTACATTATGTTGCATGGCTTACATCCTATACAATAATCGACTTTTCCTTCTGTTATTGGACAAGTTCTATTAGCTACTCTCCTGCCAGCATCAATTATCAGAGCCTTCTTGTCTGTCTTTAATTTTGTTAGCTCATAGGCAAGGAAGGCTCCGCTTGCTCCTGCGCCTACTACTACGATATCATAGTTTTTCATAAACACTCCTTTACATAATTAGCCTATTATATTATACAAGTTCTATGTCTATATTGAAACTATTATTTATTTTTTAACAATCTTGTGATAGAATGTAGTTAATTTATAAGGAGATATTATGAAAGAAGCATTTAAAAAAGCATTCCCTTACACAATCCCAGTTATAATAGGCTATGTATTTTTGGGAATTACCTTTGGAATTATGGTTAGTCAAGAGGGTTATAGGGCTATCATGGCCCCAATTATATCCTTAACTGTGTATGCTGGAAGTATGCAATTTGTCTTATTACCCCTGCTTAAAACCGACATTACTATACTAGCAATTATCATCCTTACCCTATCAGTAAATGTTAGGATGATGTTTTATGGTTTGTCCTTACTAAAAGAGTTCAAAAATTCGAGGTCCAAGTTATTATTTATCCTGACCCTATCAGATGAGTCCTTTGCCCTTGATACTTCTATCAAGGTCCCACAAGGAGTCAATAGGGGAGATTTTTTTCTTGCTATAGGCATTATTAACTACCTAGTTTGGGCTATCGCATCATACATAGGAGCCTTAATTGGCAATATGATTAGCTTTAATACTTTGGGCATGGATTTCGTTCTGACAGCCCTCTTCCTAGTCCTCCTAGTTGAACAATTTAAGGCGACTAGAAATCACAGACCTATGATGATTGGTCTATTTATGTCAGTTGTGGCCCTACTTATTTTTGATCAAAACAAATTTATGATTCCTGCCCTTGTGTTAATTATAATGAGCCTACTAGCTCTTAGAGGAAAGGTGGAAGATTATAATGAATAGAATAATTACAATAATAGCAGCCTCTGCCCTTACTACCTTTTTAATCAGGTCTACTCCCTTTATATTTTTTACCAAAAGGAAGCTTCCCGACCTTATCAAATATTTTGGTAGATACCTTCCCTTTGCCCTCATGCCCCTCCTAGTGGTTTTTGCTTTAAGAAATATTGATATAGCAAATTACCCTTATGGGCTAGCTGAAATGATAGCTTCAATTCTTGTAATCTTCCTACATTTTAAGTACAAGAAGCTATTTTTATCAATATCTGTGGGAACTCTTGTATATATGTTATTAATTCAAATAGTATTCGTCTAGTTTTACGGTAAAGTAATAAGAGATTAGAATATTAGGAGTTAATATGAATAAAGAAATATCAATATCAAACAACAAAGCAATCCTAAACTTCTCCAAGGCCTTCTTTAACAATACTGACGACCTTCTAAGAAGTAACGGATTTTACGAAGTTCTAAAGTCCTTTGTTCAATTCCATAAGGACAATCACACAAGGATCTATAGCTACCTAGAAAAATTCTTCAGGGCAAGTGATGTAGACCAACTATCCAGTGAGCTTAGGGATATTACAAAAATCCTTACAGTTATGACTTTAGATGAAATTAGCGATAAAATCAACAAATATCACGACCTAGACAAGGAGCGTGATGCCCTACTAAGAATAGTCGAAGATATGTACGACTATTGGAGAAAGCTAGAAAGATATTCAATAATCGAGAAAAACGCCGATAAAGAAGGCCTTGAAGTTGAAAACTTCTTAGGCTCAAATATCAAACTAAAAGAGATGATTCTTGAAATCTACAGGAAAATAGAAGTTTCAATAACTGGCAAGGTTCAAAAAGTCTTTAGGCAAGTTCCAGCAGGAGCTAACTCATCTGTCATAGTTAGAAAATCCAAAATCGCCTACCCAGACTATTGTTCTTGGCTAAACAAAATACCTTTTATAACAAAAGTAATGATAGAAACTCCTTACATCACCTACACCAAATCCAACAAGCGTGATGGTTTCTTTAAGGAAGTTTTCGAAAATCCTATAGCCGATATCAATATTGATACAGAAGAATACCTCTGCTACCCAGCAAAAATTGCAGATAATCTCATCTATGTCTACTTCCACATAGACTACATCACCCATGGTATCTCAGCTTCCAACCTCTTTGAACTTGCAAGTGAAGAAGAAGTTGTAAACACCAAGCCTGATGGCATCTATGTATTTGGAGTTAAAGATACTAGAGACCTAGATATCTTCTATGAAGATAAAGAAAACAATCTTTTCATAGGCTACTGCAACTTCGCCGACAAGAAGGACTACTTCGGCTATCTAAAGAAAATGTGCCTAACCCTAAACAACATCATCTCCATGAGAAGGGGCTTCCTTCCAATCCATGGAGCTGGAGTAAATATAGTCCTACAAAATGGCAAGAGTGCAAATATAGTAATACTCGGAGACTCAGGAGCAGGTAAGAGCGAATCAATCGAAGCCTTCCGTTCCCTTGCCAAGGAATACATCAGAGATATGACTGTAATCTTTGACGATATGGGTTCCTTCAGACTCGTAGATTACAAGGTCCTAGCCTACGGTACAGAAATCGGTGCCTTCGTTAGACTAGATGACCTAGACTCTGGCTACGCCTTCAAGCAAATTGATAGGTCTATCTTCATGAACCCAGACAAAATAAACGCAAGATTGATTATGCCAGTAGCCGATCACAAACAAATCATGGAAGGCTATCCAGTAGACTTTTTCCTCTATGCCAATAACTACGATAAACTCGAAGAAGACGAAAAATCCATCAGTCTCTTTAAAAGCAAAGAAGAAGCCATCAAGGTCTTTAAGGCTGGAGCAAGAATGGCAAAGGGCACAACCACCGAAGAAGGCCTAGTAAAATCTTACTTCGCCAATCCTTTCGGCCCTTACCAAAAACAGGAAATGTGCGATAAACTCATAGACCAATATTTCGATGTGCTATTTAAAAACAAAATCAAAGTCGGAACAATTAGAACCCAGCTAGCCATAGCCAATATGGAAACTGACGGTCCTAAAAAATCCGCTAGAGAACTTTTTGAAATAATAAAAGCCCTATAAAAGTAAAAATCGTCCCGCATCCTGCTGGGACGATTTTTCTCTATAAAGCTTTCTACAAGGTCTTTAGCATGTCAACATAATTTGGCATAGAATAATTTTCTCTCGATATCAATTTTTCCAACAAATCTGAAATCTTGCGGAAATCATCTGCCACTTTTCTAGTTTCTTTTTGTAGGTAAAAGGCCTTTTCTTCTATATCTAAAATTCCTTCGCTCTTATCGATTATCATAGAAATTTTATCAGAATAATCCAAAAGCTCGCCGACTGCTTCATTAATCTTAACAGCCCTAAGTCTTAGTTTCTCATTTTCCACAAAGGACAAATAATCCTTGATAACCTTAATCTCCCTCATGGCTGAAGGAAGGATTTCTTGGTGAATCAAGTTGTTTATAATCTCTAGTTGAGAGGAGAAAAACTTGATAACATCCTCAAACTCAACATTGATAAAGGAGTCTATTTCCTTCTTGCTAAAGATACCAACCCTAGCGAAAATATCATAAACGCCAGCATCCTTACCTGCCTTTAGGGCATCTAGGAAGGTCGGATAATTTTCAAGACCTCTTTTTTCTGCCTCCTCTTTCCAATCATCGGAATAACCATCACCTTGGAAGAGGATATTTTTATTTTCTAGATAAATTTCCTTAATAACACCGTAGGCTTCATCCTTTAAGCTCTCCTCATCTACCTTACAAAGTCTTTGATAAATCTTCTCCAAGCTTTCTGCCATAGCAATATTAATAACAGTATTAAGGTCAGCAGCTGATTGAGAAGACCCGAGCATCCTAAACTCAAACTTATTTCCAGTAAAGGCTATAGGAGAAGTCCTATTCCTGTCTGACGCATCGGTACTCATCTCTCCCAAATGAGGAATCTTAACCTTATTGAGGATAATTTTTTCCTCAAAATCATCATTAGCTATTGCCCTTAGGACTTCCTCCAAATCGCAACCTATAAACATAGAGATAATAGCAGGAGGTGCTTCATTACCACCCAACCTATAATCATTGCTGACAGAAGAAGCAGCAATCCTAATTAGATTTTGATACTTGTTGCAAACTTCAACCATAGCTGCCAAAAACAAGAGGAAAATCATATTATTCTTAGGGTCCTTGCCTGGAGAAAAGAGATTTTTGCCATAATTAGTAGCTAGAGAATAATTATTATGCTTACCAGAACCTGCCATATTCTTGAAAGGCTTCTCCTTTAAGAGGCAAACCAAATCATGCTCTAGGGCAGTCTTTTCCAAGATATACATCAAAAGCTGATTATTGTCCACAGAAATATTGGCATTCTCAAACATAATAGCTATCTCAAACTGGTTAGGGCCAACCTCATTGTGCTCTGCTTCCATGTAGATGCCCAAATCATAAAGTTTGCTGTTGACATCCTCATAAAAATCATTCACCCTTTGAGGAATTGCCCCCAGATAATGAGAAACAAGCTCCTTTTCAACCATAGGGTCAGAACCAACCAAGGTCATGCCCGAATATTCCAAATCAATCCTTTGATCAAAATATTTCTTATCAATCAAATAAAACTCTTGCTCAAGACCAACCTTAGCCTTAACCCTATAAGTAGGCTCATCCTTCAAAAACAAATTACAAACTTTGGAGGCTTCTTTACTAACCATATTCATGGACTCAATTAGAGGAAGCTTCTTGTCTAGCTTCTCCCCATAAAAAGAAACAAAAACAGAAGGAATATACAAGACCTTATCCAAAATAAAAGAATTGGCAGTCAAATCCCAATATGTATAGCCCCTAGCCTCGAAGGTCGAACGCATCCCACCTGATGGAAAAGAAGACGCATCAGGCTCGCCTATTATAAGTTCCTTACCAGAAAATCTATTAATAGGATTATGCTTATCATCCCTATTCAAAAAGGCAGTCTTCTTAGTAGCAGTCTTGCCATTAAGTGGCTGAAACCAATGGGTGTAGGAAGTCGCCCCCTTAGCAATAGCCCAAGCCTTCATAGCATGAGCAATAGAATCGGCAGTCTCCCTGTCCAAAGTAGCATTATTCCTAGCAGCCTCTTTCCACTTCAAATACACAGGATAAGGCACATTCTCCTTCATAGTCTTCTTATCAAAAGCTAAATTCCCAAAATCTCTCAAAATACACTACCTCACATCTTTCTACAAGAAATTTACTTTTACATTATACCACGCCAAAATAAAAAATAAATTTGATGAAAAAAAGAAAGTGGATATAGTTAATAACTAATATCCACCAAGTGCTTATCTAAATCCCAACAAAAACTTCGACTAATTTTCTTATAGCTTCCAAGACCTCGTCATTATATACTCCCTTATCATATTCCATCCCACATTATTTAATACAGGATTGTCATGTTTATATTATATATCATATAGTTAAGGCTATGAACTCGTCTAGGAAGCTTTTACTTGCTTATTTCATCACACCAAAAAGACCGCAAGTTTTATCTTACGGTCTTTTTATCTTTTGTATTTAGTCTTATAGCCTAGTTAGAAGTTTTTCTGGAGAAGGAGTTGTGTTTGTAGAATCTTTTCTTCATGATTTCTGCTACTAGGGCGTAGATTAGGGATATGGAAAGCATGGAGATTAGAACCTTGATAGGTAGGGCGATTAAGCCTAGGTAGGTGTTTAGTGGGCTGTATATTATTGCAAGTAAGGATATGCTTACAGCTAGTATGGATAGGATTAGTTTTTTGCTAGCCTTACTTTTTATGACTGGTCTTGCAGTTCTTACTATTAGCATTACAACCATAGCTGAGATTACAGATTCTAACATCCAAGCAGTTTGGAAGAGTTTTTCATCCGCCCTAAAAATTATCATCATGACAAAGAAGGTTACATAGTCAAATACTGAAGATGTTATTCCGAATACTATCATGAATTTTTTGATGAATTTCATGTCCCATTTGACCGGACCCTTTAGCCAAGCTCCGTCTACCGAGTCTGATGCGATTTGCAAGGAAGGAAAGTCGGTTAGTAGGTTGGTTAGTAGGATTTGTTTTGGTAAGAGGGGCAAAAATTTTAGGAAGAGACTTGCCCCTGCCATTGAAAACATATTTCCAAAGTTTGCGCTAGTCGCAACGAATATATATTTCAAGGTGTTAATAAAGGTTCTTCTGCCTTCTATTATTCCTGATAATAAGACCTTGAGGCTATTTTGTAAGAGGACAATGGCGGCAGCATCTTTTGCAGTGTCAGCTGCCGAATCGACTGAAATTCCTACATCAGCTTGTTTTATGGCGGCTGCGTCATTTATGCCATCTCCCATATAGCCTACTATCTCGCCTGCTTCTTTGTAGGCTCTGATTATTTTTTCCTTCTGATTTGGACTTATTTCGGCGAATATATCAATGTCTAGAACTTTTTTGTTTAGTTGGCTTAGTGAATATGAACTTAAATCTTCTCCAAGCAAGATTTTGTCAGGGTCAAGTCCAATTTCCCTTCCAATGTGTTTGGCTATTTCTTGGTTGTCGCCAGTTATCATTTTTAGACAGACTCCTAGCTTATCCATTTTTTCGATTACATCTTTGACATCTTCCTTTAATGGATCCATAAATAGCAAGAAGCCCTTAAATATCATGCCACTTGCCTTCTCTTTTTCAAAGTCAGTATCATCGTTTAATTCCTTGTAGGAAAGGGCGAGGACTCTGTAGGCCCTGCTTGAAAACTTGTTAAATAAATCAAATATTTGCCCTCTTATTTCATCAATATTTCCAAGCGAACCATCTGCCTTTTCGTAAGAATCACATATATCGACAACGCTCGCAAAGGCACCTTTTGTAAGCATAAGATTTTTATTTGCTAAGTCAGAGCCAGTCTTTACTATTACACTTAAAAGTTTATTCTCAAAGGAGTAGGGAATTTCATAAAGTTTCTTGTAGGAAGAAAAGTCTTCCTTCTTTAAACTTAGGATTGCTTCATCAATAGGATTTGCGTAGCCTTCTTGAAAATATGAATTTATGGCAGCAAATTTATACAAGCTATCAGATTTTTCTCCCCTAAAATCTAAACAATAATCAAGCTTGACCTTTCCCTGTGTGATTGTCCCTGTCTTATCTGAACACATGATTGTCATAGAACCGAAGTTTTCTATAGCATTTAATTTCTTTACTATTACCCCTTCCTGAGACATTCTCTTAGCCCCTTGGGATAAATTCACACTTATTATAGCTGGCAACATTTGCGGAGTTAAGCCAACAGATAAAGCCAAGGCAAAAATAAATGAATCCAAGAAAGATTTATTTAGGATAATATTAAATATAAATATCAAGCCGATTAAAATACTTGTAACTCGTAAAATTAGGTTGCCAAAATCCTTGATTCCCTTTTCAAAATCTGTATCAGAATCCTTTTGGCTAAGTGATGAAGTTATCTTGCCAAACTCAGAATCCTTTGCCAAATTAACTATAAGAGCCTTAGCTGAGCCACTAATAACATAAGTCCCCATCCAAAGAGAATTTTTCCTTTTAGAAAGAGCAGTCTTTGCGGGGATTTTCCCAACTAGCTTTTCAACAGGGAAGGTCTCACCCGTTAGGCTTGACTCATCAGTCGTAAGGGCATTACCCTCAAGAATAAGGCAATCAGCAGGTATCATATCTCCTGTCTTTACACTAATAACATCACCAATTGTCAAATCTGCATTGTCCATTTCTCGAAAAGTGCCATCCCTTAAAACATTAGAAGTAACACTAACCGAAGAAAGGAGTTTCTTTACAGCATCCTTGGCCTTGCTTTCGTGAAGGTAGCTCAAAAATGAAGAAATAAAAATAATAATCAAAATAATTATCCCATCAGAATAATCCTTCAAAAATATAGATAAGACTGCTGCAAATATAAGAATCATGGTTATGGGACTCTTAAATTGAGACAAAAAAATCATAAAATTAGATGAAGATTTCTTTTCCTCAAAAACATTTTTGCCATAACTATCAATCCTATCCAAAGCTTCTTGGCTGGACAAACCAGCCTCACTAGAATTTAACTCTTTTAAAATATAATCTTTATCATATGACCAAAAATCTTTCATCATCGCCTCCTAGTTCTTTCAATATATATCAAGAAGCAATAAAAAGCAATAAAAAAGTCAAAAACTCCTAGAAATTATGGAAATTCAAAAAAGATCCTCACGTCGCTGTCGCTCCTCGACGGTAGTTTTCGGATTCGCCTTATAAGCTAATGCTCATCTCGAAAAGCCTCGATTAAGGAATTTCATCAGCTCGCTTTGCTCCCTGTGACAATTCCATTAAGGATGACAGTAGGATATCATTGCCAACGGACGAATCCTTCCTGTCATTCCGACAGAGAAATCTCAGATTTCGACGAGGAATCTCACAAGTAATACTAAGAGTCAAGCGAACCTAAGATGAAAAGAGAGAACCTCACGCCCTTGCCAACGAGATACTAAGAAAGCAACTCTTCTAGATGACTGTGTGAAATTTTGTGCATAGAAACCTCCTGATTAGGGTAAGTAAAAACTAATCAGGAGGAATTTTTATGCCAAGAAAAAGACAAGAAACAAAGAAGCAAATATTGGCTCTTAGTATTAAATAAGCTAAAAGAAAAAGGAGTAGAAGATATACTAATAATATCAACAGACAACCTACCTTGTTTGTATAATTCTATACAGTTCTTTTTAAATTCATAGCTATATTTCATAAAAATACCCTCCTTACTGCTTTGTCCAGTAAAGAAGGTACATATCAATGTCAGGATTTAGGTTGATACACAAAATTATTTACAGACCCGATTAATACTATAATACGTTTTTTAGCAACAAATAAACAATTTTCATAATGAATTTTCAATCTTTCTTTAACGCCATTATCTTTTAGCTTGCCTAAATAAAGATAACAGCACTAATCTAGCATCAAATCATATATGCCAAGTTTATCTTTGCGCTTTGACTTTTTTATAGACTCAGTAAGTTTTTCTATATCATCCAAATAATTAATGGCATACTCATAACTTTTACGGTAATTCTTATTATGCGATTTGTAAAATTCACTAGCCTTAACAGTAGATTTCTTTTTTTCAAACTCCTTATATAAGTTATCATAGTGGATAAAAACTAATTCGATTTCATGTGCAGTATAAAAGTTAAATACTTTGTATCTATTATAAGGTTTCTTTAAACTCAAATTCTCATTTCTAGAATCTAATATTCTAAATATTATTAATTCTTTATCATAATCTAATTGCAAAAACTCACTAATTAACTTATCTCCACTCATCCTCAGATGAACTTTTTCTAAGACTAGGCCTGTCTGCCAAACTTGAGCTTATTATTATCTAACAAAATATCAATAATTGCCCGCTCCGTTTTACCTTCGAATAAACATAAAATATAACAATTATTAAAATCAACTTCATTAAGCTTCTTAATTTTGTTCATTAATGACCTCGTTTTTAATGTAATTCTTAAAAGTCATAACACTCTTGTAGCTTGGTGAAGTTCCCTTTATATAATTAGACAATATAATATCACTCTTTTTAATGTCATTTCTTTTCACATATTCGCTCAACAAATTAAGTTTAGCCCTATTACTTTCATTCCTAGTAAGAAGATATATATTATCTAACCTCTCCATAAAATCCATTAATTCTGGATAGTGGGTAGAAAAAATAATAGTCGCACCCTTCTTATTAATAAGTGGATCTTTAAATAAATCAATAAAAGTCTTAACCAATTGCTTGTTAAAGTGGTTTTCCAATTCATCAATAATTAAATATCCCCCTGTTTTCAATACATCAAGGGACATATCAACAAGACTATTGCCCTTGATAGTACCAGAAGATATAATCTCTCCCCAGGCATTCCTATTACCAGATGAATAAAAACCATTCGAATTTTTAAATTTCAATATAACATTACTATCAACATCATCATTCTCATGCTTAATATAGTCAATATTACTATCAAATAAATTCAAAACCTCTGAACAAACACTATTATCTACACTCAAAAAATTAGAATTAACATTATCAATCATTTGTCTAAGTGGCAAATTAACACTTTTTGTTATTAGAGTGACTATACTATCATCCATCTTTAACAACTGGGTTATAGAATCATCTAGATTATTCCTAACAACATCCGAATTAGACTCGTCCAATCTCTCCTCAATAAATTCTTTCAAATTGACCTTGGATTTAATATTTGACTTATTGATACTCCTCAAAAATTCATTTCTATAAACAAACTCAGGATGATTTTGATTTAATCTTTTTTCTATAAAACATGACAACTTGTGATAACTTTCCTTATAATAAAAAACAACGTCAAACCCAAAATCATTACTAGAAGCTAAAATCAAATTATTCGTCTCATTCAAACTCTTATTATTAATCACAATCCCTAAGATAAAATCAATAATCTTGAGTAAAGATGTTTTTCCAACAGCATTCAACCCAACCATAGAAATAATAGAATTAGTATTTATACTCCCACCAATATTGTAGGTTCCGGTATTTTCTACAACCCTATCGTTAGTAAAAAAGTCAAAATTGACTTCGCCATCAAAAATATTAATATTTCTAAACTTGATATTTAAAATCTTGATGATCTCCATATGCCACCTCCTAAAACTATTATACCATAAAAATTAGCTTTAAACGTATTTTACGTTTAAAGCTAATATAGATTTTATGACGATATTCACTTAACTTAGGATATGCTTGACCAATCAGCTCCCTACTTATCCTTATAATTTTTCTTGTCAAAATTATCTATATAAGTCTTAACTCTCCTTGGTAGGTCTGACCATTCTTCCTTGCTATATTTGATATATTCCTTCATCAAATCCTTGTTATCAGCTACTTCTATCTTATCGGCATTTACTCCTGGGCCATCTGTTTTAACTAGGGGAACTCTTATATGTGGTTTTTGTTCAGTCTTTGGGGGATTGGATTTTCTGTAAGATATAGCAATATCTAGATCACTATCTAGCTTTTCACATTCCTCTTTAATCTTATCTTGCAAGGAATCACAATTTTTATTTTCTTCATTCAGATACAATTCTACTGAATTTTTAATAGCCTTATTTCTTGTCTTATAGTATTTTAAGGTCCCGAGGCTTCCTAGGTCGGCTTTGTTATCCAAATCAACCTCTGCCTGCATATTTTGTAGGCTTAACACATCCTCTTCCAGATGCTCTAAGTCAGTCTTGTATTTTTCAACTAGCAAAGAATTTATACTAGAAAACTGAGATGTCTTTACTGTCTCATAAGCTATTATTACAGATACAATGGATACGACAATAGGCGTAAATTTTTTTAGGAATTTATAAAATTTTTTAAATCCTTTGTGAAGCCTTTTCCTTATTGTTGATTTCTTCATATTCAGTTCTTTTGTCATATTATTTTCTCCAATTATCTTACTAAACCTCAAAGCTTAAAATAAAAGAGGCAAGCTGCCCCTTTTATTCCTATTATCCTACTGTATATACTAACATGTAAGATTCATTTTAATTATTAAGCTTCTCTAGCCTCAGATCTTTTGTAAGCTACGAATGCGAATGTCATTATAGCAACACCTGCTACGATAAAGATTAGTGAGCCGATACCACCTGTTTTAGGAATTGATACTTTGATATTTTGTACTCTTTGTCCTCTTCCTTGTACAGTGTTATTTTCATCTACCAATTTATAGTCTAAGTGTGTTGTTGTATCTCCATTAGCTGGACCATTATATGAGTCTTTTCCTACTACAAATGTAGCAACTTTGTCTTTATTTGAAGGAAGTTCGTATCCTGCTGGAGCTTTTGTCTCTTCTAGGTAGTAGTTTGTTGTTTTTCCATCTTTATCTTTAGACCAAGCTAGACCCTTAACTTCAAATCCACCATTTTTGTTTGATGTGAAGATGTAAGCATCATTTGCTGTTTCTGTCCATTTCCAAGATAGATTTAATTTTACATATTTCTCGTCTCTATCTTTCTTTAGTTGTTTAATAGATCCTGTTACAGTGTCTGCTCCATCTAATTTTGTAAGCTCTTGTTTTTCATCATCTGTTCTCTTAGTCTCATCTTTTAAAGTAATTGCATTTCTTCTTTCAATTGCTTTTAAGTAAGCTGTTTGAGCATCATCATATGCTTTTTTATTAGTAGCTAAATCTGCTTGATCATTAAGAGTTAGATATAGTTTCTTATTTCCTTCACCATCTTTCCAGATTCTAAATTGAGTGCCTTCAAGTGGTGTTGTGTCGCTTTTACTATCAACTTTTACAAATTTCTTTCCACCTGTAACAACCTTTGGAGGTGTTGGTGTGATTGATGTTGGTGTAGGATTGTTTTCGATTGAAAGCATTCCTGCTTGATTACCTTTTGTATATTTAGGTGTAAATCCGTTTACAAACTCTTCAACCTTATATTGTTTTGTATTATCAAGTCCTGTAAATTTACCTGAATAATCACCTGTTACTTCAAATTTGATACCATTATCTAAGTCTGTTTTATCAACTGTTTGTGCAGCAGTAAATGTTACGTCAGCAACTGACTTGCCATCTTGTGTTAATACATATTTAACTTTTTCAGCTTTTTCTGTACTACTCCAAGTTTTAGTAATGTTTATTTCACCATTTTTTGGTTGAACGTCTGGTGATGGTTTTGGTGGTTCGTGGTTGTATGTGATTGTAATGTTGTTGTCCATTTCATCATCAGCAACTGCATCTGTTGTAACTACACCCTTGTAGTTAAAGTCTACATAAATATCTTGAGTTTTAGCAGCTGCGTTAAGTGTTTTAAGACCAGCTTCTGTGAATGTTAATGAAAATCCAGATGTTGTTTCTGTAATTGTATAATCTGTACCTTTGGTTAAAGCTTTTTTTGTTGCTTCTGCTTCGTCAGCAGCTGTATTGTAAGATACTTCCATAGATCCTTTTTTAAATTCAATTCCTCTATCAAAAGTATCGGCAAGGTCTAAATTTCTAAAGAATGTTTCTTGTGGAAGTTTAGCTTTTGCGTGGTAAGGAATTTCTTTACCGATATCAGCTGTTGCTTTTGTTTTTTCTTTTTCATAATTTCCTATAACAGCTCCTACATCTTTTAATGTATTAGGGTCTGTTATTGCAGAAAGTCCATGTTTCTTTGCAAAGTTCTTGTCAAATTCTACTTTTTTATCAGTATTTTTTGGATAAATGTGTAGTTTGTCAGTTGTTGAGAAGTTTCCAGAACCGTCTGGTTTACCTGCTGGAAGTTTTAAATCAAAAGGTACAGCTAATGAACCTGTTAAGTTGTTCACATAAGTTGAATTAGCTTTATCTTCTATGATTCTATAGTTTCCTTCTCCAAGAGTTGCTTCAAATGTTCCATTATCTCCTGTTATAAAGAAATCTTTGTTTTTAGCTTCATCTCTTACTAACTTATAATATTTGTTAGCATCTAAATCTGATTTGTATTTTTCTAGGCTTGTATCATCACCTTTTATAAATCCAGCTTCTTGAGCATCTTTTACTTCATAGATTCTAAATGCTACGCCCTTTGCTTCTTTAGCAGATTTTCCAAAATATTTTCCAATATCAGTTATTTGTGAACCATCGTGTTCTTTAGCGTCTTTTCCAAATGCTTTCCAGTCATCTTCATTCATAAGCACTTTATGAACTACTATTGTGGTAGAATTTGGATTATTTTCGTTGTTAGCACTAGCATTTATAAACGGTGCAGCAATGATACCAAATACCATGGCGAATGCTGTTAATAATGACAAAATTTTCTTTTTCATAATATTCTCCTTTTTTATTTTTTGTCAGTGTCGCTATGGGGTGTGACAAGGTATGTACTTATCATCTCCGGCTGTGTGGTCTCGAGTTTGTGAGTTCCCTCGTCGAAACTCTCCGAGTTTCTCTGTCGGGATGACAATGTTACACATTGTCACTTTTTCAGAAAGGTTTGCGACTTACCTTTCCTGCTGGTTGTCCAGCTTCTTATAGGGTGGGGCTCTTGTGATATACCAATAAGTCCATCTATAAATAGTTATTATCTGATTCTTGGAGTTTTCCCCTCTTACTATGTTTAGGCTCTTGCCTATAAATCATAGTTTCCCTTTACTATATTATATCATAAAGTTAGGGTTTGCAACATTTTTCTTGCTATTAAGCTAGATCATCTGATTAGCTTAGCTTATAGCTTGTTTATAATTATAGGCAAGAGCCTAATAATTATCATTTCTCCCTCCCATGGAAGGAGGGCTTATGAATTAGCACATGGCTTCGACTTGACAATTTTTGTCTTTAATAGGAACCTAGCGAGCTGAGGAGCTTTACCTCAAATCCCGAGGAGAGTTGGGACTTGAGGATCTTTACCCCTGTCATCCCGAACGAGAGCAAGCTTTCGAGGAGGGATTTCTTTCTTGACGTCTTAGTCTTGCTTTACTCTTAGGCGTACTAGTGAGATTCCTCGTCGCTTCCTCGTGGAAGCTCTGTCGGAATGACATGCTCCAGTCCTCGTGGAAGCTCTGTCGGAATGACATACTCCAGTCCTCGCGGAAGCTCTGTCGACGGTAGTTTGCGGGCTTAGATCTATCGACCTTCACCTCGCAAAGCCTCGATTAAGGTCTGCCATCAATTCATTTTCGTTTATTGTGGCCAGAACCATTAGGAATGACATGCTCCTGTATCCTGAGGAGCTTAACCTCAAGTCCCGAGGAGAGTTGGGACTTGAGGATCTTCCCCCTGTCATCCCGAATGAGAAAGCAAGCTTTCGAGGAGGGATCTCTCTCTTGACGTCTTAGTCTTGCTTGACGCTTAGACCTACTAGTTAGATTCCTCCTCACTGCGTTCGTTCGGAATGACAGAAGAAACTTTCCTCGTGGAAGCTCTGTCGGAATGACATGCTCCAGTCCTCGTGGAAGCTCTGTCGGAATGACATGCTCCAGTCCTCGTGGAAGCTCTGTCGACGGTAGTTTGCGGGCTTAGATCTATCGACCTTCACCTCGCAAAGCCTCGATTAAGGTCTGCCATCAATTCACTTGCGTTCATTGTGACCAGAACCGTTAGGAATGATAGGAGCTATTTGCTCATCATGGTAAGGTTCATCAGCAATGACAGAAGTGGCTAGCTTCGTCAATATCTGCTGTTTACTTAGTCGATATGTGCTTTGTTTAGAAGCTAGGGTGGGTGACTCATAGTTATTATCATACGAATCACGCCACTTTCTTCTTTTTCTTGTAGTAGACAAGGATGCCTAGAAGCATTACTAGAAGGCCTATTAGATAGTAGATAAGCATATTGCCAATACCACTAGCCCTTGGTAGTTCCACCTTGCGGTTTTCTACTTCGATTGGGTCTTTGTTTTGCTCTATCTTGGTCTTGTCATCCTTTACGGTGATGATTTCCTTGTTAGAGTTAAACTTTTTGTTAGAATAAAAAGTAGGGAAATCAGTGCTCGGAATATTATAAGTCTTAGATTCCTTATATCCTACTAGGTCGAGGTCGACTTTTACATTCTGATCTCCGCTGTAGATATCTTGCTTTATCTCAAGCTTTATAGCATCATCAGTGCTGTAGTCTCCTAGGTCACTTAGATTCATGTTCTTAGCTTCTAGCTTTTGAACTATCTCATTAAGGTCTATGTCTAGCTTTCCATTACTTGGCTTTAGGTCTATCTTGAAGGTCTCATCCTTTGTACTAGCCTTCTTCTTTAACCTCATCTCTACTGTAGCAGATGAGTCCAAACCACTTAGGCTTAGTTTTGACTTGTAGGTTGAGGATTCCTTCTTTTTGTAATCAAGATTCTTATGGTCAGGGTTGATTGTTAGTTGATAAGTATCTTCATAGTAGAAAACATCAGTTATTCTATGAACCCTAGTGTCCCTTGCAGCTTCAAAATCAAACATTGATTTCTCATAGAGCTTGCCATCTTTTAGGATAAAGTCCTTGACTATGCCATTTTTATCGAATGGTTTTACATAGCCTGCTGGTGCCTTGGCTTCCTTGATTGCATAGTAGCCTGGCTTGGTTATTTCAAATTCTATCAGACCATCTGCATCAGCTGGCCTTGCTACATTGACTTCTCGCCCGTCTTTTTTCTCTTTGACATTAGTCCAAGGGACTTCTTTGCCAGCTTCGTCTTTTTCCTTTTCCCTATAGAGGAGTTCGAAGGATCCGCCTTTGAGGGTCTTTTTGGTTAGGGCGTCAATCTTTTTGTACCTTATCTTGAATATCTTATCATTCAAGAGTTTGTGAGAAACAACCTGATCAACTTCTTCTCCATTGCCTACTGGCTTTGGTACCCCACTTTGGTCGAGATTTTCTTTGTCGGCATTAGTTGTAACATTAACTATCTTGCCATCCTTATTTACATCAAAGAAGGCTATCCATTCTGGTGGTTTTGTGTAGCCATCTAGTGGGATTTCCTTGATAGCGTAGCTATTTTCAGGAAGTCCTTCGATGTGGATTCTACCATCCTTGTCTGATGTCATCCTTCCATCACTGCCTAGGGCACTTGTGTCATAAGTATTATCCCTATCCTTATCTTGGTAGATGGTGTAGGATTTTATATTTCCTTGTTCATCTCTCTCTATGGTATAAAGTTCGAAAGTTGCTCCCGATTTTTTTCCATTTTTGTCTTGGATTTGAACAGGGTTACCAAATTGGTCAAGCTTTTTAAATTCAATCTTGTTTTTCTTATTTGGCATATTGACTGAGAAGTTTATCTGAGCCTTTATGTCATTGTCATTAAATCTTGCACTGTTCCAAGCGTTGGCGTAGATGTAAGCATAGTCGTTGTACTTTCTTTCGATTGTACCATAAGGCTTAAATTCCTTATCCTTATCGCTTGTATCTACCTTACCAGTAACTTTGACAATGTAGCCGACCTTGGATGCCTTATCTCCTATGGATGCGAGATCCTTCTTGTAACCACCATTAATTGGGCCATCCGGATCTTTATCAACTGGATCGACACTTATAGATGTGTCTTTTGCTTCAGGCCCTACTAGGCTATTAAAGTCTATAGCCCAAGATTTTGGCATCTTGTTTTCTTTGTCCTTTTCATCTATCTTGTAGTATTCGAAGGTCGTATTTGTTACTCTTCTATTTGGTACAAAACCAAATTTCAAGTTGTGAGCTACGTTATTCTTATTCCTATTGATGTAGAAATATTGGGTAAAATAACCAGTGTCTGGGTTATATTGGGCAAGCTTTGTTGCAATGGAAATGTCATCGTGGTCGGTCCTACCAGTTGATTCCTTGTACCAACCATTTACATATTTATATCCATCCCAATATGTGCCATATACATTCCTGTAGAAGGTGTAGTCGTTGACTGATTGACCTTCTGCTACGGAATATTTGACATCGACCTTGCCATATTGTCGTTTGTTGTTTAAATCTACCCAAATATCTTGCATGCCATCTTTTGTAACCTCGTTTTGGTTGATGTAGGCATTGACTGTAGCGAAAAGTTTTTCTAGCTCATAAGTCTGGCCGTAGTTGGTGAAGATATAGGTAACTTCGTTGTTTTCCTTATCGTATTTGGCGTGGGCTATGGTGCCGACACCATCTTCTATGATATTTAGTCCGCCTGGATCTCTTGTGTCTATACCCTGGAGGTCTAGATTTTTAGATAGTTTAACTTTGAAATAATCTCCTGCCTTGATTGTTATGCCCTTAGCAGCAATCTTATCTTTGTTTACCTTTAGGGTGTTAACTAAGACTAGGGATTGCTTGCTATTTGGATCTAGGCTAGTCTTTGTTGGATCTAGAGGTTTACTTAGGTCGTTTATGTGGTAGATGCTTTGCTTTTCAAAGTCTATATAAGCTGATAGGTCCTGGGACTTACTTGTTATTTCGTTTTCCTTATAATAAGGGTCGAAGTCCTTACCACCTACTACAAATTTCCTTATCTCCTTGGATACCTTGTAGCCTTTAGGAGCGGAAACTTCTTCGAGGATGTAGTTACCTACTGGCAATTGGTCAAATCTTATAAAACCATGCTTGATTTGTTGACCTGGTTTTAGGTGATCCTCATCACCTGGCGTGTAGGTGTAGTTAGCTATAATCTTACCCTCATCGTCAAGCTTGACAGCGTGGGTTAGCTGTTCTTCTTCTACCTTGACCTTGACCTTGGATTTGGAATCAGGGTCTTCGTCATCCTTCTTTCCTAGGGCTGAAATCCTAGTTATCCTGAATTTCGCACCATTTAGTGGTTTTCCGTCATCTCCAGTTTTGTTGACCTCGATCTTACCTTGGCCAGCTGGAACGTTTAGAACTTTTCCAAAGTGCTGGGTGGCGTGGGTTACATAGTCTGGGATTTGACCTTCAGGATTCGTTACGTCGCCTTCCTTCTTGTTACCTTGATCGTCTATAACTTCATCATTGGCTACAAACATTGGATGTCTGTAGGTAACTGTAAACCTACCTTGACGGACATACGGCTTACCATCTGGCCCCAAAACTTTTGATTCCCTAGAGCCTGAAGTAAGGGTAAATTGCATGACTGGTCCATTAATCTTACGATAGCTGATGGACTTGCCAGTTTTTGGATCGATGCCTTTTGGAGGCTGGATTTCTATAATCTGATACTCGCCTGGTCTTAGGTTGTTGAAACCTACGAAACCGTTAAAGGCAGTCGCTAGGGCGTAACCTTGGATATCTTTATATTCTCCAAGTTCCTTCCTTTGAAGTTGGAAGACAGCACCTTCTAGCCTTCTTACTGGATGGTTCGGATCAGAGTTATCATGGGCTTCCTTGGTCATAGCCATGTTGTAGGTTAGGCCGGCATTGATTACATCAAGACCATTTGCTCCTACCTCCTGACTTGACTGAGCCTGGAAGAGTGGCTGTAATGGAGTCGTGATATGGTAGATTTTTTCCTTACCATCCCTAGTGGTCCTCCACTCACCTTCACGAACTTCTTTACCATTAATAGTTTCCTTAGTTCCCCAGAATTCCTTATTCCATGGTTTTACTACAAACTGGTCTGATTTGTTAGTGCCAGCTTGGTTTTCTACCTCGTGACCTATCTTGTGGCCATCACCCCCGCTTACTTCAAATTTATCATTTCCTAAATCTCTGCTATTTTCTGGTCTTTCTATTGTACCAAACCAGAAGTCTAACTGGAGATTTTCATTGCCCTTTTCTAAGGCGCCTTCTGTGTAGGAACCTTCTAGGTCTATGATGTAGCCTACTGCAGGTCCGTTGTTTACTCCAGAATTTTTGATGTTGATTAAGTCCTGGGTGAAACCATAACGGAATGGCCTAAATCTAGCTGTATTGATAAGCTCAATATCCTCGTTTTTGAGGTTGATTAAGTTTAGCTCATTTTTCTCATACAAGGCTGGGTTCTTTACCCTATAGGTAGACCTATAGTTGAGCATGATACCTTCCTTGCCATTAGGATTTGTGGCTGATTTGGCTTCATCTGCGAAGATAAACCTATTTCCACCTGGCTTAAAGTCAAATGAGTATTCTTCGTCATTCTTCATACCTTCTGGGTTGATGAAGAACCTATAAACAAAAGTTCTCTTTTCTGGGTCGATTGAGATTAGCTTGTAGGATAGGATCTTGGCTGCTGTTGAAGTTGGACCACCTGGTTTGATGGTTGCAGCAGACATCTCATCTACGAAGGCCTCCTTGGTCTTGCCTGGAGGGGTTTGTTCGATTACAAGCTTACCATTTTTCTCCTTGACTTCTATTAGCCATGGGTTCTTTGGCTTCCTGTATCCATCTGGAGCTTTGATTTCAGTTAGTTCGTACTTACCAGGAATTAGGTTTTTGATTTTGATTTGTCCATTTTCATCTGAAACAAATACATCTTTACCTACACCTTGCTCAGTTGATGGAGTTTCAGGCATTACCTTAAATCTTGGTTCATCTTTTTTGTAGGTTTTCGTTGTAGGGTCATATTTGGCAAGTCTTTCCATAGTGAATTGGGCAAATTGGAGTGGCTTACCTGTATAGCCCATCTTGTTGATTTGAAGTTCCACACCTACTTTCTTGTTGTAGATTTTGGCTGATTTAGAATTAATATCAAATTCAAACCTTGAATCCTTGCCTGCTGTTGGCTTGCCATCACTTAGCTCGCTCGCTTCTGCTGACCTAGCTTTGTAAGAGCTATTTGTAGAGTAATCGTCTTCAAGGCTTCTTTCCCTTCTTTCTACATATGGCTCTGCCATGGCTTGTTCTTCTATTGACCTTGCCATAGCAAACCTAGCCATATCTGCAAATGGATTTATAGCTTGGATGCCATAGGTCCTATTTGTCATAAGGGCAGAACGACTTGCCATTGGATAGATAGGTCCATTAAAGGCTGAACGAGCACCTGTGGTGTCTTTGACTTTTTCAAAACCGAGTTTGCCGACAATCTTATCTGGAAATTGGCCAGGATTGTCATTTGTTATCCAAGTGTAGTCCACATGCTTAGTCTGAGCATTTGTTTCATCTATACTTGAGGCTGGATAATTTGCTGTAAACTCTACTATAAATCCGTCCCCGTCCCAGTCATTTTTGCTGTATTTCTTAGGGAAGTCAAATGATATCGATTCAGTTGTATCATTTACCGACACTATACCTGACCCATATCCTGGTGGTGTACTATTATCTTTTACTTCTTTCACATCGTAATTTGTTGATATTGAACCTGTTGTCCAATTGATTGTTCTCTTGGCTATCTTTCTAACCCAATAAATTCTATGCTTAAAGTCTCTTGCACCATTTTTATTGATGGTTAGTCGTGTGGTTCTGTTTGGACCCTTGCCGTTGGTTTCATCGAACAATGGGTTTAAGAATATCCTTGCCTTTAGGTTAGTACCATTTGTATCACCAGAAATAATAGCCGATTTTAAGTTCATGTAATCTGCCCAGTGTTGAGTGTCTGTTACATTTACTAAATCTCTATTTTCGACTCTTTGGAGTTTGTACCTCTTACCAATAGGCACTTGGAATTGGCCGTTTTTTAGTGATTTGGAATTGACTGTAACTGTTAGTGGGCCTCTGGCAGTAGCTGGTATGCTTACATATACATTACCTGTTCTGCTATCCCAATAACCACCTAATTCTGTGCCATTTGCATCACGAAATTCAAAGCTTGGTGGGTCTGTGTTAAGGGACGTTACCCTATAGCCTGTATATTGGTTATCAACACCCTTTTGAAGCTCAACATCTTGGTCTTTTATAATCTTTGTGTCATCACCAGGGTAGTCATCCACGCCTGTTTCGTGGAGCCTGCCTGTAACACTATCCTTAATTTTAATCTCAAATGTTTGTGATTTGCCATTCTTGAAACTGAATGTAACAGTTAGTGGTCCATCTACATCAGTGCCTGGGTCTAGTTCAAATCTGCCATTCTTTATCCTATAAATTTTTCTTACTTGACCTACATCATCTACTATATTTATAGAAGCTATATCTCTGACATCACCTTGGTAATACAAACCGGTATCTTGGTAGGTATCTGTGTTTGTAAGTGTACTTGGTGTGCCAAGGATTTTTAGACCTGACTTGTTGTCATCGACACCTTTCCTATGACCACTTATGTCTATATCAACTGTATAGGTAGACGCTTCGCTTCCGTCGTCAGCAACAATCTTATTAGCATTATTTGATCTAATAGTCATGGTGATAGGACCGTCTACATCAGCAGATGGGGATATTAGGAAGTTGTTAGCAGTGTCAAGCTTCCAAGCAACTGGATTGTTGTCCTCATCTTTTAACTCGATAGTAAAATCCTTGCCTTGGCTTGATGCTTGGCTACTGGTGTTAAAGCTTAGCTTGTTGATGTTATTTAGGCTTAGGCCAGGTCTTTGGTCAGATCCTATATTTATTGCAGTAGGCTTACCGACTAGGTAAAGCTTGCCTGCATAAACTGTATCATCAGGTCCATTTTCTGTTTGATTTTCTACATTTATCTTGTAGGTTCGTGGACTATTTTTTAGTTTAGGAGATGTTACTTGTAAGGTGAGTGGACCATTTAGGAACTTGCCAGGATATATAATTAAATTTCCTTGATCATCTATATAGAAGGTATCGTCATATGATCCCCCACTCCATAGCTTATAGGCCTTACTATCTTCGTCTGTTATGGTGATAGAAGCACCATCTCTATTTCCTAAAATACTAAAGCCTGTATCTTGGTATACATTAGTTCTTTTAAGTTCGTTTGATTGACCTCTTATGGATAGGCAGTCCGGTTTACCTACTGTATGACCATTGACCTGGATTATGCTTTTATGGAAACCATTATCTAGGTCACCATGACCAATTGTTACTGTAATTGGTCCATCGACGTAGGTCATTGGTTTTACATAAATTTCTCCGTCATCTCTTCTTTCAACCTCAATGGTATTATTATTTTCATCTGTTGCACTCAAGCTTCCTTCTTTCTTGTTGGTGTATATACCTGTAGGTTGGAATTCATCTGTTGGGTCAACTGCCTTTTGATGGCTGTCATCGACCTTGAACTTTTCTTTTGGCTTTGGTGGTTGAGGAGTTTGGCCCTTGAAGTTGATTGTATGGGTCAATTCTCCGCCTGTAAGCCTAGAGTCCTTAATTGTAAGGGTGAGTGGGCCTTTGAAGGCGTCTCCTTTTAGATAATGGACGCCGAAAGTTAGTCTATTACCTTCCTTACTAAATTGCTTTGGACGAACCTCACTTCCGTCAGCATCTTTTATGGTGATTACTGTCTTTTTCCAATCATAATCCTCTATTGTTAAACCAATAGACTGATCAACATCTGTATTAGGATCTAGCTCTACATTTACGAGGGTCGCCTTAATCTTGTCCAATTCATCTTGGTTTGGATTTGGTTGTGGCTCAGGTGGTTGTGGTCCTGGGCCTGGTTCAGGCTCTTGGCTATCTTCCTTATCCGCAGTCATTTCCATCTTGTAGCCATCAGGCGAGCTTGGATCGTCACTTACCTTGAGTGTCCAAGTTGTGTTTTGCTTTTGATAACCTGGGGCTGGCTCTACTTCTGTTAGGGTGTAGGTTCCTGCTACTAGTCTATCAAAGGCTAAATCACCATTCTTGTCTGATTTTGATGTCTGATCGTATTCTGGAGTATTACTATCCTTGTTTTTGAGGTTGAATAGGGCTCCTTCTATTGGGTTTTTTGACTCTTTAGATAGTTTCTTAATCTTGAAGGTCGCTCTTTTCTTTTCATTATCTACTATGAGGGTGTCATCTCCAACATAGGATAGGATATCCGTACTGTCGTCTTTTTTCGCCTCTACTACTCCATCTGCTCTTTCATAGTAGTCGGATTTCCAATAGATTTGGCCTTCCATTTCAAGGTCCATACCTAGACCTATCTCTCCGTATTCCTCAGAGTAGGATGTCCTTACTTCTACTATGATAGGCTTTCCAGATAGTTCATTGATTTTTCCGGCTAAGACCTTTTCATCTTCGGGCTTTAATTTGCCCTGCCTTGCAGCTTTTTCTTTTTCATCACTATCTAGTAAGGAAATTTTGAGCCTAGGAGGTTCACCAGCTTTTACATTTACAAGCTTCCTTGAATAGAATTGTTTGCTTATATCATGAGCTGTATTCGCATTTACTTCTGCTAGGTGGACTGAGCCAGTAACTGGTTTGTCTAGGCTGTAAATTCTTATTACAGATTTGTCTAGACTTCCGTTGCCATCATACCAAGTCATATTGTTATGACCCGGTCTTTCCCTGTAGATTGATGCTGCTAGGTAGGTGGTTAATGGATTTGCTTCTGGGTTTATAACAAACCTGGTTACAAATTCCCTTTTTCTACGATCTATACCAACTATCTTAGCTCCCAACTTGTTTGGAGTACGGCTCTTGCCGTGGTAGTCGGTCCTTCTGTTGTCGTCATTTTTCCAGTCGCTTGTGGCTCTGGAGTAAACATCGACATTTTCCATACCATCTAGGAGACCAAAGTTAGTGATTCCAGCTTGGTTTTTCTTACCTGTTACCTTGTAGATTTTTACCTTTGTCTTGCCATCTTCTTTCGCTACTATTAGTTTCCACTTGTCATTTAGCTTCTTGTAGCTTGCTGGTGGATTGGTTTCTTCGAGGTAGTATTCACCATCCCCGACGTTTTCAAATTTAACCTCACCACTTCCAGCTTGTGATGTGGCGGTTTTAACTATTGGACTTTGTCCTTCTTTTACAATCTTAGTTAGGGTGAAGGTTGCGCCAGCTAGTGGTTTACCATCTTCGCCTCTTTTTAGGATTTTGAAGCCTGCATCCTTTAGTTTGTTTTCGACAGTGAGCTTGCCATCATAGATTGGCTCATTATGACCAAAGGATAGCTGGGTTATAATGGTATTACCTGCTGTATCGACTTCTACCGACCACCTTCTAAATTCTTCTGCATAGCCTTGTTTTGGCTGAGTTTCCTCTAGGGTGTAGGTACCCGGCTTGATTTTATCGAAATAAATCTTGCCGTAGGCGTCGGTTCTCTTGGCTACTTGTTCTCCATTTTCATTCCTTAGGATGAAGACAACGCCATCGATTGGTTTTCTTGTAATTTGGTCGATTTTTGTTAGTTCAAAATGACCTGTTTCATAGTGACTATTTTTTACTCCGAGGATTTGTGTGTAAATCTTTGGTATAGCTACTTGGACTTGGTCGGATTGGGCTGAAGAGTCACCAGATTTTTGGGTGTAGAATCTCGCCATCTTACCGCCACCGACTTGCTCCATGGTGAATTGTCTATAGTATTCAATGTAATTATGTGGATCTGTAATATCAAATTCTGTTTCTATTACATAACCTTCTCTATTTTGGATGTTTGGCAAGCTGATTTGCAGTGGTGCTGCCTGTCTATCTTGACCTAGCAAGGCTCCCGAATATTGGGTGTTTTGATCATATTTGATACCATAGGAACCTTGGGTTAAAAAGGCAGTTGAACCAGGTGTTTTTAAGTCTGCTACGAGATTGTAGTTGATTGGATCTTGGTCTGGCTGAACACCCATAGAGTGTGGCATAAGACTTATGTGAGATCCATCATAGATATCTCCTGTCCTGTCGAATCTTGTAACCTTGTAGATTCTTACTCTAGATAGTTTCATTGGCCTACCATACCTATGTCTGTCAGTTACAGATGCTGATAGACCGTTATCTACTGCTTGCCAGTCGACGTTAAAGGTATTTGTTCCATCAATCTTTTTACTTGCGTATGGATTGTAATAGATAAGACCTTTTGCAGTTTTTGGTACACCTTTATCATCAGCCCTAGTTTCTGTAAGGGCCAAGGAGTAGGCTGGTGTGGTGGTGTTACATCTTGGGTTTTCTTTACCATTTTTATTATATCTAAAACCATCCCACTTAAAGACGAAGTCACCATAGTCGGCTGTAAATGTCTTATCAAAATCTTTTCTCTCGTTGTTTGGATCTCCCACAGTTCCTGATGGGTTGATTGTGTTGTGGAAGGTGTAGGTCTTGTCATTGGTAGTTACATCAAAAGGTGATGGGTATAGACCTGTAAGGTTTATCTTCATGTCTACAGTAGATCCATCTGCCTTTTCGGTAAAGACATAGGTTATAAGGTTGGTCTGCCTATTAATGTATGGCTTTGCTACAACCTCTCCTGAGGTTTTGTCTTTGATTTCTGGTAGACTTTTTGAAGCAAGTCTTGATAAATCCCATCTCTTATCCAATTGGATATCAAGGGTCTGACCTGCTACTACTGCTTGGGCAGTTATATCTGCTTCCATTCTGAATGTTTCAAATTCAAAACCTTCCCAGATTCCACCTCTCCTACCAGAACCATTTTCTACTAGGTCTATTTGAGCCTTGTTGACCTTAATCTTTGGTTTACTCTCTTGTGGGTTATTTACAAGTTTTTGCTCTATCCAATAGTAGTTACCAGCTGCAACGCTTTGTTCGTTTTCATTTCTGGCTTCGTATTTTATAGATCCATTTTCTGATATTTTGACGTGGAAGTGGATTGGTGGTGCGTAGTAACCATCTGGTGAGTCAGTTTCGATAAGCTCGTATTCTCCAGGTGACCATTTTCCGAGGTTTAGGTAACCTTTTTGGTCAGTTCTTCCTACTCTTAGAGGTTTTCCGTCTAGGGTAAAGAGGGTGAATTCTGCTCCATTAAGGTTATTCTCCCTCCTATCTTCCTTTTGGATGATGATTTCTTGGGAGGCTGCCTTTTTGTTGACCACTTCTATGACATCTTCAGTTTTTTGGGTGTTGTTTATGTCGATATTAAGGTCTGATCTGTTTAACTGCCAGTTCCCAGCAATCTGATCGACATAAGGTAAGTCTACAAACCACGCATATCTTGGGTTGATATTTGTCGAATTAATAGTTCCTGGTATTTTTATCAAATAACCCCATGAATCATTTAGTCTGGCTTCAGGTATTTTCACTATAACACCCTGACCCCAGTTAGGAGGAGTATTTTCGATGTATGCGTCATTACCAAAGGTGTTTGATATTTCATTTCCAGCTGCGACACCATTATTAGTCATCTTTTGTAGGTTTAGACTTTTGATAGCCTCATCTGCTGTCTGGTCTTCCATAGCCTTTTTGAGAGCATCCCTTTTGTCTGGGCTTACATCGTAGATTTCTGCATTGAAGGTGTTTGCTCCCTTTATGTTTGCAAAAAACCTGGTGTTCTTATTGGTTTTCTTGCCATCGGCATCTGCCTTTGCCTTTAGGAAGACATAATAGTCTACGCTTCTCTTATCGGCAGATACCTTGGCATAGTCCATGGCGTTCATAAAGTGTCCGTCATCGCCGTCATTCTGTCTATATTCAGTTGGGTAGGTCGGTTGGTTGTTTGTTTCGCCAGCATCATTTATGATAACCTGCTTACTATCAGAATTTGGAATATAGCCTACTGGTGCAGTTATCTCGTGTAGGCTGTAGCTACCAGGTTCAACATCTGATACTGTAACCCTACCATCCTCACCTGTTGTGATATTATCGATAGAAGTTTTGTCAGGGCTTTGGAGTCTAAATACCGCTCCTGCTAGAGGGTTGCCTTTTTCGTCAACCTTTTTGATTGTAAAAGAACCATTTTTCTTATTGGTTTTTTCCCTTATTGAGTTTCGAATCTCGTAGGTCTTTGTGTAGTCGTTGTAGTAGACAAATCTTTCCGCAAAGGTATAAGTCTTATTTCCCTTATCTATGCGGTCTGGTTCAAAGGTCTGGCTGAATTTTGGAGCCAACCTTTCTACTTCTCCATTGTTTCCTATCTTAAATAGCTTTATGCCTTCTAGAGAGAAGTCTTTTTCAAACAAGTCATCAACTTTTCTGAATGGCACCTTGACATCTTGGTTGAAAGTTTCCCCACCGGATTCTATTTTAAGTTTTGATGTAGGTGGTTCATTTAGGATACCTCTCATCTCCCAAGTCATCTTTGCCTTGAGGTCTTTGTAGAGGGAGATATTTACTCCACCTAATTCATAGGTCTTTTCTGTTGAGCTTGGTACTTTTCTAGTTTCTACTTGGTAGACTGCTATGGTCCCAGGTTTTTGGTTTTGGGCTGGATTTGCTCCCTGGGTTGGGATTTCTGATAATGGAGTAGTTTTACCTAACTGGACCATCCTTCCTTCACTATCCAAACCATAATGGGCAGTTTTTATAGTGTCATACCAAGGATTTACTAATTGGTTTTTGCTCAAGGTCCTAGTGGCTAGTGGCAAACTACCATCATCACCAGATGAAACCTCATCAGTGATTTTCCAAACCATAGAATCTTCGCTCCTAAATTCACCCTTGATGGTTGTCCTGTTGTTAGCAGAAGCCCTATTAGGTGTGAGGGTTAGGAGTTTTTCTTCTGGATATCCTTGGGATATAAGCCTTGCCGAACCAATTCTATTCTCGCTTTTGGTTAGAAGACTTCCTGCCAACATGGCAGATATATCTATAGCGTAGAAGGACTGAGGGTTTTCTACTTTTGTCCTAAAGGTGTAGGTGTATTGTTTTAGATGACGGTCTGCCTTGTGGTGTTTGGAATCCTTAATTAGGAGCTTATCACCCATATTGTTGTCTTCTATATTTTTAAGTTCTTCACCATTTAGGTAAATCTTGTCAAATTTCTCTAGTCCTGATCCATCAACTATGGTGAAGTTGGTTCTAAGGGCGATTTCATCACTATCTAGGTAGTGGTCAGAGAAGAATGATACAGTCCAGTCGATGGCTGTAAGTTTGCCATTATCTACTATAGGAGAAGATTTGGCTTGCATCTCTACCCTGTAGTTGGCACCATTTTCAAAGAATTGGTATTGGTCTTTCTTGCCAGGTTCTATAATTGAGCCTGCTATATTACCATCCTTGTCTACTTTGAACTTACCGATTGATTTTGCTTCTGTAACCCCAAGTCCTGATACGAAGTTTTCTACTTCAAAGCCTTCGTCTTGAGGAATTGGCTTTTCAGTATTATTACGGATGTAGTTAATATTATAATCAACTGGTATGTTTAGTGGAATGGTTAGGTTTTCTGAAATTCTCTTAACTACCTCATACCTAATTGTATTTGTAGCTGGTATATATTCTGGTCTTGCTAGAATATCTCCAGTTTTTGGATTAACTACATTTGCTAGGCTAGTTGAATCTATGACTGTAAGCTTATTATCAAGCTTGATATCAAAGAATTGTCCTACTCTGATTGGGCCGAAGGAGTTTGAAGTTTTGTAAACTGTTCTTAGGTTAAACTTCTTGCCTTCTAATGGGTCAGCTGTTCTAAAAATCCTAAAGATGGAATTATCTTTTCTAGTTTTTTCAACTAGGGACTTAATTTGAGAGTCATTGTCCCTCATAAGCTTTTCTTGGTCTTCTTGACTTAGCTTATATTTTTCACCAATCTTATTTAAGACCACTTGGACTTCGTAGATGTCCTTGGCCTTGGCTATGGCGTCTTTGAGCTCTTTGTCTGCTTTTTCTAAGTCTGTCATAGACTTTTCGTCTTTTGTGCCGAGGATATTTGCTAGACCACTCTTAATTTTCTTTATTATAGACTTGTCAGAATTTTTGACATCATTTTTTTTATCTTCCTTTTTGGGAGCTGATGATTTTTCGGAATAAGCAAATTTAATTATCTCCTCAGTATCTAGTTTTGCAGCCGGATTTGAATTTTGATTTAGCCCAGAGAGGATATAGTCTATATAAGATTCAAGGTCAGACTTTTCTAGTTCATATTTTTCTCTAATAGCTTTGATAGATTTTAATATTTCTTCCTTGCTTAATTCACCTGTATTGTAGGCTTCTAGTTTGCTTGTTAACTCTTCAATAGCTGACTTGCTATTGTCATTTAGTTTTTTATCAGTTTTTAATTTTGTAAGCAAGGCATTTCTATTCAATTGTAGAGGGCTGAGTTTTTCTTTATCAGTTTTTGTAGGCTGATTTTTTTCCTTTTCATTTTCAACAGGAATTACATTGCCATCAGAGTCCTTTACAAGAAGTTCAGTTTGGCTATTTTTTTTGTCTTTGTTAGAAGCTTGATCTTTAGGCTTGGATGGATTATCTACATCCTTATTTTCTTGTTCCTTATTCTTAGCTTCTTCTTTCTTTGCTTCTGCGTCTTTTTTTTCTTTTTCTTCTTTAGCCTTCGCTTCGGCAGCCTTTTTTTCTTTTTCTTCTTTAACTTTTTCTTCGGCGGCCTTTTTGTTCTCAGCTTTCTTTTCCTTGGCTATTCTTTTTTCTTCATCTGCCTTGGCTTTTTCTTCGGCTTGTTTTTTCTTCTTTTCTTCCTTCGAATGAGCTTCGTCATCGTCTGAAGATTTTTCTTCTTCTTTTACGAAGCGTGGGCTTTTTACTTCTCTGGAGTTTATAGCGTATTTTTCTATCTTCGTATCTTTTTTGTTTACCTTGCTTCTTACTGTTAGTTTTAGGATGTAGGAAGCTGGTAGGTCTAGGTCTAGTTTTTCTTGGTAAGGGATTTTTGTTGAGTATTCTTTTTGGAGGGCGAAGCCTTTGTCGCTTGCCTTGTAGTAGTCGAGATAGATTTCTGTGTTTTCTTCTTTTATGTTTGTTAGAGAGAGTTTGTATTCGA
>NZ_GG666296.1:248818-335996 GCF_000159095.1 Anaerococcus tetradius ATCC 35098 | reverse complement strand
TTTTCTTCTCCTGAGTCTGCTATTCTTATTGATGTTGGCATTTGTTTTGGCTTTTTGGCCATGGATATGGCATAGACATTGGTTGGTATGCACATAGTGATGGCTAGGGTCAAGGAAAATAGCTTGACCATAAACTCTCTAATTCTTCTCTTCATACTTCTTCCCTCCGATAATAAGTGCTTATAAAAGTGCAAGGATGGGGTCCTTATTTCAAAATTCCATACTTGCTACATAAATTTATTAATTACTGTACTAAGTTAAATAGAGAAAATATCCTTAGTATCCTTCTTATTATTATTTTAACTGATATCTAAAATAAATACAATACTTTTTAGGATTATTTTTATATCATTTTATCAAAAACCCAATATGTCTAAAAATTTTTCAATAAAGTTATAAAATAACTGTCATTTAGGCAAGGTGTCGCAAAAGCTATGAACTTTGCCTTTTTTTGAAAGCTTTTGGGGGTTGATATTTGAAGATTCTTTTAACCTTGCATAAGTTTTAAACATACTTATTTAATAAAGTCGTTAATAAATCATCCTACTCGTTAAAAATTTTAGATAAATTGTTGGCATCTAGGAGACGGCTTAAAAAGGGAAATGTTTTTAACTTCCTTCTATATATAAACATATATATTATAAGCTTCTTTCTTAGTGCTTTTTATTTTGTTTATAAAGATTATAAGACTTTGGGCTTTGGGGTGCTGATTAGAAAGAGCTAATCTTAAATCTAAATCTGCTTGTAGGAGTTGACATACTAAGAGTTTGCCACTTTTATTAGGACACACCATCTGACCTAGGAAGAAGCCATGCTTTTATATGAGGATATCCTTGAATATTCGTTGGCTTGGGGCTTAGATTTACCTGTTAGATTTCTCCTCACTTCGTTCGTTCGAAATGACAGGAGGGGTATGTTCGTTCGGATGACAGATGGGTATGTTCGTTCGTATTTACAGGAGGGTATGTTCCTACTACATGACACACTCTCATCCTAAGGAGTATTAGTTAGAAATGACACATAGTGTCATCCCTAATGGAATGGTCACAGAGAGCAAAGCGAGCTGATGAAATTGCTTATTCTAGGCTTTTCGAGATGAGCATTTAGCTTATAGAGTGAATCCGAAAATACCGTTGAGGAGTGATAGCGACGTGAGGATTTCTTTTTTTGATATCATAGTTTTTCTTGACTCTTACAATTACTAGGGAGATTTCTCCTCACTGCGTTCGTTCGCAATGACAGGAGGGGTATGTTCGTTCGGATTTACAGAAGGTAATATTCGTAATACATGACACACTGTCATCCTTAATGGAATTGTCACAGAGAGCAAAGCGTGCTGATGAAATTCCTTATTCGAGACTTTTCGAAATGAGCATTTATCCTATAAAGCGAATCCGGAAACTACCGTCGAGGAGCGATAGAGACGTGAGGATCTCTTTTTTTGACGTCATAGTTTTTCTTGAATCTTACAATTACTAGGGAGATTTCTCCTCACTGCGTTCGTTCGAAATGACAGGAGGGGTATGTTCGTTCGGATTTACAGAAGGTAATATTCGTAATACATGACGCACCGTAATCCTTAATGGAATTGTCACAAGGAGCAAAGCGAGCTGATGAAATTGCTTATTCGAGGCTTTTCGAGATTAGCATTTAGCTTATAAAGCGAATCCGAAAACTACCGTTGAGGAGTGATAGCGACGTGAGGATCTCTTTTTTTGACGTCATAGTTTTTCTTGACTCTTACAATTACTAGGGAGATTTCTCCTCACTGCGTTCGTTCGAAATGACAGGAGGGGTATGTTCGTTCGGATTTACAGAAGGTAATATTCGTAATACATGACACACTGTTATCCTAAGGAATATTAGTTCGAACTGACAGGAGGGGTATGTTAGTTCGAAATGACAAATTGGTATGTTCGTTCGGATTTATAGTGGGGTATTGTTGGATTGATAGAGATGGGGACTTGGTTGGATTGATAGAGATGGGGACTTGGTTGGATTGACAGAAAGAGCTGTTTGTTTGAAATTGAAATAGAGTTCCTATTCGTTTGTTTTTTAGAGAGGCTTTTTGTGTAGGACTTCTTGGGCTTTTGTGGCTATTATTATGTATAAGAAAACTGCCCTAGGAGTTGGGCAGTTGCATTCTAATATTATAGTATGTTTTGTAGATTTTTTAATTTAGCTGACTAATTTACTTATTGGGCATCCCTCCTTGAGCAAGTTTATATTTCTGATCTTTGTTTGTTGATATGAGTTAAAGATCTTTTGTTTTTTTTCTTTTTCTGAATAGACTTTCCATGTTCCATTTAAGATGAAGTTTTGGCCCTTATTTTCGATAAAGGCCTTAACATCATCTAGGGGATAGCCTAGAAAGAGTCCTATCTCGTGAGGAAAGTCCTGTATTCGTAGTCTTTGAGATAGGGTTTTTAGGCATGAATCGATATTGTTACTATTATAGCCTAGTTGTTCAATGAATGATTGGATTTCCTCATCTTGGAGGATTTTTTCTAGTTGGTTTTTTCTATATACTAGGACTAGGTAACCCTTATTCTTTTTGGCTATTAGTCTAAAGTGCAAGTCGCATGAGGGACATTTTTTGATACACCCTTGCCAAGTTTTGATCAGACACCTTACATAGCTTGTATCTTCTGATCTTATTTGGAAGAGATTTGCTGCTTTTATTCCCGCAAGGACTGGGGATGCGTGATAGACTAGTAGATCCTCTCTCATTTTATTTTTTCTAATAGACTCTTAGCAAGTGCTCTTACTTGATCAAGAGCTTCATCGTCTGGATCGTCATAGGCAATGAGACCATCAGCTGCAAGGTTGATTCCGTCATCTTTGCATCTTTCTTGCCAGTCATACATCCATTGGCCATCATTCCATTCATAAGAGCCGAAGATTACTGTTGGTTTGTTTTCTAGATCGTTTTCTACTTCTTCAAACATTGGTTCGAATTCGCCATCTTCTAGTTGTTCATTTCCCATTGCTGGACATCCAAAAGCAAATCCATCGAAGTCTGCGATATTGTCTTTGCTAAATTCTCCAGCGAAGAATAGTTCTGCTTCTTGTCCTTCTGCCTTAACTGCTTCAAGAAATGTTTCTGCCATCTTTTCTGTGTGACCTGTTCCTGACCAATATATTACTGCTACTTTTGCCATTTTTTTATTCTCCTTTAATTTTCAAAATTTTTATGTTAACTTCATCTGGTGATGATAGTGATAACCTTTATCAGTATTTTTCTAAAAAAAATTAAGTTTCCTTAATTTTTAGCATCCACAACCACATGATGAGTGGTGATCTTTCTTTGATGAGTCAAAAGCTGTGCAGTCCTTGCATCCAGCATGGCCATCTTCTGCTATAAATCTTGTGTAAATTACATAGGCACATATAGCAAGAATTATTATAAGTAAAATTATTGATTGTATGTTCATATTGTTCTCCTTTTTTTTAGGGAAGAGCCCTCCTCCAAGCCTATGATAGGCTTTGAGAAAGTAGTTGGTATTAAGCTGCGGATTGTTCGTAGCTTAATGCTTTCTTTCCTTTGGATGGTTTTCTAATTAATAGATAGATTAGTAGGATTAATCCTGCGAAGCCAAGGATTGTTCCAATGTTGAATATTCCGTATAGGATGAGGTTTGCTATGTTGTAGAATATGAGAGATACTAGGTAAGCAAAGCACATTTGATAAGCTATTGTTAGGGCTGTCCATTTGTTATCTGCCATTTCTGTCTTGATAGCTCCTACTGCTGCGAAGCATGGCATGCAGAGCATATTGAATAATAGGAAGGAGTATCCTGCTACTGGTGTTGCTAGGGCGTGGTTGAAGGCTGTTAGTAATTCTTGTGATTCTTCAGTTACTTCTGCACCTAGACCAAGTACAACTCCCATTGTTGCTACTACGTTCTCTTTGGCAACGAAGCCTGTGATTGTAGCAACTGTTGCTTGCCATGAATCAAAGCCGACTGGCTTAAAGATTACAGCAATGATTGATCCTAAGCTTGCAAGGATTGATGATTCTGTGTCAGCTTCAACTAGGTTTAGACTGAAGTCGAAGTTAGACAAGACCCAAATAACTATTGTTGATAGGAATATTACTGTTCCAGCTCTTTTTGCGTAAGCTTTAGATTTGTTGTAGACATCTGTTACGACTGATTTTGCTCTTGGAGCATGGTAAGGAGGTAATTCCATTATGAATGGTGCTGGATCAGCTTGTAATTCCTTGAATTTCTTTAGGATGATACCAGAAACAACTATACTAGCAATACCTATCATGTAGAATGAGAAGGATACTAGAGCTGAGTGTTCTGGGAAGAATGCACCTATGATTAGGGCAATTACTGGTAGTTTAGCAGAGCATGGCATGAAGGTTGATGTCATGATTGTGATTTTTCTATCTCTGTCAGACTCTATTGTTCTTGATGCTTGGACACCTGGTACACCACATCCTGTTGCTATCATGGCTGGGATGAAAGATTTACCTGAAAGTCCAAATCTTCTGAAGACTCTGTCCATGACGAAGGCAACCCTTGCCATGTATCCGACATCTTCTAGGATACTTAGGAGGGCAAATAGTACCATCATTTGTGGTAGGAAGCCAAGTACAGCTCCAACACCGGCGATGATACCATCTGTAACAAGTGAATGAAGAACTGGGTTAATGCCCATAGCATCCATTGTGCTAGAAGCCCAAGGAGTAAGGGTGTCTTCGAAGAAGCCATTTACCGCGTCTGTTCCCATAGTTCCTGGTGCTTTTTGATATACTGACAAGAAGTAAACTAAGAACATTACTAGGGCAAAGATTGGTAGACCAAAAATTCTGCTAGTAACAATCTTATCTATCTTATCAGTTATTGATAGTTTTGGTTTTGCTTTTACAAGAACTTCGCTTGAAAGTTCTTCTAGATTTGCATATCTTGCTGAAGTTATGATACTTTCTGCATTATCTTCTTCTTTTTGTTCGTATTCTTCTCTGATTTTAGCTACAGCATTAAGATCTGATGTTGAAATATTTAAGTGTTCTAGGCTTTCCTCGTCATTTTCGAAAAGCTTAATTGCATAATATCTTGATAATTTGTCATCAATTTTTTTAGAATAATCATTTTCAATCTTAGCTAAAACTTCTTCAAGTTCATCATCAAAAACAAGTGGCTTTGGACTAACATTTTTATCCTTTAGCTCAACTGCTTCTTTGATTAGCTTATCAATACCTTGGCTTTTCATAGCGACAATTTCTACGATTGGACAAGAAAGCTTCTTTGATAGGGCTTCTACGTCAATCTTATCACCCTTAGCCTTTACTATATCCATCATGTTTAGGGCTATAATAACTGGAATATTAAGCTCTAACAATTGGCTAGTTAGGTAGAGGTTTCTAACTAGGTTTGAACCATCGACTAAGTTTATGATTAGGTCTGGTCTTTCACCAACTAGATATTGTCTACTAACAACTTCTTCCATTGTGTATGGAGAAAGTGAATAAATACCTGGAAGGTCTTCGATTATTATATCTTTGTGACCCCTAAGGACACCTTGTTTCTTATCTACAGTTACCCCTGGCCAGTTACCAACTCTTTGATTAGAACCTGTTAGGTCATTGAAAAGTGTGGTTTTACCTGAGTTTGGGTTTCCTGCGAGTGCTATTTTATAAGTCATATCTCTTCCACCTCAATATTCTTTGCATCTTCTTTTCTGATAGTAAGTTCATATCCTCTGAGGCTGATTTGGATAGGATCTCCCAAAGGTGCGACCTTTCTTATGTACAACTCGGTACTCTTAGTAATACCCATATCCATAATTCTTCTTTTTGTAGGTGAATCTCCTTTGATTTTGCCTACCTTAACAGTCTTTCCAACTGCCACTTGATCTAAAGTTTTCATCTAAATCTCCTTAACTATAATTCGTTTAGCCAAATCCTTGCTCAAGGCAAAGCGGTTGCCATCAATAACAAAAATATAGTTCATCCCATCAAATTTTTGTAAGCTAATGATTCTGCCCTTGGCAAAACCAAGATTGTTCAAATGTTTTTTGACAGCATCTGTCCCCTTGATGTTGACAATTTCTGCTGTTTCGCCTTCATTTAATAATGTTAGTGGCATAAGATCTCCAATCTATATGTTAATTACATTTTTTTTTAGAAATATTGTAATTTAACTAAATTTTCATTTGTTAACCTCTAGCTATAATATATCACATTAAGAAATAATAATCAATATCAAAAGAAAATAATTTTTATTTTCATTGTTTTGTTGAAATACTGGGTTTGTTAATGTTTTCTTGGCTTAAATTCATGAAAAAATCGGAAATAAATTTTCGATTTAGAAAATTTTCTTTAAAAAATTTTATATTCTTGAAATAATTTGGGTACTCATTAATTGTTTTTGCTTTTTATAAGACTTGTTAGTTGGATTGCCCTATTGGAAAGAAAGCTCGCTTAAAGGAGCAAAGGCTAGGTTAGAATTTCTTTTTTTGACGTCTTATTGTTACTTAACTTTTAGACTTGCTTGTGAGATTCCTCGCTTCCCCGTTTAAGCTCTGTCGGAATGACAGGACGGACTGTCATACAGAGGTGAGGAGCAACACCCCATGTCATCCCGAATGAGCAAGCAAGCTTTCGAGGAGGGATCTCTTTCTTTGTCGACTTTTTTCTCCTTGACTCTTAGACTTACTTGTGAGATTTCTCCTCACTTCATTCGTTCGAAATGACAGGAGGAATGTTCGTACTACATGACACACGTCATCCTAAGGAATATTAGTTGGAATGACAGTAGGTGGCCGTTCGTTCACTTTCCTTCATTGTGGAAAGAAATATTAGAAAAGACTGTGGATGAGCATTCATATGAAATAAAAAGTGTGGGGTGTTAAGGCTTAGTTATTGGGGTTTATCATAATTTTTACGGGAAAGACTTATAAAATATTATAAGAAAAAGGAGTGGCTATTCGTTTTTACAGGATGATATGTCAGTCGACTGTTTTTTCGAATTTCCACTCTTTATTTTTTAGTTTCTCACTCTTATGTAGCCCATAGGGTTATAGAGAGCCCAGGATGTGTTTCTTAGGAGGTCTGCTCCGAATACTATTTGGATGTCTTTGTCATTTAGGGCTTTTTCTACTTGGCTTGTTGGTAGGTGGACTTGGTTTTCATCTATGGTGAAGGTGAATTTGCTTTCATAGAGGACTTCGTCTTCTTCTATGCCTAGTAGATCAATGGTTTGTTTTACATCTTCGTTTTCTACTCGCATGGTCTTTGCTATATTTTCAGAAATTATAGTGAGGGGACGAGATGTGTCTATAGCTGCCTTGTAGGTTTTTTTGTTAAAGATTAGCTTAAAGACTGGGGTATTGTCCTTGCCTTTTCTTGTTTGCCTTTTGATATCTGAGCTTTGGACTTCGAATTGACCCTTTCTTAAATCTCCCCTAAAGACTAGTTGGCTTATGATATTCCAACCTAGGATTATGTCTGCTGGGAATTTGTTGCCAAACTGGTCATCTTTAAGCTTGATTACTTGGTCTTTGCAGATTACAACTGGCACGTCAAGAAGTTTTAGGGCTCCTAGGGTCATTGATGAGAGTTTCGCCCTCCTGAAGCCCCTTTCTTTGTCAATTGCTTCTTTGTCTATGTATGTTATGTCAAGTTCTTTTGCTAGGCTTTCTGGTATTAGGGTGTTTCCCCTTGTGTCAAACATAGCTGTTACAGGTTTTTTGTCTACTAGAATGCCGATAAATATATAGTTTAGGTATTTTTGATCTGATACTGGTATTGGTGTAAATTCCATTGGGACTCCTTTTGTTATTCTTATTAATATTATAACATATATTTACATTTTAAAAATCCCACTAGTTGGGATTTTCTTGTGGGATTAGTTGATATTTATTTCTTGGTCAAGTCTTTGGATAAGCTCTTCAATGTTTTGCCTAAAGTCCCTAAGCTCAGCAAGTTTTTTCTTGATTTCGCCATTTACCCTAAGGTCGGTAAAGATGTTATCGAAGAATACGTCGAAGAAGTTATCCTCCATGGTGTCGGATATTTCTAGGGGTAGGGAAATGTCGACATCTTTTAGTTCTTTTCTGAGCTCTTCTAATTCCAGAGTCATTCTTTCGATTTCCTTGTTGGCTTTTTTGATTTTGCTTCTTTTCATTAAGCTTGTTATTCCTTCTCCTCCAAGGAGGTCAAAAAGTGACCAGTTTGATGCCGATTTTAGAAAGTTAAGGGCTTCATCTGTGCTTTTTAAGACGACTTGTGCTTTTTCTTTTGCTTCTTGCAATTCTTGTAATCTTGCCATAAATACTCCTTTAAATGTTAAGATATATTCTAAGTAGTCCCAATATTAGGATATGAACTGGATAAAATAGATAGTTTATCCATTTGTTTTGCTTGCCTCTTTTTCCATTATAGCAAATTGTAAGGGCGAATCCCAAAAAAGAATATAGCTCCTTGATTATCGAAAGATAGGCAAGGCCTGCCGAAAGAATCGGATAATCGTAGAATATATAGAAGATGTAGGCTAAGATTATGGCGTGGTAGTCATAGTCTAGGCTTAGAAACATCGCTATAAAAGAAAAGGCTATTACGATTATTATTGATCCTATATACCAGATATATCTACTTCTTATTTTTGTTTTTAGGCTATCAATAATCCATATTGTTATAAGGCAAAGGGCTAGGGTAAACATCATGTTGTTCCAGTAGGGATCGAAAAGCTCTTTGGATGTGAATAGGTCGAAGGGGATTTCTGATATAAGGCCAAATATTAGGAGATTAAGGAGGTATTTAGCCCTTGATTTCGTCTTAAAGTATCCCTCAACTATAAAAAATATGAAGATTGGAAAGGCTATCCTTCCTAGGATGGATAGGAAATTGGATAGGTAAAGGAGAAAGCCCCTACCATCTAAGAATGGCGTAATTAGAGCGTTATTTACATGGTCTATTAGCATTGATAAGAATGCTATATATTTTAGGCTAGCTCCGTCTAATATTTGTATTTTTTTGATTTTTGTATGATCAAAGCGTTTTTGCATAAATCTCCTTTTTTGTCTTTAGCTGTTCATCTTCTCTTCTCGCATCTGTTCGTAAGTTTTATTGTTTATTTCATCAATTTTTGCCATATCGAAGTTCTTTTGGCCTAGCTTAATCTTGATATTATCTTGGATTAGGTTGTATATCACTGTTGCTATAGGCATTGATGTAACCATGCCTACAATTCCAAAGAGTCCAGCTCCTATGAAGACTGATATGAATATCCATATGGCTGGAAGACCCTGACGTTTGCCTATTACAAGGGGATATAGGATTTTTTCTTGTAATTGTTGGATGGCAAGGACAAAGACCAAGAAGACTAGGGCTTGGGATGGTGATTGGATAAAAATTAATATCACACCTATACCTGTTGCTATTAGGGGACCAAAGTATGGAATTATATCAAAGGCACCAACAAGAATTGCTATCATTCCTGCCATAGGAAGCTTTAGTAACAACATACCTATAAAGCAAATAGTTCCGATAGACAAGCATGATAAAAGTTTTGTCTCAAAAAATCTTGAAAATGAGTCGTAGGTTAGTTTTGCAAAGTAGTTGATATGCTCGACAGTTTTATCATCAAAATTCGCATAGAACAATTTATTTGACCCATCTCTTAAGGCTTTCTTGTTCATTGATACATAAATCGAAAAGAAAAATCCCATAATTACAGACATTAGCCATGATGAGAAGGAGTTAAAGAGACTGGATGTTTTGCTAAGTAGTCCCATATCCTTACCATTTACTAGGCTTGTTATGTCTTTGGTGATGTTTTCTATGTCGAGTTTGTTTAGCTTGTTGATTACCTCGGCTGCTATTTGATTAAAGAGTTTTTGGTTGTTTAGATATTCTATAAGCTTATCCATAAAGACTGGAATATTATCAATTAGAGATGATATGGCAGCTACAAGTTCTGGTATGAATACTGTTAGCATTATGGTAAAAAGCCCAAAGAATATTATCCATGATAGGCTTAGGGATAGGGCGAGGACTAGGGTCCTGTGCTTATTTTTGTCTATGAGCCTACCAAAGAGTTTTTCTTGGAAAAAGTTCATAGGTAGGTTGATAATAAAGGCTATGACCAAGCCATACATAATTGGCCTAAATACAGAGTAGGCTCCTAGCAAAAGTCCCTTCAAAGCATCTATATACCAGAAGGCAAAAAATACTATAAGTAAGATTATACCTATCTTTAAAATTTCTTTGTTTTTATCGTCTAAAAATTTTCTATCGTTCATATGTACTCCAAAAAAATAAATGGCCCATGCCCTAGGTCAATGGCCTTAGCTTATGGGAAATCCTAGCTAGAAAAGCATTGATTGGCAAGAGCCTTGATGTAAAAAATCAGTATCTATTTTGAATATCCTTGTCGTTATTTTCTTTGTTTTTCTTTTCGTATTCGGATCTTGTCATGACATCTACGATATTAACATTTACAGTAACGACATCAAGACCTGTCATTTCTTTTACATTACTTGTTACTACTCTTTTGATATCAGAAAAGATTCTTGTAGCATTTTTGCCATATTCTATTATTACGTCTAGATTTACCTTGGCTTCTTTCTCCCCAACTTCTACATTTACTCCTGCAGTTGAGTGTTCGTCACGACCAGAGAAGAAAGATCCGATGGAGTCGGCAATATTTCCCTTCATTTCTAGGATGCCGTCTACGTTCTTTATGGCAATTCTTGCAATTTTAGCTACAACCTTATCTTCTATTATAAGCTTGCTTTCTTCGTAAGCGAGTTCTCTTTTTTCATTGAGTTCTTTTATTGTTTCTTTATTTTCTGTCATCTTAGTCTCCTTTATCTAAATAGGCTCTTTAAAAAGTTTATATATTGGTAGTCCCTATCGAAATAGGCCCCAATAGTATAGGCTATAAACATAACAAGTATTATTCCCATGGTCCTAAAAAAGCCGAAGTTAAATAGGCAAAATAGGAATATTAGACCCAGGCTAGATGCTATAAGCTTAGCCTTATTTCTCCTATAAAAGGCTAGTCTTTTCTCTTTTTCCGCCTCTTCTTTGTCCATTCTTCTCATTTCTAGGTCATAGACAGTAAAATTTTTGGTATTTTCTTCTTTATTCTTATCCATTCCTAGTCCTTTTCCCTTCTATCCTTGGCTTTCTGGAAATACAAGTCTATTTCCATTTCTCTTAGACCTGTTAGCTCTTCTAAAGCTTTTCTTATTTCAGCTTTGATTGTTTCAGAAAGACTTAGCAAATCAACCTCATCACGAACTTCAATTTTAGAAGCTAGTTTTATTTTTCCTTCCTTGGTCAATATCTTTACATCTTGGCCAAGAGCTTTGACTCCAAATTTCTCTATGGCTATCCTTGCGAGGCTTTCTAGAGAGTATCGCTTGATAAGGATATTGCCAGCTTCATTTTCTATAAGATATTCATAATCAGTCTTTGACGATATGATTAAATCAATTATTAGCATTATGGCAAAGGCTAGTAGGATTAATCCTAAGATAACAAATACCCTTCTAATATTAGGATTTTGTAAATAATAGAGGATAGCAAATAGCATATCTTGCTTGATGATTCCTACTGTTATAAAAATAGCACCCAAGAGGATCAATACTATAGCCATCAAGGAATAAATAAGTCTTTTAAATTTTCCCATAAGTCCTCCTCCTAATATTGATACCCCCATAAGGGTGCTTTAATCTTCTTATTCAATTTTAAGACTAAGACTAAGCCATTTGTGGTCGAGTTCATCTTTTTCACTTTCTAGATTTTTAATCTCGGAAAAAGTCCTTGCGACCAAGTCGCTATCTTCGTAGAAGCCTTCTTTTAGGCTAAGATCTGTTAGGTCTTTGATAGTTTTTTCTATCTCTTCTTGCCTTTCTTCTATTTCTCTGATATCGGCCTTAATCTTTCTAAGTTCATTTTTCTTGATATTTTCTTTTTGCCTATCCTTTTTGATTTGAGTCTTGGTTTGTAGGTCTTTTTTCTCATCTTCAAGATTCATCTCACGGAGCTTTTGTTCGTAATATGAGTAGTTACCTAAATATTCATCCATCCCATCTTTTTTCATCTCAAGGATTTTGCCAGCAATTTTATTTAGGAAGTACCTATCGTGGCTAATGATTAGGACGGTTCCCTCATAATCGAGGATGGCATCTTCTAGGATTTCCTTGCTATCTATGTCTAGGTGGTTGGTCGGCTCATCCATAAGGATAAAGTTGGTATCGGATATCATAAGTTTTAGTAGGGATATCCTCGATCTTTCTCCACCAGATAATTCTCCAACTAGCCTATTTACATCATCCTCATAGAACATAAACTTGGCTAGGTAGGATCTAATCTCATAGTTAGTAAGCATTGGGTAGGTCTTGGATACTTCTTCAAAGATAGTATTGTCTAGGTCGAGAGATTTCTGTTCCTGGTCAAAGTAGCCTATGTTAACTGATTGACCCAGCCTTAAATCTCCTCCACTTTTTGCTTCTTCTCCCATAATTATCCTAAAAAGAGTCGTCTTTCCTATACCATTTTCCCCGATTATGGCACATCTTTCTTTCCTATAAAGGTTAAAGGATATGTTTGAAAAAATCTCCTCCGGCCCGAAAGATTTTGCTAGGTCTTTTACCTTGAGGACATCGACTCCCGATTGGATACGAGGGGTGAATTTTAGATGCATTGAATCTCTTAGCTCGACTGGCTTTTCAATCCTTTCCATCTTATCTAGAAGTTTTTGCCTAGACCTTGATTGGGAAATGCCTCTTTTCCTCTTGCTACCGCCGAGATTTTTGAGCCTGTCGATAATTTCTTCTTGTCTTTCGATTTCTTTTTGTTGGGACTTGTATTGGTGAAGTCTTACTTCAAGGTCTTTTTTCCTTTGAGCCATAAAGGTCGTGTAGTTACCCTCATAGCTACTTAGCCTTCCATTTTCCAGCATAAAAATCTTATTTACAGTATTATCAAGAAAATACCTATCGTGGGAGATAACTATGACCGAGCCCTTGTAGTTTTTGATAAAAGTTTCAAGAAAACGGATAGCCCCTATGTCAAGATGGTTGGTTGGCTCATCTAGTAAGATTAGGTCTGGTTTTTCTAAAATTAGATGCGCAAGTTCCACTCTCGCCTTCTGACCTCCAGAAAGTTCGGATATGTTTTTGTCGAAGTCCTCCTTAGCAAAACCCATGGCTGTTAGGGTGCCTTCGATTTCGCTTCTTATGGCATAGCCATTTTTGTCAGCAAATTCTTCGGACTTTTCTGTGTAAGACTTCATTATGAAATCAAGCTTTGTCGGATCTTTTTCCTTAGCCATGGCATGTTCTAGGGCTCTCATGTCCTCTTCTAGGCTTAGGAGATTGTCAAAGACGCCCAAGACAAATTCATGGATGGTCATATCCGTATCAAGGCTAAGGATTTGTTTGAGATAACCTACTTTTGTGTCATTTGCTATATAGATTTCCCCAGAGTCGGGGCTGATTTCTCCAGTTAGGATATTAAAAAGTGTTGTCTTGCCTGCCCCATTCGCACCAATAAGCCCAGCCTTATCGCCTTTTTCGATTTTAAAACTTAGCTTGTCAAAGATGTCCTTTAAGGGGTATGACTTAGCAAGGTTTGATGCTGTTAAAACATTCATTTAAAATATAAAATCCTCTGGAGAGTTCATGAAGTAGGTTAGGGTGAAGAGGGACTCATCTAGGTGGACTGATTCTATAACGACATTGTTTTTCACCTTTAGGTCGACTGGAGAGAAGTTCCAAATTCCCTTAACACCGCCTTCGCAAAGGATGTCTGCTAATTCTTGGGCAGCTTCTTTTGGTGTTGCTATTATTCCTATGTCTATTTTGTTTTCTTTTAGATAATCCCTTAGCTTCTTTACATCTAAAATTTCTATATCATCTTTTGTAGCATCACTTATGAAATCAGGGTTCTTGTCAAAGACAGCCTTAAATTCATAACCGAGGTCTCTAAAGGACCTATATTTGTAGAGGGCATGGCCTATATTACCAAAGCCTACTAGGATCATAGAGTAGGTCTTATCTACGCCGATAATTTTTGATAACTCATCAATCAATTCTGAAACATTGTAGCCATAGCCTTGTTGGCCGAAACAACCAAAATGGTTTAGGTCTTGTCTAATTTGGCTTGCAGTAAGCCCTGTGATTTCTGATAGTTCCTTAGAAGAAACTCTGATGATACCCTTCTCGTTGATACTTTCTAGGTATCGGTAATACTTTGGCAGTCTTTTTATGACTGATAAAGAAATATTTTGCTTGGTCATTTACTTCTCCAATCCTTTCTAATTTTTTAAGTCTTGTTTATCTTCTTTATTATTTTCTAAAAGCAAGTCATTGTCTTGGGCTAGGTGAGAGTTTAAGATTGAAAGGTCTTTTTCACTTAACTCTCTTTCTTCTACTAAAGCTTCGCTAGTTTCATCTTCCTTATTTTCAGTAATAACTTCTTCCCTATCTTTTGGGTCTTTTTCTATTTGCTCTTCAAGCTTTCTTTGAGGGTTTAGCTTTATGTAGTTTATTATATGAATAAAATACACTATTATTAGGGCGGTATAGAAAATCATCTGATTATATTTCAAAAGATAAGTATTAGGCAAGATTATACGGGCTGGAAGTTGTGGGATAAATCTAGCGAGTATAAGGATAGCATGAGCACTTAGGCACATAAAGGCTAGGGCTGTGATAAAGCCTACAAAGATGGAAAAGTGAAGGGCCTTTCCATCAAAGAGAACTACAAGTCCAAAGACTAGCATCATAAGCCAACTTATGAGAAATAAGCCATTCCACAAAAGCCCAATCAAGCTATTGTTCATAAAAACTCCAGCAAGGGTTAGGGCAAAGACAAGAATACTTGTGATTGCTATTATGAAACTTAGATTTCTTTCAGTAGTTTTAAGCATAAGAACCTCTAATTATTCTTTTTTGACTTATACCTTAGGTTTGAGTCTAGAATCCTTTTTCTAATTCTTAGATGGTTAGGGGTGATTTCGATTAACTCATCTTCTTCCACAAATTCCATCATCTCTTCAACAGACATTTTCTTTGCAGGAGTAAGCATTATAGCATCATCGCTTCCACTTGCACGAGTGTTGGTTAGTTTTTTCTTCTTGCAGACATTTACATCTATATCAAGGCCCTTGGCATTCATTCCTACTACAAGACCCTCATAAACTTCATCGCTTGGTTCTATGAAAAGGAGACCTCTTGTTTGGGCTGAATTTAGTCCGTAGGCTGTAGCAATTCCAGTTTCACTTGCTATTAGACTTCCTACATTTCTATGTTCCATATCGCCCTTGTAGAGGTCATATCCTTCGAATTCTGAGTTAAGGATACCTGTACCCTTGGTATCGGTCATAAACTCTGTCCTGTAGCCTATAAGGCCCCTTGCAGGGATTCTAAAGATTAGCCTGTTGTAGCCTGAACCAGATGGTTTCATATCAATCATCTCGCCCTTTCTCCTACCAAGTTTTTCAATAACTGAACCAGAGTAAGCTTGATCTACATCAATGGTTGCAATCTCTATCGGTTCAGTTTTCTTACCCAATTCATCAGTCTTAAACATTACTTCTGGCTTTGATACTTGAAACTCGTAACCTTCACGTCTAAGATTTTCTATGAGAACTGAAAGGTGAAGCTCACCACGACCTGATACCTTGAAGGCTTCTGTCGAATCGGTAGTTTCTACCCTTAGGGAAACATCAGTTTCTTTTTCCTTAAAGAGCCTATCTCTAAGGTGTCTACTTGTTACATATTTACCATCACGACCAGCAAATGGTGAGTCATTTACAGAGAAGGTCATAGATAGGGTTGGCTCAGAAATTTTGGTAAACTCTATAGGTTCACTATCTTCTTCTGTACATATAGTATCTCCTATATTTATATCCTCCATACCAGAAAGTGCTACAATTGAACCAAACTTAGATTCTTCAACTTCTTTTCTTTCTAGACCGTCAAATTCATAAATTGTTACGATTTTAGATTTTGTGTGTCTGTCAGGATCATTGTAGTTGGTAATTATGGCGTTGGCATTTTTCTTGATTACTCCACTTTCTACCTTGCCTATGGCAATTCTTCCTAGATAGTCGTTATAGTCAGTAGTAGATACCAAGACCTTGAATGGAGCATTTTCATCTGCATTAAAGGCTGGTGTGTAGTCGATAATTGTATCCAAAAGGTCAGTCATATCATCCTTCACTACTCCCTTTTCATTAGAAGCCCAGCCATTCTTGGCTGAAGCATAGACGAAAGGACTTTCTAGGTAGGACTCATCAGCATCAAGGCTAATAAATAAATCGAGGATTTCATCTTCTACTTCATCTATTCTTTGATCAGCTCTATCAACCTTGTTGATACAAACAATGGCTGGAAGATTTAGCTCGATTGCCTTCTTTAATACAAACTTGGTTTGTGGCATTGGGCCTTCGTGGCTGTCAACAACTAGGACAACAGATTCTGCCATATTAAGAACCCTCTCTACCTCTCCACCAAAGTCAGCGTGGCCTGGAGTATCTATAATATTAATCTTTTTATCCTTATAAAAAACAGCAGTGTTTTTGGAAAGGATGGTTATTCCACGTTCTTTTTCGATAGTGTTCGAGTCCATAACTCTTTCCTTAACTTCTTGATTATCTCTAAATAAGCCACTAGTCTTTAGCAAACCATCTACAAGGGTAGTCTTACCATGGTCTACGTGGGCAATAATGGCTACATTTCTTACATCTTCTCTATTCATAAAACCTTCTTTCATTCTAACAAATTCTATCAATATATTATATCCCATGTTAATATCTTATCAATATTAAACGATAAAAAAACATCCTTTTTCGGATGTTAGACAGAAATATTCGCAATTTTTTTGTTAAAATTATGAGTTTTTTGCTCTTATTTATAAAAAACCAATGCAGCAATTACATTTTCTTCAACTACAAGCTCATCGGATATGGCACTGACAAGCATAATCCCCCTGCCATTTTCCGCCAAAGGATCGTCACTATTTTTGATATTTATACCAGCTCCCTCGTCTTTGACCTTTACTAGGCAATAGTCATCATCAACTAGGACTAGGCAGTTGATTTTTCTATCGAAGACCTTCTTGTTGCCATGCTTGTAAGAATTTATTATAAGTTCATCCAAGATAAGCCTTAGTTTAAAGACAAAGTCCTTGTCGTCAAATCTCCTTTTTATGACTTCCAAGGCCTCATTATTAAATTTTTTTATAGAATTGATATCTGTATTTATCTCGCAACTTATAATATCCATATTTTTCTCCTAGTTAATACATACCCAGTTCTAAAAAAATATATCTTTAAAAATGAATTTAAAGAAAGAATGTTTATAAATTAGATAAAGGTGGTATAATATAGGTGTAAGATGAATGAAAGGAGACATTCTAATATGAAATATGTATGTACAGCATGTGGTTATATCTATGACCCAGCTGAAGGCGATGTAGATAACGGTATCGAAGCAGGTACAGAATTTGACCAACTTCCAGAAGATTGGACTTGCCCAGTTTGTGGTGTTGGCAAAGACATGTTCGAAGCTAAATAACTATCGAATGATGGGCTCCTAGGAGCCCTTTTTAACTAAATTTTTTTAAAATCTCTATAAGCAATTTTTTCTTATTAAACTAAAGAAAACGATGTTTACTTATAAATATAGGGTATAATAAAGAAGCAAAATGAATGAAAGGAGACATTCTAATATGAAATATGTATGTACAGCATGTGGTTACATCTATGACCCAGCTGAAGGTGATGTAGATAATGGTATAGCAGCAGGCACAGAATTTGACCAACTTCCAGATGATTGGATGTGCCCACTTTGTGGCGCTACAAAAGATATGTTCGAAGCTGAATAGTTTTTTGTACAGAAGCCGAATAATTTTTGATTATTTAATAAAATTTTTTACGAAAAAAGCCTGTGTATGGACTTACCCCAAAAGTTAGACCAAAAAGCTAACTTTGAAAGGTCAGTTCAGTATCAGGCTTTTTTCGTCCTTAATACTTTAAGTAGGATTAAAGCAGTAAGGGATAGGATAAAGACTCCAAGAAGGTGGATGTATATCCTATTTCCATTTGGAGCTTCATAATTGTTCTTTTTTTTCTTTTCGATTTTTATTGGATTGAGCTTACTTCTATCTTCGTTTGGACCTATTTCTAGGAGGAGGGTATCATTTTTTTGATTCTCAAGATAGTCCTTCTTGTAGTCATCTTCTGATAAATATTCACTATTTGAGTTTTCTGAAGTTTGGCTATCTAAACCAGTGCTACTTGATGTTGTTATTGGAACATTTTCATCCTTGCTATTTGCAGGATTTTTTTCTTGTTCGGATTTTTCTTCTTTCTTATCCGTTGTTTCTTGGGGGATATTTCTATCCGTCAAGCTTCCCTTTTCTCCGCCCTTTTTTAAATTATCCTTACTCGCTTCCTTATCACTTGGCTTTGTCTTATCTTCTTTAGGGCTTAGCTCTTCTTTCTTTTTGTCTGTTTCACGAGTTTTCGCTTCTTGCTTGAGCTTTTTATCACTTGGAAGAGAATCTTTTATTGGGTAAGCCTGCTTATTTTTAGGTGTTTCCAGTTCTTCTGTTATTATTATCTTATCTTTTCCATCTCCTTGGCCTTCTCCTTCGCTAGTTTCAACCTTTGTATTTGAAGGCGGATTTTCTTCATCCGAGGCATGGGTGAAATCAGCACAAAAAACAGAAAGCATAACAAGAAGGATAAGACTTAGGAGGAATTTATATCTTTTTTTCATAATTCCCTCACATTCTCCTAAAATTATCTTACGCTTAAAAGCTTAAAAACTCAAATTGCTTACATATTTTATTCAAAATAAAAAAGAGCCCTAAGACTCTTATTCGTCAGATAACTCATCTGTTTGATACCAGCCCTTGCCCATAACTGTAGAGGTGTTTACTATAGTTATAAAAGCGTGAGGGTCGATATTTTTGATAAATATTTGAAATTTCGGTGCTTCCATCTTGCTAGTTGTACATAGATAAACTGAAAAATCCCTACCCATATAAAGACCCTTGGCCTTTAGGACAGTTGCAGACCTGTTTAGGTCATCTTTTATGAAATGGCCTACCTCTTCGGTCTTAGATGTGATTATTATAAACATCTTTGCCTGATTCATAGAAGAGATTATTATATCTACGCAAAGACCCTTGATTAATAAACCAAAGATAGAAAATAGTCCGATTTCTATACCGAAGACCAAAATTGATGCACAAGTAAAGAGTGAATCTACGAAAAGAAGGGACTTTCCTACTTCTAGGTGGGAATATTTCTTAACTATCATGGCTATAATATCAGTTCCGCCAGAGCTTGCTGCTATGTTAAACAAGATAGCAGAGCCGACCGAGCTCATTATCAAAGTGAAAAATAACTCAAGCATAGTGTTGTTGGTAAGGGTTCCATCAATAGGAACTATCTTATCAAGAAACAAGGCCGTAAGCGAGTTTAGGATAGCAACATAGCCAGTTCTGAGGGTAAATTTTTTACCGAGGATAAAAAAAGCAATCACTAGAAGGGTTAGGTTTATGAACAAGGTTAGCTGGGGCCTAGTGAAAGGCACAAACATACTTGCTATAATACTCATTCCTTCAACTCCACCTATTACGAAGCTATTGGGATATTTGAAAAAATGAGTTCCGCAGGCCATGAATATGGCTGCGAAGCTCATTAAAAATATCCTTTTTTGCTTGCTCATAGGATCGTGATTGTAGATTCTCCTATTTCTATCTTCTAAGTAGGAATTTATTGAATATTTGTGTTTTTTTGCTCCATGCTCAGAACTAGTTTGCAATTTTTACTCCTTATTTATCTGAGTAGTTGTCGAAGTATCCTTGGATTAGAACGATTGGTGTTCCCTTATCTCCTGAACCACTAGTTAAGTCACAAAGAGATCCTAGTAGGTCTGTGATTTGTCTTGGAGTTGTACCAAGGGTTTCGTTTTTGCCTATAAGCTTTTCAGCCTTGCGGCTAATTTTTTCTCTCATAGCCTCATCCCTATCTTCACCACTTAGGCCAGTTAGTTCTGCATCAGCTATATATTTAATCTTGATTTCATTTGGTGTTCCCAAAAGTCCATCTGTGAAAGCTGGGGAAACAACTGGATCAGCAAGCTCCCAAATTTTTCCTACTGGGTCTTTGAAGGCTCCATCACCGTAGATCATAACTTCAATTTTCTTATCAAATTCATCTATTAGTCTTTTTTGTAAGCTATCTACAAAAATTTGTCCATCTCTTGGGAAGAGTTTAACCTTATTTTCTGTTGATAGGTTAGATCCTAATAGACCGTATTTTTCATTGTAGCCAGATCCATCAATTGGACTTGTCATTATTTCATCTAATTTTAAGACTTTACCTGCACCATTTTCTTCTAGTTTTCTTTTTACAAGATTTCTAGTGTGGATTGATGATACTAGGATTTGGTCTGTGAACTTTAGAGCGTCAACTGGATTGTTTAGAAAATGGATTTCTGAGTTTGGTGCAATTTCCTTATATAGGTCTGGATAAGAAATTCCTGTAAATTCATGCTTGTAGTCTTTAGCAAGTTTCTTGTATTGGTCTATATCCAAAACATCTTGGTAAGGATTAATGTCAGAGTTAAACAAATCCATCTCATCCATTAGCCAGTTACCTACTTCATCTTGTGGGTAAGATAGGCAGATGTGAAGTTTCTTTCCTGTTAGGGCAAAGGCCTTTAGGAGGATAGAAAATCTATTTCTGCTTAGGATTGGGAATAAGATTGCTAGCTCATCGCCTTCAAACTTATTGTTGACATCTTTTGCAATATCTTCTATTGTTACATAGTTACCTTGAGAACGAGCAACTAGGGATTCTGTTACACATACAACATCTTTGTCGCGTAATTTAATGTCTCCCTTATCGCTTGCTTTTTTTACTACATCAAAAACTGTAGTAACTAGATCGTCGCCTTCTTTGATTATTGGGGCTCTAAGACCCATTGATACTGTTCCAATTATTCTTTCCATATTTTAATCCCCTTTCGTTTGAATTATACAATAATTAAATCTTCATTACAATACAGCGTAATAAAGGATTTCGCACAGTTTTCATTACTTTTTTTGTAAGGGAAAATAGTAAGTTCTATGCTAATTATTAGTTAGTAAAACGAAGTTATTTAAAATATTTAACTTTATTACTAGTATAGCATATTTTTTAGAGAAACGTTACCATATCTTGGAAGTTTTTAAAAATTTTTTTCAAAAAAGATGCTAAAATTAACTTCTAGCATCAAATTTATGTTGGCACTTAGGACACTTGACCTTTATTTTACCCTTATTTTTTGGAATCCTCAACTCTTGTTTACAATTTGGACATTTTATATATTTGTAAGTCTTGTCTTTTTTGTTTTTCTTTTTGATTTTTAGCTCACTTTTTATAGGATCTAGAAATTTTTCTTTGAAGTTTCTATTTTCCATGAGCCTTTGGTATTTATTGGTTGATAAGACCCTAAAAAGTGCATAGAAGACTATGAGTAAGGAAATCGTGCTTAATATTTTACTGCTTATAGCAAAAGATATAAGACTTACAATTATTCCCGCCCATATCAAAAATATTCCATATTCATCAATTCCAGCTCTATTATTCATCTAATCCCCTTACTAATTCATCCATGATTTTGGATATGTCACCTTTTATCACATAATCCGCCCTATTATCCCTGCTTGTTGGATCTTGGTTTATTAATACTAGCTTATTGCCCCTATAGAAATCCAAAAGACCTGCAGCAGGATAGACAACTAGGGAAGTTCCTCCTACTATGAGAACATCGGCGTTTGCTATAAGATTTATTGCATAGCTTATATTGTTTTGGTCTAGCCCTTCTCCATACAAGACTATGTCTGGTCTAACAACTCCCCCACAAGAATCACATTTGACTAAGTCCTTGAAGGCTTTGACATAGGAAAGATCGAAGGCCTTGCCACAACTTGTGCAATAATAATCACGAAGGTTGCCATGAAGCTCGATTACGTTTTTGCTTCCCGCTTCTTGGTGGAGGCTGTCTATGTTTTGAGTTATAACTGCCTTTAGCTTACCCATTTTTTCAAGTTTAGCAAGGGCATAGTGGCAAGCATTTGGCTTTATGCCATCTAGCATTAAGTTTTCCTTGCAATAGGTCATGAATTTGTCAGGATGATTTACGAAAAATTCATGGCTAAGCATATATTCTGGAGAATAGTCAGATTTGTTTTCCCTGTTGTAAAGGCCAGTAGCTGACCTAAAGTCAGGAACTCCTGATGCAGTAGATACTCCAGCTCCTCCAAAAAATACTATGTTATTAGAATTTCTTATTAATTCTTTTACTTCATTAATTTCTCCCATATAAGCCTCCTAGGATAAATCAAGATTTCTTTCGATATATTTAACATTTACTAGATATAAAACTAAGTCTGCTAGCAGATAATATACAAGGGGTGTTATTATTTTATATAGGCCATCATCTCCTATGGCAAAGGGAAAAATAAAGGCAAGGTCCATGCCAGAATGGCTTACCAAGGCTCCATCTATTAGGATAAGGGCTTTGAAATGAGTAAGGCCTATGGCTGGAATTATAAGAAGGGCTAGACTTATTAGCATGCCCAACCAGGATACTTTTCCAGTAAAACGAGTCCTCGCCATGTTAAGATTTAGGGCAAGGGCTAGGAGATTGTACAAGCTTAGACCAAAGACTAGGTAGTAGATAAAATCTCCCCCTATATCGTAGCCAAGAAGGTCAAGACTAATACTAAAGAAAAAGCCCGTAAGTAAATAAAAGATCGAAAGGCCCAAAATTTTTGATAGAACAATAGTCCTTGTCGATATTGGCAGACTAAAGCTAAGCATAGATCTCTTGGTAAAATAATCCTTGTATAGGTAATTAATAGCAAAGATAAAATTTATTCCTACAAAAAATATTATACTTGATATAAATAAGATATCTGTGATTTGCCTATTTGCCAAAAATATCTTCAAGGAAGTAAGCCTTGTCAATAAAAATATCCCAAGCATTATCAAAATCTGGATAGCAAAGATAGTAGTTATATAAGTCTTGTTAGTTTTTAGGTCGTATTTAATAAATTTAATCATAAATGTCCATACACTTCCTTGTAATAATCAGCTATGTCCATGCCATAGTCCCTTCTAATATCAGCTGCCTTCTTGTGAAGAAGGACTTTTCCCTTATCGAGAAAGACCACATCCTCAAAGAGGTTTTCTAAATCTTTTATCTGGTGGGTAGTTATGATAAAGGTCTTATCACTAGAAAGTTTATCTATAATAGCATCAAGAACAGCTTGCTTGGCAACAGGATCGACCCCATCCACCGGCTCATCCATTATATAAATCTCCGCATCTCTTGAAAGATTAAGACTAATCAAAAGCCTTTCCCTAAGTCCCTTAGATAGGTCTTTGGTCTTCTTGTCTAGGGGAATCCTTAGATATTCGATTAACATATCAGCCCTCTTCCTATCAAAATCCTTGTAAAAATCCTCATACATACAAAGAGTTTCTCTAACCGTAAGTCTCTCATAAAGATAATAGGAATCTGGCAAATAAGAAATCATAGCCTTAGTTTCAAGGCCCGGTTTTTTAGAATCAATAAGTATTTCTCCCTTATCCTTTCTCAAAAGCCCAACTATTAACTTGATGAGGGTCGATTTGCCAGAGCCATTAGGGCCAAGTAGGCCAAGGACCCTACCCTTTTCAATATCAAGACTTACATCATCAATAGCTATAGCATTCTTATATTTTTTTGTTAAATTATTTATACTAATAATCTTATCCATTAGCCATACTCCTCAATCTAAGCAAGTTAAGAGCATCTTCTATATCATAAGATAGAAGATCCATCTTATCCAAAAACTCGTTAATAAACTTGTTGGCAAACTCATCTTTAAGACGAGCTAAAACTTGTTCATCAAAGCTTAGATAATAATAATCTAGCCTTTTTTCTATAAAACCAGCCTTTAGCATCATCTCTATCGCTTCATCCACATAGGAAGGATTAACCTTAAACTTGTTAGTAAAAAACTTTTTAGCATAAAGCTTATCCCCATTCTTTAGCTTGCCCGAAATAATCTCAAAGGCAAGGAAATCTCTCATTTCTTCTTGTTTTGACCTATAAATCATAACACCTCAACTAATAAAATCTATATCCAAATCGTACATCTTGATAGCTCCCATTAAGAATCTCATAAGCTTATAACCATAAAACCAAGATTAGTAAAAATCATCTTGTAATTACTTATACTTGCAAAAATCTTATAGTTATCTTGCTATAATAAATATTAAAATCCTCATCACAAATTAACTTACAAGAGCTAAAAAGAAATAAGAAAAATACTTTTTGACTTTCATTTTTAATCTCCTTATGGTATCATTATAACAGATTATCCTATAGGAAAGTAAGAAATTAATAAAAATCTAAAGAAATTTTTAAAAAAGATTTGACAAGTAATTTTAACTGTCGTATAATGTAATAGTCAGTTGATGACGGGGTGTGGCGCAGCTTGGTAGCGCGCGTGTTTTGGGAACATGAGGTCGAAGGTTCGAATCCTTTCACCCCGACCACTATTAACCAGCATTTGTTGCTGGTTTTTTTTGTACCTATTATTTATACATTAATAACATCAATTCTAATAATGTTGGTAACTCTTGGCTTTGAGAAGGTGAGGCTCGAAGCTTCGTTTCCTTTCTCCCCGACCATATATAACTAGGTTTGATTAGAGCCTAGTTTTTTTGTACTATATTTTAATTTATAAGTGATAATTCTAGTAATGTTGGCAGCTCTTGGCTTTGAGAAGGTGAGGCTCGAAGTCTAGAATCCTTTCTCCCCTACTTATAGTATTTAGCAAGCTTTTCTCTCTGTTTTTTTGTATTTTAAAAGGGCTTGCTTTTTGCAAGTCCCTTTGTTTGGTCTTATTTGAATACGTCTGCGTCAAATTCTAGTTCATCTCCTGCTATGTTGGCCTTGATTGGCTCTGGGCTGTAGGATTTGATGTCTAGGCTTACTGTCTTGTCGTTTTTTGACCATTTGCCAGTATAGACATTTTGACCGTTTATTAGTTTTACGTTTTTGTCGTTGTCTAGGAAAAGTGTGTAGCCTTCCAAGAAGTAGTAGCCTGCCATGGCTTCCTTGGCCTTGAAGTTATCATAGTAGATCAAGTCCTTAATTTTGAGGTTGCCATTGTTTATGCTTGATAAGAGATCATCTACTAGGGCGAAGCCTTCATAGTCTATGTCATAGAGGGTGTTTTCTTTTTCGTCTAAGCTCCTATGAGTCAAGCTTCCCTTTATTAGTTCAACATTCTTTCCCTTATCGTGGAGACCTACATAGTAGTCGAAGGCCTTGGTTGTTTGACCAAGTTTTTCTTTTGCTCTGATTTTATATACATAAATCTCATCTTTGGATTTTATAGCCTTACCCATTAGCTCTGAGCTTGTTATGGATATAGTAGAGTTGCCCTTGATGTGATCTTTTATATATTTATCGTACTTTTCTTTTTTCTTGTCGGAATTTTGCTCGGATTTGTCTTCCTTTTTTTCCTTTTCTTTTTCCTTTTTCTTATCTTCTTCTTTTTTGTCTTCTTCTGGAGCTTGGATATCCTTGGCTGATTCTTTGAGGCCTTCAACCTTATAATCTTTCCCCTTGTCTGCAAAGATTATGTTTAAGTCCTTGTATTTGTTGTAGTTTAGTACAATTCTTACATTTACTTCGTCACCATTTTCCAGATTGTGCTCCTTGCTTATGGCATATCTCATAGTTTTTTCTATGTCATCTATAAGCCTTGAGCTTGATACGACTTCTTTATTTTTCTTGTTATAGATTCTTCCTTCAAAGTCTGCTACAAAGGATGCTTTGTTAAGTTTGATATCAAGGCTTGCAGCACCGCTTTCGCCTTCGGCTTTTATATCAAGATAGTAGCTTAAATCCACGCTTACGTCTTTTATTTGTGAGTCCTTGTATTTTTTTATGCCTAGAAAGGCAAGGGAAGCTACAATTATAGCAATTAGGGCAAAGCCTATGATTTTTCCAATCTTATTTTCCCTAGGTGGGCCTAGTTCTTCTAGAAGTTCATTTATATCCTTGTAGATTTCATCTTCATCATCGTAGTCTTCTTCATCTGAGTTTTCTTCTTCATCTTGATCAGTATTTAATTCTTCTTGATTTTCATCAGAGTCATCTACATTTTCTTCTGTTTGATTTTCTTCATCTTCGTAATCTAGTTTATCATCATCTAGCCTTCTGCCACAAGAGGGGCAAAATTTACTATCATCAACTATTTCTTCTTTACAAAATTTACATTTCATAATTTCTCCTAATTCCCTATTTATACGTCCTCTAGGGTTAGGTAAGGCTTACCGCTAGCCTTTGGTGCATAGCTTCTGCCCTTAAATATTATAAGAATTAGTAGGGTTGCTATATAAGGAATCATTGATATAAACTCTATTGGTATGGCTATGTTTTTTGATCCTAGATAGGTTGCTATAGCTTGGGCAAGACCGAAGAATAAGGATCCTAGTACAACACCTTGTGGTTTCCAATTGCCGAAGATTACTGTTACTAGGGCTATATAGCCTTGACCTGCTATTAGGGTTGGTGAGAAGCTTGATACTACTGCAAGGGACATGCTCGCACCACCTAGGCCTCCCATAAAACCAGAAAATATTACACATAGGTATCTTACTCTACTTACATTTATATTAAGGGTTTCAGCTGCCTTAGGATGTTCACCTACAGCTATTATTCTAAGGCCTAGTTTTGTCTTATACAAGACAAAGTATAGGACTACAACCATGATTAGGGATAAGTAAACTGTGGCGTATTGACCGAAGATATTGTTAAAGACCTGGCTATCTGAAATAGACCTAAAGAGTCTAGGTATCTTATTTTCTAGTGGTATTGATGGGGTTTGGGTAGCTCCCTGAAAGATTAGTCTTGATAGGAAAAGAGCAAGTCCAGGGGCTAGGGTATTGATCGCTATACCTGAAATAGTCTGATCTCCTGCAAGAGTTACTGATACGAAGGCGTGAATTAATCCAAAAATCGCACCAGCAAGACCACCTGCTAGGAAGGCTAGCCAAGGATTGCCTAGGTAGTAGCCTGCTACTGCTCCCGTAAGAGCTCCTATGGTCATCATTCCTTCAAGGCCTATGTTTACAACTCCGGATTTTTCGGAAATCATTCCGCCAAGGCCTGTTAGTAGGACAGGAGCTGCATTGGAGAAGGTGTTTCCTATAATCAGAGCTAGTATTGTCATGTTAATCATTGTCCACTTCCTCCTTGTTTTCTTCTATCTTTTCTGTTACATAAGAAAGGTCGACAGCAACTTTTTTATTTTTCTTATTAGCTTTATTCTTTTTAAGCTTAGCCTTAATTATCCTAAATACTAAAGGAATTGCTGTAAATAGGATAATTGTTCCGATTATTATAGAGATAATCTCACTTGGTACTCCCATAGCTCTTTGTAGGTTGTTACCTGCATATTTGAGCGAACCAAAGAAGAGTCCCGAAAAGATTACTCCAATAGGGTTGTTACTTGCCAAAAGTGATACTGCCAGTCCATCGAAACCAAAGTTTTGCATGGATGATAGGACGGAAAGATTGTAGGTAAAACCAAGAACTTGAGTAACACCAGCTAAGGCACAAATAGCTCCGGAAATCGCCATGGATTGAACGATTTTCTTTCCTGAATCAATTCCTCCATATTCACTGGCTTCCCTATTAAGACCGACTGCCTTTAGTTCATAGCCAAGACTTGTCTTATTTAGGATATACCAGACTATTATAACTGCTACTATGGCAAGGATGCTTCCACAATGGATTGGAGCCCTAAAGAAGTGAGAGAAGAATCCATTAAATCTTTTGGCTGCATCAGTAAAAAGGGTAATCTTTGCAGCATCCTTTACATCAAAAGATCCCATAGAGTTGGGTTGTTTATAGCGATAAGCTATGAAGTTTTGCAAGTAAAAGGCTATCCAGTTAAGCATTATTGTTGAAATTACTTCATGGATACCGAATTTAGCCTTAACAAAGCCTGCCAAGGCTCCGTAGATTGCCCCTACTAGCATAGCTAAAATTATAGCAACTAGAGGAAGGATAAGGGGAGGAAGATTTAGCTTGTAGCCGACTAAGAAGGCCACAATTGTTCCTACTATAAATTGTCCCTCAGCTCCCATATTGAAAAGGCCTGTTTGGAAGGCGAAGCATACACCAAGGCCTGTCATGATGATAGGAGTTGATGTAACTATGGCCCAGCCCATGTGTCTTGGACTTTTAAAGACTCCGAGGAATAAGTTTCTGAAGCCTTCTATTGGATCAAAGCCTGCTACAATTAGAACTAAGGCTCCAACAGCAAGGCCTAGGATTACAGATATTATGGTAAAAAGTATTCTCGATGATCCAAGATTTATTTTCTTTTTGCTGATTTTTTTCTCACTCATCTAAGCCTCCTGCCATAAGTCTTCCTATCTCAAACTCGTCAGTCTTTTTAGGATCTTTCTCTCCTACGATTTTTCCATCATAGATTACTAGAATCCTATCAGATAAGTCCATTATCTCGTCAAGCTCAAAGCTTATAAGAAGAACTGCCTTGTTCTGATTTCTAAGTTCAACTAGGTATTGGTGGATAAATTCTATAGCTCCAACATCAAGACCCCTTGTAGGTTGAGCCGCTATTAGGACATCAGGATTGTTTGCGATTTCTCTTGCAATAATAACCTTTTGTTGGTTACCACCTGATAGGCTAACTGCCTTTTCATTAATATCTGCTGGTCTTATATCGAATTTTTCTACCAAATTCCTTGCATTTTCGTCTATTTTTTTGAAGTTGAGCCTGCCTTTTGTTGAGAAAGGCTCTTTTCTAACTCTTTCTAGGATTAGATTGTCCTTTATAGGATAGTCTAGGATTAGTCCCCTTTTTTGCCTATCTTCTGGTATAGAATTCATACCAGTATCTAGGATTTTTCTTGGAGATGCCTTGGAGATATCTACTCCATTTAGGTTAACTATTCCCCTATTAGCCTTAGTCATCCCTGTTATAGCATCAATTAACTCTGTTTGACCATTGCCATCTACACCTGCTATACCGAGGATTTCTCCAGCGTGAAGCTTTAGATTAAGGCCCTTTAGGGCATCGACTCCCCTCTTATCCTTAACCCAAAGGTCTTCGATATTAAGGACAACTCCACCTCTTTCGATTTCTTTCTTATCTACATTAAAGCTAACATCACGTCCTACCATTTTTTCTGCTAGAATGTTCTCGTCAACAGTTGAAACATCTACCTTATCAATAAATTTACCACGTCTAATAATAGTACATGTGTCAGCCATGGCTTTAATTTCTGATAATTTGTGGGTAATAATTATGACTGACTTTTCAAGCTCTGTTAATCTATTTACTATTTCGATAAATTCCACAATTTCTTGTGGGGTAAGGACTGCTGTTGGCTCATCGAAAATCAAGATATCTGCTCCATGGTAGAGGGCCTTTAGGATTTCTACCCTTTGTTGCATACCAACAGATATATCCTCAATCTTTGCCTTAGGATTGATTGATAACTTATACTCTTCACTTAACTTTTCTACCTCAGCATAAGCTTGTTTCCTATCTAAGAAAAGCCCCTTGGATTTTTCATAACCTAGGATGATATTTTCCGTTACAGTCAAAGGTTCAATTAGCATAAAGTGTTGGTGAACCATACCTATACCTGCTTCTATAGCTTTTTTGGGCGTCATTGAAGCGAATGTTTTTCCATTGATAGTAACAGATCCCTCACTTGGAGGAAACATACCATAGAGAATATTCATAAGGGTAGTCTTGCCAGCTCCATTTTCTCCCAAGAGAGCGTGAACCTCACACTTGTGAAGGTCGAAGTCTATCTTAGTCAAAACTTCCTTGTCAAAAAAACGCTTAGTAATATTTCTCATGCTTACAACTGGGGCCCTATCAAAATATTTTTTCATTAATACTCCCCTTTACATAACTTTCTACACTTATCATATCATAAAATTAGAAAAATTTATAAAAAAAGAGTAGGAAACCTATCTCAGAAGGAAATAGGTTTCCCACCTTGCTTTCTACTTATCGTATCCCATTGACTTAAATTCGTCTTTGTTTTGTGGAACTTTGATTTTGCCGTCAATAATTTGTTTTCTTAGATCTTCTACCTTATCTTTGATTTCTTTGCTAACAAGGTCGTTTTTAGCATAAGCAATATCAACTGCCTTGCCATCAGCTAGGGTGAATTGTTTAGTTGTACCACCTTCAAATTCTCCCTTAGCTAGTCCATCAATTACAAGTTGAACAGCATCTCCAACACCCTTAATTGTAGAAACTAACATATTATCTGGAGCTTCATCAGATTGATCACGGTCAACACCGATAACCCATTTGTTATTTTCCTTTGCAGCTTCGTTAACACCGATACCAACTCCGCCTGCAGCATGCATTACAACATCAGCACCTTCTTGATACATTTGGTTAGCTATGTTTTTGCCTGCAGCTTGATCAGAGAAGCTGTTTGCGTATTGAACGTCAACCTTTATGTCTTTATTCTTTTCTCTAGCAGCTTGCTTAACACCAGCTCTGAAACCATATTCAAATCTGTCGATTACGTCAGAAACTTGACCACCTATAAAGCCAACGTGGTTTGCTTCAGATTTCATACCAGCTATATAGCCTACCAAAAATGAGTTTTGGTGGTCAGCAAAAGTAATACCTAGTAGGTTCTTTTGGTTTTTAACATTTGCATTGTCGATTATAGCGTATTTTTGATCAGGATTTTTTTCAGCAGCTTCGCTTGTTGGATTGTAAAGAGCAAAACCTACTGTAAGGATAAGATTTGAGTCACTATCTAGGGCAGACTCAAGGTTTGGTTGATAGTCAGCATCTGTGTGTGATTCGATATAATCGAAGTTTACTTTTCCTTGGTCTTTGTAAGCATTTAGACCTTCAAAAGCAGATTGGTTAAAGCTTTTATCATTAACTCCACCTTCGTCTGTAACCATAGTTACCTTAACAGTATCAGTCTTAGCATCTTCAGATTTTTCATCTTTCTTGTCAGCTTTTTCGCTTGTTTCAGCTGGAGCCTTTGCTCCTTCATCCTTGTTATCCTTTGCCTTATCGCCACCACAAGATGTAAGAGCGAAAGAAAGAGTTAGGACTGAGATAAGAGACATAATTTTACTAATTTTCATTTTTTCCTCCCTAATTATGTTAACTTCTTATGACTTAATCATATAATAAAAGAGAATTTTTGTCCATAGAGTAAAACGATATCAGAAAAGAAATTTCTTTTTTTATAAATTATTATAGAATTTTTTAAATTTTTAGATAAAATACTTGTAATTTTTTCAAATCATGATATACTATAAGTGTAAATGTTTTCACAATTTAATATCCGAAGAGCTTGGCAACAAACTTCTCTTATTTGTTGCTTTTTGTTTACTTATCTAAATATCTTATTAGGAGGAAATTATGAGAGATATTATTATGGGTGAATTTTTCGGTACAATGATACTTATACTACTTGGTGACGGCGTTGTTGCAAACGTTTTGCTTAACAAGAGTGGACAAAAAGGTGCAGGCTCAATCCAAATTACTCTTGCTTGGGGTCTTGCAGTACTTCTCCCAGCATTCATATTTGGAAAACTTTCTGGCGCAAGCTTTAACCCTGCTTTGTCACTTGCCTTGGCATTTAAGGGTGATGTAGCTTATTCTGATCTACCAGCTTACATAATAGCACAATTGGCTGGTGCTTTCGTTGGTGCTTTATTGGTATATATTCTCTTTAAAGACCAATATGACGCAACTAGCGACAGACCACTTGATGTAAGAGGTACTTTCTGTACAGCTCCATCTGTTCCAAACACATTTAGAAACTTGCTATCAGAAATTATCGGAACTTACGTACTAGTATTTGCAATCTTAGGCCTTTCCCAAGTTGATGGAGCTGGCACTGTTGGCGTTGACAAATTATTAGTATTTGGAATAATCGTTTCTATTGGTATGTCTTTGGGCGGACTTACAGGTTATGCTATTAACCCTGCCAGAGACCTTGGACCAAGAATCGCCTATGCAATTCTTCCTTTCAACAACAAGGCTGACCCTAACTGGGGATATGCTTGGATTCCAGTTGTAGGACCAATTATAGGCGGACTTTTAGCAGTTGTTTGCTATAACTTTATTTTTATAGGATAATCAGCTTCTAAAAGTTAATAATTTATTAGGAAGTGACTTATGTTTGATGTAATTATAGTTGGAGCTGGAGTTAGCGGAGCTTCAATAGCTAGAAGATTGTCCCGCTACAAACTCGATATTCTCTTACTTGAAAAAGAAAATGACGTGTCCATGGGAGCAAGCAAGGCTAATTCAGCTATAGTCCATGGTGGCTATGCTGAAAGTGGCAAGGAGCTTAGGGGTAGACTTTGCTATCCTGGTAGAATAAGCTTCGAGAAACTCAACGAAGAGCTAAACTTTGGTTTTCTAGCCAATGGTTCTCTTGTTCTAGCCTTCGATGAGGACGATATGAAAATGCTAGCTACCCTCTATGAGATGGGTAAGGAAAATGGACTAGATGATATTGAAATTATAGGCCAAGATGAGCTAAGAAAGCTCGAAGAAAATGTCTCAGACCAAGCTATTGGTGCTTTGTATTGCAAGGGAGCTGGCGTATGCTCTCCTTACGAATATGTTATAGCCCTAGTAGAAAACGCCATGGACAATGGTCTAGAATTGAAATTAAATAGCGAAGTAATAGGAATAGAAAAAAATGGCGATGTCTTTAGGCTAACTTGCTCTACTGGCGAAAGCTATGAGGCCAAATATGTGATAAACGCTAGTGGCCTTAACGGAGCTAAAGTTTCTTCTATGATTACACAAACAGATTTTGACATTCATCCAAGAAGTGGTGAATATTTGCTTATGCAAAAGGGAACTGGATCTCGTGTAAAGCAGGTCCTTTTCCAAACTCCTAGCCCTAAATCAAAGGGGATACTCGTTACTAGGACCTATCATAACAATATATTGATTGGCCCTGATGCCATAGACGAGGAAGAAATAGACCTAGGAACTCACGAAGAAAGACTAAAGGAAATCTACACCCTTGCAAAGAAATCAGTAAAAGACGATGTCTTGAATCTAAGAGAATTTATAAGGTCTTTTACTGGTCTAAGACCTGCAAGCTCAACTGGAGATTTCATAATTGAAAATACTAGGACTAATGGTTTTATCAATGTAGTAGGAATCCAATCGCCGGGAATTACCTCATCACCTGCTATTGCAGAGATGGTAGAAAAAATCCTCGAAGAAATCGGTCTAAAACTGATAAAAGACCCTAACTACAACCCTTATAGAAAACCAATCATCAAATACAAAGACCTAGAAGACTTTAATAAGATTAAGGATAAGGTTGACCTAGAGTTAGGAAATCCTGAAAGGCTTGTATGTAGGTGTGAGCAAGTAAGCGAGAAAACCATTAGGGATGCCCTAAATAGGGGTATAGAACTAACAAGTTTTGATGCTGTCAAAAGAAGGACTAGAAGCGGAATGGGATTCTGCCAAGGAGCCTTCTGCCGAAATCGTGTACTCGAAGTAATGGAAGATGAATATAAACATCCTATCGAGAATAGGAAATTTGATAGTGAAAATTCAGGCATATCAAGACTTAACAAAAAAGATATAAATGAACTAATGAAAAAAATGGAAGTTTAACAAAAGAGCCCATTGAGGCTCTTTTGTTGTCTAAAATTTACTTTCCCTAATATGATTAGGGTGATTTCTTGGTAAAATCTTTTACTTTACCAAGTACGGACGAGATTTTTTTATATAAACAAAAGCTTTGTCGTAATTTTAGCTAAGCAATCTATTATTCCAAACAAAAAAATAAGCCTTGCAAGATTAGCTAATTTGTATCAGATGAAATTGGCTCCTGCAAGGCTCTTAGCTTTATTTGTTTTTTAATTTTCTAGTGTATTGGATTCTTCTGATTAATCTCATAAGGACTAAAATTATAAAAACTATTCCAAGACCAGCTCCTAGTTTAGTGAATGACTCTGATCTTTTTACTTTCTTAGCCTTTGATTCTTTGACTTCATTAGCCGACTCCTTTTTACCCTCCTTGCCCTTGTCCTCATATCTTAGGCAATTTACAAGAAGCCTATCTGGCCTAGGTGGATAGAAGGGGCTACAAGTAAGGAGGGTTAGGACGTCCTCATCTCCCCTTTTTTCTAGCCTATCCCAATCGTAAGGGCCTATTACTTCCTTATCACTAACCTTGTAGTGGAGGGTTTCTGTCGCTCTTTTCACATAGACATCATCGCCTTTGACTAACTCATCTACATATAGAAACATATTATCTCCCCACCAGTCCCTGTGCCCGGCTATAACAGATCTTGTTCCCTTGCCTCCTACTGGTATGCTAGTTCCTTCTACTTGGGCAACTCCCCTTGATATGTGATCAAGGGTAGCATCAAGATAGATTGGAAGATTCTTGCCAAGTTTAGGTATTACTAGATAAGCAAAAACTCGGTTAGAGTTTTTGAAATAATTGTAACGAGTTTTGTTATCCTTACTTGTAAAGGGATCGACTATTCCTGTATCGCTCCTTTTTATAAGTTCGTTATACTTTTCTGCCGACTTATTTTCTTCTTCGATTTCTTTTTTAGGTCGTTTTTCTTGTTCTTTTACAAATTCTTCAAGTTTCTTTTGGTAGGATAATTCATTAATCGTCCTATTTATGAGGGGAATAGTTATAAAAAGTAGGCCTGTTAGGATAAGAAGATATCCTAAGATGCTAATTTTTGTTAGTTTTGAATTTTTTTTCAATATCTTCTACCTCTTTTCTTAGTTTTATAGACCTTCTTTTTTCTCTTGTAGAACCTATTATCAAAAAGACTAGGACTGGAATTAGTGCTAAAACTAATTGGAAGAAGTCCGGTCTAAATCTTGGCGTGTTAGCTATACCATCATCTATGGCGTCTTGGTAAGGAATCCTGTGACCCCTTACCAAAAGCCTGTGAGAGTTAATCATGTAAGGAGTACAGGTTAGAAGGGTAGCTAGGTCTTTTCCTTCTTGGACTAGGATTGGCTCGAAGTTTGAAGGCTCGACTACTAGAATCTGATCAACCTTATAGGCTAGAGTTCCTTGGAGATTGTGGAAGTAAAAAATATCTCCTTCTACTAGTTGGTCTAGGTTTCTAAACAAAACGGCATTAGGTAGGCCCCTGTGACCAGTAATAACGGTGTGGGTTGACCTACCTCCTACTGGTAATGAAGTTCCTTCCAAGTGACCACAGCCCTTCTGAAGGACTTCTTCGCTTGTTCCTGCATATACAGGGATATCCTGGTTTATCTTGGGAATTTCTATATGGCCTATCATCTCATTAACTTCTAGCATATGGGCGTAATAGGCCTTAGCCTCCTTGACTCTTTTACTATAAGGATCGGCAAGCTTAGATGGATCAAGGGTCTCGTTGTAGACTCTGGCAAGCTCCATCCTCCTACTTACTTCCTTCTTATCAATTTCCTTAGACTGTTTTACAAACTCTATTATCTCATCTTCAGCCTTAATTTCATAAAACTTCTGTGAAATCATAGGATAGGAGAAGATTAAAAGACCGATTAGAAAGACTATGCCAAACTTTATCTTATCCTTTAAACTACTTCTCATCTTCTCTCACCTTCTTGGATTTCTTTAACAACTCTTCTTGTCGTTTCTTTATCTCCTCAATCCTAGAATAGTATCTCTTATTGTCCCTTCTAAGTCTCCACAAGTAAACTATTAAGACTATTATCAAGAATAGGGCTAGGAAGAATAGCAGTCTGAAAATCCAGTTAGCCTTAGTCGTCCTTATTAGCTCTTCATCAACAGCTGGTACATAAGGAACCCTATGTCCTCTTACTATAAGTCTGTGAGAATTAATCATTATAGGTGTACAGGTAAGAAGGGTTACATAGTCATGACCAGGAGAAATCAGCAAATCGCTGAAATTACTTGGCTCAATTACCTTGATTTGATCAACCTGATAGGCCAAAATCTCGGCAATATTATGCACATAAAACTTATCTCCAATCTCAAGCTCATTTAAGTGGGTAAAAAGAGTAGCTTCCGGTAGACCAGAATGGGCTGTAAGGACTGAGTGAGTGGAGTTACCTCCTATAGGTAGGGAAGTTCCTTCCAAGTGGCCAACTCCCTTCTGGAGGACTTCCTCAGCCGTACCAGCATAGATAGGAAGGTCTTGGTTAATCTTTGGTATCTCCACATGTCCTATCATCTCATGAACTTCAAGCATCCTCGCATACTCGGCCCTACCCTTTGCGTGTTTATCCTTAGCATAGGGGTCCTCGGAAACATTATTGACTAGGGAGTCATTATAAGCACGAGCAAGACCCATCCTTCTTTCGATTTCTGCTGTATCTAGCTTATTTACACCCTCGTTGAAGACGTTGACTTGATTGTTAGAATCAATCCTATAATAGATTCTATTTATCAAGGGATAAAGAGCTACTAGAAGTCCGATAAGAAATACAAACCTAAAAGTCCACTTCGCCCTTCTATTAGGCTTTTTCTTAACTTTTTTATTTTGTTTATTTTTTTTAAAAATAGCCATCTAAAATCCTTTACAAGCAAAATAGATACGATATCCCTACCGCATCTATTTATTCTTATGCTAGTTGTTTCCTATCTTCTCTTCTAACAATTAGGCTTCCCCCAATAATCATAAGAAGTCCAATAGCAAAGTAAATCCAAATCCTAATATCACCTGTCTTAACCATAGGTCCACGACTCCTATTTGTAATTATCTTTGTTGGAGTTGAAGGTGTTGGTGGGTTACTTGGAGGTCTAACAGGTGTTGGTGGAGGAGTTGGTTTTTCGTTAGTTATAATTTGAGCTGATTCAGAATATGAATTTGCATTTATTGTAAATGGAATTGGTTCATAATTTACAACATAGCCAGGAGCAGCAGTTTCTACTAGATAATAAGTGCTGCCATCTCCTTCATAAGGCAAATTATTAACTTCGAATCGTCCATCCTTATCAGACTCAACAGTTAATGGGTTTTTCTCATCTATATCAGCATATTCATTTTCGCCGACCTTTTTTACAACCTTAAACTTTGCTCCTTTAATCTTAACTTTGGAATTATTTTTTTCTACTTTAATAAACTTCCTACCACCAGTCTTCTTTTCATTTCCACCTGTTGGCTTTAATAGTTTGTTTATAATTTGTAATGCTTCCTGTTTCTTATTATCTTTATCTTTTAGATATATAACCCCATTCTCATCAACATTAAAGTAGTGTTTCTCTTCTGATTTTTCATATTTATCTGGAGTCTTTGTTTCTAAGAAGTAGTAACCTTCGCCAGCTGGCATCTTTCCTAAGAAAATATTACCTTCTATATCAGTATTAACTTCTTCAATATCTCCAGACTCATCGTAGATATATCCATAACCATAATCTCCGATGTTTTCACCCTTATCTTCTTTGAACTTTAAAGCTTTTCCATCTTTGTTAAAAACTTTAAATCCAATATCTTCTAGGGACTTTCCACTAGTATCTTTCTTCTTTACAAATGGAATCCTATCATTATAAACAACTATTTCTTCTTTAATTTCATTAGTAAAATCATCAGAATGTTTTCCAGTATTTAATATATTATTAAATTCGTTATATATACCCTTGGCTTCTATTTCTTCAAAATAGAAACTTCCCCCTTTAGGTAGTCCTTTAACTACTATCTTGCCTTCAGCATTTGTGGTCATAATAGTAGCTGTTTCTTTGCTTGCTGGCTTTTTTTCGGTACCTTTATCTATAGACTTAAATTCATAATATCCCAATTTTTGCTCTAAAATTACAGGATAATCTTCTTTTCCTTCTACATTTGATTTAGCTAAAAGTCTAAAATCTACCTTTTCTATTTTTCTATCTTTATTTTTAGTATCTTTTTTTACTAATACTATATCAGTCTTTGGTACAGGTTTTGTTCCCTTCAACTGTATATCTAATGTTTTTCCCTTAAATTGATTGCTTGGAACCTTAATTACAGTTGTGTTGAGTTTTTCAGATTTGCCAGAATCTATTCTTTCTTTCATCTTATTGTAAGAGTCATCGCTTTCCTTTATAAGATAATAAGAAACTTCATCTTTTGCTTGTTCGATTTCTATCGTGATTCTTTCATTTTCACCATTTTCTGTAATCTTTGATTCTTCACTTATTAAAAGTTCTTCTCCTAATGCTTCCTTGATTTTTGCTTCATCAAGTGCATCGAATTTTTTAGCAGTTTCTAACTCATCTATGGTTCCAGATGAATTTTTGGCTAGCTTATCTTCTGGCAACTTCCATACTTTTACTTGCCTAGTACTTGGCTTATCTGTCTTTTCAAGTATTTTGATGTCGAGATTAATAGTGTATTTTTCCTTACCACTATCTAGCTCGCCTTCAGATCTACTTATAGGTGCAAGAAATAAAGCTTGGAAAATCATTAGAACAGGTAGAAGGTAGGCTACCAGTCTAAATTTCACATCCTTTTTCATAATTCCTCCTAAAATTTAATAATCTTTTTCCTATGTAGTTAATCTTTGGCTAGATTATTATTTTATCTCAATAGCCTCTTTAGGCCTCATTTATTAGCATTTTTATTGTGATATATTTCACTTAACAATATCTATAACAAACGCCTTCTTTTTAATATTATTATAACATAGTTCGCTAAACAATACCATCACTTTGGGGAAATATTTAATTTTTTTTGAGATTTTTTATTTAGAATTTTTTCATAAAAAGAGGCTCCTGCATGATGATTTAATCATATTGCAAGAGCCCCTCCTTGGGCTATTAGCTAAGCTTTTTATTAGAATCTTGTTTTGGGCTTATCTATTGGCGGTTGCTACTAGGCTTATGCCTGTGCCTGCTATGGATTTGATGATTATATCACCTACTTTTACTGGTGCTTTTATGCTTGCTTTATTGATTTCTTCCATAGCTTCTTTCATCTTAGCCTTTGGAATGGCTTCAGATGTTTTTACTGGAACTGAATAAGCTCTTCCGCCTTCTACTTTTACTGTAGATGTTACAGTCCTTACTGGATTTTTGACTTCACTTCTGGCATATACTTCACCTCTTTTACAAGTGTTACCTGTAATATCAGTAATTTCTCCGTCAGCATCCATTGTTACTGTTACGCTACAGCCTAGAGGACAATTTATACATGTAAGATCTTTTTTCATATTTCCTCCAATTTAATTTCTATTTCTTTGGCTCCTTGAGGGACATCCTTCTTTTTAAGGATTAAATCTTCCATCTCACCTGGAGCATATACTAGTTTTCTCTTCTTTGCTACTTCTTTGCCATCGACAAACATCTTTAGGATTCTATTTTGATAGACGTTGTTTACCCTAAATCTTATGATGGCTGTTTCATTCATCGTATCAGGATTAATGTATTGAGGAAGGGTGTAGGATATTCCATCTCCTGCCTTTAGGTAGATTGGACTAGTCTCAGATTTTTTAAATTTACCTTCTATGTAGGCTGCTGCGTTTTCTGCTGCAAGTTCACTTTCATCTGTTACATAGTCTACTAGGTCATGAACGTGGAGGACATTACCACAAGCAAAGACTCCTTCTACGTCTGTCATTAGTCTATCTGATACTACAGCTCCCTTGGTTTTTGGGTCTATCTTGATTCCTGCTTCTCTTGTTAGCTCATTTTCTGGGAGAAGCCCTACTGATAGGAGGATAGTATCGCAGTCATAGTGTTTTTCGGTTCCTGGGATTACTTTCATGTGCTCGTCAACTTGTGAGAGTGTACATCCTTCTACCCTGTCTTTTCCTTCTATACTTGATATAGTTGTGTTAAAGTATAAAGGTATGTCAAAGTCATTTAGGCATTGGACTATATTTCTTTTTAGTCCTCCAGAGTAAGGCATTATTTCTGCTACACATTGAACTTTTGCTCCTTCTAGGGTCATTCTTCTTGCCATTATTAGACCTATATCTCCAGATCCTAGGATTACTACTTTTTTGCCTGGCATATAGCATTCAAGGTTGATCATCCTTTGAGCAGTTCCTGCTGAGAATACTCCAGCTGGTCTGCTTCCTGGTATGTTTAGGGCTCCTCTTGGTCTTTCCCTACAACCCATAGCAAGGATTACAGCCTTTGGCTTTAGGGTAAACATACCATTTTCTTCATTCATTAGAGTAAGGGTCTTGTCATGGGCAAAGTCTATTACTATTGTGTTTAAGAGAATGTCTATATCTCTTTCTTCTACTAGGTCAACAAATCTTTGGGCATATTCTGGGCCTGTTAGTTCTTCTTTGAATCTGTGAAGACCAAAACCGTTGTGGATACATTGGTTAAGGATTCCACCAAGCATTTCATCTCTTTCTACAACTAGGATGTTTTTTACTCCCAAATCGTAAGCTTTGGCTGCTGCTGCAAGACCTGCAGGACCTCCACCAACTACTACTAAATCATAATTCTTCATCACGCCCTCCTTACTTTACATGGCCTTTGATATAGTAGGAATCTGGGTGATTTTTAACTATATCATCGTAGTTTTCGCCAAGTTCTCTGGCGAGTATTTCCATAACTCTTGGTAGACAGAAGCCACCTTGGCATCTTCCTGCTGTAGCTCTGACTCTTCTTTTCACTCCATCAACAGTCCTAGCCCCAAGTGGACGATTAATAGCATTTACTATCTCGCCTTCTGTTACTTTTTCGCATCTGCAGATGATTTTACCATATCTTGGATCTTTTTTGATTAGGGCATCATGTTCTTCTAAGCTTAATTCGCTTGTTTTTGGTATCGGATTTCTGTCATAAGTAAAGTCTTTGTTTTCTTCAAGGCCAAGTTTGTCGCTAACAAGTCCTGCCATATATTCGCCTATGGCTGGAGAAGATGTTAGGCCTGGAGATTCGATTCCTATACAATCGAAGAAACCATCAAGGCTTTCTTTTAGGATAAAGTCTCCTCCTACTTCGTGGGCCCTGTTGCCTGAAAATGATGTGATTACCATTCTTACTGGGACATTGACAACTGTATCGTTTGATTTTTCTATTACTTCTTCTAGGTGTTCTCTAGTTGATCTTATGTCATCTTTTTCGTCTACGAAGTCTGATGTTGGTCCTACTAGGGTGTTGTTATCAATAGTTGGTGAAACAAGGATTCCCTTACCCTTTTCTGTAGGTAGGTTAAACATAACGTGGTTGACGTAACCTTGTGTATCCTTATCAAGAAGGAGGTATTCTCCACGTCTTGCTCTTATTTCAAACTTCTCATCGCTTACTTTATTGTGGATTTCATCAGAATAAAGACCTGCGGCATTTACAATTGTTTTTGTTTCATATGTAGCTTTTTCTGTTACGACTTTCCAATAGCCATCTTCTTTGATTGTATCAATTACTTTTGAGTTAAACTTATATTCAACTCCATTAATATTAGAAACTTCTGCAAAAGCAATATTCATTATGAAGGGATCAAGGATACCTGCTTCTGAACAATATAGGGCGTAGCATACATCATCAGAAACATTTGGCTCCATTTCTCTAACCTTATCTCCATCCATAATTTCCATGCCCTTAACTCCATTTTTTATACCAAAATCGTAAAGTTCTTTAAGTTGTGGGTAATTTTTTTCGTCATGGCACAATACAAAGGTTCCTATTTTCTTGTAAGGAAAAGCAAGTTTTTTTGCTTCTTCTTCCATCATTTGGTTGCCTCTGACATTCATCTTAGCCTTGAGGGTACCTGGATGAGCGTCATAGCCACCATGGCAAATGCCAGAGTTGGCCTTGGATGTCTCAGTACATACATCTTCGTTTTTTTCTAATAATAGGAATTTTCCTTTTTTCTTTGATAATTGGTAGGCAATTGATGTTCCGGTAACTCCACCACCTATAATTATAGCATCATACATATATTCCTCCCTTTTAATGGAAAAGAAGGCGAGCTAAAGTAGGGTAATACTTTAGCTCGCCTTCTCTAATTTCTATTTAGTTTATATCTTACCTTATTTTTTAAAATTTGTTAAGTTATTCCTCGTAAGTTTTTGCCCAAGAGAATGATCTATCAACTGCTCTTTGCCAGTTTCTATCTTTCTTATCTCTTTCTTCTTTTGAGATTTCTGGGGTAAATTCTCTATCAACTAGACGATTTTCTTTTATTTCATCTAAGTCTTTGTAGTAACCTACTGCAAGACCAGCAAGATAAGCTGCACCAAGAGCTGTTGTTTCAAGAGTCTTTGGTCTTTCTACCTTAGTTTGAATCATATCAGCTTGGAATTGCATCAAGAAGTTGTTTGCAGAAGCGCCACCGTCTACTTTTAGTTCATGAAGGTCTCTTCCGCTATCTTTACTCATTGATTGAAGAACGTCATTTGTTAGATAAGCTAGAGATTCAAGGGTTGCTCTTACTATATGATATTTGCTTGTTCCTCTTGTAATACCTACTATAGAGCCTCTTGCATAAGCATCCCAGTAAGGAGCACCAAGTCCTGTAAAGGCTGGAACTACATAGCATCCATTAGTATCTTTAACTTTGGTTGCCATATATTCTGTATCATCGGCAGCATCTACTATTCTTAGTTGATCTCTTAGCCATTGGATAGCAGAACCTGCAACGAAGATTGAACCTTCAAGTGCATAGTTAACCTTACCATCGCCAAGTCCCCAAGCTATGGTTGTTACTAGACCATTATCAGACTTAACAGCAGTTTCTCCTGTATTCATTAGTAGGAAGGCACCTGTTCCGTAGGTGTTTTTAGCATCGCCTTCACTAAAACAGGTTTGACCAAATAGGGCTGCTTGTTGGTCACCAGCCATACCTGCTATAGGAATTTCACCATCGAAATAACCTGAGAAGGTATTACCATAAACATAAGAAGATGGTTTAACATCTGGGAGCATACATTTTGGAATATTCAAGATAGAGCAAAGTTCATCATCCCATTCTAGGGTATGAATATTAAAAATCATTGTTCTTGATGCGTTTGAATAATCTGTAACATGAACCTTACCACGGGTTAGGTTATATACTAACCAAGTATCAACTGTACCAAATAATAGCTCACCATTTTCTGCTCTTTGTTGACCATTTTCGATATGATCTAGGATCCAACGAATCTTTGTTCCTGAGAAATATGGGTCAACTACAAGACCTGTCTTATCTTGGATAGTTTTTTTGTAGCCATCAGCTACGAGTTTGTCAGCCATATCTGCTGTACGACGGCATTGCCAAACGATTGCATTATAAACAGGTTTACCAGTAGCTTTTTCCCAAACAATAGTTGTCTCTCTTTGGTTTGTTATACCGATTGCTTCTATTTCATCTGCAGTAATACCTAGTTTTGCTATAGCCTCAGTGCATACACCTAGTTGAGTTGACCAGATTTCTGTTGCATCATGCTCTACCCAACCTGGATGTGGGAAGAATTGTGTAAACTCTTTTTGAGCTACTGACAATATCTCACCTTTTTTGTTAAAAATGATTGCCCTATTACTAGTTGTACCTGCATCAAGTGCCATGATATATTTTCCCATAATATCTCCTTTTACATTTTCCATACATCGCTATTAGATGATGATATAGCTATGGCGTTAGCGTTAAGAGCATTAATCACATCACTTTTTTCATTAATAAGGCCGCCAGCCACAACAGGAATGTGAGTTCTCTTTGATATATCATCCAATATCTTTGGCATAATTCCAGGAAGTATCTCTATGAGGTCACAATTTGCTTTTTTTACCGTCTCCTTAACACTCTCATAAGAAAGTGAGTCCAAGACGAAAAATCTAAGTATTGAAAATAGGCCTATTTGCCTAGCATATGAAGCATTTTGTGGCCTCGTAGTAATAATCCCGTCAGCATCAGTGTAATTTTTGATGAAAGCCGATGACAGTTGGGAGCTTGATAATCCTTCAATCAAATCCTCGTGAACCATGACTATCTTTCCATGTTTTTTTAGTTTAGTAACTATGTGAGGGATGCTTTCTACAGTACCAAAAAGCACGAACACTATTTTGTTTTCACTATCCAAAGAGTCTCTTAAATCTTTGTTGTTTTTGATAGCCATGATAATAGGATTGTCATAAATTGTATCAAATATCTCTTCGCTAGTCATACAACCTCCATGAACGCAGAAAACGAGCGTGTAAAATTTTCACAGCTCGCCATCTCTTATATATTCTCTTACTAGTAGTTTACCACAAACAAAAAAATCTTGCAATCATTTTCATAAAATATTTTATGTATATTTGTGAGATTTGGTTTTTTACAAGCTTTGTGAACTAAAATTTTTTTCGAAAAAAGGAAAATGTTTAGTTTTTTCTAAAAATCTTCCTTTTTTCCTTCGCTAATTCCCTCGCCAGCTAGGACCTGAGGGATAGTTTTTAATATAATTTTAAAATCATTTAAGAAAGTAACATTTGCTGCATATTCTCCGTCGGTCTCAGCCTTTTTTTTGGGAGGTAGATTATCTCTTCCAGAAATTTGGCTAAGGCCAGTAATACCAGGTCTTACATTTATGGCTCCATATTCTTTTCTTAAATTTATTAACTCTGTTTCTTTTAGGATGACAGGCCTTGGACCTACTATACTCATATCACCCTTAATAATATTTATCAACTGGGGAAGCTCATCTATTGATGTCTTTCTTATGAAGGAGCCAACCTTTGTAATATAGCTATCAGCATTAGCAAGCTCCCATGTCGCAGCGTTTTTGGGTGCATCCGTTGACATCGACCTGAATTTAATACAAGAAAAAGGCCTAGCTCCCATGCCTGATCTTTCTTGGATGAAAAAGACTTTGCCTTTAGGCTCTTCTATTTTTATGGCCAAGGCTGTAAGCAAAAATATAGGTGAAAGGATTATAAGGCCTAGGAGGGCCAAGATCCTATCTAGTATATTCTTTACATATTTCTCGTACATAATTTTCTCCATTAATCTTAACTAATCCTAATTCTACTCTACAAATAGGGATATTTCATCATCACTTAGTTCCCTATATTCTCCTTCAGCAAGGTGGCTATCAAGTTTTAGTTTTCCTATTGCAAGTCTTTTTAATTTTAAAACTTCATTGTCGCAATTAGCGAATAGTCTCTTGACTAAGTGAAACTTACCTTCTGTTACCCTTACTAGGGCCTTTTTCTCTTCCAAAATCTCAAGCTTGGCAGGTCTTGCTGTATAGTCGTCTTCTTTGATATAGACACCTTCTTCGAAAATCTTTATGAGGTCATTTTTAATTTCATCACGAGTTTCTACTTGGTAAGTCTTTTCTATGTTAGAATTGGGACTTGTAACCTTGTGGATGAACTTTCCGTCAGTCGAAAGAAGGATAAGACCTGTCGTATCCTTATCAAGTCTTCCTGCTATAGAAAGATCTAAGCCCTTATAAAAATCATCCAAGATGTCGATTACAGTAGGATCCTTATCTTCTGTCGCAGAAAGAAAACCAGCTGGCTTATTCATCATGATATATATATTTTCAAAGTAATCTACGAATTGATCCATGTAGTAAACTTCATCAAGGTCTGGATCTACCTGGATTGATGTATCCTTTACTACTTGTCCATTTACTCTTATGGCTCCCTTTTTAGCATTACGCTTGATATTTTTTCTAGTATCTAGGCCGGAATTTCCGATCATTTTATCTAATCTCATTTTCTACCTTTCTTCAAAACATTATTTGTGGCAAGACTAAGCTCATCAAAAGAAGTATAAAAACCTTCAAGATATTGCCTACCCTTGGGACTAATATAATAATACTTCCTCCTTGGTCCAATCTTTGACTTCTTGTAGGCACCAAAGATTAGGCCCTTCTTGGATAATCTTTGAAGGATGGGATAGACTGTTCCCTCAGTCATAGCATAGAAGCCTGAATTTTTAAGCTCCTCTACTATTTCGTAGCCATATGTTTCGTTATTTTTTATTATATGAAGGATAATTCCTTCTATTACTCCCTTTAGCATTTGAGATTCAATCATTTTATCACCTGCCTATATTGTATAGCACAGTAGCGTATTTTCAAGCTCTATTGCAATAAAATTTCATCTGACAAAATTTACAAGCATCTTTATCATCTGTCCTTTTATCAAAATTTTCCTCAATAATATTTTTAGCTACATTATCAATTTGATCTAAAGCAAAGTTTTCTTCACAAACTTTAATTAGCTCATCCTTTTCTATAAAATACAAGTACATATCCTTAACTTCTTCTCCATTAAGCTTCATTAGCTTATTGTAAGTTATTACTTGCTTTTTGTATTTGTCTAGGCTATTTTCGTTAAATGATCCTGTCTTTAGGTCCATAAGTGATTGATCTTTTAAAATTACATCTATGTTACCTTGTAGGATATAAAAATTCCTATCCGCCTTATAATTAACTTCGCTAGACCTGACTTCAAAAGCCGTATTTAAGAGATTCCTTATAGGAATAATGAAGCTTTCATTTTCTTTGAGGAAGTCTGTCATAGCCTTTTTGTCAAAATTGTCTGAATACATATATTGGGCTAGCTCGTGAACCTTAGAACCAAAAATAAGGCTTGGAGTCTTTTTTTGCCTGTAGGATAATTTCCTTACAAATTTATACTTGAGTGGGCAAGTTAGGTAGACAGCAATATCTGTTGTATAGGCAAGAATTTTCTTCTCCCTTGCTTTTTTTGCCATCTTAAAGTCGATAGAAGCTAGGATTGATGAGTCATCAAGGCTTAATGCGAAGTTTTTAATCCTAAAGTCCCTCGAATTATCCAAAACAACCAGGAGATTTTTGGCCCTGGTAAAGGCTGTGTAGTATTTTCTGTAGAAGTCTAGATTCTTTTTTTCAAGGCTATCACTTGCTAGGTAGGTATCTATATATTTGGGATAGTCCTTTCTTGGATAATCGTTAAGACTTGAAACAAAAACCACATCAAACTCTAGACCCTTGGATTGGTGGATGGTCATAAAATTTATGGCATCTTCGTAAGAGTCATCCTCATCAAATTCACTGATGGCGTTTTTCTTAAAATAAACATAAAGAAAGTTTCTTACAAACTTAGCCCCTGAAGCCTTAGTCTTGGGATAAATTTCATCGAAGTCGACACATAGATTTATAAATTTTCCAGTATTTTTGAATATCCTTTGCCTATCAAGCTCATCTACTGCCCCTCCGAGGATTTCCTTAAAGAAAGTAAGGCCCATTAGCTTATAGATAATAGCTGATAGGTCTTGACCATCTTCTAGGGTCAAAAGAAAATCATTAATTTCTTTTGAAGAAATAAAGCTATCATCTTCGAGGATTTTTTTAAGATACTTCCTGTAGGTGTTTTTTTGCCTTTCTTCATAGGACATAAATCTTTCATCAAAGTCCACATTTATGCGGTCAAAATTTGCAATTTTCATAAGGACATGGACAAAAAACCTAATCTCTTCTCTATGGAAAAATTTATCGCTCTTTCTATTTATTACTCTGATATTTTCCTTAGAAAATTTCTCCTCTAGGGCTTGTGGATAGGGATTGGCAAAGCTTGGAAATAGGAAGGCAATTTGATTGAGCTTTATCTTTTTTGAAAGAAGCTTTACGATTTTTACGAGATTATCCATCTCATCTGCTCTCGCCCTAACTATGGTGTTAGGATTTTCTTTCTCATCGACTGACCTTAGCTCTTTTCGGCTTGCCCCCTTGGCTTCTTCCATGAACTTTCTCGCCTTATCAATAATCACTTGATTGGACCTGTAATTAATATCGAGAAAATATTTCTCGACCTTAACTTTCCTTCTTTGGTAGAATTTCTCATCAAAATGGGTGAGGTTTTTAGCATCCGCTCCCCTAAAGGAGTAAAGGGCCTGATCATCATCACCGAAGACTATGATATTATTTGAATCAGTCAAAGCAAAGGCGATTTCTTCTTGGATTAGGTTGGTATCTTGGTATTCGTCTATAATTACAAGATCTATTGATTTTCTTATCTTTTCACCGATAAGGGGATCTTTTAGGAGGTCAAGAAATCTTTTTAGAATGAGCTGAAAATTAATTAGACCTAGCTTATTTAGAAGATTTTCATAGGTAAGATAAATTTCATAGCTTAGCCTATCCTTAGGATTTTCGGAATTTTTAAGCTCATCTAGGTCTAGGACTTGGTTGATTATTGTTTGAAAGATATCAAGGATAGTAGCTACTTCGTCTTTTTTTATGAAGCTATCAAAATTATCAAGACCCTTAAAAAGACTTAAATTTTCTCTTACTATAAACTCTTCCATAAAGGAGTCTATGATTTTGAGATTGAAAAAGTTTTGGTCGAGCCTCCTATATTTTGTAATGAAATCCATGGCAAGGGAGTGAAAGTTACCTATCATCATGTCCTTTAAGTCCACCCTAAGGCCTTCTTCCTTTAGCCTTGTAATTATTCTAGTATTAAGCTCATGGGCTGCCTTTTTGGTAAAGGTCGTAATAAGGATCTTGTTAGCTTTAAAGCGTTCGTTTTTTATGGCTTCTGCCACAAAATTTACAATAGTATGGGTTTTACCTGTGCCAGGCCCTGCTATTACGACAGCTGGTAGCTTGGCATTTTTAATAATTTCTTCTTGGCCTAAATTTCTCATAAGATTTTTTCATAGCAAAGCCTATCTTTAGCAATGCCGTCCTCATCTACTTGGATTATCCCAAGCTCCCTAAAAGAAAACTTATCAAGAAGGCCCCTCATCCTGAAATTATCTTCGTGGGTGTCTATCCTAAGCGAATCTTTGCCGTAGTCTTTTGCAAAGCTTACAAGCTCTTGCATAAATTTCGTACCGAGACCTTTTATCTTTGATGCAGAATCGACCATATAAGTATGGATAACTAGATAGTTTGACCCCTCAAAATCATTTTCAAATCTCTTATAAGTTGGCTCTACATTTTCACTTAGAAAGGCATAGGCATAAACTTCGCCATCCCTTTCATAAACATAGCCGGCTTCCTTTTCGATCTGCCCTTCTACAAGCCTCCTATCAGGGTTTGACTTTTGCCACTGGTCGACCCCATCTTTTTTAAGAGAAGCTTTCGCTAAAGCAATTAATTCTTCTATCCTTCTTATATCACTTTTTTTTGCAATCCTAATCATAAATAAACTCCTAACTTTCTTTTACTATACTATAGTCTTGGCTTAGTTAGTCATAGTTTGTAAGATAAATTAACAAAATGTATAATGGACATAGAAATAAAGATTGAAAGGAATATTATGTACGATTATCTAATTATAGGAAATGGAATTGCTGGCCTTTCAGCAACTGAAGAAATAAGAAAAAAAGATCCTCAAGGAAAAATATTAATAGTATCAGAAGAAAAACCATCAACTTATTGGAGAACAAGACTATCAGATTTAATAAGCAAAGACTTCACAGATGATGAAATCTTTGTTAAAAAAGAACCATGGTATAACGAAAGAAAAATCGAGGAAAGACTTTCAACTAAAGTAGAGAGAATAGATCCAGAAAAAAGAATAGCATATCTTGCTGGTGGAGAAGAAATAGAATTTAAAAAAGCCCTAATAGCAACAGGGGCAAGAGCCTTCGTCCCACCAATTACAAACATTGACTCAAAGGGTGTCTTTGCCATAAGAACTGTAGACGACCTTAGAAGCTTCAAAGAATATGTAGCTAACAAAAAAGAAATCGTAGTTATAGGCGGAGGAATCCTAGGCCTTGAAGCAGCCTTTTCTGCAAAAAAATTAGGTCTCGAAATAACTGTAATAGAAAGTTTTGACTACCTCCTTGCAAGGCAACTCGACCGTGAGCTTTCAGAAAAATTAGAAAAAAACTTAAACGAATTGGGAATAAAAACTATAACAGGCAAAAATACGGCAGAAATCCTCACCAAAGATGGAGCAGTTTGCGGAGTGAAGCTTGCTGATGGAACAGATTTAAGTGCCGATGCAATCATGGTTCAAGCAGGGGTAAGATCAAATATAAAAATAGCCCAAGACTCAGGACTTGAAACTGATAGAGGAGTTGTTGTAAATGATCACCTAGAAACAGCCCACGAAGGAATCTTTGCAGCAGGCGACTGTGCACAAATCGGACAATTTACTATAGGCCTTTGGACATCAAGCCAAGAGATGGGAAAAATTGCAGGCCACAACATGACAGGCGATAGCGAATCTTACAAACAACCAAAACCATTCTCAACCCTCATGCTTGGAGATATCAAACTTTTCTCAGCAGGCATGAACTCAGGAGAAGGAATCGAAGAAGAAAGAATAGAAAAAGAAGACAAAATCTACAAACTATTCAAAAAAGAAGATTCATATGTAGGAGGCATCCTCTGGGGAGACATCATGTATCAAAATGATGTAAAAAACATAGTATTTAACGGCAAAGCCCTTGAGGAAACAAAGCTAGGTACAGAGATTTTTGGTAAATAGATTTTAAAAAATTAAATAAGGTTACGCTAAAAGGCAGAGATTAACTTCCCTGCCTTTTAGCTTTTATAGGTAGCCTGATTTTTAATAATTATTTTAGAAGTATTCATTTTTAATAATTCTCAATAACTAACTCTTTATTTATAATTTTTATTTTCTTATCAAATACATTAAGAAATTCATCATTTGTCGAGTGACTAACACAGATAATTAATTTATCTTGGATTCCCTTTATTATTTTAGAAATCAGAATCTCGTTTTCAAAATCTAATGCAGATGTTGGCTCATCCATAATAATAACCGACTTATCTAAATATAAAGCTCTTGCTAAATCCAATCTTTTTTTCTCACCACCTGATATACTATCTTTACTTAAAACACAATCAAATTCATTATCTTTTGAATTAAACCAGTCAGAAAGACCCACTTTTTCTATACACTCTTGTGCTCTTACTAAATCTACATTTTCTGAAAATAAAGTTATGTTATTTAGTATACTTGTATTAAAAATTATAGTTTCTTGTGGTATATAAAACATATTATCGTAATAAGATGATTTATCTATTTCTGATAACTTCTTTTCGTTGATAGCAATATAATCATTAGCATACTCATATATTCCAAACAAGGAATTAAGAAATGTACTTTTTCCAGACCCACTTTCTCCTAAAAGTACGTATTTATTTCCATTCATAAAGTTAAAAGAAATGTTTTTTAAGATAATTTTATTAGAAAAAGATAAATTCAAATTCTTTATATCAATTTTTTCTATCTTACTTATATTGCTATTGGGTTTTTTATCAGTTGTTTTACATCTATCAATAAAATCTAAATAATCAAAGAAAATTTTTAAAATCTAAATAATCAAAGAAAATTTTTCTTGATGACAAAAACTCACTATAAATATTTGATATTGTTTGAATAGGGCCAGCTATTGTAAACATTAATGTTGTCATTGCTATTAAAGATGGCAAGGTTAATAGATTCTTATACACAAATATACCACCAATTACCCAAGTTCCAGAATATAAAACATTCCCAAGTCCGTAGGAAATGGAATAGGTTTTTAATAGTGATGATTCAAAAAATATACTTTCATGTTTAAGTTTCCCTCCTAATAGTTTCAATCTATCATGGAAAAATAGTTTTAAATTTGAAATATTTACAAAAAGAATATTATCTGCATACTCATTATAACTATTGAGATACTTGTCTTTAGCATTTTTTTGTATTTCTTTTTTATTAGCAAGAATCTTTTTACTTATTATAGGTGTGAGTAATGGAATAGCTGACAGAACGAGCATAATTATAGTTAGATATCCTTGTATATATATAGCAGAAATCAAGGAGATAACAAACATAAAAGAATATAATATTATAGATAGTAAATTTCTTATATATGATTCCTCTACTATGCTCAAATCATTTACCATTTTGTTTTTTATTGTATTAGTAAAATTATAGTCCATTTTTGACAATTCTGTTTCATTTATATTTTTTATTAGGTCATTTTTTAAATCTAAGGATATCCTATTGGTGATTATAGACCTATATTTTTTTGGTATATAATCAAAACTGGCTTCAAGTATAAGGTAGGGAATTGCAAATATTGAAAATAAAATCAAAGCCTTGAAGTCATTATTTATAGCAGAACTAGTGATTCTTTGATATAAAAACGCAGTACCAGCAGTTAAACTAGCAGAAATGAAACACATAAATATGTATATTATAATATTTTTTTTGTTGTTTTTTATATATTTTCTCATTTTCTATACTTTTCTCTCCTCTAAAATATATTTAACGCCAATTTACATATCTATACAGATATGGCCATTTCCTTATTCTTAGAATGAATTTAATAGAGCATTTTATAAATGATAAATCAAAACTATATTATCTATAATATTTGTACTCTCTTATCCAAGTAGCTATCCATCCTCCTATAGACAAAACAAAACCTGCTATTAATTCAACAAAAAACATAGGGGTTGTGAAGATGAAATCGTTTGAAAAAGCTATTAATAAGTTAATGAAAATAAAAATCCCTATTAGAATTAAGTTAATCTTCACCCAAAAATCATAGGAATTCGCATAATTCTTTTCACTTCTAAGAGCTATTCTTGAATAATATCCCGAAATCTTCCAAGAACTTCCATATAGTTTTTTCACAAGTTCATAAGGAGGCCTAGCAAAAAACCTCAAAATATAAACAATCAGAAGTAAAATAGAAAAAGCAAAAACCAAGTAAATTGAATTTCCATTATTCTTTAAAGTGTCAAATATATATTCTTTGAAAAACTCAATCATGCCAAATATCAATAAAAGCATAATAAGATCTATCATGATAAATTTATTTTTCCTCATTAAATACACCCCTTAATCAATAGCTTTAAAATAGGAACAATACTTACACTAATTGTTTATCCTATGGAGATAAGACAAAAGATATAGACAACCTAAAACAAGTAGATTTTGTTAAAATAATTGAACAAGTAAAGAGTCAATACGAGGATAAAAAGTACATGTTAGGCAAATAAAAGATTTAAGATAGAGGACAATCTACGTTCATTTCCATAATCTTTAAGCAAAGAAATTATGCCGACAATTTTAGCTCTAGGTTTCCTTGATGAAGTATTTAAAAATTCTTCTACTGGTATTCTTCCATTTTCAGTCTCATAAAATATTAGCTCAAAATCATCCGATTTTACACCTTGAATACATTTTATGATATATATGACATATTACAAAGGAAATAATTTATAACTTCAAGAGGAATTTCTTAGTTCTAATAATCAAAATATCGAATCAAATGGGGTATTTGCTTTTAGGACAATAGATAAGCTAAAACTATTAAAAAATATGTTCTTATAACAAAGAAGTCGGACTTTTATTGCCGACTTCATGCTTTATTAATTTTTCTCTATGATTGTATTAATCGCTGCCTGAACAGCTTGGTACCTATCTTTATCTGACTTGGCTGCTAGGCAGGTTATCAAATATCCTTTGCCATCTTTTTCATATAGGGCTAAAAGATTATAAGATTCTGCCATAGTTCCAGTCTTTAACCCCTTGATATACTTATTGTAATATAGGGAACCCTTGTCCAAAAACTCATTAGTGTTTTTCCAAGTAAAATCTCCCTGGTTAGTATGGATGGTAAAGGAGCTTTCTCCCACACATTCTCTGACAAAGTCATAATCAAGAAGCTTTAAGGCTACCCTATTGATATCATCCAAATCTGTGTAAGCCTGAGTAGAGAATCCACTAGGGTCGAAGAGGTCTGTATTGGTATAGCCTTCTTTTTTAAGGTAGTCTTCGAGCTTTTTCACAAAATACTCTACATATTCTTTCGTACTATAGCCATCTCCAAGCTCTTTTTTGCCAATATTATAGGCCAGTGCATAAGCTGCATCATTGCCAGAAGGAACGAGCATGGCTTGGATTATTTGTTTAGCTGTGTATTCTCCACTTCTTAGATTTGCTAGGGATGATCCCTCAGGAACAAGGCTCAAGAGCTCATCACTTATCTCGACCTTATCATCTAGCTTTACCTTAGTCATCGCATAATCTATTGCGAAAAGTTTAGATAGGCTTGCGACAGATGGCAATTGTTTGCCACCCTCATAAAATAAATATTTTCCCTCATTTAGGTCATATACTGAAAAAGCGAGGGCATCCTCAGGAACTTTTACATCTCTTGTATTTACTATAAAATCGACTTTATCAGATAAACTTTTATAAACTCTGGATTCTAGGATTTTATTCTTAAATAAGCTAAATATACCAAAAAGTATTAGAATAAGAATTAACCCTATTGTTAAAAATCTCTTACTTTTATTATTTGTTTCCATATTTTCCTACACTCTTAGCTTTATTTATTTAGATTATATAAGCTATAAGTATATTTTTCAATCTAAGAACCTTATTTTAATCTACTTATGGAAACAAAGCATTTTTTTATAAATCAAAGAAGGAGGTAGTATTCCTACCCCCTTCTTTAACCGCCTACGGAGTTAAGTTTCTAGTTTTTAATACATGCCTGGCATGCCTGCTGGCATTTGTGGTGCTTCTTCTTTTGGGATGTCTGCTACTGCTGCTTCTGTTGTTAGGATCATTCCTGCAACACTTACTGCGTTTTGTAGGGCAGATCTTGTTACCTTGGTTGGTTCTACGATTCCTTTTTCGAACATATTTACATATTCGTCATTGTAAGCATCATAGCCTTCATCTTTAGCTGAATGTTTTACTCTTTCTACTATTACAGATCCATCCATACCAGCGTTTTCTGCAATTTGTCTTAGTGGAGCTTCTAGGGCTTTTTCTATGATGATTGCACCTGTTTTTTCATCTCCCTTTAGGCTTTCAGATAGTTTTTTAATCTTTTCTATTGCTCCTATTAGGACAACTCCACCACCTGCAACGATTCCTTCTTCAACTGCGGCTCTTGTTGCTGATAGGGCGTCTTCGATTCTGTATTTTTTCTCTTGCATTTCAGTTTCTGTTGCAGCTCCAACGTTGATTACTGCAACTCCACCAGCAAGTTTGGCAACTCTTTCTTGAAGTTTTTCTTTTTCGTATTCGCTATCTTCTGTTTCTACTTGTTTTCTAATATGGGCAACTCTTTCTTCAAGGCTTTCCTTAGATCCCTTACCTTCTACTATTGTTGTGTTGTCTTTGTCAACTTTAATTTTCTTAGCAGATCCTAGCATGTCGATTGCTGTATCTTTTAGTTCCATGCCAAGCTCTTCGCTTACAACTGTTGCTCCAGTGAGTATTGCTATATCTTCAAGCATAGCCTTTCTTCTGTCGCCATAGCCTGGTGCTTTTACGGCTACTACGTTAAAGGTTCCTCTTAGTTTGTTTAGGATAAGAGTTGTTAGGGCTTCTCCATCTACATCATCTGCTATGATTAGAAGTGGCTTAGTTGATTGAACGATTTGCTCTAAGAGTGGGAGGATTTCTTGGATGTTTGAAATCTTCTTATCTGTTAGTAGGATGTATGGATCATCAAGTTCTGCTATCATCTTTTCATTGTCTGTTGCCATGTAAGGTGATAGGTAACCCCTATCAAATTGCATACCTTCTACTACATCTAGGTGGGTATCAGTTGTCTTTGATTCTTCTACTGTGATTACTCCGTCATTGCCAACTTTCTCCATAGCGTCTGCTATGAATTTACCGATTTCAGGGTCTGCTGATGAGATTGTTCCTACGTTTTGGATAGCTTGTTTGTCTTCTACTTCTCTTGAGTTTTCTTTGATATAAGATACGACTTCGCAAGTTGCTTTTTTAAGTCCCTTTTGTAATACTACAGGATTTGCTCCAGCTGCGAGGTTCTTTAGACCTTCTTTGATGATGGCATGAGCTAGGACTGTTGCTGTTGTTGTTCCGTCTCCTGCTACGTCATTGGTCTTTGTTGCAACTTCTTTTACAAGTTGTGCTCCCATATTTTCAAATCTATCTTCAAGTTCTATGCTTTGGGCAATTGTTACACCATCGTTTGTGATTGTTGGTGCTCCATAAGCCTTATCTAAAACTACATTACGTCCTTTTGGTCCAAGGGTAACTTTTACTGCATTTGCTAGTTTATCAATTCCTGCTTCAAGACTAGCTCTTGCATCAGATGAAAATTTAATATCTTTAGCCATATAATCTTCCTTTCGTTTCTATTTTACAACTGCAAGTATATCGTTATATTTAACTACGATATATTCTTTATCATCAAGTTTAACATCTGTTCCGGCGTATTGAGAATAGATTACCTTATCTCCAACGCTTAGAGAATCTTTTTTCTTTTCGTCATTTTCTATATCAGAAGAGATTGCAACTACTTCTGCATATTGTGGTTTTTCTTGGGCACTTTCTGGAAGTACGATTCCAGAGGCTGTTGTCTTTTCAGCTTGTGCTTTTTGTATAACTACTCTATCACCTATTGGTTTTAGCATCATAATTTTCTCCTTTATTTTTACATTTAGCACTCGCAAGTCTAAAGTGCTAACTCACATTATTAATATACTAAGACCAAAAATTTTTGCAAGTTTTATTTCTGATTTATATAAAAAGCTAGTCTATCGACAAGTTGAGGGATTTTTTTCTCGCTTACTCCACAAATCGCAACCCTAATTCCCTTGGCTTGAGGGATGGTAAAGATATTTTCTTTTTCTAATTCTTCTGCAATCTCAAAGGCCCTAGCAGTTGGAATAAAGGTGAAAAATCCTCCAAAATATGGAATCATGGTTAGCTTATTCTCCCTAGCTTTTAGGACGAATAAGTCCGCCCTTCTTTTAAGCATAGCTCTTAAAGCTTCAAGTTCCTTCTCATAGACTTTTTTGTATTCCTCTTTTTCCAAATCTATGAGGATGTTTTGAGCTGCATGGGTTCCATTAGACCAATTGCATCTTGCTGAATGCGAAAGAGATGCTTCAAATTCTTTTATTATTTCCTCGCTTTGAGATATTCCTACTGCTGCCCCACATCTTAGGCCGTAGGCTGTGTGAGATTTGCTCATAGAAAAGCAGACTATTACCATCAAATTTTCTGGAAGAAGGGAAAATTTCTTAAAAAATCTCCTCTGCTCATCCCCATCTCCAGCAAATTCCAGATAGGCTACATCTACTATCAATGTAAGCTTTTTGGATTTATCTTCTGCTTTTTCTTTAAGAAGACCAATAACTTTATCCCATTCATCATCTGATAGGGAATAGCCAGTTGGGTTGTTGGCAGGTGAATTGATCAAAAGAGCAATTCTATCAGCATCCCTTAGCCCCTCACAAACAGCTTCTTCTAAAGCCCCAATATTAAAAGCATAATCATCAGTAAAAAACTTGTAGGTCCTAAAATCTCTCTCAAATTCTTGGCAGATTTTCCTGTAAGGAGCCCAATAATAATCGTGGCAAATTAATGGATCTCCCCTATCAAGATAAGAAAAAATCGCAGACCTAATAGCTCCTGTTCCTCCAGGACTTGCTATAGCCGAGATAAAGCCTTCTGGCTTATAGGCTCCAAAAAGATTGTCAATTACTATCCTCCTATATTCCTTCTCCCCTTCGATTGGTGCATAAGATGCAATCCTTGACCTGTCCATTTCATCAAGTCTATCATAAACAGAAAGAAGGCTAATAAGTTTTCCTTCATCATCTGCGAGTGTTCCTAAAGCTGCATTAATTACAACGCTACTTCCATTTTTTTCTATAGCGGCGTTAGCCCTATTGTTTATAGCAAAGGCTAGATCTGGACCGTCATTCCATGTAGCCTTCTTGATTGTCATTACCATAAAATCCTCCTAATTACTTTTATTATACTACCAGCTTAAAGAATACCCCTAAGTAAAAGGTATAATTTTATTAGGAAAGGAATTTTTATGACCTACGACAAAAAAGAATTAAAAGATAGATTAAGCGACATCTCCTACAGGGTTACCCAAGAAAATGCAACAGAAAGACCCTTTTCTTCTGTCTATGACAACTTTTATGAAGAGGGAATCTATGTAGATATAGTAAGTGGAGATGCCCTTTTCTCATCAAGAGATAAGTACGATGCAGGATGTGGCTGGCCTTCCTTTACTAAGGCCCTTGATGATAGTGAAATTAAAGAAGAAGTGGATTTAAGTCATGGCATGATTCGTACCGAAGTAAGAAGTAGGGCGGCAGACAGCCACCTAGGCCACGTCTTTTCTGACGGCCCAGCTGATAGGGGAGGGCTTAGGTATTGCATAAATGGAGCAAGCCTTAGATTTATTCCCAAAGAAAAGATGGAAGAAGAAGGCTATGGAGAGTATCTAAAATTGTTTAATTGCTAATAGTTGATTAGCTTAACAAAAGTATTGTAAAAATAATTCTATTGCACTTTCAACCAATATGCTGTATAATATACGTGACTAGAAAGAAAGTAGTTCCATTTTGGACGCAAAAAAGACAGGAGAGCCTAACATACTCCTGTCTTTTTTTATTTGGTAGTTACTATCTTTTCTGTTTTCTAACTTTTGTATTAATCTGTCTAACCATTTGCAAATGCAGTGACTAGTTACATCTACCCTGACAGCTATTGAGAAAGAAAGTAGCTTTTTCATTTTGAACGCCCCTTTCTGTTACCAGTATAGGGATAGTAACATTATAATTATATCAGGTGTTTTTATATTTTTATAATATTTTAACTCCAAATTATAATTTATAAGGTGAAAAACAAATGATACCAAACACTTTAAGTTTTAATATTCTATATAGAAATAAGCATTCAAAAAGACCGATTGTCCTAGAACGATCGGCCTCTTTTTTACAATTTCATTGAGTTTTGTCTTCTTCTTAGTCTTGTGATAGTTGCTTTTTCGTCAAGCTCTACCATGGACATGTCTATTACTGTTCCCTTTTTGATATCCTTAATAGCTCTTGATTTGTCTGTGATTAAGGCTATTGGCAAGAGGTCTTCTGTTAGGCTTCTGGCATGGCTTGTTAGTTTTCCAAAAACAGTTCTTGAGCCAACTCCTTCAAGCTTTTCTCCAGCCTTTATATCTCTTTTTGCTATTGTAACTGTATCTGCTACTTGACCATGAAGAGGAACTATTGTAGCTTCATTTTCTACTACTGCCTTGTAGATTGTAATTGGCGTTTCAAGACTTGTTAGGTGGTAAGGTCTATACATTAGATAGTTTGGACCATCACCAAAGCCTAAGAACTTCATAAGATCTCTTACGTCTTCTTGATCGCTTGTAACGATTATAAAGACTCCTGGGGCCATTCCTCTTGAAAATTCTACTACTCCATATCTTGAAAGCTTGCCACCGTCTGCCTTTAGTTTGAAATCTTCTACGGCAGTTTCTGGACTTGTGTCGATACCGTGGCAACCGAAAGTATCTGGTAAAAATCCTAGGGCGTTGGCTGCTGAGTTTAACTCAAGCATGGTGTTTGTTCCGTCTACAAAGCTTGTAAGCATTTTTGCTGATAGGCCTTTTTTCTTTGCTTCTTCTGCGAGGGTTTCTGGTGTTGCATCATTATCTAGTGGGTTGTTCTTACCCTTTGCTGCAACTAATACTTCAAGGCCCATACCATAGGCGTATTCTACAAGATCGATTATAGCTCCTGGCTCATCGCCTAGGATTCCTGTATAAACAACTCCCGCCTTTTTTGCCATATCGTGAAGGACAGGTCCTACTACGGCATCACATTCTACGTTAAAGGTAATCATGTGCTTGTGGTATTGGATAGTTTTTCTTGCTATTACTGCTCCAAATGGAGGGTTTCCTGTACAATCTATTACTGCATTGATTTGCAAAAGCTTATAGGCTAGTCTGTAGTTTGTTGAAACACAAACGAAACCCTTTTCCAAGACTTCATAGCCTTCGTTATAGTCATCTGTAAATATTATCTTATCTTCAGCAACTCCAGCATTAACAAGGGCCTTGATTGCCTTTTGTGGAGTTCTTTCTACAACAAGCTTAACTTCCATGGCATCCATCTTTGATAATTGGCTTATCAAGGATGAACCCATCTTGCCACAGCCTATTACTGCAAGCTTTATGCTTTCTCCATTGTCTTTCAATTCTTTTAATTTTCTATTTATTTTAAACATTAATACTCCTTATTTTCTCGCAGGCTACTTTCGCTGAAGAAAAAGCCCATTGTATATTGTACCCCCCACACGAGCCGGATACATCTAGAATCTCGCCACAAAAGTATAAATCTTTATATTTTTTTGACTCCATAGTCTTATCATCTACAAATCTTGTATCAATTCCCCCTATCGTTACCTGGGCATTGGTCTTATCATTTATATCCTTGATGTGAAAACGCATTTCTTTCAAGATTTTGATAAGCATTGCCATATCCCTATCGCTAAGGTCATCTGCCCTCTTGTTTACATCAATCCTAGCCTTAATTAAGATATCATCGATCAGCCTGTCATTTACAAGCCCAAAAAGAACCTCATAGATACTTCTTTTAGGATATGTATTAAGCAAAAATCTTATCCTTTTTTCTAAGTCTTTACTTCCATAAGTCGGAAAGAAATCTATAAGGACAAGAGGATCTTCCTTTTTGCTTAAACTTATACTTATCTGGTTAGACAAATCCAAAATCGCTGTTCCACTAAGACCATAGGATTGGAAAATTACATCATCTGTTGATTCTTTAATCAATTTTCCACGGACAAGAAGGCTCGCCTTGGCTCTTATCCTAGTACCCTTGGTTTTTTTCGATAATTTCTCCTTGGTCTTGTAATTAGTAATAGCATAAGTAAGGCTTGTAACTTGTTGCCTATCTTTTAAAATATCTAATATCAAACCATCAGAACCTGAATTAGGAAGGGTGATTCCTCCGCTTGCAAGGACTAGGATATCATATTTGTATTTATTTCTATCACTTACAATTAACTTCTTTTTTAAATCAATGCCAACAATTTTTTCATTAAAAACAAATTTAGCATTTTCCTTAGCACTTATGTACAAAATATCCCTAACTGTTTTGGCAGCCATAGTCGCAGGATAGCACCTACCACTAGGAAGATGCGTGCTGTCAATCCCTAGGTCAGAGAAATATTTTATTAAATCTTCATTAGTAAATTTCTCAAGGGCATATTTTGGAAAATCGGGATTTCCCCCTTGATAATAGGAAGGAGAAAAATTTAGATTGGTAAAATTGCACCTACCATTTCCGCTCGCAAGGAGCTTTCTTCCAGCTTGATCGTTAGAATCTATTACAGTAAGGTCAAGTCCCTCTGCAAAAGATGCAAATGCAAGGCCAGCAACCCCTGCCCCTATTACAAAGACTTTCATAGCTCTTCCAAGACTTCCCTTAAAGTTTCTCTTTCACTATAAGGGGTCTTCTCATTGCCATGAAATTTGATAAAATTCTCCTCGCCCTTTCCTAAAAGAAAAACATAATCGCCTGGCTTTGCCATTTTGATGGCATATCTCATAGCATCTTTTCTTTCTTTTCTAATAACATAGTCTGCCTTGTATTCATCAAGGCCTACTATTATCTCTTCATTGATATGATCGACATTATCAAACTTTGGATCATCTGTTGTAAGGACAGAAAAGACCTTATACTTGCCACAAGCGTTTCCTATTAGCCTTCTAAATTCAGAATTTCTATCCCCATTTATGCCAAAAACTGCAATTATATTACTTCCCTTTGGCACTGACTCGAAAAGGGCCTCATAGGCTCTAGGCGTATGGGCAAAATCTAGGATGATATTTATTCCTAGGTCATTTTCTATATATTCAAATCTAGACTTAATCCCCTTAAACTTCTTAAAAGCTTCTCCAATATCCTCCATAGAAGCTCCCATTTGATTGAGGCAGGCTACCGCAGCAAGCGTATTGTATATTTCGTAATTAGCAATTTTGTTGAGGACAAATTCTACTCCCCTAATCTTAAAAGAGATTTTACCGTCTTTTTTAACAATATCTTCGGCCCTATAATCTGCACTTTCTTCATCTATGGCAAAAGTTATAGTCTTTGGAAAAAGCTCTTTAGCTCTTTTACCATAAGGATCATCAATATTTGCTAGGGTATTTTTTGCATTTTCAAATAAAATCATCTTGGCCTTAAAATAATTATCCATAGTCTTGTGATAATCTAGATGTTCTTCGGAAAGATTAGTGAAAATCCCATAAGCTATATCTAGACCATAGAGTCTTTTTTGATCAAGACCATGGCTTGAAGCCTCAAGGGCTAGGTGGTGGATGTTCTTTTCAAGGCACTTAGCAAGGATTCTATTTACTTCAGTGATGTCTGGAGTAGTATTTGATGTTGGAATTATATCATCTCCTACATGAGCATTATTTGTTCCGATACTTGCACTATCGCCAAAAATCTCTCCCATAAGAAAGGCTATAAGCCTTGATGTAGTAGTTTTGCCATTTGATCCAGTAACTGCTACAAGCTCCATCTTTTTGGATGGAAAATCGTAGATGAGATTTGAAATTTGAGCTAGGGCCTTCCTAGGGTCGTTTACCCTTATATAAGAAATTCCCTCTTCACAAGTTACATCTTCTGTGTGAATAATAAGGCTTGCTCCCTTTTTTATAGCGGAAGCTATGTAAGTGTGGCCATCACTAAGAGAGCCCTTGATTGCGACAAAGGCAGTCGCCTTATTAGCCTTTCTTGAATCATTTGTAATAGCCTCTATGGCTATATCATTTGCTTTTTTATAATCTATGTAAGATATGTGTGAAATAATATCTTCAAAACTTATCAAAATAATTTTTCCTTTCAAAATAAAAATCTTTTATCTATCTCTAAGTATGTATTTTACCATTATTAAGTGAGAAAATAAAAACTAGTTTAACTCATTCTAATAAACAAGATAAACTAGTCTTCTATTGGTACAATATTTTATCTATATTTCTTTTAGCATATAAGACTCTTAAAATATAAACAATTTCTTTATCTAAATCGATACTATAAAAAATCAAATAGTTTCTAACAGGAAAACTTCTTATAGCAATTCCTAAGGATGACGACTTGTATATTCTATGTCTTTGAGGCATTACTTCTAAACTTTTTACTGCATTCTTAATATCAAGAATAGTTTTACGTGCAATATTATCTGATGATAAATTTAAAGATATATAGCTTTCAATACTATTAATATCTTCCTTAGCACTCCCAGTTATCTTAAGCTTAAACATTTTTCTAAATCAACCAAATACTTCGTCTACATCGTAGATATTGCCATCATCTATGTCTTTAAGGCCTTCTTTTAGCAATTCATCTAATTCTTTCTTAGATATTTTTGAAATATCCATGGATTTTTCTTCTGGAATTTTAAGATCAAAAGGTAGGCCCTTATTTAAAATAATTTGCCTATAAAACATATCTATCGCATTTGAAGGTGCGATTCCTAACTTTCTTAGAATATCTTCAGCTTCATCCTTAACTTCTGGTTTAATCCTAATATTAATCTTGGCTGTCTTTTCCATAAAATCTCCTTTTTTAAATTATACAGTTATGTGTGGCTATTGTCTATACAATTTATAAGGTACAAAAAAACAAAGCCGTCTCCAGCCTTGCTCCTATAATTACTTATTAAGTTTTGCTTCTATTGCTTCCTTGTCGAAGCCTACTATGTCTTCTCCGTCGATATTAATAACAGGTACTCCACGATAGCCCTTGCTAACAAGATAATCTACTGCTTCCTTGTCTTTGTCGACATTCATTTCAGTAAATTCGATTCCTTTTTCATTGAAATATTGTTTTGCTGCCTTGCAGAAAACACAAGTGTTTGATGTATAAATTTTAATATCTGCCATATTATCCTCCGTTTTCTATATATACCCAATAATTATAGAGTCTCAATTGTTTTTGTCAAATCAATAAAATCATCTAGGGACAAATTCTCTGCCCTTAGCTTTTCATTTATACCCAGTTTATCAAAGGCTAATCTCAATTTCTCTTTATCTACTGCATCAGCTAGGGAATTTAGGATAGTCTTTCTCCTCTTGTTAAAGCCTGCGTGAACTATGGCAAAAAGCTTAGACTCATCTACATCGTCCCTATACTTTCTAAGCTTTAGTTTAAGTACGGTTGAGTCGATTTTAGGCTGGGGCATAAAGACGGACTTAGGCACGTTTGTGATTTTTTCTGCCTCAGTGAAATATTTTATAAATACAGAAAGCGATGAGTATTCCTTATCCTTTTCTGTAGCAAGCATCCTATCAGCAACTTCTTTTTGAACCATAATAGTCATATCTGTGCAAGGCAATTTGCTTGTAACAAGTTTTTCTATTATAGGGGTTGTGATATAGTAGGGGAGATTGCTTACAACTTTGAAGGCTTCTCCAGAAAATTCTTCCTCAACTATTTTTTCTAAATTAGCCTTTAAGATATCCTCGTGGATAAGCTTGAAATTATCGAATTCTTCCATATTTTCTTCTATGATTGGAAGAAGGGCACTGTCGATTTCTATGGCTACGACTTTCTTTGCTGATTTTGCCATCTCATAGGTTATTGTTCCGATCCCTGGTCCGATTTCTAGGACATTTGTATCTTTAACATCTGCTCTATCTACGATTTTTTCTACGAAATTTTTATCTACAAGAAAATTTTGGCCGAGCGATTTGGAAAATCTAAAGTTATAAAAATCTATTATATCTTTTACAACTTTTGGTGAATATAATTTTTTCATAATTTTTCTACCGCCTTTTCAAATTCTTCTCGACTTATGGCAAAGGAATTGAGCTTAGATAGGAGTTGTTTGGCATTGTAATAGCCTATTCCTAACATATCTCCAAGCTTTTCCCTATTATCCCTAGAGTCCTTACCAAAGGAAAGTCCATTGTTTATGAGATCGGCCATAGTAAAGACCTCTCTCTTCTCGCTTATTTCAGCCTTGGCATTTTTTAGAGCCTCTCTTATAACTTCAGGCTCCGCATTTTCTACTCCAAGGTCGTTTTTCTTGATGGCTTTTTTTCTGTCTATATAGGCGTGCTTGGCAGTGGGTATGTGCCCCGCAATCCTTGCCCTAATCTTTTTTCCTGCATAGTCAGGATCAGTTAGAATAATTATCCCACACCTGTCGTTTATGACTTTTAGCCTTTCTATTAGGTCTATGCCAAAGGCAAGGCCGTTTGTTGCAATCATCTCACACTCTACCGCCCTTTTGACATTGGCTATATCATCTTTTCCTTCTACTACTATTGTTTCTTTAATCATAAGGCAAAAAATTCCTCTGCATTCTTACTTGTCTTTTTTTCTAATTTTTTAAGCTTCATTCCTCTAAGGCTAGCAATCTCACGAGCAACTTCTATTATCTTTCTAGGATCATTTCTAAGACCCCTATAAGGCTCTGGTGTTAGATATGGGCTGTCTGTTTCAAGCATAAGCCTATTAATATCGACATAGCTTGCAGCAAGCTTCTCATTTTCTCCATTAGAAAAGGTCACAACCCCACCTATTGAAATATAACAGCCAAGCTCCATATACTTATCTAAAAGATCCAAGCTTTCTGAAAAGCAGTGGATTTGAATTTTTAAATCCCTATAAGCCTTTAAAATCTCTAAGGCATCTTCACCAACATTTCTAGTGTGGACTACAACTGGAAGCTTTAGCTTTCTTGCGATTTCTAGTTGCTTTATAAAGATTTCTTTTTGCTTATCTTTATTATCATCACGCCAGTAATAATCAAGGCCAATCTCTCCAATAGCTACGACTTTTGGATTTTGGGCTAGCTTTTCTATAATTTCTAGGTCATCTTCTCCCATAGTTTCAATTTCTTCTGGGTGGATGCCGACTTGGGCATAGAAGTTGTCAAACTTTTGGGCAAGGTCTACCGCCATCTTTGAATCGTGAATGTTACAGCCAGGATTTATTAGAGCTTTAATATTAAAATTGGACAGGTCCTTAATAATAAAGAACCTGTCACAATCGAAAGCCTTATCTGTTAGATGGGCGTGGGTGTCTATTAAAGCCATTAACTTACCTTACTTCCTGGCTTGATGTCTGTGAGGGTTGATAGGAGAGTTAGGTCATTATCGAAATCTGCCGCCAAAAGCATGCCTTGAGATTCAATACCACGCATCTTTCTTGGGGCGAGATTTTTAACAACTATTACGTTTCTGCCTATCAAGTCTTCTGCCTTATACCATTTTTTGATGCCAGATATAATTGTCCTTGGCTCAGCTTCTCCAATGTCAACCTTAAATACCAAAAGCTTGTCAGCATCTGGGTGGTTTTGGGCTTCTATGATTTTTCCTACAACCAAGTTTACCTTAGTGAAATCTTCGAAATCTATAAATTCTTCTTTTTCTTCTTTTGCATTTTTCTTTAGTCTTTGTTCGATAAGTGCACCATTGGCATCATGAAGTCTTACAAGTTCCTTGTCAATATCAAGTCTATCGAAGAGGTTCTTGCCCTTAGATACTCTGGCATTTTCTTCAAGAAGTCCAAACTTTCCAGCTGACTCAAAACCCTTGTTGTCTGTTCCGATTTTTTCTAGGATTTCTCTTGTAGTATTTTTCATAACTGGCTCGATTAATTGGGCTACAATTCTAATAGTTTCAGCAAGGTTGTATAAGACTCTGTCAAGCCTTTCTTTATTGGCCTCATCTCGGCCTAAAATCCATGGTTCTGTTTCATCTACATACTTGTTGGCACGACGAATAAGTACCCATATGGCTTCGATGGCTGCGTTAAAGTTAAACTCATTCATAAGCTTGTTAAACTTGCTGTAAGTCTCGCTAGAAAGAGCTATTAACTCATCATCAAAGCTATCTGAAACTGTTCCCTTTCTAACAACTCCACCATTGTATTTATCAATCATTGAAGTAGTTCTTGAAACAAGATTTCCTAGGTCATTTACAAGGTCAGAATTATATCTTTCCATGAATTTCTTGGCTGAGAAGTTGCCGTCAGAGCCGAAGTTAAATTCACGAAGCATGAAGAATTTAAGAGCATCAACCCCATAAAGGTCTACCAGTGGTTCTGGATACATGATATTACCCTTGGACTTACTCATCTTGTCATTATCAAATAGGATCCAACCATGGGCGAAAACTTTCTCTGGTAGAGGGAGGTCTAGGGCCATCAAGAGGGCTGGCCATATTATAGTATGAAATCTTACTATATCCTTACCAATTAGGTGGACTCCGGCTGGCCAATATTTCTCAAATTTTTCCTTATCATCCCCAAAGCCTATAGCAGAAAGATAGCAAGATAGGGCATCAATCCAAACGTAAACAACATGTTCATTATCAAAAGGAACATCTACTCCCCAGTCAAAGGAATTTCTAGTTACAGAAAGGTCGGATAGGCCCTTGTCAATGAAGTTGTTAAGCATTTCTTTTTGCCTAAAGGCTGGTTCAAGAAACTCTGGGTGGTCTTTGAAAAGCTCTTTTAGCCTGTCTGTGTATTTGGAAAGTCTAAAGAAATATGTTTCTTCTTCTTGGTAGTCTACATCCCTTCCACAATCAGGACACTTGCCATCTTCAAGTTGAGCTTCAGTCCAAAAAGTCTCGCAAGGAGTACAATAATATCCCTTGTACTCACCCTTGTAGATATCACCTTGTTCATAAAGTTTAGTAAAAATATTTTTAACGTCTTCTTCGTGTTGCTTCTCAGTTGACCTGATGAAACGATCATAGTCAATCTCAAGTTTTTTCCAAAGCTCAATTGTCTCAGAAGCAATTTTATCAACGAAAGCTTGAGGATTAACTCCAGCATCTTGGGCACTTTTCATAATCTTTTGGCCATGCTCGTCAGTTCCTGTAGTTAGGAAAGTATCATAGCCAAGGAGATTTTTATATCTTTTTAGCACATCAGCTATTACTGATGTATAGGTATTTCCGATATGTAAGTTAGAATTTGGGTAATATATCGGAGTTGTTATATAGTAAGGTTTTTTCTCAGTCATAATAATCCTTTCATAATTCAAATGAATATATCAGTTTCATCATACTTCAACAAGAGGGATAAATCACCAAATTATAAGTCTTATTTTTATATAGCAAAGGAAGCCTTACTAATTAGACCCTTTATAAAAAACTTGAATTTTTCTTTGTTATTTATTATACTATATTGGTATTTCAATTTTAGAAGGGGGAAATATGGATATAATTTTAAAAGTCGCAGATTTTATGTGGTCCAATGTAATTGGATATGTGCTATTGGCAGTAGGCCTTTACTATTCCATAAGACTTGGCTTTCCACAATTTAGACATGCGCATTTGATAAAAAAGGTTATAAAGAAAAACCTTAAAAACGATGATGGAGTAAGCGGCTTTGCTGCTCTTGCTACAGCAGTTGGTGGACAAGTTGGAACAGGCTCTCTTGTTGGTGTAGCAACTGCTATTTGTTTTGGTGGACCTGGTGCAATTTTTTGGATGTGGGTTACTGCTATCTTGGGTATGGTAATTACTTTTGCAGAAACTGTTTTAGGTCAATTATATAGGGTCAAATTAAAGGATGGCTCTTATAGGGGCGGACCTGCATATTATGTGCAATTTGGTTTGAAGTCTCGTAGTTTTGGAATATTTACAGCATTTTTCTACATACTAGGCGTTGGTCTTTGTATTGCCTTCATGCAATCAAATTCGATAAGCCAAGCCTTCACAGGTGTTTTGGATCTTAATCCAATAATCCCAGGCATAATAGTTACAATTGCTGCTTTTATCATAACTATAGGCGGTATAAAAAGACTTACTGATTTTTCTTCAAAGGTTGTTCCTTTGATGGCTCTTAGCTATATAGTTGTAGTTTTAATTATTGTTTTTACAAACATAAGTAAATTTCCTTCTGTTATTGCTATGATTTTTAGGAGTGCCTTCCTTCCTCAAGCAGCCTTTGCTGGTATGCTAGGCCATACAGTAATGGAAGCTTTTAGACAAGGGGTCGCTCGTGGTTTATTTTCGAATGATGCAGGTAATGGAATCGCAGGTATTATGCATGCCTCAGCAGATGTAAAGCATCCTGCAGAACAAGGCTTCCTTGGAATGTTCGGAACTTTTGTTACAACAATTATAATTTGTTCCCTTTCTGCTTTCGCCCTACTTTTGACAGGAGTTGTAGGAGATCCGGCTAATGGAGCAGGTATTACCCTTGTCCAAGATGCCTTCGAAAGTATTATGGGAGTTTCAGGTAGATGGCTAGTGTTTTTTGCCATGTTTATGTTTGGCTTTACAACTCTAATAGCCGACCTCTTTTATGGTGAAAGCAATATTGTATTTATCTTTAAAGATAAATACAAAGTTCCTCTTTGGATTTATAGGATAATAGCCTTCATCATGTTTCTTATTGCCACTCAAATGGATCTAAAACTTGTTTGGGGCTTTATAGACGTCTTCGTTGGAATTGTAGTATTTATAAATGTAATAAGTTTATTCTTGCTCTTTAAAGATGTAAAAACGGTTTTAAGCGACTATCAAAGCCAACTTGCCCAAGGAATAGAAGATCCTGTTTGGAAGAGGGATAAGGAATATAAATTGTAATAAATCAAATATAGATAAGAGAATTTGACTCCTAAGCCTCGGAATCTTTATAAGAGATTTCGGGGTTTTTCTTTGGCCAAATCTTTATTCAAAGTCTGTGAATTTCTAGCAATAATTTGAATTTCTCCTATAATATTAGTAAAGGAGGACTTATGAAAGGCAAAAAAGTTTTCTTGGCTATATTAATCCTTCTAGGTCTTGGCTTGTTTTTTATTTATCCAGTAGAAAGAGGACTTGCCCTAAGGTGCTATGAAGATTACAGATCTGCTCAAGGAATTGGTGAAGAAAATATAGAAAGTGAAGAAGTCTTTAGAGATTATAAGAATGGTGGCTATAAGATTATAGCAAGCTATAAGGATGATCCGGGCTTAACTTACTATTATTCTTACTATCCTTGGACTCATAGGAGGGGAGAAAATTTACGTTTCAATAGAATTTTTCTTAATATAAGTAATTCCCACGAACAATTAGGTCCCCCCTATGAAAATAAGTGCAAGTACCCTCCACTTTATGAATGAATCTTTCTTCTCTAAGCTTATCGGCTTAACATATGATAAATTGAAAGTATAATATTCCTACATCTGCGAAAGTCCAGGTGCTTAGAAAAGGAGAGAACATGCAAAAGAAAAATATTAATTTAGATAAATTCAAAATCAAAGTCCACGAAGGTTCTTCAATCAAGAAGGTAATAGCTGTAATGAGTGGTAAGGGAGGCGTTGGAAAGTCTTCTGTTTCAGCCCTTCTTGCAAATAACCTTAACAAAAAAGGCTACAAGGTAGCAGTCTTTGATGCTGATATTACCGGCCCATCTATGGCAGAGGCCTTTGGTATTGATGAAGCTGTTAGGGGAACAAAGGAAGGGCTAATGTATCCAGCCATAAGTCGTGATGGTATAAAGCTTATTTCTGTAAATATGATTCTACGTGAAAAAACTGATCCAGTTATTTGGAGATCATCAATAGTTACCAATGTCCTAAAACAATTTTACACAGATGTAGACTGGGGAGAAATCGACTATATGATAGTAGATATGCCTCCAGGAACTGCTGACGTGCCACTTACAGTTTTCCAATCTTTACCAATAGATGGTGTAGTAGCTGTAGCTACCCCTCAAGGCTTGGTAGAGATGGTTGTAGAAAAATCAATCAAGATGGCCAAGATGATGGGCAAAAACATCATAGGTCTTGTTGAGAATATGTCATATTTCAAATGTCCTGATTGCGGAAGTGTCCATCAAATCTTCGGCAAGAGCAATCTTAGCGAAGTAGCTGAAAAATACGACATAACTTGCATAGCCAAGCTTCCAATCGACCCACAAATAGCAGAAAAAATCGACTCAGGTCTTTGCGAAGATATTGATATGAAAGAGTTAAGTCCAATTATAGAAAAAATTGAGAGTCTATAGGAGATAATATGGTTAAGAAAATTTTGGCAGGGCTATTAACACTTGCAATCTTTCTTCCTCAGGTCGCTATGGCTAGTGACTTTGATAAGAATAAGGATGATGTAATATATGGTGTAGCCCTAAATGATGATCAGATAAATTTAGTCGATAAGGCTATGGATGTAGCAGATGATGTAAATGTTTCTCGTGTTGATGGCTCAGACCTTGAAAAATATCTCGGCTATTCAACAGCTGATTCAAATATGATTTCATCTGTCTATGTAAAAAGACACGGAAAGTCTAAGGGTATTTCAGTAAAGATTAAAACTCCTGAAAATATAACAGAGATTACTGAAGGTCAATACACTAATGCTGCCATCACAGCAGGAATTACTGGTGCAGATATCCTCGTTGCAAGCCCAAAGCCTGTAACAGGTGAATCAGCCCTAGTCGGAGTCTACAAATCAGAAGAGTTGCGTGGAGTAAAGCTTGATAGCAAGAGAACTCAAACCGCCCAAGAAGAACTTGAAACTGTATCTTCTGTCGCCAAAGAAAATGAAGGTAAGGATAAGTTCGATAGCAAAAAACTCGATAAGGTAGTAATAGATGTAAAACAAAAACTTGCCGAAAACAAGAAAAAAACTGGCGAGAATGCCTCATCAGACCAAATTGCTGTCTATATTAAAGATGCCCTTAACAATGTAAATATGGGAGATATCTTATCCAATAATAACATTCAAATTCTTGTCAACTACTTTGAAAACTACCAAAACACTTCTGCAATAGACAGTGCCGAGGTTAAGGAAAATCTTACTAAGCTTGCTGGTGATATAACACAAAAGGCCGGCAAATTCTACGAAGATAACAAGGATAGTATCAATAAGGTTGCCCAAGAAGCCAAGGATAGTGGTCTTTGGGATAAGATAATGGAGTTTTTTAGATCCATTTTCGATTCTATCATGAAAGCCTTTAACAACAATGATGAGGCTAGTGATACAAATAATTAAAAAGATTTAATTTATAGACATATCTCCTCCAAAATGACTGGCAAGAGATAAGTCTTGCATTATCCTAAGGATTTTCTATAAAATTCATATTTTAAAAAAGTAGCTGAGTAAATTTCTCAACTACTTTTTTTCTCCAGTATTTTTTTTATTTTACTTCTCTTCTCCAAGCATACTTATCTTCTACCTTTGCCCATTGGATATCTGTTAGGTCCTTGTAGAGTCTGTGGGTAAGATTGCCTGTCTTAAAATCATTGACTTGGACTTTCTCACCCTTATAATAAAGCTCACCTATTGGAGATATTACTGCAGCAGTTCCCGTTCCAAAGGCTTCTGTTAGTTTTTTACTCCTTGCTGCCTCAATAAGTTCATCAATAGAAAGATGCTTTTCTACGACCTCATAGCCATATTCTTCTAGGAGCTTTAGGATGGAATCACGAGTTACTCCAGGAAGAACTGTTCCTTCGATAGGAGCTGTAATGACTTTTCCATCTATTACAAACATAGCATTCATTGAGCCAACTTCTTCTACATATCTTCTATGAACACCATCTAGCCATAGGACTTGAGTATAGCCTAGTTCTTCTGCCTTAGCTTGACCTATAAGACTTGCAGCATAATTTCCACCGCATTTTACAAAGCCTGTTCCTCCAGGACTTGCTCTAACATATTCATCCTCTACATATATTTTTACAGGATCGATTCCTTGTGGATAATAGGCTCCTACAGGAGATGCTATAATTAAAAATTTGTAGGTTTTTGCCACATGAACACCAACTGATGTTTCGTTAGCAAACATAAATGGTCTGATATATAAACTTTCTCCTTCTTTTTCTGGAATCCAAGCTTCTTCAACTTTTACAAGCTCCTCGATAGCTCCTATAAATAAGTCTTCAGGGACAATTGGCATGCACATCCTCTTGTTAGAATTGATAAATCTTCTAGCATTCATTTCTGGTCTGAATAAATATACCTTGCCATCAGCCCCCCTATAGGCTTTTAGGCCCTCAAATGTTTCCTGAGCATAGTGTAGAACCATTGTAGCTGGATTCAAATTAACATCCCCATAAGGAAGAATCTTCATATCATGCCAACCTACTTCGTCGGTATAGTCCATAGAAAACATATAATCTGTAAAATATTTTCCAAAGCCTAGTTCTCCACGTGGTTTTTCTTTTAAATTTTCCCTTTTTATAAATTCGTATTTCATAAGTCCTCTTTTCTATAATATAATTTTTGTAACAAAAAAACTCCCGCCTCCTTGCCCTTAGCAAAGAGACGAGAGATAGAATAATCCCCGCGGTACCACTCCTTTTCATCTATTGATGCACTCAATTCATAATGAATAACTCTGTAACGGGAGTTCCCGGCAAGGCTTACTCTGTTGGGCCTTGTAGCTCAGTGGTGATTGTTCGATATAACTTATCTAGTATTTTTCACCAAACAATACCTCTCTGAAAGATAAGTTATTCTACTTTTCCACGTCACAACTTGTTGTCATAATAATACATTCTAATGAAATAAAAATCAAGTTTTCAGAATAAATTTTTAAAAGCAAGAAAGACCTTATGAAATTAAGCCATTCTTAATAATAACTTCATTAAAAATATATTGACTAAAAAAATTTAAGCGGAATTTTCATCTTTTGTTAAGACTAGATTCCGCTTAAAAATTCACATATTAATAAATTATTTTCCTAAAAACCAAGATAGAACTTAGCAAATAAGGCAGCTGCAATAGCTCCTACATATGGAGCAATTCCAGGAATTGTCAAACCATATTGCCAGTCATTATCTGTTTTGTTTTTGATTGGTAATAGGCTATAGGCAAGTCTTGGACCTAGGTCTCTGGCAGGGTTCATAGCAAATCCTGTAGGGCCACCCAAGGCCATACCAATTGCCCATACTAACAAGCCGACACCTATTGGCACAATATTTGGTTGATTTTTAACAAGACCTAGTATTGATGATAAGAAGATAAAGGTTGCAAAAAACTCTACAAAGAAGTTTCTAGGAAGGTTTCTGTATATAGGGTTTGTTGAAAATATATTTCTTACCTTTACTGGGTCAACGTCTAGGGATGAATCAAATTGATCTTTGTATAGGACATAGCAAATCAAAGCTCCTACACATCCTCCCAAACATTCAACTATAACATATGGGACAAAGTAGCTCCAAGGGATAAGGCCAAGGATTGCTTGGCAAAATGCCATGGCGGGATTTATACATACATCCCCAAACACTACTAGAACTATAGTAATACCAAATCCCCATGTTGTTATGGCGAACAAGTGGCCTGAGCCTTGGTATTTGGCCTTGTTAAGCACCTCGTCGCAGTGAACACCAACACCGAAAATAATCATAAGGGCAGTTCCTAAGAACTCTGCTATTAGTTTTGAAATCATCTTCGCTCCTTAATTAATTTTCTACAACTACGCCTAAACCATCTGGAATAACAACTACTTTAGCATCTTTACCCTTTATATCAAAAGCTAATTTCAAAGCATCGTCCATAGTTCTTGCAAGTTGCATGTGTAAGTCTGTAACAAGTTTTTCATCTACTTGGTCAGATACCATTATTACATGATAGTGAGAAAGGATACGGGCAAAGATTTGAGATGTCCATTGGTCTGGCACAGTTTCGAGCCTTGGAGTGTTAATAGCCATTTCTTCAAATTCTCTAGCTTCTTTTACATCAGCAATATTGTGATAGAAACCTTCACCACCGTGACCATCACCACAAGCACAACAGCTTATGATTACTCCGCCTTCTTTAACAGTTGCTTCAGCGGCTGTCATACCCTTTACAGCTTGGTAAATATTTTGATCAAGAGGAGCTCCACCATTTGTAGTGATAGCTATATCGCAGTCAATCTTCTTAACGCTTGCAAGTTCTCTTACAAAGTCACAACCAACCTTGTGAGCCTCTTCCATATCACCTGCAAAGGAACCTATGATTTCGTGTTTACCATTCAACACAACGTTAATGATAAAGGCAAGATTTGCTGTTCTTGCTGCATAAACCATATCTTCGTGGATTAAATTATGCTTTAGGTTTCCTGTCCTTGAATGTTTATCATCTATAAATTCACCACTGTGGTTAGCCATGATTGTCTTATAAGAAGCAATTCCTGGTAAAACTGATTTTCTTCCGCCAGAAAATCCTGCGAAGAAGTGAGCTTCAATAAATCCTTCAGCAATCAACAAATCACATTCTGCAGCAATCTTGTTGATAATGCAAGCTCCACCACTTGGAAGAGTTCCAATTTCTTTCATTGAACTATCATCTGTTGATACGTGCATTACAATTTCTTCGTTATCTACGATTTCTTGACCGTATTTGTTTATTAACTCTTCCCTAGTTGATGGGCGGTGGAATCCTGTTGCTACAAGAATACGAATACGGGCATCTGGGTTAGCGCTGCGTATTCTTCTTAGCAAAATAGGTGTAATAACTTTTGAAGGAACTGGACGAGTATGGTCTGAACTGATAATTACTATATCCTTTTTACCTACTACAAGTTCTTCTAGCCTCTTTTGTCCGATTGGATTATCTAAAGATTCTTCAACTAACTCTTCTTGAGACTTTTCAGAAACATAGTGGGTTTGTTTTCCCTCTAGTTTTCCTGCAAAGTTTTTATCTTCTAATGCGACCTCCATAGTTGTATGATCGTAAGGTACATTGATTTTAATCATTTTAACATCTCCTATCATATTAATAATTATTCAACGCAATAGATTATAGCACAAATGGTCACTAATATCAAGATAAATTTTATTCGTTAGTATGCGTATGAAGAGATGAAAAGCGAGACCCCTATAAACTCTAAAATGTAAAACGTTTTTTGTAGATAAGAGATTTATATTTCATTAAATTATAGATGTAATTTTGTAACAATTTGATAATATATGCAAAATTAAGTCTGTGCATTAATATACAAAACTCATAAAATTTTATATGTAGAGACTTATAAATAGGCACTTATAAAAAAATTAAAGAAAAAAATTAGTCAAGAACACATACTAAGAAATGGCTGAAATAATGCAAAAAACTGGAAAATTTAGCTTGATTTTAGAAAAACTACCAAGGGGATTTTTAGCAACAAATATTTTCCTAGTTGATATTAGGTATAATTATAAATTTTGAAATTAAAGTAAAAAAGCCCTCAAAGCTAAAAAATTTGAGGACATTTTACTTGTAGTATTTGGCTTGGGACTTGTAGAGTCTGGAGTATATGTTGTCGGTTTTCATCAGATTTTCGTGGGAGTCAAAGGCCTTGATTTTACCTTCATCTAGGACTAGAACCTTGTCGGTAAATCTTGTTGAGCTCATCCTATGAGAGATGAAGATTGCAGTTTTCCCAGAGGTCATTTGATTAAATTGCTCGTAGATTTTCGCCTCTGCTAGGGGGTCGAGGCTTGCTGTCGGCTCATCTAAAATGATTAGGTCTGGATTTTGGTAAAGGCATCTGGCTATAGCAAGTTTTTGCTTTTGGCCGAGGGACAGGTCAGTTGCATTTTCGTAGATATCCTTGTTCATGTAGGTATCAAGTCCATAGGCAAGGTCAGCTACCTTCTCATCAAGGCTTATTTCCTTTAAAATCTTATCGATTTTTTCCTTGTCGTAAGCCTTGTTAGCTAGGATATTTTCCTTGATTGTAAAAGGCATGATGGAAAAATCTTGGAGGACGGCAGAAATTTTATCATAGAGAGATTTCTTGTCGATTTCTTTGATATTCTCTCCATTGTAGAGGATTTCTCCTTCTTTTATATCAAAAAATCTCGCTATTAACTTTACGATTGTGCTCTTTCCTGCGTTATTTACTCCAACTATGGAAATCTTCTCTCCCCTTTTTATATTAAAGGAAATATCATCGAGAATTAGTCTGTCACTTCCAGGATAGGAGAAAGAAACATTTCTAAATTCGAGGCTTTCAAAGTCCCCTGCTTTTTTAAGTTCTCTTTTATCATCGCTTTCAAGATTCATGAAATCATAAAGAGGAAGAAGGTTGGCAAGGCTTAGGATAAAGTCGCCTGTTTCAGTAAACATAGCTTGAAAGGCCTTCATAAAGTTTTCGTTGGCAGAAATTATTAGAGAAAACTCACCAAAAGTAATTTGTGGGCCATAGGACGCTGAGAGGGTCCTCATTGCTACATAGGTGTAGGAAATAAATCTTAGAATAGTTTCTAAGAAAATTTTTATAGCACTCATGTTTGCCTCATAGGCATATCTCTTGTTAAATTGATTGAGCATCTTATCGAGGTAATCTTTGACCTTTGCCTTTATCAAATCTCCTAGCTCATAGACTCTTATTTCTTTTTGATAGTGAGGTCCACCCATCAAGGAGAAATAGTAAGAAAATCTCCTATTTACATCTACAATTTCTAAGTCAAACTTTCTTGTAAAGGCAGATTCTTTGATGCTCGTTACAATTATTAGTAAAGAAATTCCTATAGAAAAAGCTACTAGATAAGGGGAGAAATTTATTATTATTAAAGCTGTAGCAAGCATGGTTGATAGGCTTGTGATTATTTCACGCAAACACCATAGGAGGTTGTGGATAGAGCCCATACGGATGGCAGCATTGGCTTTTTCCTTTAGGTCGAGGGTGTGGGGATTTTCTATATTTTCGTAGGATAAGTCCATGGCTTTTTTGGCAAGCTCAAAGGTTAGGTAGTCATTTATCCCCTGACGTCTTACAAATTCTTCCCTGCTAGATACCCTCTTTATAAGGTCTAGGAGGATTTTTCCCAGGACTAGGGCAAGGATAAGTTTAAGGAAGTCTGGGATAGGCCTTGGATTTGTGATTTGGTTAATAAAAATCATTGGCACAAATACATCTACCATGGTGAAGGCTGAATCGATTAGGGCATTTAGGAGGATCACTCCTAGGTAGAAGGGATCGTTTTTGCAGATAATTTTGGCAAAAAGCCACAAGGCTTTAAATTTATTTTTCATTATCTTCCTCCTTATAATATTTCCTTTGGGATTCGTACATTTCTTTATAGAGTCCATTTTTCGCTAGAAGCTCTTCGTGAGATCCTTTCTCTCTTATCCTTCCACCATCAAGGAGCATTATCCTATCACAAAATCTGGTTGAAGCTAGCCTGTGGGAAATAAAGATTAAAGTCTTTCCTTGGCTTATTTTTTCTAAGTCCCTGTAGATTTTCTCCTCAGCTAAGGCATCGAGGGCAGCTGTTGGCTCATCCATTATCATAGCCTTGGAGTTTTCTCTGTATATAGCACGGGCTATGGCGAGTTTTTGGTTTTCACCACCAGAAAAAAGAGTTCCATCCTCGTAAATATTTCTAGTCATCTGAGTATCAATCCCCTTTGGAAGTTGGTCAAGCTTATAGGAAAGGCCCGCCTTTTCTAGGGAATCTATTACTTTTTTTCTGTCGATATTTTTATCAGTTCCTGCAACATTCTCTGCTAGGGATACAGCAAGAGGCTCTACATTTTGAAGGACTGTGGCAAAGGCCTTGTATCTTTCATTTAAGTCGATGTACTTAGCATCCATGCCATTTATTAAAATCTCCCCTTCTGTCGGCTTATATAGACCTAGGATTAGAGAAACTATGGTCGATTTGCCAGCTCCATTTACCCCAACTATGGCTACTTTTTCCCTTTCTTTGATGGTAAAGGAGAGATTTTCCAAGACCTTTGTGCTGGAAAGAGGGTAGGAAAAAGATACATTTCTAAATTCTATTGTCATAGGTCCTGTGATTTTCTTATCTCCCCAAGTAGATTCTAGGTCATTTCTTATCATATCAAAGCCATCTCCTACATACAAAAGATTGGCCCTAGTTTGGGCAAGGTTTGTCACAAGGGCAAGGGATACTTTGCTTAAGATTGCCACAGAAGTTATCATTAGGGTAAGCTCTTTTAGGCTTATCTCGTAACTTTTTATTTTTCCTGTCAAGAAATAAAAACAAATCGCCTCTATCCCTAAAAGACTTATGGCAAGGATAGGAGATAAGAATATCTCAGGCTTGATAAACACTCTTGAAATTCTTACTACATCAGCTACTAGGGGCCTAAAGCCTTCTATAAATCTTTCCTTGAAGGAGAAAATTCTAATATCTTTGGCAAAACGAAAGTCACTAGCTTCGCTATAATAAGAAGACGTCTTTCTTCTTACCATGTTAAGCTCTCCTGTATGCTCGTGTCTGTATCTATCAGTATAATTTCTAACTACAAGTTGGATCAGAATAGAAATTAGAGCAAAGATACAGATTAGGGGATTAAGCCTTGCCAAAACTATCGAAATCACGATAAAGGAAAGGATACTTGAAAGAAGGGGGTACATATCGTGATAGATTCCCTCAAGACCTGTATTGTTGCAGGAAAATGGCTCAAAACCTCTGGTAAACTCTCCCATAAAGAGGGAATTTTCCCCAAGGCCATAGTCCATTTTCATAATAGATTCTGATGCTTTCACAAATAAATTTAACCTTGTATCCATATAGGTCGGATAAGTTCTACGTTCTATTTGCTTAGAAATCAAAGAAAAAGCAAAAATTATAAGGCTATAGGATGTAATTATAAGAATCATAGTCCTAAGGTCGGTCTTATTATTTATAAGTTCTACCAAAAAGTACATGATAAAGGCCTGTAAGACCGGTATCAAACCATTTACAAAGGGATAAATCAACAAGGAAAATTTTATCTTTAGATTATCCTTAAAAGGAGCGTAGGCTATAAGCAAAAGCTTGAAATTAGACAACTTATTCCCCCTAAGAAAGGCTCTTATGCTTTCTTCTGAATTTAAGTTTTGGGCTAGGTTTTCCCTTAATTTCTCATTCTCTTTGGTCATGATTTTCCTCCCTTATGTTACTAGCAAATTCGCTAAGTTCTTCTATGATTTTTTTAAAACCAGCCTTTCTCAAATAGTAATAAGTCTTTCTACCATCAATGTAAGCTCCTACAAAGCCACAAACGTGAAGTTGGCTTAGGTGGTAGGAAAGAGTGGCAGGAGTTATGAAAAGTTTGTCCGATAATTCCTTGGAATAGTAGGATCTTTCCATTAGTAAATCTAGAATATCAATCCTAGTAGCATCTCCCAAAATCTTTAGGTACTGGTTTAGGAGTTTTAACTTCCCTAGGCTTTTCTTCTCCTTATCAGCAAAAACACCTAAGTTTATAAAGGCAAAGTCTAGATCTTCTGACATAAATTGAATCATTTCCATATTGGCTGCCATACACAGAGAGTAGACATTAAGTCTCTTAGCATTAGCAAGTAAAAAAGAATTTATCCCAACTTGGTCAATAATATCCTTGATAAACTTATAATCATCCTCCCTGATATGGTCAAAATGATTTGTTAGGTCTTTACTTAGGAGAGGAATCTTCTCCTTCAAAATTTCACAAAGCTTTTCAAGAAGGGGAAGGAGTCTATCGTAGATAGACCTGGTATTTGAGTAAGACCTCACTAGGTTCATAGACAACTCATCCCTGTAAGGAAGTTTCGCCATCAAGCTAAGGAAATTTTCCTTGAAGGCCTTCTTTTTGCTAGCTATAAGACTTGCAAGGTCCTTGTGATTTTCATCACTAAGCTCAACTCCCATAAATTTTAGGAAACAAAAGTCAAAAACTTCTTTGAAACGCTCATAAGTTAATTCTTTTAAATCAAAAATATTTAGATTTTGGAAAATTCCCGCAAAAAAAGGCAGATAATTTTCGTCATTTTCCATAAATATGTAAAAAAGATTAAGAATATCAGTATTCTTTTCCGTAAAAAACTCTTCCAAATAAGGAAAGGCCTCACTTTTAACTTTCTTTACAAAATCAACATAGGCTTTTTCAGAAGCAAAAAGCTCTTCTATGGAAATTAGTAGCCAATCTTTTGAGAAAGAAAAGCCAGGATAGGCTACATCAAAGCTATATTGACCCTTGTTTGAGGCAGCTAGCCAATTTGTATAGTAGTAGATGATAAGCCCTGCCTCATTTACAAGAAGGGGCTTTTCTATAATATTAAAATCATTAAAAACTTGATCCATAAGACCTCCTTTATTCGATACATATCTAATATAATTTGATAAATTAGATATATATTTGATTAATTTAATTATAGGACAAATTTCATCTAATATCAATGGACTTATATTTGATATTTATCTAATATAATGGCAAAAAAAAAGTAGCCCTAAGGCTACTTGTAAAATATCTAGGCTAGTTCCACCTTGTGGAAGTTTTTCTTGCCTTTTTTGATTATTATTCTTCCTTCTTCAAAGATTTCTTCTGTAACTTCAAAGGAAGGGTCGGTTATTTTTGTATCGTTGATTGATACTCCACCTTGTTGGATGGCTCTTCTTGCCTCTCCATTTGATTTGGTAAGGCCAGTTTCTGTCATTAGAGCAAGTAGACCCTTTGGAAGGTCAGCTTTTCCTATTTGACTGGTAGGCATAGCAGATTCATCTCCCTTACCTGAGAAAAGAGCTCTTGCTGCTGCTAGGGCTTCATCTGCCTTCTCCTTACCATGGACAAGTTTTACTACCTCGTAGGCGAGGATTTCTTTTGCCTTGTTGATTTCACTTGCCTCTGTTTGATTTCCTAGTCTCTTACATTCTCCTGTTGGAAGGAAGGTTAGTTGGAGGAGGAATTTCTCGACATCCCTGTCGTCAACATTTCTCATGTATTGGAACATCTCGTAAGGGGAAGTCTTATTTTCATCAAGCCATACAGCTCCCTTTTGAGATTTACCCATTTTTACTCCGTCAGCTGTTGTAAGGAGGGAGAAGGTCATACCGTAGGCCTTGCCATTTTCGTGTTTTTTTATAAGGTCAACTCCACCGATGATGTTTGACCATTGGTCAGACCCACCCATTTCAAGACTTACCCCATCTTCCCTATACATTTTCAAGAAGTCATAGGATTGGAGGAGCATGTAGGAAAATTCAAAGAAGGTTAGTCCACCTGCTGCCATCCTATTCTTGTAGGCATCTTTTTTTATCATTTCGTTAACTAAAAACTCGCTTCCCACATCTCTTAGAAATTCTACAAAGTTTAGGTTAAGGAGCCAATCCTTGTTGTTAAGCATAGTAGCCTTGCCATCAGAGAAGTCCAAAAATCTTTGGAATTGCTTGTAGAAGCAATCGGCATTGTGGTTAATCCTTTCGACAGTCATAACTTGACGCATATCACTTCTTCCTGAAGGGTCTCCTATAAGAGTTGTTCCTCCACCGAGAAGGGCAACAGGCCTGTGGCCGTAGTTTTGCATACGCATCATTACCATGATTTGGATGAGGTGGCCTACAGTTAGGGAATCGGCTGTGGCATCAAATCCACAGTAAAACTTAACTGATTCGTTTTTTAATAAGTCTTTAAGTTCTTCTTCGTTGGTAGCTTGTTCATAGTAGCCACGATCAACTAATTCATCAAATATATTATCGTATTCTTTTTCGTAAGTAAATTTCATTTCTCTTCCTTTCTTTTCGTAAAAATAGGTACAAAAAAAGAGCATAAAAGCGCAACAAGTGCGGTACCAGCTTTCTTTATACTCAGTGCCTAGGATAGACTCTAGGCGGGTCTTAAACAAAATGAAGTGTAATTCGCACCAAGTTATTTCAAACAAGGTCCTACTGGATTTCATTGTAAGTTCTATTCTTATTACAATATACACGATATTGAAAAATAAAGCAAGCCCCTAAATTTTTCCCTTTAATAAAATAAAATCCCAAAGCCCTTCTTAATAAATTGACGGGCCTTAGGCTTTCTATTTCACTAATAAATATTAACTTAACAATACGAACTTTCTTCTAAAAGTCAATTTTCATATCTCCATCCTTAATAAGTCCTCTATTTTTCATTATCTTATAGATTATAAAAGACAAGATAGCTGGTAAGATTATGTGAAGGAGAAGGACCTTGTATATAGCTCCTAGACCCATAGCATTTATAGTTCCGATTTGACCTACCAAACCACTTGTTCCCATGCCTGAACCTAGGGGTGTGTTTTTCATCTTGAAAACTAAAGTTCCTATAGGAGCAAGGATTGCGCTAGCAAGGGTAGGTGGAAGCCATATCCATGGATTCTTGATTATATTTGGTACCTGAAACATACTCGTTCCAAGACCTTGGGCAAGAAGACCCTCTAGACCATTGTCCTTATAAGAAATTACAGCAAAGCCAATCATTTGTGCACAACAACCTACTGTCGCAGCACCACCTGCAAGGCCTTCAAGACTTAACATCATACAAATTACTGCTGATGAAATAGGAAGGGTTAGGGCCATACCGATAGTAACAGCTACTACAATTCCCATGAAAAATGGTCTAAGCTCGGTAGCCTTCATAATAAATAAGCCTATAGCCTTCATAAAGCTTGCCACATAAGGTCCAATCAAATCCCCTACCAAGATTCCTACGATGATGGTTATGCTTGGAGTAATGATAATATCAAGCTTGGTTGATTTTGATACGAGCTTGCCAAACTCAACCCCAAAAATTGTAGCCAAAAATACTCCAACAGGACCCCCTAGCTCGTAGGCTCCAAGACCAACTATGGTAGATGCAAACAAAACTAGATTTGGTGCCTTTAAGCTTACAGCTATAGCAACAGCTATGGCTGCCCCACTAGCAGACTTTGCTAATGGCCAAAGTCTATCGGTAAGATAGGCAATATGTAGGCTTTGACCAAGGCTGTTAAGTATAGTTCCAACCAAAAGAGATGCAAACAAACCAAAGGCCATAGCCCCTAGGGCATCAATAAAATAAGTTCTCCAGGATAAATTTATCCCCTTTTTTCTTAAAAATTCCATTAATTTCCTCCAAAATATATTCATTTAATATTTTAGCACAAAAATTATTCGTTGTATATACAGTGGGGAATATTTTTCATCCAATGCCTAATCCTTATTTGAAAATACTAAATTTAAAATAAGAGGGTTTCTCTACTGACTTTTTCTACTAAATTTTAAGTATATTTTCTTGTAATTTTTAAGGATTTTTGCTGACCCTTAGAATTTTTCCTAAGAGTTAATTACTTGTGTTTGCTTGGGCTTATTTGCCGTCTTTGAGTTTTTTATATTTTTAACAGCTCTTGGAATTTTCATTTTCTTTAAATTTACCTACTCGTATTAAAGCAGTTTTTTTACATCTTTTAATTTTGTTCACGAGCTTGGAATTTTTTCCTAAGAGTTAATTACTTGTGTTTGCTTGGACTCATTTTCCGTCTTTGAGTTTTTTTATATTTTAATAGCTCTTGGAATTTTTATTTTCTTTAAATTTACTTACTCTTGTTTATGAAAGTTTTTCTCATCTGTTAGGATTTTTTATAGATCCTAGTATTTTTTGCCAAATTTTAGTTAGTTTTCCTAATCGACCAAGATGCCTTTTTCTCTTAGCTTTTCTCTTATGTTGGTTTTAGCAAATTCATCTCTTACTCTTATGGTGTGGTAGTGGATACTGTCTGTTAAATTTTTTAGGGGAGTTGCCTTATCTATGGATTTTATGAAGGAGTCCACCCCGTTTCTAGATTTAATATCCAAATTTTTTTTAATCAAGCCATAGGTCTTGTGATTGATAAATACATCGAGGATTTCTCCTCCATTGTCGACTATGGTATTTAGCTCTTCTCCAATCATGAAATCATCATGCTTGCACTTAACTATGAAAGTTAGACAGGCTCCATCTTCAAGCTTGTAGCCCTTGTTGGTCGATATTATATCATAGCCTAGGGCCTTTAGAATGGAGATGTCTTTTACTATTACTTGTCTTGTTACGCCAAAGTCTAGGGCAAGGCTTGTTCCTGATATCGGGTAGGTCTTATCTTGTAATATTCTTATTATTTCTAATTGTCTGTCTTTTATGTCCATATTAACCTCTCTATCACTGTACCCTAAAAATAAATTTGACATTATTTTTATTTGATGTAATATATAATCAACAACATTGATAAGACGAGTAACCCAAGATTATAAAATAAAGAGAATCCTAGTTGGTGCGAATGGAGATTTTATGCTTGAGTGAATAAAGACTTTGAGTTTTGTCGGGGATATTTTGATCTGACAACGGGGCTTGCCCGTTATAGCGAGAGAGTATGATTGTACTTATTGAGTAGTAGGCCGTGAGGTTTACTAAAATTAAGGTGGTAACGCGAATTTTCGTCCTTATTGCTTCCAGATGGAGCAGTAAGGACTTTTATTTTACAATCAAATTTATTTAGAAAGGATTTATTATGAAAAAGATTTTAAGAATGATGCTAGCGATCGTCCTACTTTTCACCCCTTTTTGTAGGGCAAATGCTAGCCAAGAAGACACTTTCAGAGTTGGTATGGAGGTAAACTATGCACCATACAATTTTTCTGAAGTAGACGATAAGAACGGGGGATGTCCTGTGGCCAATTCTCCTGGCGAGTTTGCTAATGGATATGACGTGCAATTTGCTAAGAAAATTGCTGATGGACTCGGCAAAAAACTTGAGATTTATAAAATCGAATGGGATGGTCTGATCCCTGCCCTAACTAGTGGCAAGATCGATGCTATTATTGCAGGTATGAGTCCAACTGAAGAGAGGTTAAAGCAAATTGACTTCTCTGTTCCTTACTACCATGCTTCTATGGTTGTAGTTACCCAAAAGGACTCAAAGTATGTAAATGCTAAATCAATTAATGATTTTGCTGGAGCAAAGATTACCGCTCAGCTTGGTACTTTCCACGTAGCAATGATTGATCAAATGAAGGGTGTTAATAAGCAAGAGCCTATGGATTCCTTCCCTACTATGATTGCAGCTGCTAATGCTGGTACTATTGATGGATATATTTCCGAAGAAGCTGGTGCCCAATCAGCTATAGCTTCCAATCCAAAGCTAACTTATATAAAGTTTGAAGATGGCAAGGGCTTTGAAACTAAGGATGAGGATACAACTGTTGGAGTTGGTATTGCTAAAAATTCTCCACTAACAGCCCAAGTCAACAAGATTCTTTCTTCAATGGATATTCCAAAGGAGCAAGAAGAAATCATGGCTAAGATGACCAAGCTTACCGCAAACGAGAAAGAAAGCACAGGTTTTATATCAGAAGTTAAGTCAATTTGGTCTACCTATTCAGGACTTTTCCTAAAGGGTGTTGTTAACACTATGTTTATAGCTGTTGTTTCAACTATTTTAGGTTTCTTGATAGGTTTAATCGTAGCAGTAATAAGAAGACTTGAAGTAAAAAAGACTGATAATGTAATCTCCTACTATTTCCACAAAATTATAAATGCAATTTTGGCAGCTTATGTAGAAATCTTTAGGGGTACCCCAATGATGGTACAGTCTGTAATCATCTTCTATGGACTCAAACAATATTTTGATATAGACTTATCAACTATATTTGCAGCTGTCCTAATTGTATCAATCAACACTGGCGCTTACTTATCAGAAGTCGTTCGTGGTGGTATTAATTCAATTAATAAGGGTCAATTCGAGGCTTGTAAGGCTATAGGAATGACACATTTCCAAACTATGATACATGTTATCCTCCCACAAACCATCCTTACCATCCTCCCATCCCTAGGCAACGAATTTGTTATTAACATAAAGGATACTTCCGTACTTAATGTAATCTCTGTTACAGAATTATTCTTCATGTCTAAATCAGTTGCAGGATCAACCTACCAATATTTCCCAACTTATTTGATAACAGCAGTAATCTACTTTGTCCTAACCTTTACTATTACAAGAATCCTTCTTGTTCTAGAAAAAAGATTTAACGATACTGACTTTATCATGGAATCATCAACAGGAGCAAAAAATGTCTGAGATAATTAGAGTAAATAATTTAGAAAAGAAGTTCGGGGACAATCTAGTCCTCAAGGATATTAATATGGAAGTCGACGAAGGAGAAGTTGTTTCTATTATAGGTTCTTCTGGATCTGGTAAGTCTACCCTCCTCCGTTGTTTAAATCTTTTGGAAAATCCAACTAGTGGAGAAATCCTCTACAGGGGAGAAAATATTCTAGATCATAAGTTCGACCAAAGAAAATATAGGTCAAGAGTTGGCATGGTTTTCCAAAATTTCAACCTCTTCGCCAATAAAACAGTTCTAGAGAATTGTATGCTTGGTCAGATGAAAGTCCTTGGTAGAAACCACAAGGAAGCTGAAGAAATTTCTAGAAAATATCTTGAAAGCGTAAATATGCAAAACTATGTCAATGCTAAGCCTAGCCAAATTTCTGGTGGTCAACAACAAAGAGTAGCCATAGCTCGTGCCCTTTGTATGAATCCGGATGTATTACTTTTTGATGAGCCAACAAGCGCCCTCGACCCAGAAACAGTCGGCGAAGTTCTCGATGTAATGACCAAACTTGCTAAAAGCGGTATGACTATGATAGTTGTAACCCACGAGATGGACTTTGCAAGGGATGTATCAACTAGGGTTTTATTTATGAACAAGGGCATAATCCTAGAAGATGCAAGCCCAGAGAAAATCTTCACTAACCCTGATAACGATAGAACTAAGGAGTTCTTGAAGAGATTCCTCTCTGATAAAGTAGACTAAAATAAAGTAAAGAA
>NZ_GG666296.1:240698-247489 GCF_000159095.1 Anaerococcus tetradius ATCC 35098 | reverse complement strand
CATTTCTTACTAATAGTTTCTTGTAGGTCTTATCGGTTAGGATAGCCCCTAGGGGAGCTGTGTATAGGATAGCTATTACTGATATAGCTAGGATAAGCTTGCCACTTCCTATCCCATAGCTTAGGGCGACAGGGCCTATGGCTGCTTGGACTGTTGCCTTTGGTAGATAGGCAAAACCAGAGAAAATCTTCTCCTTCTTGTTGAGATTAGAAGGAAGAAGGGCGAAGTAGACTCCAAACATCCTAATAATTAAGCCCCCTGTAATTAGGATAAGGGCAGGGAAAATTTCCTTTCCTATTATAGAAAGGTCGACTGTAATACCGACTAAGACAAATAGGAGAATCTCGAAAAGCTCCCACAAGGATCCATAGACTTCAAGCATACACTCAGTTACTTGCTCGTTTAATTTTTTGATAGTCATAGCCATGGCTATGATAGCTACAAGGCCTGAGAAGGCAAAGAGGTTTTTGGCGTAAGTTTCAAGTCCTAGGATTAGAAAGGATACCCCCATAAGGACTATGGCTTGGTAGATTTTGTTTAGCTTTATTTTTGAGTAGAAGATATCTAGCAAGTATCCCATAAGGATGCCAAAAAGAATTCCTGTTATTATTGAAATAGGAATGTTTAGGAAGCTTCCAATAGAAAATTCTCCACCTAGCTTTAAATTAATAAAGACTGTGAAAAATACTATGGTGTAGACATCATCTATTGATGAGCCAGCAAGGATTATCTCTGCTATCTTTTTTTCTTCTCCATAGCCTTCTTTTATGAGTTTTAACATTCTAGGAACTACAATAGCAGGAGAAACTGCTCCAAGAACAGCCCCTAAGATTGCACTGTCAAGGTAGGGGAGATTAAAAATTTTATTTGCCAAAAATGTAATAGCTACAATCTCAAAGCTCGCCGGAAGAAAGGTCATTAGGACGGCTGATATCCCAACTTCTCTAAGCCTTTCAAAGGAAAGAGAAAGACCTGCCCTAGTAAGAATTACTACTAAGGCAATCTGCCTTAAATCTTTGGAAAGATTACTTATATCTCCTCTCACAAGTCCCAAGAGATTTGGGCTTATAAGGATTCCTGCCAAAAGCATGCCTAGGAGGGGAGCGATTTTAATTTTAGAAAAAATCTTTCCACCCATTAGGCCTGTAAGCATAATAATTGCAAGGTTTACTAACATATTAACTCCTTAATAAAAAAAAGCTGCCAACCCCTGTATTCACAGAAGTCATCAGCTTATAGCGGTTTGTTTAGGGAAGAACTTCATTTCCCATTTTTATTCTACTACTTTTCCCTTACTATTCAACTAGGGCTGCCTTTTTTGCTAGCTTATCTGCCCAGTCATTGTACTTATCGTTTGAGTGGCCCTTAACTTTTACAAAGGAAATTTTAAGGCTTTTTCTTGCTTCTCTTACAAAGTTTTTGTAAGAGATGGTTAGCTCGTTATTGGCCTTCCACTCGTCATTAGCCCAAGAGGAAATCCCCTGGTAGTCGTGGAAGATTACGATTTTTTCTCTCTTTTCTCCCAGAGCCCTTCTTATGGCAAGCTCACTTGCCTTAACTTCTCCTGCAACATTTCTGTGCTTATAAAAGTCATCCCTATAAGTTTCGTATAGCTCATTTTCACCGTCCTTAGTGATATAGACTACTCCTGCCCCATAAATCTTTTCTTTTAGGTTGTAGGAACCATCCACATAGGCGATTATTGTATGCTCATCTACTTTTATTTCTTCTTGTCTATCTTCCATGAAGGCTATGGCATCTTCCTTTTTCTTGAAAGATTTATAGCTAGCATTAGAAAATCCCTTTACTTCTTTAAGACAAGAATCCCAGGATGTATAAATCCCAGGATTCCTTCCTCTTTTTACTGCGTAATATTTCATAAGCTTTCTTTGTTAGCCCAATAGGTCACAGAACCTGGGCCTACAGTAAATACTCCATTTCCATTTTCATCAATGAGGACTTCGTCATTCTTACCAGAAAGATCGACATAGACTGCTCCTGCCTCATCTTCACCGACAAACATTTGCTTTTCTGCCATATCCTTTATAGATATAAGAACTGCCAGAGGCTTGTGATCAGAATCTCCCCTTCTTACCCAACCAATTACTGATGGGTCATCAAAGTAGTTGTCCTCTTCGCCATAGTTATATTTTTTCCTAACTTTAATCATATTATTGAGAAGCTCATACATAGGCTCTGTCTTTACTTCACCTATAAGCCCATAATAATCTCCTGCAAAGATACAAGGATAGCCGTCTTTCCTAAATAAAATCATGGCATAGGCAATTTCTTTAAACCATTCTTCAACCCAAGAGTCAAGTGATTGGCCAGGTTGACTATCGTGATTGTCTACAAATGTTACTGCACTAGCTGGGAAATCTGCCACTACTGTATCATCGAAAATCTTTCTCATATCGTAATTGCCCATAGACTTGCTTGCCTCTTGCATGTGAAAATGCAAGGGTACATCAAACAAGTCTATATTATAGTCGGTAAGCTTTAAGTATCGGGCTATTTCATCCTTGTTATATTGCCAAAATTCCCCAAAAAGATAGAATTTATCCTCGCCCTTTTCTTCTATGATATGCTTGGATAGGTCTCTGATAAAGTTTGATGATATGTGCTTTAGGGCATCGTATCTAAAACCATCTACCTTAGTCTGGTCGATAAACCAATCGGCCCACTTGAAGATTTCTTCTCTTACTTCTGGGTGTTCATGGTCAATATCACAATTCATAAGATAATCGAAATTGCCCTTTTCGCTAGAAACATCCTCATCCCAATATTTCCCATCTCCAAGTATTCTAAAAATAGCAGATGTATCACTTTTTACGTCATAATCGACTCCAGTAAAATGATAATAGTGCCAGGTCATATCGGAATACTTTTTATTTCTTCCCTTAAAGTCAAAGCCTGTCCAAGCTTCTATATCCATTTGTCCTGATACATCTTTTTCTCTGTTGTTTTGATCGACCATGACAGCCTTAAATTCTTCTGTGAAATCAGCACTGCCCTTGTGGTTAAGGACGACATCAGCATAGCACTTAACGCCTGCATCTTTTAGGGCCTTGATGGCTTCGATTAGTTCATCCTTAGTCCCATATTTGGTTCTAACACTTCCTTTTTGATCAAATTCTCCCAAATCCCAAAGGTCGTAGATTCCATAGCCTACATCCATATCGCTTCCTCCCTTAGTCATTGGTGGAAGCCACAATCCATCTATACCATTTTCCTTCAAGGTCTTGGCGTCCATTTTTAGTTTCTTATAAAAGTCTCCCGACCCATCTGTGTCCCACTCAAAGGACTGCATCATTACTTCATTTGCCATACTATTGCTCACAAATTTCTATAGATTTACTAGCACCGATCCTATCTGCTCCAGCTTCTATCATTTCTAGAGCATCTTTCTTGTTGTGGATTCCTCCAGAAGCCTTGACCCTTAGTCTATCTCCTACGGTTTTTTTCATAAGTCTTACATGACATGCCTTAGCTCCTCCAGTAGAAAATCCTGTTGAAGTCTTAACAAAATCCGCCCCAGCCTTTTCGCTAAGCTCGCAAGCCTTTACTATTTCATCGTCTGTCAAAAGGCAAGTTTCAATAATTACCTTTAAGATTTTTTCTCCTATGGCATCTTTTACAGCTTTTATATCCCTAAGAACATAATCATAGTCCTTATCCTTGAGTCGTCCGACTGCTATAACCATATCAATCTCGCTTGCTCCATCTCCCACTGCACACTTTGCCTCATAGGCCTTGGCTGCTGAAGACATAGCTCCTAGGGGAAAGCCCACTACTGATGTAATCCTTACATCCTTGTTGTAGCTTCTTATGTCCTTTACAAAGCTTGAATTTACACAAACGCTATAAAAATCATGAGCTATAGCTTCATCTACTAGCTTCTTTATATCACCTATTTGTGCATCAGCCTTTAAAATAGTGTGATCTATATACGAATTTAATTTTCTCATTATATCTCCTTATACTCAACTTCAACTAGGCTTAGGTCGTCCTCTTGCTTACCCCAGGTAAACTTCTTAATATCCTTGTATGTTTTTTCTAGGTCATGCTCCCTATTATAAACATCTCTTAGCCTTTCTAGTCCATATTCCTTCCTAGCTTCATTTTTAGCCTCTATTGCTCCATCAGAAAATAGGAGAAGCCTATCTCCATCTTCTATCTTGACCATCTTTTCATCGTAATTATCCGGCTCGATAATATTAGAAATCATCCTGCCACTTACCAAAAGAAAACTCACTTCGTCCTTACTTTTCGAATATAAAAGGGGTGGACAATTGTGGCCTGCATTAGAAAAAGTTAGTTTATTTTCCGAAAAATCAAAAACCCCCAGCCAAGCTGTAAAATATTGACTAGACTCCATGCCGAGTTTGGCAAACTTATCCCTAAGTTTGAATAATATCTCTGAAGGTGAAAAAGTCGGATGCTTATCTAAGATAGCGTTCATAGTAAGTTTTATAAACATAGTCATTATAGAAGCCTTTACTCCATGTCCCATGATATCGGCAATATATATACCATATTTATTATCATCTATCTTTATAATATCAAAGAAATCTCCAGAAAGTTCATCGCTTGGCAGATACTTACTTCTAAGACGAAGATTTGCATAGCTATTATCTTTAGGCAGGATATTGGACTGAATTTTCTTTACAAATCTCACATCATCAAGCATATTCCTGTTATTATTAAATAGCTCGATTTTCATAAGACTTTCTCTTGTTATATCCCTATAGACTTCGATAATACCCAAAAACTCATCCCCATTATAGATTGGTGAAGTTTTAATAGAAAAGTATCTGTCATCAATTAGCTTTTCTTCAATCATGGTAGTATTGCTCAAGGTGCTATTTCTTTGAAGCATAAGGAATGATGCATTCTCATTAATATAATTTTTCAGTTCAAGAGACTTATCGCTTGCATTTTTGAAGACATCATTAATAAAGACCGTTTTTCCCTTAGGATCGACAATCCTAACCCGATCATCCATAGAATTTAATATAAAAAAATTTTTATCTTCAGTAAAATTATTTCTCTTAACCATCTCTTCCTACCTTAAGCTTCTTATAATCACTATATCTTTTAATATATATTTATCAATAAATTAAAAATAGCCAGCTAATATTTAGTTTAGCTTTCTCTAAAAAATATAACTTAAATCATAAATAAAATCTTAATCCCAAACATTGATAATAGAAGATTGGCTAATGAAATTAAGGCAAAATTACAAGTAAAAAATTAGCCTAAATAATTCCTATAAACTATTTTATATAAGCTATAACACTTCTTAAATTATCAACTTCTCTATCAGCAGAAAAATACTTATCGAAACTAGAATCATGAATTATAAGATAGTCCATAGCTGACTTTTGGGCTGCTTTATAGCCATTGTAGGAGTCTTCAAGGATAAGGCATTCTTCATTACTAAATTCAAAGGCATCTTTAGCCTTAACAAAGATTTCAGGATCAGGTTTACTTTTTTCTACATTTTCTCCTGATATAATAAAATCAAAAAAATCATAGATATTTTCTTTTTTTAGTAGTAAATCAATTTTCTTTCTATCATTAGAAGAAGCTAGGGCACATTTAATCTTTTCTGCTCTTAAAAACTCTAACAAGTCATCTAGTCCCTCTTTTTTGATGGACCCCCTATAAGATTTAAGGCTTTCGATTCTATCGGCTTCCAAGTCTTTCCTTAAACTTTTAACCTTATCAAGAGAGCCTAGAAGATTCACTAATTCATCTCTAATACCAGCTTCGTTCTTGCCAGTGAATTTCTTTCTTAGTTCTTCATTGAAAGTAAAGGCGTATTTATCTTGAAATTTAAACCATGTTTCATAATAAATTTTTTCGGCTCTTTGTCAAATCGTGTTGGTAAATAAAAATCAACCAAATTCTTAATCAGGGATAGAAATTTCTATCCCTGAATTTTTTAACTAGCTAATAAATTTCTGGTGATAAATATTCTTGTTCTAAAATTAGCAAAATTACTGTAACCAAAGGCTATTCTCTTTAAGACTTTTATGAAGTTGTTAACACCCTCTATAGGTCCATTAGAATAATCATAAATAAATGAGTTCTTAATTAGATCAAGGTAATAAAAACAGGTATCTATTGAGGTTTTCATTTTGTCATTCACCTTATCTTTAAAATAACTTAAATGAAATGCAAATAATTCAAAATTCCTCTTCTCAATATCTTCCCTCAAGCATTGGTAACATTCATATGTATCTTTCAAGGTTTTATCAATGTTAAGACTAATATCTACTATATCCTCATCAGATACAAGACTACCAGGGAAATGAACACGTTTAAAAAAGTGTATAGGATCAAGTAACTTGTAAGGTTTTAGAAAATGCTTCCAATATTTCTTAAGCCTTTTGTATTTAATATTGCTAGTGGAATAAGTCTTCATTGTATAAATCCTTGTATGGTTGAAAGAGTTAGTAAAGAGCTTTACAATATGAAATCTATCTATAATAATTTCTGAATTAACAAAGAGTTCTTTGATAAGTGAAATATATGGACTATACATATCAATACATACAGTCTTAACCTTGTCTCTAACATATCTTGGATAACATAAGAAATATTTCCTTAGGTAAGGTAACTGTCTATTCTCTACAATATCAATAACCTTGTGATTATCTGAATCTAGATATATAAAACTCATAGCTCCTTTAGCATCCTTGGTTGACTTAAACTCGTCAAATGATAGGTGTTTTGGTAGATATGAAAAATCTACATTGAATTCATTATCATACTTAGCCATAAAT
>NZ_GG666296.1:165421-240265 GCF_000159095.1 Anaerococcus tetradius ATCC 35098 | reverse complement strand
CCCCCTTTTTTGATTTGTGGTTAATTTAATTATAGGGTAAATGATTAAATATGTCTTATTTTTTTACGAAAAAATCGTGCCGACAGAAGTATCATTTACTTCTACCAACACGATTTATTATAGGCCCAGTATTTTTGGACAAAAAAAAGCACCTTCAATCTCTCAAAGATGCTAGAAGTTATATTATACTTTTAAGTATATTTTATACTAATTCAAGAATAGCACGTTCAGATCCGTCGCCTCTTCTTGGTCCTAATTTTAGTACTCTTGTGTATCCACCATTTCTGTCTTCATAGTTTGGTGCAATTTCTGCGAATAATTTTTGAACAGTTGATGGTTTATAAATATATGCTGCAGCTTCTCTTCTTGTGTGAAGTGTGTTTTTCTTGCCTAATGTAATCATTTTGTCAGCCATTTTTTGTGCTTCTTTTGCTCTAGTTACAGTAGTTTCGATTCTGCCGTTGTCTAGTAATGATTGCACAAGGTTTCTAAGCATAGCATTTCTGTGGTCAGTTCTTCTGCCAAGTTTTCTCTTATCGGCCATACTTACCTCCTATTCATCTTTTAAGCTTAGACCTAACTCGTCAAGCTTTTCTATTACTTCTGTCAATGATTTTTTACCGAAGTTCTTGATTGCTTTAAGCTCAGATTCTGTTACTTCGATGATATCACTTACCCTATTAAAACCAGCTCTTTTTAAACAGTTAAATGATCTAAGGCTTAGGTCCATCTCTTCTATGGTCATAGCCAAATCTTCATTTAAGTTTTCTTCCTCATCATTTACTTCTTCTTCAACTTCTTCGACTTCTGGTGGGAATTGTTGGTTAGGCAATTCTGTGAAGAAGGAGAAGTTGTCGATTAAGATTGATGATCCTTCTGCTAGGGCTTCTTGAGGAGTGATTGTTCCATTTGTCCAAACTTCCATTATGAGTTTGTCATAGTCAGTAGACTCACCTACTCTTGTATTTTCAACAGTGAAGTTTACTTTTTTTACAGGGGTGAATGATGAGTCAATAGCAATTGCTCCTATTGGATCGCTTTCTTTTTTATTTTCTTCAGAAATTCTATATCCCTTACCGTCAGTTACATCCATGGCGATAAAAAGCCTAGATTTTTCATTGACAGTTGCTATATAGTGATCAGGATTTGCAATTTCTACTGAACTATCTTCTTTAATATCTTTTGCTGTTACAATCTTTGGTCCTTCTATGTCTAAGAATAATGTTACATCTTCATCAGTGTGTTTTGTAACGTCTAGACCTTTAATATTTAGAACTATTTCAGGAACATCTTCAACTACCCCATCTATGGTGGAGAATTCGTGAAGAACTCCTTCTATAAGTATTTTTGAGACGCTAGAACCAGGTAAGGATGATAAAAGCACCCTTCTCATACTGTTTCCAATGGTTGTACCATATCCTCGCTCAAGTGGATACAAGGCGAATTTTCCGTAGTGTTCTTCTTCGTTTATATCCAATATTTGTATATTTGTATCTAATTTTTCGATCATGGTAACTCCTTAGTTCTAACTTAAATTCTACCTATTTAGAGTAGAACTCAACGATCATACGTTCTTCAACTGGAATGTCGATGTCTTCTCTTGTAGGGAATCTGTCTACAATTACTTTTAAGTTTTCTATGTCGCTATTTAGCCATTCAACTACACCAAATGTAGCATTTGTTTCTTTGATGGCTTTAAATAATGAGTTTGATCTAGATTTTTCACGAACTTCGATTACATCACCTTCAGAAACCTTGTATGATGGAATATCAACTTGTACTCCATTTACAGTTAGATGTCCGTGAGTTACTATTTGACGAGCTTCTCTTCTTGTTCTAGCAAGACCTGATCTAAATGCAACATTGTCTAGTCTTCTTTCACAAAGAATTATAAGTTCCTCACCTGTTTGTCCCTTCATTTTTGAAGCGGCTTCATAGTATCCTCTAAATTGTTTTTCGCTTACTCCATAGATGAATTTAGCTTTTTGTTTTTCTCTTTGTTGCATTCCGTATTCGGAAAGTTTACTTCTTCTATTTGGAAGAGCTCTCTTGCTTTCTCCTGTGTATCCTAGATATGCTGGAGAAATACCTAAAGCTCTAGCTCTTTTATATACTGGATCTTTTGATACTGCCATAATCGCGCCTTTCTACACTCTTCTTCTCTTTGGAGGTCTACATCCATTGTGTGGAATTGGAGTTACGTCTTTAATCATTGTAACTTCAAGACCTGCAGCTTGTAGACTTCTGATTGCTGATTCTCTTCCTGAACCAGGACCTTTTACATAAACTTCTACAGTTTTTAGTCCTTGGTCGATAGCTTTCTTAGCTGCAACATCTGCTGCTTCACTAGCTGCAAATGGTGTAGATTTTCTGCTACCTCTAAATCCTAATTGACCAGCAGATGCCCAAGATAGTGCATTACCTTGCATATCTGTAAGGGTCACCATTGTATTGTTAAATGTTGAGTTAATGTGAGCTTGGCCACGTTCAACATTTTTCTTGACTCTTCTTCTTCTTGAAGTAGTTTTCTTTGTTTTAGCCATTTCTTATTAACCCCTTCTACCTTTTCTGGTTCTCGCATTGTTCTTTGTGTTTTGTCCTCTTACAGGAAGATTGTTTTTATGTCTTAATCCTCTATAGCTACCTATTTCTTTAAGAGCTCTAATGTTCATTGAGATATCTCTTCTTAGATCTCCTTCGATGTGGTAGTTATTTAATTGTTCACGGATTTTACCTAATTCTTCTTCTGTAAGGTCTTTCATCTTTGTATCAGGATTGATTCCTGCATTTTTTAAAATTTCATTAGAAGTTGAACGGCCTATACCATATATATAAGTTAGTCCAATTTCTGCTCTTTTTTCTCTAGGTAAATCTATACCAGCTATTCTTGGCATTGAACCCTCCTAACCTTGTCTTTGTTTATGTTTTGGATTTTCGCAAATCACCATAACTTTACCGTTTCTTTTGATAATTTTGCATTTATCACACATTTTTTTAACTGATGCTCTAACTTTCATTTTGACTCCTCATCTTATGATTATTCCTAATGAATGGGTAGTACTTGAATTTATTTGAGTGAAAAATTGGATTTTCCCAAGATGACGCCTCTCGAAAGGCTTTATGCCTTTCTCGCTTAGTTTTTCGGACTCGCTCCTGTCGTCTCGAAATGAAAATCTTGCGATTTTACACCCAAGATGATGTCCTCTCGAAAGGCAATTTGCCTTTCTCGCTTAGTTTTTCGGACTCGCTTCGCTCGTCTCGAAAATGTAAAATCTTGCGATTTTACACCCAAGATGATGGGACTACTTCTTTCTCCAAGTTATTCTACCTTGACTTAGATCATATGGAGATAATTCTACAGTTACTTTATCTCCTTCTAGTATTCTTATGCTGTTCATACGAAGTTTGCCTGATATGTGGGCTTGTATTTGATGACCATTTTCAAGCTCGACTCTAAATATTGCGTTTGGCAATGCTTCAACAACAACTCCTGTAACTTCTATAGCATCTTTTTTTGACATCGATAGAACCTCCTTTTCTTTGTCCTCATGTCTATTGAATGCCTCTTCCAATTGTCTTATATCAATAAGACATCTAACAAATATAATCTCTAAAAGATTCTATCGCACTTTTCTTTCTTATCAGCATAAATTAGAATTATTCTCCTAATTTATCCAGAAATTCTTCAAAAACTTCGTCTGGAGAATTTGTGCCATCAATACTAAGTAATATACCTTTTTCGTTGAAGTAATCAATTAGTACGGATGTGTGTGCATTGTAAACATCGATTCTGTTTTTTACAGTTTTCTCGTTGTCGTCATCTCTTTGGATGAGCTCTTCTCCACACTTATCACAAATATCTTCTCTTTTTGGAGGATTGTTGTGTATGTGGTAGCTTGCTCCACAATTGGTGCACACTCTTCTGCCAGCGATCCTTTCTATAAGAATTTCTTCTGCTACGTCAAAGTATACGACATGATCTATTTTTTGATTTCTTTCAATCATTCCTTGATCAAGAGCTTTTGCTTGGTCAAGGTTTCTTGGAAATCCATCAAAAAGAATGATCCTTCCTTCTTTACTTTCGTCTTTATGCTTATCGAAGGCATCCCATACCAAATCAATTGTCAATTCATCTGGTACAAGATCGCCTCTGTCCATGTAGGACTTAGCTTTTAGACCTAGTTCAGTCTTGTTAGAGATATTATATCTAAATATATCTCCAGTTGCTATCTGAACTGCTCCCTTTTTTTCTATGATCTTATTTGCTAATGTACCCTTTCCAGCTCCTGGAGGGCCTAATAAAATAATATTCATTTCTTACCTGTTTAAAAAGCCTTTGTATTGTTTCATTGTCATCATTGCTTCGATTTGTTTAATGGTTTCGATTATTACACCAACTACGATGATTACGGATGAACCACCAAAGGAAATTTGTAATCCTAAAACTCTTGATGAAATAGCTGGAATTATTGTTAGTAAGGCTAGTGCTATTGAACCTATGAAAGTTATCTTTGTTGATACACTTGCTAGGAAATCACTAGTTGGTTTACCAGGTCTTATTCCAGGAACGAAACCACCATTTTGTTGTAATTGCTTTGCATATTCTACAGTATTGAATTGGATTTGATTGTAGAAATAAGCAAATACTAGGATTAGTATAGTTTGTATTAGTAAATACACTCCGAATCCAACAGTTGTGCCTTGGAAAAAGTGCGATATTGAGCTTTTACCATTACCACCAAAGAATAGTGATACTGTTGATGGTATAGCTAGAACTGCTGATGCGAAGATGATTGGCATTACACCTCCCATGTTTACCTTTACAGGAATGTGGGTTGATTGGCCACCATACATCTTACGTCCAACAACTCTTTTGGCATATTGGATTGGTACTTTTCTTTCACCTTCAGATATCAAAACTACTGCAAGCACTATAAATACAATAATTACTGCCATTATTACTATAGATGCTACGCTAGTTGTATCATAGTGAAGTCCTTGTTTCCACCTAGCAATTGTTCTTGGGAAGGATGCTATAATACCCATGAAGATTATAAGACTTGTACCATTTCCAAGTCCTTTTTCTGTTATGGTTTCACCCATCCATGTTACAAACATAGTACCACCAATTAGGACTATATTCATTACTATCTTTTGGAAACCTGTAGCAGATGATAGGGCTGCACCGTATAGACCATTTGTTATGGCTATAGCTTGGAAGATTGCAAGACCAATTGTTACATATCTGGTATATTTTTGGATTGTTTTTCTACCTTGCTCACCTTCTCTTGATAACTCTTCAAGTCTTGGTATTACAACAGATAAAAGTTGCATTACGATTGATGCGGTGATGTAAGGTTGTACTCCTAGGGCAAATATGGAAAGGGTGGATAAGCCACCACCTGTTAGCATATTTAAGTAATCTACGAGTGTTCCTTGAATATTGTTGTATGCATCTGCTAGTGCTTTTGAATCGATAAATGGTATTGGAATATTATTTCCTAGTCTATATACTACAAGCATTAGAAGAGTGAAATAAAATCTTTTTCTTATTTCTTCTTCTTTTGCTGCCTTTTTAATTATATCTAGCATTGCTCACCATGCTTTCTACTAAGCTTTTTTAGATGGTTTAACCCATTTAGTAGTTTCGATTACTTCGATACTACCGCCAGCTTTCTCGATTTTCTCTACAGCTGATTTAGTAAATTTGTGAGCTTTTACTGTTAGCTTTTTGTTAAGTTCTCCATCTCCAAGAATCTTAACTCCTGCTTTAGCTTTGTTTTTGTTTAGGAATTTATTTGCAAATAATAATTCTGGTGTTACTTCTGTACCATCTTCGAAAGCATTTAATGTTTCAATGTTGATTGTTTCATAAATCTTTCTATTGATGTTTTTAAAACCTCTTTTTGGAAGTCTTCTGTATAGAGGCATTTGACCACCCTCGAAGCCTGGTCTTGTACCGCCACCGCTTCTTGAGTTTTGTCCGTCTTGTCCACGACCAGCTCTTGTACCGTTTCCTGAACCAGGACCTCTACCTTTTCTTTTGCCTTTTTTCAACTTCGCATTAGGTTGTAATTCATGTAATTTCATCTTACACCCCTTAGTTTAATTCGTTTACATCAACCATGAATGATACTTTCTTAATCATTCCTCTGATTGCTGCATTGTCATCTTTTGTAACAGTTTGGCCGATTTTTCTTAGGCCAAGTGCTTTACAAGTTGCGATTTGTCCATCTTTTCTACCGATAAAAGATCTTTTTAGTGTGATTTCAAGTTTCGCCATTTTACTCTCCTTAATAATCAAATTCTTCTACCGATTTACCACGAAGTCTTGCAACTTCTTCAACAGTTTTCATGCTTGAGAATGCTTCGATACAAGCGTTGATGATATTTCTTGGGTTTGATGTACCTAAGTTTTTAGCTCTGATATCTTTGTAACCAGCTAATTCACATACCGCACGAACTGGACCACCAGCGATGATTCCTGTACCTTCTTTTGCAGGCATTAGGAGAACTCTACCACTTGCTTTTGATCCATGGATTCTGTGTGGGATTGTTGTTCCAACTATTGGAACATTAATCATGTGTTTTTTAGCATCTTCGCTAGCTTTTCTAATTGCTTCTGGTACTTCTGTAGCTTTTCCTGTTCCGATTCCAACATAACCATTGCCATTTCCAACTACTACTAGAGCTGAGAATCTAATGTTACGTCCACCCTTTACAGTTTTAGCAACTCTGTTTATTGCAACTACTCTATCTTCGAGGTTTAGTTTTTCTACTTCGCTTCTTAATAAATAATTCATCTAATACCTCCTCAATTAAAACTTAAGACCAGCTTCTCTTGCTGCTTCTGCTAATGCTTTTACTTTTCCGTGATATAGGTAGCCGTTTCTGTCAAATACTACAGTTTCGATTCCCTTATCCAAGCAAGCCTTAGCTATAGCTTCGCCAACTTTTTTAGCTGCTTCAATATTAGCATTATTCTTTGCTCCAGCAGAAACTGATTCTTGTAGAGTGTTTGCACTAGCTAGTGTTACTCCATTTACGTCATCAATTGCTTGAGCATAGATATTTGTGTTTGATTTATAAACGCTTAGTCTTGGTCTTTGAGGAGTTCCGCTTATCTTAGCTCTTACTCTTTTTTTACGAGTTAAAAGTTTATCTTGTTTAGTTTTTTTAGCCATTACTTATCTCCTACTTACCTGTTTTACCAACTTTACGTCTTACATGCTCACCTTCATATCTGATACCCTTGCCCTTGTATGGTTCAGGTTTTCTCCAGTTTCTGATGTTTGCAGCATGTTGACCTACTAATTGTTTGTTAATTCCCTTAACTACAATTGTTCTATCATTTGGTACTTCAACTTCGATTCCTTCAGGATCTGCCATTGTTACTTGGTGAGAGAAACCTAAGTTCATTACTAGGTTTTTACCTTGTTTGTTAGCTCTGTATCCTGTTCCTTCGATTTGAAGTGTTTTACTATATCCTTCTGACACTCCTACAACCATGTTGTTGATAAGAGATCTATATAAACCGTGATCAACGTTTTGTGCTTTTGTGTAGTTTTCTGGTATTTTAACTAAAAGTTCTTTTTCGTTAAGTTCAAGTTCTACATTCTTAGAAACTTCTAGGCTATCATTTCCCTTTGGTCCCTTTACACTAACTAGTCGATCATTAATTTCAATTGTTACTCCAGAAGGTATTTCAATTGGAAGTTTTCCTATTCTTGACATATATATCTCCTTACCATACGTAACAAATAACTTCTCCGCCTACATTCTTGCTTCTTGCAGCACGGTCAGTTAATAGTCCTTTTGATGTTGAAATGATTGCTGTTCCAAGACCGTCAAGAACCTTTGGAACTTCATTTGCCTTTACGTAAACTCTAAGACCTGGTTTAGAAATTCTTCTAAGACCTGAGATTACTTTTTCACCATTTTCAGTATATTTTAAATCAATTGTAAGAATACCTTGTTTGCCGTCTTCTTCTACGTTAAATCCTGTTATAAAGCCTTCATCAAGCAGAATTTGGGCAATAGCTTTTTTCTCATTAGAAGATGGTAAAGAAACTTGTTTATGGTTTGCTTTGTTACCATTTCTGATTCTTGTTAGCATATCCGCTATTGGATCTGTCATCATAATTATTATTCCCCCTTAATTACCAGCTTGCTTTTCTAACTCCTGGAATTTGTCCATTATTTGCAAGTTCTCTAAAGCAAATACGGCAGATTCCATATTTTCTTAAGTAGCCGTGTGGTCTTCCACAAAGTTTACATCTTGTATATTCTCTTGTGGAGAATTTTTGTTTTCTTTGTTGTTTAGCTCTTAGTGACTTTTTAGCCATTTTTGCTCCTTAATTATTTCCTAAATGGCATTCCCATTAATTCTAAGAATGCTTTTGCTTCTTCATCTGTTTTAGCTGTAGTAACTATACTGATATCCATACCATGTAAGAAATCTACGTTATCATATTTGATTTCAGGGAAAATCAATTGTTCTTTAATTCCAAGTGAATAGTTTCCACGTCCATCAAAGCTGTTTGGATTGATACCTCTAAAGTCCCTAACTCTTGGAAGTGAGATTGAGATAAGCTTGTCTAGGAAATCATACATTTTCTCTCTTCTTAGTGTAACTTTAGTACCAATTGATTGACCTTCTCTTAGTTTAAAGTTAGCTACAGATTTTTTAGCTTTAAGCTCAATTGGTCTTTGACCTGTAATAAGAGCAAGCTCCTCTTTAGCTGCATTTAAAAGGTTTTGGTTATCTTTTGCTTCACCTAGTCCTACGTTTATAACAATTTTTTCAAGCTTTGGTACTTGATGAACATTTTCATAACCGAATTGTTCTGTAAGTTTACCAACAACTTCGTTTTGATATTTTTCTTTTAATCTACTTGTCATAATATCTCCTTTGAACTAGTTGAATTTTTCTTCTGTTTTAGTAGATACACGAACTTTTTTGCCATCTACGAATTCTACTCTAGTTCTAACACCTTTTTTAAGTTCTTCTGAATATAGAAGCACTTTAGAAGCATCGATTGGACATTCTCTTTCGATTCTTCCACTTTCGCCACCCATTTGGGTTGCTTTTTGGTGTTTGATTCTAATATTTGCACCTTCAACTATTACTTTATTTTCTTTTGGTAGGGCTTTAATAACTTCGCCTACATGTCCTTTATATTCACCTGATATTACTTGGACTTTATCGCCTTTTTTAATGTGCATATAATCCTCCTATAATACTTCCGGTGCAAGTGAGATGATTCTCATGAATCCTTCACTTCTCAATTCTCTAGTTACTGGTCCAAAGATTCTTGTTCCAACTGGGCTCTTGTCATCTTTGATAACTACAGCCGCATTTTCATCAAAGTTGATTGTTGAACCATCAGCTCTTTTTAGGCCTCTTTTTGTTCTAACGATTACAGCTTTAACTACAGAACCTTTTTTTACCGCTGCTCCGGGTGTTGCACTCTTTACTGAACAAACTACAACGTCACCGATATTAGCATATCTTCTTCCAGTTCCTCCAAGAACTTTAATTACTGAAAGTTCTCTTGCTCCGGAGTTATCTGCAACTCTCATACGAGTTTCTTGTTGTATCATAATAATCTCCTATATCTATTAAACAATTTCTGCCGCAAGGCTTACGCGAACTAGTCTCCATCTTTTTGTTTTAGATAGTGGTCTTGTTTCCATTATTACAACTGTATCGCCAACTTTAGCCTCGTTTAGTTCATCATGAGCTTTGTATTTCTTGCTTCTATTCATTCTTTTTTTGTACACTGGGTGTTGGATCTTTTCTTCAACTAAAACTGTTATAGTTTTATCCATTGAATCAGATACTACAACGCCCTTTAGCACGTGTCTTCTATTTCTTTCCATGAAACTTAAGCCTCCTTATTTAAATTAAGCTTTCTTTCTGTTTGGATTGTCTTAACTCTAGCTATATCTTTCTTAACATTTCCTATAGCTGCTGGATTTTCAAGTTGTCCTGTTGCAAGTCTAAAACGAAGATTGAAAAGCTCACTTTGTAAATCATTTAATTGTTTATCTAAATCTTGGTCTGATAAATTTCTGATTTCTGCTACTTTCATCCTTATTCCTCCGTACCTGTAACTTCAAGTCTTTGGATGAATTTTGTCTTGATTGGAAGTTTTTGTGCAGCAAGTCTCATAGCTTCTCTAGCAACTTCTTCACTAACACCACTCATCTCAAATAGTACTCTTCCTGGTTTTACTACAGCAACCCAATATTCTGGAGCACCTTTACCAGAACCCATTCTTACTTCTGCTGGTTTCTTAGAAACTGGCTTGTCTGGAAATACTTTAATCCAAATATTTCCGCCTCTTTTTATATATCTTGTCATCGCACGACGAGCAGCTTCTATTTGATTTGCAGTCATCCAGGTAGCTTCTGTAGCTTGTAGGCCATATTCACCGTAAGCTAGTTCGTTACCCTTTTGAGCAAACCCCTTCATTCTGCCTCTGTGTTGTCTACGATATTTAACTCTTTTAGGCATCAACATAATAATTCTCTCCTAATTCTTTAAATAGCGATATCCTTATTTATTATTTGGACGTCTATTATTTCTTTTTCTTCTGTTATTATTTCTAGGTTGTTTCATTTTTGGTTCTCTTTGAGCCTTTTCTCCTGGAAGAACTTCGCCCTTGTAGATCCAAACTTTACAACCAATTTTACCATATTCTGTGTCAGCTTCTGCAAATCCATAGTCAATGTTTGCTCTTAGGGTTTGAAGTGGAATTGTTCCTTCAGAATATCCTTCGCTTCTTGCCATATCAGCTCCACCAAGTCTACCTGATACCATAGTTTTGATACCCTTAGCACCAGCTCTCATTGTTCTTTGGATAGATTGTTTCATAGCACGTCTAAAAGCTACTCTGTTTTCTAGTTGGCTTGCAATACTTTCAGCAACAAGTTGTGCAGCAAGGTCTTGGTATTTGATTTCTTCAACGTTGATGATGATTCTCTTAGATGGGGCAGCCTTTTCAAGTTTCTTCTTTAACTCTTCAACTCCTGCTCCGCCCTTGCCGATTACCATACCTGGCTTTGCAGCGAATATTGTAATCTTTAGGTTGTTTACTGCTCTTTCTATTTCTATATCTGCAATTCCTGCATCATATACTTCTTTTTTAACTATTTTTCTGATGTTATAATCTTCAACTAATAGCTCTGAGAAATCTTTCTTGTCAGCGAACCATTTTGAATCCCAGTCTCTGATAACACCTACTCTAAATCCTTTAGGGTTTACTTTTTGGCCCATCTTATTCCTCCGTATCTTCTATATCTGCTAGCACTACGCCGATATGACTTGATCTTTTTAGTATTGGATATGCGGCACCTTTAGCCTTTGGATGCCATCTTTTCATTGTTGGAGCATCGTTAGCATATGCTTTTTTAACATAAAGGTTAGCTCTATCAAGTCCGTTATTGTTTTCAGCATTGGCAATGGCACTTTTTAGTACATCTGAAAGAAGTTTAGCACCTTTTTTGTTAGTAAATCTTAAAATGTTAAGTGCTTCATCTACTTGTTTGCCTCTAATTTCTCTAGCTATATAATGAACTTTAAGAGGAGAAATTCTTTGATATTTAGCTATTGCTTTAACTTCCATAGTTTCTCTCCTATCTCATTTTGCTTTTCATTTCAGTAGCCTTTTTAGCGTGGCCTCTGAATGTTCTAGTTGGTACGAACTCACCTAATTTGTGTCCTACCATGTCTTCTGTTATATATATTGGAACGTGTTTTCTACCGTCATGAACTGCGATAGTGTGTTCTACAAATTCAGGGAATATTGTAGAACGTCTTGACCAAGTCCTAATTACTTTTTTCTCATTTTTTTCATTTAATTCGTCAATTTTCTTCATTAAATGATCATCGACAAATGGTCCTTTTTTTATAGATCTTGCCATTATATCCCCCTATTTTTCGTTTCTTCTTCTTACGATGTAAGATTCAGATTGTTTTTTAGTGTTTCTTGTCTTAACACCGATAGCTTTTTTACCCCATGGTGTCATTGGTGCTGGTCTACCAATTGGTGTTCTACCTTCACCACCACCATGTGGATGGTCAACAGGGTTCATTACAGATCCTCTTACGTGAGGTCTTCTACCTAGATATCTGCTCTTACCAGCCTTACCAATTCTAATAAGTTCGTGTTCAGCATTTCCTACAACTCCGATTGTAGCCTTGCAGTTTAGGTGGATCATTCTCATTTCACCTGATGGAAGTCTAAGTGTTGCGAAGTTTCCTTCTTTAGCCATAAGTTGAGCTCCAACTCCTGCACTTCTTACAAGTACTGCACCACGACCTGCTCTAAGCTCGATGTTGTGGATTGTTGTACCTACTGGAATATCTTTTAATTCTAGAGCGTTACCTGCTTTGATATCAGCTTCACTTCCTGATTCAATAACATCTCCAACTTTTAGTCCCTTTGGAGCAAGGATATATCTCTTTTCACCATCAGCATAAGCAACTAGGGCAATGTTTGCTGATCTATTTGGATCGTATTCTATAGTTTTAACTCTAGCTGGGATATTGTCTTTATCTCTTTTAAAGTCGATTATTCTGTATCTTCTCTTAACTCCGCCACCACGGAATCTAACTGTTGTCCTACCTGTGTTGTTTCTACCACCCTTTGATTTTAGATCAACTGTAAGACTTTTTTCTGGTCTGTCTGTAGTAATTTCTTCGAATGTTGAAACAGACATATTTCTATGACCGTTTGAAGTTGGTTTTAATTTTCTAATAGCCATTTAAACCCTCCTTATAGTCCATCGAAGTATTCAATATCTGCACTATCTTCTGTTAATGTTACGATAGCTTTTTTCCAGTCAGCTCTTTTACCATATCCGTATCTTGTTCTTACAGATTTTCCAGTAAAGTTCATAGTTCTTACTTTTTTAACTTTAACTCCGTCAAAAATAGCTTCTATTGCAGCTTTGATTTCTGGTTTGTTTGCATTCTTGTCTACTTCAAAAGTGTATTTGTTACTGTCAAGCATTTCCATGCTTTTTTCTGTGATTATTGGTCTTTTGATTATTTCGTAAGGTGATTTCATTAGATAAATACCTCCTCAAGCTTAGCAATCGCATCCTTTGTGATAACTAACTTGTTGTGTCTAACTAAGTCATAAACATTGATTAGGCTTGCAGCTGCGACATCTACTCCTTCGATATTTCTAAATGATCTATATACTAGTGTGTCATTTTCAGCTGTAACTACATATGCTTTCTTACCAGCATTTACTGCTTCAAGAACTTTAACAGCTTCTTTTGTTTTAGCGTTTTCTAAGCTTAGGCTATCAAGAACTACTAATTCATTGTCGTTAAGCTTTGATGTAAGAACTGAATATAATGCTTTTCTTCTTAGTTTCTTTGGAACTTTGTAACTATAATCTCTTGGCTTTGGTGCAAATACAACTCCACCGCCTGTGTAGTGAGGAGCTCTGATTGAACCTTGACGGGCACGTCCTGTTCCCTTTTGTCTAAATGGTTTACGTCCACCACCACGAACTTCTGAACGAGTTTTCGCAGATTGTGTACCTTGTCTTTTATTTGCTAGTTGGTTTTTAACTACTTCATAAACGGCATGTTCGCTTATTTCTGTATTAAATAGAGTTTCGTTTAGCTCTAAAGAACCAACATTTTCTCCCTTAATGTTTAAAATATCTACTTTAGGCATTTATTCCTCCTTAATTAGGCTTTTATAGCTTGTTTAATTTGAACAAGTCCGCCCTTAGGTCCTGGAACTCCACCTTTAACTAAGATGTAGTTATCTTCAACACTTACTTTAACAATTTCAATGTTTTGGATAGTAACTCTTTCATTACCCATCTTTCCTGAACCTTTTCTACCTTTGAAAACTCTTGCTGGGTCAGAACCTGCAGCTCTTGCACCTGCAACTCTGTGTGATTTTGAACCGTGGCTTGCTGGACCTCTTCCGTAGTTCCATCTCTTGATAGCACCTTGAGTTCCCTTACCTTTGCTTGTAGCAACTACATCTACGATATCTCCAGCTTCAAATTGTTCAACTGTGATAATATCGCCAAGATTTAATTCTGGAGTTTCATCTCCGAAATTAACTTCTCTTAGGTATCTCTTTGTGCTTGCGTTAGCCTTTTTAAAGTGTTCTCTTACTGGTTTTGTTACATTCTTTTCTTTTTTGTCCATGTAACCAACTTGGATAGCGTTGTAACCATCAGTTTCTACTGTTTTAACTTGTACAACTACATTTTCGTCAGCTTTTAGGACAGTAACAGGAGTAATAACTCCATCTTCGTCGATGACTTGAGTCATGCCTACTTTTGTTGTAAATATACTCTTCACTGAGTACCTCCTTAATTACAGCGGATTGATGATCTGTCAAATCCTATTGACTAGATTATCTTCAATCATCCTAATTACAGTTATAGCTTAATTTCGATGTCGACACCTGCAGGTAGGTTTAGTTTTTTAAGTGAATCTAATGTCTTTGCATTAGGACCTATGATGTCGATTAATCTTTTGTGTGTTCTTTGTTCAAACTGTTCTCTTGAGTCTTTGTATTTGTGAACCGCTCTCAAGATAGTAATTTTTTCTATCTCAGTTGGTAATGGAATTGGTCCACTTACTTCAGCTCCGGATCTTTTAACCGCTTCTACGATTTTTTCTGCTGAGCTATCGATTACTTCGTGATCGTATGCTCTTAGTCTAATTCTTATCTTTTGATTAGCCATTTTTCCTCTCTCTTTCTTTACGCCCACCCGGGCGTTTGATAATAATTTGGAAATCGCTTAGGATTATTCCTAAACTTGCTAGGTGAAAGTTTCCTTATTTCCTTGGCCTAAGAAACAAGCAACATCTCACTTCACAGCACTTATATATGATACATCAAAAAGCTTAATAAATCAAGTGTTTTATCAGCATTTTTTGCATGATTTGAAACTCTTATTAGCTTAAATATATCACTAGCCTTAACTAGCTGTTTTTTAATATACTAGCTAATTTATCAATTGCAAATTTTTTCTTATTTATTTTTCAAATTGTAAATTATTTTTTCTTTTTTCTTTTTCTTTGGAAATTTTCTAATGTTCATCTATATTTTTACCAGAAACTTTTCTTAGCTTACATTTTTCTTTCAAATCAAATTTCCTTATATATATATAGAAACAATTTTCATATATAGTTTTCTTGAAGGATAATTGAGATATTTTTATTATAATTTTAATAGCTTTTTAGTAATGATAAGCTCTCTTAAAACTTAGCTTGATTTTTTTCTAGCATATTTCAAGAGAGCCTAGCTTCGAAATTATTTGTTATTTTTCTTATCCATATCTTCTAGGTGGGCCTTGGCGTATTTGAGGTATTCTTTCATCACCTTTATTCTAGCATATTTTTTATCCTTACCTTCTACGATTATCCATGGAGCATAAGCTTTATTAGTTCTAGCTAACATTTCATCCATAGCCTTTATATATTCATCCCACTTAGCCCTGTTTCTCCAGTCCTCATCAGTTATCTTGTAGAGTTTGTCTGGGGTATTTTCCCTAGCCTTAAATCTCTTGTATTGCTCATCCTTATCTATGCTTACAAAAAATTTGAGGATAAGACTTCCATGATTGTAAATTTCTTTTTCCATAGCTAGTATTTCATCATAGGCCCTATTCCACTCACAAGTCTTGGCAAAGCCTTCTATTCTTTCTACCATGACCCTGCCATACCAAGACCTTGAAAATATCGCTAGGTATCCATCCTCTGCTAAGTCCTTGTAAAACCTCCGCAAGTAGTGGTGGGCTAGTTCATATTTGCTTGGTGCAGAAATAGCAAAGACCTTATATAATCTCGGATCAATTTTTTTTACAAGTCTTTCTATGGCGCCATCTTTTCCTGCAGCGTCTACTCCTTCAAAGACAAGTATTGTTGATATGCCCCTTTGGTAGTATTCGAAAGCCATATCCCTTATCTGTTTTTGGAGGGCTTTTTTCTCCTTTTTGTATTCTTCGTCTGCTATAGTTTTTTCTAAGTTAATATTTGATAGTATAGATGTTTTTGCCTCATAGTCTCTTTCAATATTTTCCTCATCCTTTATCTGGATACCTACTCTTTCTATACCCATGCTTATCTCATCTAGGAGTAGACCTAAAGCTTCTTTGCTAGCATCTTTTTTGTCGATGCTATCTATTATATGCCAGGGACTTGTTGGGAAATTCGTCGCATTTAAAATTTTTTCAAAATTCTTTTTGTAGGCCTCATAATTTTTATTTTGTTTTTTATCCACTGAGCTGATATAAAAATGCCCGCTAGTAGATTTTTCTGAAACTCTCATTCTTTCTTCTTGGGTCTTTTGATCAATGTTTAAGAAGATTTTAACTATTATCATCTTGCTATCATAGAGCATCTTCTCATGTTTTTTCATAGATTCGATTCTTAAACTTAGACTTTCCTCATCTATATCCAAATCATTGAAAAGTTTGTAGTAGAAAGATTGGGCAAATATTTTGATATGGCCATTTTGTGGAGTATTTTCGAAAAACCTCTTCATGGTAGGAAACTTATCTTCATATTCCTCCTTATTCTCAAAGACTTCTACATCATAGTATTTGGGGTTAAGCTTACTACATATATCATTGATAACATAACCCCTGCCAGATGATTCAAAGCCATCTACCATGATAAGGACGGCTATATCCATATTCTCACATATTCTAGTAAGCCTTGCTAGCCTTTGGGCAAGGGTTGACCTCTTAAAGGATGTAAACTTCTTTTCTCTTTTTTCGCTTAACTTCATAACAATCCCCTTTTTCATATTCCTACCCTTTTTCCAAAATTTTTAGTCCTCTCTTAATCTTTGACCAATCCTTTCTATAAGATTTGGGAAGGCCCTTAATAATCTCCTCTCAGATTTTTTATCGAAAATCATCCTAACATCAGCTCTTAGCTTATCTTTTTTCTCATCAAGCTCTAGGGCGAGCTTGCTTTTCTCAAACTCCTCCTTCTTATCCTTTAGGTCAAGGCTTCTTTCTGCAACTTTTTCTCCAATCCTATCGGATACTTCTTTAATCTTTTCTGATGACTTTTCTATTTCCTTAAACTTCTTATTAATACCTAAAAGTGTATTAACCGTAGCTAGGCAATCTAGCATTAAGACCAAAGAAAATCCAATATCTGCCCCTAGCAAAAATCCACTCGTAAAATGGCTTAAAAAATGAACAAGTAAAGGATGGACTGCTTCATGGAGGATAAAGCATAGAGCACCCCATATCAATGAAAACTCTAAGCATATATAGCCCCTTAGGTTAAGAAGCTTGTCGGAATAATCCCACCACTTCATATGAAAAAGCTTTTCTAATATAAAGCCCGTAAGGTATTCTACAAGGGTTGCAATAAACATTGATGAAAAAAATAAAAGCAACTTATTGTTAGTTTCTACCAAGGATAGAAAATACAAAACTCCTATGGCTCCAAAACCATAGACTGGACAGTAGGGCCCATTCAAAAATCCGCTATTGACAAAGATTCCCCTAGTCATAGCCTTATAAAAAACTTCCAAAATCCAACCAATAAAGGCATAAATAAAAAAATAAGTTAGGTAATAAACAAAATCCATAAGCTTCCTTTCTGCAAGTAATATAAATTTTTTTATCTGTTACTATTATAACAAATAATCAGAATTTTTGCCCTATTTCCTAATAAAGCTAGCTTGAAGATAACAAGGGGCTGTGTAAAATTTTGTGTATTAAAGCTTATGATTAAGCTAAAGAAAAACTACCCGTTTGCACAGGTAGTTTGTAAGTTTTATTCATATTCAGCTAATATTTTTTCTGCTCTTTCAAGTTGGGTGTTAGATTTTGCCAACCAGTTTAGGACTTTGCCTCTAACAGATCTGATGATGTTTGGGTATTTTTCTATAAGCATTCTCAAAGCCTTGTTTATTATCTTGTTTTCTTCATGGGCTTTTTTGAGTTTTGCTAAAGCTAATTTTTTCTCTGGGCTTATTGGTTTTTTAGCCTTTCTTTGCTTTTGCTTAGAGTTTTCTTTTGGATTTTCAGGTTTTTGTTTTTCTTGTTCTGGTTTTTTTGTTTCTGGTTTTGCTTGTGGAGTTTTGCCTGATTCGCTTGGCTTTTTCACATCTGGTTTTACTTGTGGTGCTTTGCCTGATTCGTTTGGCTTTTTCACATCTGGTTTTACTTGTGGCGCTTCGCCTGATTGGTCTGGCTTTTTCACATCCGGTTTTACTTGTGGTGCTTCGCCTGATTGATCTGGCTTTTTCACATCTGGTTTTACTTGTGGCGCTTCGCCTGATTGGTCTGGCTTTTTCTCTTCTGGTCTTCTTTCTGGCTTATTTTTTTCTTTTTCAGCCATTTGTTTTAGGGCATCTAAGCTTAGTTGTTTACTTCTTATATCCTTATTAGCTGTATCAATTTGCCCTTGCTTTAGGGATATCTCACCATTTAGCTTAGTGAGTTTTTTCTCCATATCAGCAATCTTTGCTATGAGGTCATTGTTCTTTCCTCGCTCTTCTGAAAGTTTTGCGGCAGCTTTTGCATAATCCATTTTTCTATCTGGAACTCTTTTGTTGATTTTATCAATTTCTTGATTAATGCTTTCTATGGTTTTTTTGTTATTTTCGATCGAGTCTTTCTTTGATAAGTTTTCTTTTTCTAGCTTTTCTTTTGTAGCATCATAGGCTCCTAGATTCTTTAGGGCCTCTGTATTTTCAGCTATTTCTTGGTCTACTTTTGTGATTCCTTCATTTGCTTCTGCTAGGGATCTTTCTTGAGTTTTTACAGCTTCTTCTGCAGCTTCTTGTTGTTTTCTAGCTGGTTGTAAATGCTCTTTATCGTATTTTGGCTTTTCTTTCTCATCCTTAGCAAGCAACTTTTCAAGCCTATCTTTTTCTTCTTCTTTCTTTGCCTTATCCGCTTTTAGAGTCTTTAATCTCTCTTCTTTATTTTTGGCATTTTGTTCGTTTTCAGCTATAAGCTTTTCTAGTCTAGCTACTTCTGTCTTAGCTTTTTCGTAGCTTATTTTGATTCCCGAAAGAGAACTGTTTAGTACAGATAAACCATCTTCTGCCTGCTTTATTTCTCTCTTGGTTTCTTCACTTGTAGGGTCTTGATTTTTTTTATTTTCAAGCTCTTCTTTCTCTTGATTGATTTTACCTAAAGCAGCTTTTTTTACATTTAATTGTTCTCCTATTCCAACTAACTTTCCTTGATCCACATCATTTAGTTGAACATAATTTGCAACCTCTTTGTCTTTTTGGTCCATTTTATTTTCCAAGTCTTTTTCCTTTACTTGTAATTCTTTTAGACCCTCCCTTGCTGTTGCAAGATCTTTTTCTGCTCTCTCTCTATTTGTTGAAGGATTTCCTAAGCTGGAATCATCTTTACCTTCTTTTCTAGCTTGTTTTTGATTTTCCTCAGCTTCTTTTGCGTTTTGAACTGCAAATTCTAGATTTTGTATTTCTGCTTCTTTGGCTTTAATATTTTTTCTTATAGACTCTAACTCTGTGCGATATTCTTCTTTTTCACTTTTTGCTTTTTCTATATTTTTGGTTCTTTTCTCAATAAGTTGAGTAATGTCCTTCTTTTGACCATCTAACTTAGTCATTTCTTTTTCGATAGAAGAAATTTCGTTTTCTTTTTCTTCGATATTCTTATCTAAGTCTGGGTCATAGTTAGGGTTAGCTTTCTTGAGACTAGCTAATTCTTTTTCAAGACTTTCTTTTTTTGCAAGTCCATTTTCATATGTTGTAATAATATCCTTATTAGCAGCTAAACTCTTCTCATTTTCTGCATTATCAAAATTCTTAGCTTCAAGTTCTGATATTTCTTGGCTTATTTTTGCAAGTTCCTTGGTATTTTCTTCAAGTTTAGCCTTGTTTTTGTTGATATCTTCTTCTATTTTTTTGGAGTAAGCTTCGTGTTTTTCAACTTCTAATTTTGCCTTAGCAAGGTCTTTTTTGGCTTGTTCTAGCTTATTTTCGGCATCTTTCTTCTTAGCTTCTAGCTGTGTTTTAAAGTCTTTGCCCTTTTCAATTTTTCCCTTTAATTCTTCTATATCATCTTTGTTTTTTTCTAATTGACCTAGTTTGAGATTATTTTCTGTAATAGCCTTATCTAAACGTGTATTTTCTTCTTCCAAGCCTTGTATTCTTTTCTTAGCTTCATCTATTAGCTTTTGGTCTTGGGCTTGGGCATTCTTAGCTTCTTCTAGTTTTTCTTCAGCCTTTTTTAATTCTTTGCCAAGCTTAGCCTTAGCTTCTTTTATTTCTTCTTCTAGGGCTTTTTTCTCTTTTTCTAGGCTAGCCTTCTCATTTAGCTTATTAGCTAAATCTTTTTTCAAAGCTTCAAGCTCTTTTTCTATTCTTCCTATTTGATCCTTCTCGTTTTCTGCCCTTGTGTTTGTATTTTTACCTGCCTCAGTACTATCAGCCCCTACAAGATTTATATTTCCAACAAATGTTGAAGTTGACAGGGCCATGGCTAAAGCGATGCTTGCTATTTTTTGTTTTTTCATATATATTCCTCCATTAAATGTATTAGCTATTATTTATAGGTTTTTCTTTATTATAAATGAAGGGATATTAAATCCGTATAAAGTTTTGTAAAAAAAACTAAAAAATGTAAATAAAGCTAAAAAATATAAAATTTTTTAAGTTTTTTTCTTGGAATAATCTTCGTATGAATCTTTTTTTAATAGGATTTACTTTTGTATTTTACATTTTAAAACTTTAGCATAGAATTATAGTACATGATGAAATTTATGAGGGGAGGTGAATTATGAAAGAAAATAAAAATATTTCAGCTAAGGCCCTAGTTCCTTTTTTGGTTTTTATATTTAGTTACCTTCTTACAGGAGCAATCTTACAAAGCAGAGGAGTTGAGATGGCCTTTTATCAAGTGCCTGCCCCTGTTGCTGCCTTTCTAGGAATTATTACAGCCTTTATTTTGTTTAAGGGAAGTATTGACGATAAGTTTGACAACCTCATAGCAGGTTGTGGCGATTCCAATATCATAATCATGTGTTTGATTTATATTTTGGCAGGAGCCTTCTCAAGTCTCGCCAAGGCTTCTGGCGGTGTCGATTCTGTTGTTGGTCTCGGCCTATCCTTTGTTCCTCCAAGATTTCTTACGGCTGGTGTTTTTTTGATAGCTTGTTTTATTTCTATTGCAACTGGCTCATCTGTCGGCACTATTACTGCCCTTGGCCCCATAGCCCTTGGCCTTGCAGAAAGTGGCGGCATAAATATAGCCTTGATGCTTGGCTCTTTGGTAGGCGGATCTATGTTTGGCGATAACCTTTCTGTCATATCCGATACAACAATTGCTGCTACTAGAACGCAAAACTGCGATATGAAAGATAAGTTTAGGATGAATGCAAAGATAGCATTTCCATCTGGCCTTATCACTTTCATCCTTCTTATTATTTTTGCAAGACCTGAAAGTGAACCTAGTCAGAAGCTTCTAGCCTATAATATTATAGAGATTATTCCTTACTTATTTGTTCTCATTGTCGCCCTTATGGGGGTAAATGTATTTTTAGTCCTTACTTGTGGAATTTTCCTCTCAAGCCTTGTTTTGCTAAGCAATAATGGCTTCAACTTATTAGAAGTAGCTCAATGTATCTGGCAAGGATTTACAGGCATGTTCGAGATTTTCCTCTTGTCTATGCTAATAGGAGGTCTGTCCAATATGGTCGCCAAGGAGGGTGGCATCAATTGGATAATTTCTAAAATCAAAAAAATCGCCAAGGGGAAAAGGTCAGGAGAAATCGCCATTGGCCTTTTGGTTTCTATCGCTGACCTAGCTGTTGCTAACAACACAGTAGCAATTATTATCTCAGGGCCCATAGCAAAAGAAATGTGCAAGGATATGAAAATCGATCCAAGAAGGAGTGCATCCTTGCTTGATACTTATTCATGCGTCTTCCAAGGTATCATCCCTTACGCAGCTCAAGTATTGATAGCGGCAAGCTTTACTGAGGGAGCCGTAGCTCCTTTTGAGATTATCCCTTATTTCTGGTATCAATTTATCCTAGGGATAATATGTACAAGCTCAATCTTCTTCCCTTTTACTAAAGCAAAGGATAAGTGGAACTTTGAATATGATATGCCAGAATCCAAGGCCCAGTATTTAGGAAAATAAGCGCAAAAAGCTCTTCGCTGACCAAGTCTTTTGTGAAGAGCTTTTTCTTAAATTCTATTTATATCATAGCTTCCAAGGATTTTCTATCTTCGATTCTAATAAGCTTATCTTCAATTCTTATTAGACCCTTCTTAGCCATTTCCGATAAGCTCCTTGATAAGGATGGGCGGGTTGTGGCGAGATAGTCTGCCCATTCTTCCCTAGATATTGTAAGCTTTACTAGGTCATCTTTTTCATTGTCCAAGAGAAAGGCTGCTATCTTTTGCTTGAGATTAGCTTGGGAGTTCATTTGATTTTTCTTTGAAAGTTTTAGGCTTTTTCTTGCCAAGATTTCTATAAAATTTATCCTGAAATTTGTAGATTTGCTTGTATTTATAAGCTTTCTAAAGTCTTTAATAACTAAAACCTTACTATCCACATCTGCTTGGGCCCAAAAATCAAAGGGCTCTCTAAGATAGGCATAGACTTCACCAAATATAGCAGGCTTATCGAAACTTGCTATTATATATCTCTTGCCTTCAGGATCTATCTTATAGACCTTGATTCTTCCAGCTATTAAACAATACAAGTCATCCTTTATCTCGCCCTTAGTAAAAATATGACTATCCTTTGGATAAGTTATTAGATTAAGGTCTGCGATTTTTTTAATCTCCTCTATCTCCTCATTTTTCAAATTTTTGAAGATAGAAATTTTTCTTAAATCCATTTTTCCCCTCCCTATATTACATAAATTTTTAAATATGTTTTTTCTTCTAAATAGATTAAACTCTAGGATAAAGGATTCGACAAAATAAATCTTTATTTTTCAAATTAGTCATATTAACTCTCACCCCCTTCTTTTAAAGATAGGCTTTCTTCTTATATAAAAAGTTTTTTTTATAACAAAGCTTTAAAATATTTTCTAAATTCTGTATACTAGAAGTGAAATTAAGTAAAGGAGTGAATTTATGAATTGTATCATCGCCCAATCAGGTGGGCCTACTAGCGTTATCAACTCATCGCTTGCTGGAGCTATCCAAGCAGCTATCGACAATGATTTTGATCAAATTTTCTTAAGTCTCCATGGGATTGAGGGAATTATCAAGGGAGAATTTCTTGAAGTAGACAAGAAAAAATTTAAACTAAACGAAGCTAAGGATAGACTCATGGCTCGTCCTTCTTCTATTTTAGGCTCATGCAGGTTCAAGCTTCCAGAAGATTTAAAAGATGAAACTTACAATAAAATTTTTACCTTTCTCAAAGAAAAAGATATAAATGTCTTTGTCTACATAGGTGGCAATGACTCAATGGATACTGTAAAGAAACTAAATACCTACATTCTTTATAACAAGATTTATGGAATTAATGTTATAGGTTGTCCAAAGACCATAGACAACGACTTAAATGGCATGGATCATTCACCAGGCTTTGGGTCAGCTGCCAAATACATAGCCCACACTCTTAGGACTATAAGGGCTGATGTCGATGTTTACGACCTAGAATCTGTTACCATAGTAGAAATCATGGGTCGTCATGCAGGTTGGCTCGCAGCTTCATCACTTCTCGCAGACTACGGCTACTGCAAAGACCTAGTTAATCTCGTCTATGTTCCAGAAGTGGATAAATCCCTAAAGGATATAGAAAACGATGTGAAAAACAAATTGAAAGAAGAAAAAAATATTATCATAGCTATGGCAGAAGGCTTCCGCGATATTGATCACTCACTTGATAAGCCAATGTTTTCAAATACCGACGATGGTTTCAAGCACCCAGTAGTAAGTGGTTTTGCCAAAAGACTTGCTGACTATCTAAGAGATAAGCTTAAAGTAAAATCAAGGTCTGTCGAGTTAAATATTGTTCAAAGAACATCCACTTGCATATCCAAAACCGACTCAGACGAGGCCTTCAAGCTTGGCTATCTAGCCTTAAAACTTGGTATAGATAAGTCTAACCTCATTCCAGTCTTAAGAAGAAAAGAAGGCAAGGACTACGAAGTCTTCTACACAGAAGTAGAACCAGACCTAATAGCCAACAAGGAGATGAAAATTCCTAAGGATTGGCTAAAGGATGAAAATACCCTAAGAGAAAAAATAACAGCCTACGCCCTCCCTCTAATCCAAGGAGAAGTAGACCAAACATACGAAAACGGCATGCCTGTTTTTGTCGAGCTTTCTGATTTTACCAAGTAGTTTTTTCTTATCCTCTTAAAGCTTATTTATTTTTTAGAATATAAGAGATATAAAAAATCACCCATGACTTAGTTTTTCTTCTAAGTTAGGGGTGATTTTTAGTTAATAGGGTTTTTGATAGCTTTAACTTACTTTTGTTCTTACAAAATTCCTAGCAATTTTTCAAGTGTTAGGGTTATTGTAGTTATTGCTATAAAGCAAACTCCACCTAGGGCTAGGGGTCTTGCGCCTGATTTAAGGAGTTTTACTATATCAGAGTTAAAGCCTATGGCAGACATTGCCATCACTATGAAAAACTTTGATAGGTCTTTAAATGGTTTAAAGAAACTAATATCTACTCCCTTGGCAAGAGCAATTGTTGTTATTAGGCTTGCTAGGATGAAATAAATTATAAAGAATGGGAAGATTTGTTTTATTGATATTTTATTATTAGCCTCTTTTTCGGCATTTCTCATTCTTATAAAGGCTAGTCCTAAGCAAATAGGAATTATTGCAAGAGTTCTTGTTAACTTAACTGTTACTGCCTTATCTAGGGTTTGGCTACCAAGCTTATAAATACTATCCCATGTAGAAGCGCAGGCTGTAACTGATGATGTATCATTAACAGCAGAGCCTGCAAATATACCAAAGGCATGACCATCTACGGTAGAAAAACCAATCATACGACCAAGACTTGGAAATAAGATAGCAGCTAAGATATTAAAAAAGAAAATTACTGATATAGCCTCAGCTATTTCATCCTCATCTGCATCTATAACAGGTGCTGCTGCTGCAATAGCAGAGCCTCCACAAATTGATGATCCAACTCCTATGAGGGTTGCAATTTTTCCTTCTAAAAGCCCAGACTTGTAAGCGAGGTAGGCTATTATTAGTGAGGTTGATATGGTAGATAGGATTATAGGTAGGGATTCCTCGCCTGTCTTTAATACTAGGCTAAGATCAAGACCGAATCCTAGAAGGATTACCGCATATTGAAGGATTTTTTTGGATGTAAATCTTACTCCATCCATATAGGACTTTTTCTCCTTAATTATTTGACCCATGACCATACCGATTAAAATAGCAAAAACTGCTGGTCCTACGAGTGGGACTTTATTACCTATGTATTGAGAAATCACAGCTATTATTAAGCAGAGGATGAGCCCTTTTGTGTTTTTTTCTATAAATTTTGTCATACATTCTCCTTTCGCTTTTCCTATTATAACAAGGGATTATTATAATGTAAAATTATAATTATTTACACTCTTATAAATATTTGTTATGATAAATAAGGAGGTTACAATGTTAGATTTTAGAATAGTAAGTTTTTTGGAAGTATGTGAATACATGAATTTTACAAAGGCAGCTGAGAGCCTTAATATAACTCAGCCTGCTATATCTACCCATATCAAATATTTAGAAGAGTATTATAATTGCAAACTGTTTTATAGAAATAAGAGGAATTTATGTCTTACAGACCAAGGCAAAATTCTAAAAACAGCTTTAACTTCTATGTCGAATGACGAAGATAGGCTAATGAGCTTAGTCAGCAGCAAAAATACTAAGAAGGAAAAAATTTCCTTGGGTTTTACGAGGTCAATCGGTGAATACATAATTTTAGATAAACTCATAGCCCTAATAAAGGAGAAGGCTTCTTGCAATTTTCACATCTTCTACGAAAATACTGACGAAATTCTAAAGGATCTTGATGGGGGAAAGATTGACTTTGCAATAATCGAAGGCTTTGTTACTGCTAAGGATTATTTTATCAAAACTTACAAGACTGATAGGGTTGTCTGTATAGCCCACAAAGATCATAAATTTAAAAAACCAGTAAGAAAACTTACTGATTTGTTAGACGAGAGGGTTATTATCAGAGAGGATGGCTCCGGAACCCTTGCTATATTGAAAAATTTCCTCAATATGGACAATATTGATACCAACGATTTTTCTAATATCATCGAAATTAATAATATGCACGCCATAGTAGCCCTGCTTAGAAGGGATTGTGGTATAAGTTTTCTATTTGAGTCTTGCGTAAAAAAGGAATTAGAAGCAAATGAACTTAGGATTGTCGAGCTAGAGGATTTTAATCTTACTCACGATTTTTCTTTTGTAGCAAGCAAAAACTCTATTTTTATTGATTCATATTTAAAAATTGCCGAAGCATTTTATTAGCCTTATATATTTCTCTTCTTTGGGATAAAATAGACCTCCCTAAGCTTTCGTCCTAGCTCGGGGAGGTTTTTTGATGGATTTATTTTAATATTCTTGTCTTGCTTTTTCTAAGGAGCTTAGATTGCCTAGAGCCTTTACAGCAAGGCTTGTTAGCACTACTACTACTAGGGTTGGTAATAGCCAAGATAGACCTTCTTTATACATTGGTAGGGCCTTTACTAGACTTGTTACAAAGCCAAGGTGTAGTTTAAAGGTTTTATCCAATACTTCTATTAAAGGTAGGCCAACTGAAACTGCTGCAGCAAAAATGTAAGAGAGTTTGCTGAAGTTTAGGAAGCTTTGGCTTATACCCATTACTATTAGTACAAGGGCTACTGGATAGATTATTTGTAGGAGTGGTACTGATATTTCCAAGAGCTTATTTAGACCAAAGTTTGCCATTATAAATGAGAATAGAGTCCATATACATACCCAAGACTTGTAGGATAGTCTATTGTTGAATAATTTCTCAAAATATTCTCCACCACTGCTTATAAGTCCAACGCAAGTTGTTAGGCAAGCTAGGGTAAAGATAAAGGCTAATAAAACTAAACCAAAATTACCAAGGGCAAGTTTTATAGATTCAGCAAGAACTTGGGCACCATTTTCAAGACCAACGAACTTAGCACTTCCTACCATACCTATACTTGCAAGCATAGCATATACTACAAAGAGGACAAATCCTGCAAGAAGACCTGCTTTTATCTCATATCTTGTAACTTCTTTCTCATCATTAACCCCAAATCTTCTTATAGCTTGTGCTATAACAAAACCAAAGTTAAGGGCTGCAACTGCATCCATTGTTTCATATCCTGCCAAGAATCCTTTTGTAAGAGGAGCCTTTAAATAATCTCCTGTAGGAGCTGCTACGCTTTTATCCATACTTATAACCTTAAAGAACATGAAGGCTATCAATAATAAGAGGGCTGGTGTAAGAAATTTTCCTACTCTTTCGACAAGCTTGCTAGGCTTTAAGCATATAGCAAGGGCTAAGGCAAAAAATACAAAAGTATAAACAAGCCTAGCTAGGCTCATGTTGAAAGATGCTGGTATATATGGTGCTATAGCCATCTCGAAAGGAACTGATCCTGCTCTTGGTATGCCAAGTCCAGGTCCTATTGATAAATATATTGCTGTTGTGAAAACTAAAGCAAAGGCAGGGTTCACCCTGTTGGCTAGATTTGATAAGCCATTAGTTTTTCCTACTACTATTGATCCCAAAACTGGAAATACTACAGCAGTAACGCAAAAGGCCAATAGAGCAACAAAGGTTGCTTTTCCTGCCATATTTCCTAAAAGAGGTGGGAAAATTAAATTTCCTGCTCCAAAGAACAGACCGAATAACATTATACTAACTTGTAAAAATTGACTTCTAGATAATTTTTTCATTATTTCCTCCAAAAATTTATTAACAATATTTATCCATCAAAAAAGTCCCTTGTCTAAACATTAGACAAAGGACGAAATATTCCGCGTTACCACCTTTATTCTTATATAAATATAAGCTCTCAAGCATCTAACAATGCTGGGTTTTGATAACGCCAACCATGGCGACACATCTTACTTTCTTCAGACGTGCAAAAGAAAAATGATTTTCGAACTTACTTCTAAGATTGGATTCCACCTAAGACCAACTCTCTGTGCTTGTCCATAAGCCTACTCTTTTTTTCGTAATTTTTAATAACTATTGTTAGCTATATTATAAGACCATCACTTTAATTTGTCAAATATTTTTCTATAAAAATTCAAATTATTTTATAAGTTGCAGACTTTTAAGGCTTCTAGGCCCTATTGTTTTTTGACTTAGCCCAAAGGGCGGTAATCAAAGGTGTAAGAATAATAGTAATGACCGCTGAAGCAGCTACTTGGGCAGTAGCAAGACCAACAAGGGGAAGATAAGACGGATCAATTTCTGCAATTATTTGAGGCACAGCAACAGCGTTAGCTCCAGTTGTAGATATAGCCCAAGCGGCATGGCCTGGTCTTTTGTTAATATAAATATCTGCAAGAAGGGTAATAGAACCAATAATAAAAATCACTATGAAGGCAAGTATTAGTCCTGAAAATCCAGCCCTAAATATATCTTTAAAATTAATTGAAGAACCCATGGTAAAACCCAAAAAGGGAATTATGACCTTCTGTGATAATTTCAAAATCTTAGCAAAATCCTTATCAATATTGCCTATAAGTATCCCAATTATTACAGGCATTAGAGAATCTGCCATAGCCCTTAGAGGAATGTTCGCAATCCCAGACATACCTAAAACTAGCATAGCAAGCATGGGACCTGTAATCAAACTAGTAATACCAGCAAGACCCTGATCCAAATCATCTCCGTAGTCGATATTTAGGGTGATAAAAACAGAATTATTATGGTTAAGACTAGCGCAAACCAAGGCAAGTATGGATATACCAAATATTCCATCTCTGCCAAAAAAGGAAGCTACAAGAAAAATAATAAGTAGTCCTGCACCTAGACGAGCTATAGCTATAACAGAAAATCTCTTAAATATTTCAAAAATATTAGAAAAATGGATCTGACTACCCGCAGCAATCAAATTTATTCCCATAAGAGTCTTCATCCCGGCACTCGTAAAAAGAGCCTCAGTAAAAACACCAAAGTGCAAAAGGCTAGGCAAAAGAGTATTGATAAGACCTGCAAGTATCAAGGGAACCATCATATTAGCTGCAGGAATTTTTTTTATTAGAGCTTTAAACATAAACTACCTTTCTTGATAATATAATTTCTCATATAAAATACTACAAGATTATATATTGAGCAAAAAAAAATGATGGTGATAGATAGAATTAGGATTTTAAGCTATCACCATCATTAATCATTTATAACCTATCTTAGTAAGTTAAGCCAAAGCCTAGTTTATATTCATTGCCACATTCATCCTTGTAGGCATAGGTCATGCCTTCTGGCATATATTTTTCTTTGTCATAGCCTGGAACATCGTTAGGGCTTACGCAGATTCCTTCTTCATCCACAGCTATAGCTTCTTCTGACTTAGGGAAGGTGAATGGAAGTTTACCTGTTGGGGCGAATTTTCCTGTTAGGACATCCATTTGGGCGGATGTAAAAGTCTCAAAGTGGGCTAGTAGAGCGTCAGCCTTCACTTCTGCTTTTTCTAATAGCCAAGGCATGTTTGAGTTTACTGTAACTATTAGTTTTGCTCCATTTTTGTCGGCAATTTTCCTATATTCGTCAAGTTTGTCAATATTAGCTACTGTTGTTTCAGTATATTCACTTCCATCCATAGCCTTGTTAGTTTTGTTTTCACAAAGGTCAAGTTCTAGTAAACCAGGTGTTGCTGTAAAATAGTTACCTGATTTTGGTGTGATTTGTACATAAATATAATCAGCGTCATTTATGTCTCCTACTATTTTAATATCATCCCTATTTTTTAGTTCTTCTATTGCTTCTTTTCTAAAGGTTTCAGCCTTATCGGCTTCTTTGTGGAGATAGCCAACATAAACTTTTGCCTTATCAGCCATAGGTAGGCAATTTTCTTTATTTTTTAGGAGAACTACTGATCTAAGGTGGGCTGAATAAGCTTTTTTCTTGTTTTCTTCATTAGCTACGAAGTCTTTTGCCCTTTGTGGGTCTACATAGGTTTTGTCATCGAATAAGCCTAGATCAAACATTTCTGTAAGTAGTCTAATATTTGCTTCGATTAATCTCTCACGACTAATTTTACCTTCTTCATAGGCCTTAATTATCCATTCAACTTCGTTAGTATCTGAGATTAGGTCAACTCCGTTGTTTATGGCACAGGCTGCACGATCTTGCTTTTCTAGGTGCATCATGCCCCAAGCCATGTTATCGAGGATGCCTGAGTCTGAGTTGATGTAGCCCTTAAAGCCCATATCCCCTCTTAGGATATTTTGGATAAAGTATTGGTTAAAGGCAAAGCCAACTGGCTCGAAAGGAATTTTTTCTCCCTTATAGTTTTGAACGGCTGATTTGTCATGGGAAGGTATTGAGTAGTAAGGCATGATTGATGAAACTTTTTTCTCTGCAGCTCTCTTAAATGGTGGAAGATGGTATTTTTCTAATGAACCAGCTGTAGCATAGACATTGAATTTTCCTTCCTTGTAGTGAGGGTCAAAGCCGTTTTCCCTAGCTCCACCACCTGGAAAGTGTTTCATGGTAAGGGCTACTGATTCGCTATTTAATTCTTCTCCTTGGAAGGCTTCTATTAAGTCTTCACAAGCCTTGGTGATTAATTCTACATCTTCTCCCAGGGTTCCATAAAATCTTTGCCATCTAGGGTCTGTGGCTGTGTCGATCATGTACATATAGCCTTTTCTAAGTCCTGAATATTTCCACTCATCTCTTGCGATTTGTCCAAATTCCTTGAAGATTGAGTATTCATAATCCCCATATGGGTGGAAGTTTCTTGCCCTATCTCCAAGATAGGCTGCGGCAAGACCTAGGGTTGATGGATAGGTTGTAAATACTCCTACTGCATCGTTCATACCGAAGGTTCTTTCTGCATTTTCATTTCTTGAGTTTGAAGCGATTATTACAGGTATGCCCAGTCTAGAGCTTTCGGCAACTTCATTCATAGCATTTGCCCATTTAGCAATTTCATCTTCTGAGAAGTTATCTCTTAGAATAAAGTGGCGAAGGTTTTTATCAAGAATATGACCTGTTGAACCGTGGTTTATTTGACCTATAAAAATATTTGTATCTTCATAAACTTCTTCATCAAGAAGACCATCATGGCTTGTTTTCGCCTTATCTTCTTGGCTAAGACCCATTCTTTGGGACTTAATCATCATATTTCCAGCAAGCTCTTCTATAGTCATCCTATAGGCAAGGTCCTTCGCACGAACGCTTGATGGTAGACGCCAGTCCTCATAAGGGTCAAGAGAGCCATTTCCATTTAGGTCTTTAAACTTAAAGCCTTCATTTTCTATTAGTTTTTTGTTTCTTACTTCTAGTTTTAATTGCTCTGTCATTTAATCCTCCTAGTTTTATATTTTTACCCTAAAAAGGGTTAAAAAACCTCCAATCATTTCCAAATTGGAGGTTAGATTATTATTCTATTTCAAGTCTCTTATCTTCTAGGTATTTATTGTTTTTCTCAACAGTCTTTCTATCAAGTGGATATATTAACAATACTACCAAGCCACCAAGGCCCAAGGCTACAGCTGGTATTAGGGTTGCTACATTGTATATTCCAACAGCAACTTCATGAGTTTGGGTTGCTGCTCCTGCAACATAGCCTACTGCTGCTACTGCAAATCCACCAAGTCCTCCAGCGAAAGCTTGACCTAGTTTTCTTGCAAATGAATAGATAGCGTAAACTTTTCCGTCATCTCTTATGCCATTTTTAATTTCTAGATCATCTATTACGTCTGTAATCATAGCCCAGGTTAGGGTGTTGAAGATTCCTAGGAAAATGTAAGCAATTACTGTTCCAGCTAAGAACATATACATATTTTCTAGTTTTAAGATGAATAGTATAAAGTAAGTAGCTGCGGAACCTAATAATCCTATAGTTGTTGCTTCTTTCTTACCAATTTTTTGTCCAAGCTTCATTGCCATTGGAGCTGTAAATAGCATAGGCACTGTACCACAAAGACCTGCTAGAGCCATACCTGTTGTGTTTTGGAAGTAGGTTGAATAAACATAAATATTCATTGATCCAACTAAAAGCATTGCTAGTAGCAAACAAACTGATATTACTATGATTGATAGTAGAGATCTCTTGGTGATTACATCGCCAATTCCTTGGAGGATGTTCTCTTTTTCTCCACCTGATTCTCTTTCGATGTCAACCCTTTCTGTACAGAAGCTGTAGCAGATAAAGTAAGATACAATTGCGAGTATGCCGTAAATTCCTGCTACAAGAGGAAATCTTCCTTCGAGAAGAACATCTGGTTGACCTGCAACTTTTTGATAAATTAGATAAGGAGTAACAAAACCTATTACAAGACCTGCAACAGTTGCTCCTAGGGTTCTAAAGGTTGAAAGTTCTGTTCTTTGGTCAGCTTCTGGTGTGATTGCTGATGCCATTGATCCATAAGGAATGTTGATAAAGGTGTAACATAATGATCCCCATAGTATGTAGGTTGCATACATTATGATGATTTTTGTTCCCATAGGTAAATCTTTTAGTCCTGATTGGAATAATAGGAAACCTGCTATTGCTACTGGTATAGCACCCCATTTGATAAATGGTCTAAATTTACCATCCTTATTTCCTGGAAACTTATCTACGATTGTTCCCATGCCTACATCGGTGAAGGCGTCAATTATTCTTGATATAAAAAACAATCCACCAACCATTTTTGGATCTATTCCCCATACGTTAGTGTAGAATAGCATAAGGAAACTACTTACGAGGGTAAAAGTAAAGTTATTAGCAACATCACCTGCTGCATAACCTATCTTATCTCTAATGCCAAAAGGCTTTACGTTTTTTTGCATTTTTTTCTCCTGCTTTTAATTTGTTATTACTATAGCTTCTTCTTGGCATTTTAAGCAAAGCTCTTGGGCCTTGAAGATATGCTCTTGAGTCATGGCATTTTCTGTGCCATTTATACAATCGAGTATCATCTGTCCAAAAAATGGGAAGCCTACTTTGCCATTTACTTCGAAGTGTTCTTCTCCATTTTCATCTACCAAAAATACATGGTCCCCTGTCGCTTCTGTGGCAACATTTGTATATTTTCTGACTTCTATATATCCCTTAGTTCCTGTTATAAAAGTCCTTCCATCTCCCCAACTTGAAAGACCCTTTGGTGAGAACCAATGAACCTTGTAGAAAAATGTCGCTCCATTTTCCCCAAGGATGGTCGCATCACCATAATCTTCTAGTTCTGGAGTGTCAGGATTGTCGTAGTTAGCCACCTTGCTGTGAAGGACTTTGGCATCCTTATTTCCGGTATAATAGAGGAATTGTTCGATTTGATGGCTTCCTATATCCGTAAGGATTCCACCATATTGGTCTTTTTTGAAAAACCAGTCTGGGCGACTTTCCTTATTTAGACTGTGAGGGCCAAAGCCTGTTACTTGGATAACCCTTCCTATTCTTCCTTCTTCTATGAGTTTTCCTGCAAAGATTGCTCCTTCAACATGGACTCTTTCGGAAAAATATACGAAGTACCTTCTGCCAGTTTCTTTTACGACCTTTTTTGTTTCTTCTAATTGGTCGTAAGTGGTAAATCCGGTCTTATCGGTAAAGTAGTCCTTGCCAGCCCTCATGGCCTTATTGCCTAGGGCTGATCTTAGATTTGGAATTGCTGCTGCCGCAAGCATTTTTATCTCAGGATCCTTTAATATCTCATCGACAGATGCTACTTCCTTGGCTTCTGGAAATTTCTCTTGAAATTCTTTTATCTTTTTAGGGTCTTTATCATAGACATAAACAATTTCTGCCCCAGCCTCCTTTAGTCCATTGCACATACCATAGATATGGCCATGATCAAGGGCTCCAACTCCTACTTTAAACTCACCAGGACCTACGACCTTGTTGGCCTTGCCTTGTGGAGCATAGTTCATCCCGTCTTTTTTGTTAATTGTCATTAGAATAAATCTCCATAGCCATTAGCGACTAGCCAATCATAAGAAATTTTAAGTTCATTGAAGGGATCTCTGCCATAAGACATGTCTTGTTCAACTAATAGATACCTACAGCCTGACTTTATAGCTTGGTCTGCACATTCCTTTAGTGGAAGGGAGCCTTGTCCCAATGGTGCAAATCTTGCCCTGTTATCGAAAGCTTGTCTAAAGGCTTTTTGATCAGTTTGCATAAGCTTTAGATCATCCATAGTTAGTGGCAAAACTTCGTAGTCTTTTAGGTGGACTAATTCTACTTTGCCTGCATATTTTTTTAGGATATTTACAGGATTTTCTCCACCCTTTTGTATCCAGTGAACGTCAAGCTCGAAGCCGAGTTCTGGGGCGTTTTCTGCTATTATATCGAGGAGATATTTGCCATCATATTTTACAAATTCTATGTGGTGGTTGTGGTAGTAGAGTTTTATACCATCTTTTCTTAATTTGAGGGCATATTCATTTGCCTTTTTTGCAAATTCTATAGCCTTATCAAGATTTGCCATCTTATCAAATGGAAGTATGCCGATTCTTAAAAGGTCTGTGTCAACTGCCTTACAGTCTCCTACAATCTTATCATAGTCAGTTTCAAGGCTTTCTTGACCAGGAAACATTGGCTCAAGGGCTGCTGACATCGCAGCTACTTCCATATCAAAGTCCTTGCAAGCTTTTATGATTTGGTCTATGTTTTCCTTAGTCGTTTCTACTTGGGATACTTCTACTGACTTGTAACCTATATCTGAAAGTCGTTTGAAGGTTTCATATGGCCCAAGTTCTTTGAAAGAATCCACTACTGTGGAAGCTTGTACTCCTATTTTAGTCATTAATAATCTCCTCTTTTTTGATTTCTATATTTTCCTTAGATGAATTAATTATAGCCTGGATTATTTCCATTGTTTCCATAGCGGAAGCTAAATTGCAATAATCATCTGTGTCATCGATTATAGCTTTATAAAATTTATTGATTAGTTTCTCGTGACCTGCTCCATAATAATCCTTAGTAGCATCGCTCTTATCGTCTTCTGCCAAGCATTCTAGGGCTTTGTTGTAAAGCCTATTGTCTTTTATTGTGTATTTTTCGCTCTTACTTATTACTTGTAATTCTATTGAGTCAGTTATCGAATAAGCATTAGTCGCCATAAAGAATCCATTTACCCCATCTTCATATTCGATGAAGGCGCTTGCTGTATCTTCTACCTCAATTTCCTTATTCATAAGCTTGGTCATAGTTGCTGTAAGGCTTTTCCAGTCTTTTCCTGTAACAAAGCCCATAAGGTCTAGGGTGTGGATGGCTTGGTTGATTATAACTCCAGCTCCCGCTTCTTTTATCTTTCCTCGCCAAGCTGCCTGTTTATAATAATCCATACCCCTGTACCAAGTTACTAAGCCCTTTACTCCAAAGACTTCTTCCTTATTATCTTCCAATAGTTCTTTGAGTTTTTGAACTGTCTTGTTGTATCTATTTTGAAAACAGATACCAAGCTTTTGCCTATCCTTGTAGGTCTGGTAGAAATCATAGAGTTCTTTGGTTTTTTCATAACTTACATCAACTGGCTTTTCGCAAAAAACGTGAAGCCCCTTTGCTAAGGCGTATTTTGACACTTCTGTGTGAAGATGATGAGGCAGGCAGATATGAACAAGATCTAGGTCTTCCTTATCTATCATTTCTTTATAGTTAGTATAATAAGTATTACTTTCACAATGGGTCATCTCACATTTATCTTTAGCCCTATTACTATCTATATCACACACAGCAACTAGGTCTGCGTAAGGCGAATTATTTATGGAAAAGAGGTGGATAGGGGAAACTGTTCCGAGTCCTATAACTCCTACTTTTAACATAAACCCTACTTTCTTTCTTCGAATTTGCCTTCTTCTTTGATTTTTTCATTTAGAAGTTTTAGATAAAGGTCATCGTCAAAGTCTTTTACAGAAACAGGCTTGCCTAACCAGCTTGAAAGGTGAACTGCATTTGCAAGTCTTACTCCATTGATTCCTTCAGCTCCGTCGGCAAGAAGCTCTTCACCATCGAGTATGTGGGCAGCAAAGTTTCTTAAAACTTCACAGTGTTGGCCACCCCAAACAGAGTTTTCTTCAATAACTTCTGTTTCAAAGAGGTCATCAAATTTCATTTGTCCTGCAAAAAGCATCTTTACATCGTCAATCGTCATCCTAGCATTGAGGTCATTTTCTGTTTCTTTAAGTCTATATATTGTTGCCTTCTTAGAATCATCAACTACAATCTTTCCACCATCACATACGATTTCTAGCCTATCAGTTCCGATTATCTCGTTAGTGCCAGTTACAAATACTCCAGTCCTTCCATCATCATATTCCATAAGGAAATGAACTTGATCATCTACAACAATATCTCTTTGGTAACCATATTGTACGCTTGAGTAAACCCTATCTGGAGCACCTGTCATCCATTGGATAAGGTCAAGTTGATGAGGGGCTTGGTTTACTAAAACTCCTCCACCTTCTCCTCCCCAAGTAGCTCTCCAGTCAGATTGTCTGTAATAGGCATCTGGTCTCCACCAGGTTGTGATAATCCAGTTGGTTCTTCTGATTGTGCCAAGCTCGCCTGAGTCTAGGATTTTTTTAAGTTTTCTATATAGGGGATTAGTTCTTTGATTAAAGAATAGGGCATAAGCCTTATCAGATTTTTTAGCAACTTCGTTTAGCTCTTTTACTTGTTTGGTATAAACTCCAGCTGGCTTTTCGTTAAGTACATTTACCCCATGAGTTAGGCCATAGATTGCCATTTCTGGGTGGAGGTAGTGAGGTACGCAGGTTACGATTCCTTCAACTTCTCCGCTATCTACCATTTCTTTGTAAGATTCATAAAGCTTAGCCTTTGGAAAAACTTTTTTTGCTAGGTCTAATTTTTGGGAATCTATGTCGCAAACTGCAGTAACTTCTACATTTTCAACCATCTCTTCAGATATGAATTTTCCATACATGGAGCCTTCTGTTCCATAACCAATAATTCCTAATTTTAATTTTCTATCGCTCACTTTAGCCTCCTAAATTTATTCATCGCTTATCGCTAATCGTTTTCCAATTTGTTAAAAAATAATCTTCAGGAAGGGAGCGAACCCTCCCTAAAGATTTTGCATTTACTATCTTTGAACCCTACCTGAAGCATCTCCTCCAACTAGGTTTTCTACTTCATCTCTTGACATGTGGTTGAAGTCTCCCTTGATTGTATGTTTTAGGGCACTTGCTGCAACACCAAAGTCTAGGGCATCTGCTGGGCTTTTGCCATCAAGTAGACCTGTAATTAGGCCTGCTGCAAAGCTATCTCCTCCACCTACTCTGTCTACGATTCTTAGGTCGTATTTTGGTGCTTTGTGGAAGTCTTTGCCATCATAGATTAGGGCTGACCAACCATTATCAGATGCTGAGTATGATTCTCTTAGGCTTGATGCTATCATATCAAAACCGAATTCTTCCTTCATTTGTTTGAAGATTTCATGGTAGCCTTCTACGTCAAGTTTACCACTTGTTACGTCTAGTCCTTTTGGTGTAAAGCCTAGGCAAAGAGATGCATCTTCTTCGTTTCCTATACATACGTCAACGTATTGCATCAAATCTTTCATTACTGCTTGAGCTTCTTCTGGACTCCAAAGTTTTGCCCTGTAGTTTAGGTCGATTGAGATTTTTGCTCCAGCTTTTTTAGCTGCTTGCATAGCTCTCTTAGTAATTTCTGCTCCAGCTTTTGATATGGCAGGTGTTATTCCTGATGTGTGAAACCACGCTGCGCCCTTGAAGATTTCGTCAAAGTCAAATTCGTCTGCTTTAGCTTCTGCTATGGCGGAGTTACTTCTGTCATAGATTACCTTGGATGGTCTTGCTGATGCTCCTGTTTCTGAGTAATAGATTCCTACTCTTTCCCCTCCACGTACGATGTAGTTTGTGTTTACTCCGTATCTTCTTAGGGCGTTTACTGCTGCTTGGCCTATTTCGTGTTTTGGAAGTTTTGTTACATAGTAGGCATCGAAACCATAGTTTGCAAGAGATACTGCTACATTTGCTTCTCCTCCTCCATAGATTGCATCGAAGCTTTCTGCTTGAACAAATCTTTCATATCCCGGTGTGGATAGTCTTAACATGATTTCGCCTAGGGTTACAACTTTTTTACTCATTATTTTCTTACCTCCGCAATTTTTGCTAAATATTCTTTTGCTTTTTTGGTGATTTCTTCTCTACTTCCTTTTACTAGGTTTGAGCCTGCTCCTACTGCTACTACTCCTGCCTTGAACCATTCTTCAAGGTTATCTAGGCTAACGCCACCTGTTGGCATGATTTGGAAGTGTGGGTATGGTCCATGGATTGCTTTTACATATGATGGGCCTGTTAGAGAACCTGGGAAGAGTTTTATGATGTCTACTCCGTATTTGTAGGCTTCTAGCATTTCTGCTGGTGTTACACAGCCTGGCATATAAGGGATGTTGTAGATGTTACACATTTTTGCTACTTCTTTGTCAAATGATGGGCTTACTACGAATTTAGCTCCATTCATTATTGCAAGTCTTGCTGTTGTTGGGTCTAGAACTGTTCCTGCTCCAAGTAGGGTGTCAGCTGGCAGTTCCTTTTGGATTCTTTGGAATACTTCTATTGCGTTTGGTATGGTGAAGGTTACTTCTAGGGTGTTGATTCCTCCATCAATTAGGCCCTTGCAGAATTCTATTGCTTGGTCTGCTGATTCTGCTCTTACTACTGGTACGATTCCTAGTTCTAATACCTTGCTTATTGTTTTTACTTTGCTCATATTTCCTTCTTTCTTTTTTATAAATCTATCTTAATGTATTTTGTTGCGTTGTTAAAACAAATATCTTCGATTACCTTGCCGAGGAATTTCTCATCAGCTGGGTATTCTCCCTTTTCTACTAAATCTCCTATGAAATTGCAGAGGATTCTTCTGAAATATTCGTGTCTCGGATATGATAGGAAGCTTCTTGAATCTGTAAGCATGCCTATGAACTTTGAAAGAACTCCAACACTTGAGAATACCTTTAATTGCTCAATCATTCCATCCTTGTGATCAAGGTGCCACCAAGCTGTTCCGAGTTGAATATTTTGCATATTATCAGGATTTGCCCTATTGAAGGAGCCGCCTATGGTTGCAATTGGAAAATGGTCTTTTGGATTTAGTGGGAATATTACAGTTCTTGGAAGTCCGTCATTTTCTTCAAAGTCTGAGAGAAGATTTGCAAGATTTTCTGCAAAATTCAAGTCGTTTTGGCTATCTCCTCCAACATCAGCTCCAAGCTTTTCGAATAGGACTTTAGAATTGTTTCTTATAACTCCAACGTGGATTTCCATAGCCCAGTCTAGTTTCTTGTATTGGCTAGCTAAGAAGATTATAAGCTCTGTCTTGTAGGCTTCCTCTTCTTCTAAACTTATAGGATTGCCAGCAAGTTTCTTTTCGACAATTTTATTTAGACTCTCTTCATCCAATCTTCTGTAAGGAATATATTTGAAGGCTTGATCACTTGCCTTTGCACCATGTTTATCGAAGAAATCAATTCTAGCCTTGAGGGCTTTTTTTACATCTTCGAAGTTTTTGATTGAAAGACCACTAGCCTTGGCTAGGGATTCAATGTATGAAGCATAGCTTTCTTTTTCGATATAGAGGGCATTGTCAGGCCTAAAGGCTGGAAGAACTTTTACCTTAAAGTTATCTTTGGCAATAAGCTCATGGTATTTCAAATCATCAATAGGATCATTTGTTGTACACACTGCAGCTACCTTGCTCATTTCTATAAGACCCCTTGGTCTAAATTCATCCTTTGCCAAAATTTCGTTACACTTATCAAAAATTTCTCTAGCATTTTCCTTATTTAGACATTCTTCTATGCCAAAGAAGTTTTTAAGTTCTAGGTGAGTCCAATGATAGATTGGGTTACCGATTAGGTTTGGCATTACTTCTGCGTATTTTTCAAACTTCTCAAAGTCTGTTGCGTCACCCGTAATATATTTCTCATCCACTCCACAAGCTCTCATCATCCTCCACTTGTAATGGTCTCCTCCAAGCCAAGCTTCAGTTATTGATGGGATGTTCTTATTCTCATAGATTTCCTTGGCTTCAAGGTGGCAGTGAAAGTCAAAGATTGGCATTTTTGCTGCATAATTATGGTAGAGTTTCTTGCCAAAATCATTATGAAGCATAAAATCTTCTGTCATGAATTTCATCCTTATTTCTTCCTTTCATTTTTTAAAATTTACTTAATATTTTTATCCAAAGTATCTTCCTTTATTAGGAGAGGGCGATTACTCACCCCCTCCTATCGAGGATATGTTCGTAGTAAACTGTGTACTTTAATTTCTATTTATTAGCCTTGTCGATTGCTTCCCAAAGTCCGTTTAGGTAAGCTACTCCAAGGGCTCTATCGTAAAGACCGTAGCCTGCTCTTCCCTCTTCACCCCAAATCATTCTTCCATGGTCTGGTCTTAGATAACCGTCAAATCCGTTATCATAAAGGGCTTTCATTATAGCATACATATCTAGTGAACCGCATTTTGATAAGTGAGCTGATTCATAGAATTGTTTTTCGCCAGTAAACTTGATATTTCTTGCGTGGATTGCTCCAACCTTGCCTCTTTTTGTAAAGTCAGCAATTATATCTGCTACGTTATTTTCTACTCTTGATCCTAGAGAACCTGTACAAATACATAGGGTATTTGATGGAGAGTCTACTAGATTTACAATTTTTTCTAGGTCTTCTGGGGTTGAAGTTATTCTTGGAATATCAAAGATTGGCCAAGCTGGATCATCTGGGTGAACTGCCATCTTGATTCCTACTTCTTCACATGTTGGAATGATGCCTTCGAGGAAGTATTTGTAGTTTTCTCTAAGCTTATCTTCATCTATATCCTTGTATTTTTCGAGAACTTCTTCTAGTTGAGATAGTCTTTCTGGCTCCCAACCTGGAAGTTCAAAGTTTCCAGCTCCTTCAAGGATTTCATTTACCATATCTCTTGGGCTAAGGCCTTCTACCTTAGCTTGATCAAAGGCAAGGGTATTTGAGCCATCTGGAAGCTGTTTGTATAGGTCTGTCTTAACCCAGTCGAAAACTGGCATGAAGTTATATATTACAGTCTTTACTCCACAAGCTGCGACATTTCTTAGGGATTGTTTGTAATTTTCGATATATTTATCTCTTGTAGGAAGTCCCATCTTTATATCTTCGTGAACATTTATAGATTCAATAATCTCACACTCAAGTCCTACAGCATGGCACTTATCAACATAAGCTTGAAAGACATCCTTCTCCCACACTTCTCCTGCTTCCCACTCATTCATCATAACCATAACTCCTGTAACTCCAGGAATTTGAGCAATATATTCTAGCGATATTGGGTCGTTATTACCATAATGTCTAAAGGTCATTTTCATAAGCTTCTTCTCCTAAATTATCCTAAGTATTTCTTTAGTGTAGCTCTTACACTACCTGGGCCAGCTGACAATTCTTCAAAGTATTTAATAACTAATTCATCAAGTCCTACTTCTTTTAGGTTTACGCCGAAAATCTTTTCATTGGTCAATAATTCTTTTAAGCCATCAGTAACTTTGAACTTGCCAAGTTCAATGTCTTTAAGGCTTTCTTTTAGATAATCCATCATTGGATCATTTGAAAGTTCAAAGGCTTTTCCTTCATCATTAACTCCCAAAAGATATCTAAGCCATCCAGCTAGGGCTAGTGGGATAAATTTCAAATCCTTAACATCAAGACTTTCATCATTAACATAACCTTTTATAGTTTGACCAAATCTTACTGATATTTTTTGTGATGTATCTGTTGCGATTCTTTGTGGGGTATCTGGCATGAATTTATTTGGAAACCTTACATTAATTACTTCATCTATGAAGTCTTTTGGATTGATAATTCCCGGATTTACAACAACCTTTAGTCCCTCATCATAACCGATTTTCTTTATGAGTTTTACAAGCTCAACATCTTCCATCTCTTCTGCAATTGATGTATGGCCTAGAATGCAACCATAAGTTGCAAGAACTGTGTGAAGTGGGTTTAGACAAGTTGTAACCTTCATAGTCTCTACCTTATTTACAGTATCCCTATCTGCCATATATACTCCACCTTCTTCAAAAGCTGGTCTGCCATTTGGGAAAGTGTCTTCAATTACAAGATATTCAGCCTCTTCTGAATTTACAAAACCTGCAACATATGAACCCTTGCTAGTTACTACTGGCTCCATAGCACTAAAGCCAAGTTCTTCAACGTGTTTTTGAACCTCACTTGCAGGCCTTGGTGTAATCTTATCAATCATAGAAAGTGGGAAGGCAACCTTCTCTTCGATATATTTTATGAAAGCTTCATCCACAAAACCATTTTCTAGCCAGGTCTTTGCAATTAGCATAACTGAATTTTTAACAAGATCACCATTATGGCTTGCATTATCCATTGATAAAAGTGTAAGTGGCTTTGCATTTTCCTTAAATCTCAAATTTAGTAAAGCGGTTACAATGCTCATAAGGTGCTTTGCCTTAGCTGGTCCATTTTTAAGATCATCTGCAACAACTCCCATTAGGCTTCCATCTGAAGCATAAAGGTTGTAGCCCTTTTCAGTAATAGTAAAACTCATAAGTTCAAGATTTGGATTAAGGGCAATCTCTTTAATTCTGTCCATATCTTTGAGTGTTAAAGACTCAACCAAGTTAGCAATAAGAGTAGTATCAAAATTTCCGTCCTTATGAAGGGTAACTGATAAAGCTAAGTTGTCATAAGGCTTGTAAATTTTTTCGATAATCTCTTCATCGAATGATTCAACAACAGAAATTCCCCTATCCTCCTTGCCAGCATTAATAGCATCTTGGTTAACTCTTGCTATAAAACCTCTGAAGATATTACCTGAACCAAAGGCAAGCCATTTTGGATCCTTGATTGAATCTTCTCTTAGTTTTTTTACATCATAGTTAGGACCCTTGTCCACTACTTTTAGAATCTGAGCTAAATTTTCTAATTTTAGTTCCATAATATCCTCCATAACTTTTAAATTCATTCCTCTTATACCCTTAATAAAGCAACTTATCTCTATTTTTTTATAGAAAAAATTTGATTTATTTATTGTAAACGGTTACAATTTTATTCAAAAAAAATATTTACTTCGCTTTTATTTTTGTAATCGCTTACATTCTCATCTGATATAAATATAACATTTAAAAATCCTCTTGTCAACCTTTTTTTTAATTTAATTCACCTATTATTTTCAAAAGAAAAAGAAGTAAAAATCAAAGAAAATTTCCTTTGACCCTTACTCCCTATCATCTTCTATTCACAAGCAAGAATTGCGAAAGCATAAGCTTCTAGTTTCAATTTTCCTCCACTAAGTTCCGCCTTCTTATTTGAGAAGATAATTTTTTCATCTTCTACTTGCCAAACTTTTTCTTCCCTAGAGAAATTTGCAATTATCACAAGTTTCTTGTCGGATAGTTTTCTTTGATAGGCAATAATTTCCTCATCCTCACTTTCCACAGCTATAAAATCACCATAGATTAAGATATCAGCATAGGAGGAATTATTTCTTAAATTTATCATATCTTTATAGAAACTAAATACAGAGTCTTCGTCTTCAATTTGGCTTTCAGCATTTATTTTTGGATACTCTCTCGCCATCTTTAACCAAGGCACATTATCTGAAAATCCTCCAAATTTTTCATCAGTCCAAGGGAAAGGAACTCTAGGATTATCCCTGCTTCTTAGGTTGGTAAAGTTTAAAGCTTCTTTTTCGCTAAAGCCTTCTTCCAAACTCCTCTTGTAGGAATCAAGAGATTGGATATCTTGGAAGTCTTTTACATCATCCCTAGTAAAATTTTTCATACCGATTTCTTGCCCCTGGTAGATATAGGCAGTTCCCCTTAAAAAGAAGTAAATGCCCCCTAGCATCTTAATAGCGTCTATATTCTCATCATCTTCTCTTAGAATTTTTGTAGTAGCTCTTGGTTGGTCGTGATTTTCTATGAAATTCGCTGACCAGCCATATGCTTGTATTTTTTCTTGGCTGTTAAAAATAGCCTCCCTAAAATCAGCCACCTTCCATTCGACCCTCTTATACCAAGTTTCTTCTATCAAGTCGAAATTGGCAGGTATAAAATCAAAGACCATAGAAAATAAGCCATCATCACCAATATATTTTTTGTAGCTTTCATAGGAAAGTCCTGCCGTTTCTCCTACTGTCATCGAGTCATTTGGCCTAAAGGTCTTATCTGATAAAATTTTAATCAAATCTTCGACGCCTTCTTGGTTTCTTCCAAACTTAATAACAGAAACCCTTCCATCTGCCCCATCAGCCTTGCCACTTTGGTAGGTCAGATCTTTTTTGATATGATTTATAGCATCCATCCTAAAGGCAGCTATACCCTTATCTATCCAGAAATTAACTATATTTATTATCTCTTCTCTTACTTTAGGATTTTCCCAATTAAGGTCTGGTTGTTCCTTAGCAAAGGAGTGAAAATAATAGGAATCTTCACCATCGACCTTAGTCCAAGTAGAACCCCCAAAAATTGACCTCCAATTGTTTGGCTCAGTTTTTCCTTCTCTAAAAATATAATAATCCCTATAAGGGCTAGCCTTATCAGCTAGGGCCTTCCTAAACCATTCATGCTCATTAGATGTATGATTTAAGACAAGATCCATCATTATCTTGATATCCCTTTTCTTAGCCTCTCTGACAAGCTCATCAAAATCAGCCATAGTCCCAAACTCTTCGTTAATATCAAAATAATCAGAAATATCATAACCATTATCAGCCATAGGGGACTTATAAATTGGGCAAAGCCAGATCATGCTTATTCCCAAAGTCGATAAATAATCGAGCTTTTCAATAATCCCCCTCAAATCACCAATCCCATCAGCATTAGAATCCTTAAAGGACCTAGGATAAATTTGATAAACAACCTCTCTCTGCCACCAATGTTTTCTCATAATAACTCCTTAGTCTTTTCTATTTTCTTCCTTTGCTCCATTATACTATTTTATATCTTATTTAAAGATTAATATTAAAAATCCGAAAGCCTGTTAAGGATTTCGGATTCTTGATAATTATTTAAAATATGCTCATGAAAAAATCACCTAATAAGGAAGATATTAAGAAAGTTCCTATTATTACAAATATAGATACTATAATTCCTCTAGCTCCAACTTTTTTAAAGGCACCCCAGTCCTTACCTATTATAATTCCTGCATAACCTAATATAGGTGTTATTATGGCATTGATACTTAAATGACCTACACTAGATACGATAAATGCAGAAACTGGAGAAATCGGACTTGCTACAAGGATGGATATTATAGATATCCATAGCACAGCTGAAACTTTTTTCAAAGGCACTACATAGGATAAAAAGTAGCCTATTAGGGTTATAAGCGATAGAACTATGATTCCTGAAAGTGAGGCACCAAGACTTTCTTCGCCAATAATGTTACATACAGTACAAGCTATGATTGTAAATAGCAGAGAAAATATTAGGGCCGGTATATCTGTTTTAAATTTTTGCATCTATTTGTCCTTTCTGAAAAAAGTGAGTTTCTTATATAAAAATTCTGTTAGCGGTAAACCTAAAAATATTCCTAAAGGTAGGGCAATCACGCTTGATATTAGATTAGAAAGGCCCGCAAAGGCAGTCATTTGTGCTTCTAAGTCTGGATAATTAGCAATTAAAGCTGATAAACCTGCTGTCATCATAGAGGCTGAACCTGCTCCTGTTCCCATGGCAGCTCCAAGAGGAGATACTATCTTTAAACTAATCGCAACAGATGATACCACGCTTAAAATGATTGGACCTAGAATAGTTCCTATAATATAGACTGCCATAACTCCCCTAAATTCTGGAGATTCAGCTCCATAAGTATCTTGGATAAGCCCAACATTTGTCTCCCTGCTCAAGGCATGACACATACCTACTGACTCCCTTTTTAGCCCAAGTAGGATGGCTACAGGAAGAGCTACAATTATAGTTCCAAGATTACCAAAATTCTGAAGAACTAGAGCAAGTCCTGCTTTTCTAATAGCTTCAATTTGACCACCACTGGTTACTCCTAGTTTTGCAATCAACACTGCAAGCATTATTCCCATCATAGCATTTGCATTAGGAGCATCTTCTTTAGTCAAAATATTAGCTTTTAACATATATATGCCGAAGGATATTAACATTGCCCATATCAGCGGTGAAAATACGATTTTAATACCCTTTAAATCAATAGACTTTGCACCTATTAGTACTGAAACTATTGCAATAGCTAATACAACTAAATGCATTTTTATCTCGTTTTTTCTTCCTATATTATTCATTTATAGCTCCTTTAGAAAATTCAAAGGCTGTTGCTACAAAGATAGCTACTCCCTTATAGAATAAAGATTCATCAAGATCAAACTTGGAATTGTGATTTACATAAACTTCACCGTTAGGATTTTGGGCAAGGTTTGATAGGAATAAGAAAGCTCCTGGCACTTTTTGTAGATAGAAAGCCATATCCTCTGCACCCATAACCGCTTTATCCATTTCATAAATATCATCTCCAAACATTTCGCCTACCAAACCTCTTACAAAGGAATTGAACTTAGGATTGTTATTTAAAACTGGATAAAATCTTTCATAATTTACTTCAGCATTTCCTCCGTAAGTTTTTGCTATTCCAGATGAAATTTCTTCTACTCTTTTTTCTATTGTATCTCTTACATCCTCACTCAAAGCTCTGGCTGTTCCTACCATTTCGACTTGATCAGGGATTATGTTTTGGGTAAAACCGCCATTGATTTTACAAACAGAGACAAGACCACTATCTACTGGATTAATTTCCCTTGATATAATTTTTTGAAGACCTAAAAGAACCTCGGCAGATATAATAATAGGATCTACTGTAGCTTGAGGACTAGCTCCATGGCCTCCATGACCATTAATCTTAATGGTAAACTTATCCATTGAAGCCATCATTTCATTATCTTTAAAGCCAATTTTCCCATGAGGAATATCAGCCAGATGTCCACCATGCATACCAATTATGTAATCAACCTTAGGATTTTCGAGAACTCCTTCTTCTATCATAGGTTTTGCACCTCCAGGAATCTCCTCACCTGGTTGGAAGATAAACTTAACACTACCCATTAGTTTATCCTTATTCTCATTTATAATCTTTGCAGCTGTTAAAGCTACTGCCATATGGCTGTCATGTCCACAAGCGTGCATATGACCCTCAATCTCAGAAGAAAAATCTAAGCCAGTTTCTTCTTTTATTGGTAAAGCATCCATATCAGCCCTTATAGCCAAACACTTGCCTGGCTTAGCTCCTTCAATGAGCGCTGATACTCCATTACCATTTATGTACTCCTTGTAATCGATTCCAAATTCAGTAAGCCTTTCTTTTACATACTTAGATGTTCTTGGAAGGTCAAGTTCCAGTTCTGGAATCCTATGAAGATCTCTTCTAATCTTGATGCACAAGTCTTCCTTGTCTTTTGCTAATCTTTCGTAATCCATAACTTTCCTTTCTTCGTAAATTATAAAATTTACATTAATTTATCTTTTATTTGTCTTTAAAAAGACCTAAAATGATTATATACTAAGAAAACGTATTCGTCAACTAAAAAATACAATATATGTTATAATAGAATATATGAAAATTTTACTAATCGGGACAATTGAGTCCATAAATAAGATAGAATCGATAATTAAGAATGAAAATTTTGACCTAAAAAAAATTGTTATTGATGATACTGACTCAATAACAAATATTTTAGATAGTATTCCAAATGATATAGATGGAATTTTCGCAAGTGGGATAGGAGTATTCAACAAGTTAGTTCACTCTTACGAGATTGATGTTCCTGTAACTTATGCTAAAAGAGGAGTTGTAAGTTTTAGCAAGTGTCTATTAGAAAATTATGATAAGATTAAGACTTATAGGCATCCTTCTTTTGATTGTTTAGATAAAGATACTTTGGATGGGCTAATCTATGACTATAATATAAATATAGATTCCTATGAAATAATTAGTTATGATGCAGATTATGGAGAAAATTCTTACCTTTTAAACCATATTGACCTCTATAAAAAAGGGAAAACTGATTGTGTATTTACAGCTTACGGATATAGCTATAATGTCCTAAAAAGTATTGGGATTCCAGTTTTTAGGTTAGAAGCTTGCAAGATTGATATAGAGGATGACTTTAAAGGTCTTGTTAATAAGATTAACCTTAAAACTAGTAAAGACCAGACCTTCCTAATCCACAACTTTCATATAGATGCTAAAAATTCGCATTTAAGAAAATTAATCAATGACTACGCCTCTATTTTTGAAGGTATAGTTGTAGACCAAGATGGTGAAACTTTGGTTATTTCCAACAGGGGATTTAGTTTAAATGAATTAGAAGATAGCTTAAGAGTTTTTAGGGGCAAAGATACAAACCTTAAAATCTCCCTAGCCAGTGGTAATACTATAAAAGAGGGCATAGATAATTCTATGTATGCTAAAAAATTTATTAGTTCAAGTCAACCTATAGTTCTTTATAACGGAGAAGCCATAAAGTTTATTAAAGATGGACGCAGTGATGATGTAATGAACTTAGATAAGAAGGACTTATACAGAATTTCTGTAAATTCAGGAGTTAGTCTAGAATACATCCAAAAAATATGTCTATACACAAGCAATAAGAAAACTTCTATACTTACAAGTAGCCAAATATCAAATAGTCTACAGGTTACTAGAAGGACTGCAAATAGAATAATGAACAAGCTAGTATCTAGCGAATATGCTAAAGACCTTATGCTAAAGGATGGAAGTAAGGGTAGGCCTTCAAAGGCTATAGAAATATTATTTTAATCGCTATGCTTATTTTAGCGTAATTTAAAAGGGGCTGTTGCTAAAATATGAATAATCATCGTCCCATCATTAGGAGTTTCTTCTAATGATGGGACGATTTATTCATTCTGCAAGAGCCCTTTATCTAACTATTACTGCTATTCCATCAGGGATTACTGTTACTTTGCTGTCTTCGCCCATTAGTTCGTTTGCTTTTTCCATTGCTTCGTCTAGGCTTTTGACTGGGATGAAGTGGAAGTCTTCTAGGACTTTTTTGTCATAGTCTGATACATAGATAACAGCTTTTGCCTTTAGTAGGATTCTACAAAGTATTTGTGATTCCCATTGGTCTGGTATGGTTTCGATTTTTGGTCTGTCTAAGAAGCTCTTGTAAAGTTTTTCTACACTTCTTTCTTCTAGGAAGGCATTGTAGAAGGCATCTCCTCCTGTACCATCACCAGATTCTGAGCAAACTATTATTACTCCTCCATCTTTGATGGTAGCTTCTGCGGCAGTCATTGATTTTACTGTTTGATAGATGTTTTGGTCGAGTGGGTAGCCACCATTTGATGTTATGGCTATGTCTGCTTCTTTTCTTTCCACTCCTGCCTTATCTTTTAACCAGCTTGTTCCTGCTTCGTGGGCCTTTTCGAGATCTCCTGCTACTGCATGGATTACTTTCTTTTCAGAGTTTATTACTACGTTTACTACATAGCAAAGACCGAGGGCTCTTGCTGCTGCAACCATATCCTTGTGGATTGGGTTGTTTTCTAGATTTCCTGTTCTGGAATATTTGCTGTCGATAAATTCTGAGTTGTGATTGTACATTACAGTTTTTCTTGAGCAACATCCAGGGAATACTGATTTTCTACCACCGGAAAAGCCTGCAAAGAAGTGTGGTTCAATGAAGCCTTCTGCTACTAGAAGGTCTGCTTCAGCAGCTATTTTATTTACAACTATATCTCCTCCTGAAGGAAGTTTTTCGTCAAGGGTTACTAGCATAGATTCGTCATCGCAGTCGTGGATGTAGATGTTTTCATTATTTACTATATCTTCGCCTAGTTTGAAAATTAATTCTTCTTTTGTTGTGCCCCTATGGCAACCTGTTGCTACTAGTAAGGTGATATCTGCATTCGGATTTCCTTCTCTAATTTCTTTAAGCATTGGTGGAAGGATGTATCTGCTTGGAACTGGTCTGGTGTGATCGCTTATTAGGATTACAACCTTATTTTTCCCTACTGCTAATTCTTTAAGTTTTTTAGATTCGATAGGATTTTCCATTGCTTTCTTAACAATTGTTAGTTGATCATCTTCAGGATGATATTCTTCTAAGTGAGATGTTAGAACTCCCAAAATTCTTGAGTCATCAATTTCTGTTTCTTGGTAAGCTTTACCATATGGCAATTTAATTTTCATAAAAACTCCTTTTTTATTTGCTCTTCTTCATGAAAAGCTTTTCTTTTATTATATTGAATTACTAGGATAAATGCAAATGTTTTTCCTAATTATTTCTAGCTAGATAGCTAGGATATTTACCAAGAGATAGATAAGACCTGATCCTAGCATGACCTTTATTGGGTCAATATCTTTTTTAAGCATAATGATTAGGGAAAGGAGAAATAAAACTAACATCTTTAAGTCGATTTTTACAATATTAGTGGCTCCTAGACCAAAAAGGGCCGTCCTTAGTATATCAATTCCAGCTATTAGGATCATAGAAATTATGGCAGGTCTTAGAAAATATAGGACATTGGATATGGATGCTAAGTCCTTGTATTTCTTATAAAAATAAGCCAAAATTCCAACTATTATGGCAGAAGGTGTTAGGCAACCAAGGGTTGCTACAAGCCCTCCCATAAGTCCTGCCATCCTAGTTCCTACGAAGGTTGCAGAATTAATAGCTATGGGTCCCGGAGTCATTTGGCTAATGGTTATAAGGTCGTTAAATTCTGAAAGACTTAGCCAAGAGTTAAAAGTTACAACCTCCTGTTGGATAATAGGAAGGGCCGCATAGCCCCCACCAAAGGAGAAGAGTCCGATTTTGAAAAATGTTAGATATAAACTAAGAAGCATCTTTCTCCCCTTTCTTCATAAAAGAATAAATTAGGCCTATTATAATTAAAGTTAAAATTATGTAGACTATATTTACTTCAAAGAAAAATCCAGCTATAAAGCTAAGGATCATTACCAAAATCAAGCTTAGAGATTTAAGTTTTATTAAATCCCTAGTCATATCTATGACAACCTTTAATATTAGTGCAGCAACTCCAGCCTGCATCCCCTTTAGGAAGATTGCTATGTAGGCATTTGCTATAAAGGCCTTATAGAAGATAGAAATAGTAGAAATTATTACAAGAGGCGGAATAATTGTCGCAAAGATTGCTACAAGCATACCTAAAATACCGCATAGCTCGTAGCCTACTACAACCGCCGCATTTACAGCTACTGCTCCTGGAGCTGATTGGGCGATAGCTGTCATATCTAGCATGTCATCTTTTTTAAGCCATCCTAGCTTATCTACGAAAGTGTCTTTCATAAGAGAAATTATCACATAACCCCCACCAAAGGTGAAGGCAGAAAGATACAAGGTAGACAAAAAAAGCTTACCTAACTTCTCACTTCTTCCCATAGGACCTCCTTAATTTTTCACTAGTCTTACCATTTTACCATTTATATTATTATTGTTAAGTTTAAATCCAAAAAAAGACGAGCTAGAAAACTCGTCTGTGTGAAAAGTAATTAGACTTGTACTCCTGCCAATAACTCGAAAGGACCTATAACAATTTGTGGGAATACTATCATAAGAATTATAATGATAACTTCAACCATCAAGAATGGCAAGACTGATTTTACAACTCTTTCCATGCTTATCCCGCCTGCTGCACTAGCCACATTAAGCACCGTTCCAACTGGTGGTGTAAGAAGTCCCATTACTATTGAAATTACAAATACAACCCCAAAATACACTTCATTTATTCCTGCTTCCTTGATTACTGGTAGCACAACAGGTGCTAGTATTAGGATAGTTGGGTTTACATCCATTGTTGTTCCAATAACAAGAATCAAGCCTAGGATTATTAACATCAATAGTCTAGGAGAGCCTATGAATGGATGAAGTAGATTAGACACTAGGATAGGTATATTAGCAACCGTCATTACCCAAGAAGAAATTGCTGATGCTGCAACAAGAAACATTATTGTAGCAGCTGATTTTGCTGAAGCAATAAGACCTTCTAATAAATCTTTTGGAGAAAGTTCCTTGTAGACAAATAAACCAATTATTAGGGAATAAACTACAGCAAAAACTCCAGCTTCTGTTGGTGTGAAAGCTCCAGTTTGAAGACCAAGCAAAATTCCAACTGGCATAAGGATAGCCCAAATAGCATCTGTTGTAGCCTTCATTCTCTCTTTGAAAGGCTTTTTGGCAAGTGGGCTAATGTTTCTTTTCTTAGCAACAATAAACCACATAATGGCTAAGCCGACTGATATGTATACAGCAGGTGCTACGCCAGCCAAGAATAGATGAGAAACTGGAATACTCGCCGTAACTCCAAGGACAATCATTGGTGCAGAAGGAGGCATGATTGGAGAAAGCAGGTTTGATGCTGCTACAAGTCCTGTTGCATCATCCCTGTCATAATTTGCCTTAACCATCATAGGGATAAGGATTCCGCCCAAAGCTGCTGTAGATGCTACTGCTGAGCCAACCATACTTGCAAACAACAAGGTTGCTATAATAGTTACATAACCAAGGCAACCTCTAAAATGTCCTACCCAAGCACTAGCAGCCTTTACTAACCTATTTGTAAGTCCACCCCTATTCATCAAATCTCCAGCCAACATGAAGAATGGCAAAGCCATCATAGAATAACTATCAGCACCATTAAACATATTTTGAGAAATTATTTGTACATCAAATCCATTTAGGTAAGCAAGCATGCTTACACCACTAAATATAAGAGCAAAAGCTATAGGTAAACCTATCGCCATCGATCCTAATAATGAAATTATAAATACTATTAGTGTCATTAGTCTATCTCCTTAACATCATGCTTGTTATTCTCAAATTCTTTTTCTATATAATCACTTGCTTGTAGTTTAAATTTGTCAGGATATTTTATAGCCAAATATATTTTCTCTACAGCCAATATCCCTATGCACACACTTGACAAAATACAGATTGAATACAGAAATGAGAAAGGAAGTCCCAAAACAGCAGTTCTTGCTCCACTACTTTGAATAACCATTTTTACTGACCCAAGCATTAAAATCACCATCATCACCAAAGAAATAACGTTTACAATAATGCTAGATATAATTTGCCCCTTCTTAGGAAATCTCTTAACCAACATATCTACTGATAAGTGCTCGCTTTCTCTCATAGCAACAATCGCCCCTATAAAGGTCATGAAAACAAAGGTATATCTTGAAACTTCTTCCGAAAAAGCAAGACCCGTATTAAATACAAACCTTAAAACTACATTAAGAAAAACAAAAACGACCATTATTCCCATCATAATCCCTAGCAAAATATCTATCAATTTGAAAAACTTTTTATAATTGTTCATGCATTTCTCCTATTTCACATCTTGAATTCTTTTGACAAGGTCTTCTGCCCAATCATACTTATTAAATAAATAATCATAAACAGGTTTAGCCATTTCTCTCATCTTCTTGAAGTCCTCTTCGCTTGGTTCAGTTATATTTATTCCTTTTTCCTTCAAGAATTTCTTATCATCTTCTATACTCTGCTCATATATGTCCCAAGCTCTTTGAGCTGTTAATTTTGCAGCCTTCTCAAAAACTGCTCTATCTTCTTCTGGCAAACTTTCAAGAAACTCCTTATTTCCTAACATTTCAATCGAAGATACCATGTGATTTGTTTCATAAATATCCTTAGAAACTGTATACCAACCTTCTTGTCTAAAGGTAGATAGAGGGTTGTCCTGGCCTTCTATAACTCCTTGCTCAAGAGAAGTAAATACTTCGCTCATATCCATTATTACAACATTTGCCCCTAAGGCCTCGGCAAGTTTTACATGGATAGGATTGTTAGGCATCCTTAGCTTTTGTCCCTTAAAGTCGTCTATAGATTTAAGGTCTTTTGATGATGAGAAAACCCTTGCACCATTAGGAGCCCAAGCCATAAACTTTAAAGGTTCTCTATCTTCTAGGTACTTTGCTATCTCATCGCCTATCTCTCCCTCATAAACTTTCCTAGCATGCTTAACATCTCTAAAAATAAAAGGGAAATCAGGTGTCGCCATCATATCTATCTCTGACCACATTACAGTTCCAACAGCTGTAATTTCTATAATTCCAGACCTTGTATAGTCAAAAAGTTGTTTTTCTCCACCAAGTCTACCAGAATCATATAATTGGACGTTATACCTACCTTCTGTTTCTTTCTCAATCATTGGCAGAAATACTTCTCTAATCGCAATATTTACAGGATGTGTCGGAGCGACAACTGTAGCTACTTTTACAAGTTGTCCTCCTTTTCCTGTGGTATCGTTTTTGCAAGAAGAGAATGAAAATAATAATACTAAAGCAAGTGCTAAACACAATATTTTATTTCTTTTCATTGCTCGCTCCCCTAAATTAATCTAGCATCAAAATTACTTTTTCAGTATAAACATCCTTATCCATTATCATCTTTATAGCATCTTCAACTTCTTCAAAGCTCATCTCATGGCTTACCAAATCATCAAAAGGAAGGCGTCCAGAATTATATCCCTCTATAACTTCAGGAAATCTCCTATTGCTTAATCTTGAACCAACAACATCGAGCTCCTTAGATGTAATATCTACCGAACAAATCTCTGAAGCTTGGGTAGAAAATCCTAAATTGACTACTGTACCAGCACTTGCTGCAAGTTTTACAGCTTGTTCAAATGTTTTTGGTGTGCATATAGCATCTACAACTACATCAGCCAATCTTCCATTATTGTATTTTTTAATAACCTCTGCTGGATCTTCGCTTCTAGCATCTATAGCAACCATTCCATATTTTTGGGCTCTTTCTAATTTCTTAGGGTCCATATCTGATGTGAATACCTTTGCCCCAAAATATTGAGAAACTCTTCCAACAGTTTGTCCAATACTGCCAGCTCCCATAACAAATACCACATCTCCTTCAGAAACCTTAGCCCTTTGATTTGCTTGAAATCCTATAGAGAATGGTTCAACTAGCACACTCTTATTCCATGGCATAGAAGGATCTAACTTGTAGGCTTGATGCTCTTTAACTACTATCTTCTCTTGGAAACCTCCGTCAACATGTACGCCCCTAACTTTTAGATCCTCGCAAATGTTTACCCTTCCTGTCTTGCAGTTTTTGCAATGTCCACAATTTATAACTGGATCTACAGCAACATGATCTCCTACACTTAGGTTCTTAACATCACTCCCAACTTCCTCAACTACGCCAGTCATTTCATGACCTATTATCCTTGGATATTTTGCCATTGGATTTGAGCCATTGTAAATTCCTATATCGGAACCACAAATTCCTACAGCCTTAATTTTTATTTTCACATCATCATTATCCTTGATTTGAATTTCTTCTAAATCGACAATCTCTAAATCATAAGGCTTATTAATTCTTACAGCTTTCATAAATTCCTCCAAAATTTTTCTTGTATTCTAGTATACTAGTATGCTTGTACTTATAGGGTAACATTATCCTCTTAGAATGTCAATACTTAATATATATTTTTATTAAAATCTGATATAATATAGGAGGTGATTAAATGAATTTTAAAGTTTTAGATAAAAAAAGCAAAGAAAAAACAAAAGAATATGTAATTCGTAACATGGTTTACAACATAGAATTTTTAAATTTAGAACCTGGAGAAAAGATAAGTGAAAACCAAATTTCAGAGCTTTTAAATTTGAGTAGAACTCCTGTAAGAGAAGCTTTCACAAGCCTTAGGGCAAATTTACTTATTGATGTAAAGCCTCAAATAGGAACTTTCATTTCATATTTTGATATTGATATGAGCAAAGAGCTTTTATTTTTTAGATCAAGTCTTGAGGAAAAAGCCGTTATAGAAGTGTGCAAGAAAGATTGCTTGGACAACTTAGAAGTTTTTAAGAAAATTATAGAAAAGGAAAAAATATTGCACAGTTCCAAAGAATTTGAAGAATTGTTGGCTCTTGATAATAAATTCCATAATCTTATCTTTGAAGAGCTAGGGTATAGAAAAATACCTTCAATTATCGAAAATAATACATCCTACTTGGTAAGGATGAGAATCCTTAGGCTAAAGGCTAATATTAGGGAAAAAAATTATATTGACGAGCACGAAAAAATCTTGCAGTTCATGATTAATAAAGACGCTGAAAATGCATCAAAAATACTTAAAAATCACATAAATGAACTTGTAGATGATATGAATGAGTTAAGTGAAAAATATCCAGACTATTTCAAAAGTTATAATTAACTTGATAAAATGTGGCAGTAAAAAGATTAAGCTGATTTCAAAAGTTGTCCTATAAGCAACTCAAGAAATCAGCTTGTTTATTATCTTACTTCCGCTTTTTTCTTGTCTTTATTTATTATTATTTGAAAAATTTATTTTCGATTTTTTCTTTTATAGCTTCAACGCTAAAGCCGAGTTCTTCTTGAACCAAATCTCCCTTGCCAGAAATTCCGAACCTGTCTATGCCTATATTTAGGCCACAAGCTCCTGTCCATTCTGCCCAGCCAAAAGTTGTCGCCATCTCGATTGATACTTTCTTTACTCCTTTTGGAAGGACTTCCTTCTTGTAGACCTCATCTTGGGCTCTGAAAAGTTCCATAGATGGCATTGATACTACTCTAATCTTCTTTCCTTCTTCTTCAAGAGCCTTTGCTGTATCAAGAGCTAAAGCCACTTCTGATCCTGTTGCTATTAAGATAAGGTCAGGATTTTCGCTATCCTTAATGATATAGGCACCCTTGTCAATATTATCTAAGTTTTCGGTTTCCTTTAAGTTTTTAACATTTTGACGAGTTAGGGCTATTACTACTGGGCTTGTTTTGCTTTCAAGGGCAACTTTCCAAGCAAGTCTTGTTTCATTTGCATCAGCTGGTCTTAGGACTATGGTGTTTGGTATTGCTCTAAGCATGGCAAGTTGTTCAATTGGTTCGTGGGTTGGTCCATCTTCTCCTACTGCTATTGAATCGTGGGTCATGGCATAGGTTAGAGGATGGCCTGATAGGGCTGATAGTCTTACTGCTGCTTTTAGGTAATCAGAAAATACAAAGAAGGTTGAAACATGGTGGAAGCTTCCGCCATGAGCCATAATACCATTACCTATTGCTCCCATGGCAAATTCACGAACCCCATACCAAATATTTCTGCCAGCAGGGCTTTCATCTCTAAAGGCTTCGGAGTCTTTGATATTTGTCTTATTTGATGAGAAAAGATCTGCTGATCCACCCCAGAAGTTTCTAGTGATTTTTGCCAAATCTTGGATGATTTCTCCACCAGATGCCCTAGTTGCGCTAGCCTTCATAGAAGAGTCGTATTTTCTAACTTTATCCATGAAGTTTTCAGGAAGTTCTCTATTAATTCCTGCCATTAATTCCTTGTAGTCTTCTGGATACTTTTCCTTGTAAGATTTTAATTTTTCATCCCAAAGCTCATTTGCTTCTCTACCATTCTTAGCAATGCCTTCACTAAAGACTTGGTAGACTTCTTCTGGAATTTCAAAATCTGCATAATTCCAACCATAAACTTTTTTTGCAGCAGCAAAATCTTCTGAACCGATTGGTGCACCATGAACCTTATTTGTACCTTCATTTACAGAGCCATAACCTATCACAGTCTTAACTTCTATTAGACTTGGAGCATTAGAATATCCCTTAGCAGTTTCTATAGCTTGGTAAATATCATCAAGATTATTTCCATCTTCTACCCTTAGATAATTCCAATTTTGTGCCTTAACCCTAGCTTCTACATTTTCAGAAAATGATGTTGTAAGGTCTCCATCTAGGCAGATTCCATTTGAATCATAAAGAACGATTAGCTTATTAAGCTTTAGATGACCCGCAAGGCTCATTGCCTCGTAGGAGACACCCTCCATAAGATCCCCATCCCCACAAAGAGCGAAGGTATAATGATCAATTATTTCTAAATCATTTTTGTTATAAAGAGCCGCCATGTGCTTTTCACAAATAGCTATGCCGACAGCTTGAGCTATACCTTGACCAAGAGGACCTGTAGTAACCTCAACTCCTTCGGTATGTCCAAACTCAGGATGGCCTGGAGTTAGAGAACCAATTTGTCTAAATTCCTTTAGATCATCCATACTAAGCTTATAGCCTGAAAGATGAAGCAAAGAATAAAGCATTGATGAACCATGACCTGCAGAAAGGATAAACCTATCCCTATCAAAAAACTTAGCATTTTTAGGATTAGCCTTTAGTATCTTGTTATACAAAACATAAGCCATTGGAGCAGCTCCCATAGGAAGACCCGGATGACCACTATTTGCTTTTTCAATCTGAGCTATAGACAAAGCTCTTATAGCATTAACTGCCAAAGTATCATTATTAGTAAACATTTAATCTCCTTTATAATTCGTTCTACCTTATACTTTACTATAAATTTCAAGTATTTTTAGATATATAAAAGGTCTTAGACGAAAATATTAACTATTTATTATTATTTATAGACCTAGAGGGAAAGACTATAAATCATTTATCTAAAATATTTCATTTCTTATAAAATCACATGTTTTTTAGTTCTAGCAAAGAACTCCTCAAGCTTTGGAAAAAGACTCAGTATAGACTTGTTGCAATACGTATAAACAAAAAGCACCAATTTCTTGATGCCTTTAGCCTTATTTCCTGTATAATCTAGCCAAAATCAAAGCTCCTTCTGATGGGTTTGTGTATGGCTTTTCAATTTTGATTTGATTTTTGGAATTTTCTTCTATTTTCTTTATTAATTTTTCACCTAAATTAAAGATGCCACCTGAATAAGAAACCTTTACTTCACCTTTAAAGTTTAGGCCCTTGATTATAGAATCTATTACTAGTGCGGCTTCTTTTGAGATTTCTTCAAGGAGAAGATAGCAATAAGGATCATCTTTTTCTAGGCCTTCGGAGAAAATTTTTGATAGGTCAGCTATCTCGTCCCTTCTCATTTTTTCTGCCATATCTATTATTTCCATATCATCTTTTAGACCTAAGCTTTGTCTAATTAAGTCATAGAGGATTGTCCTATCACATCTTCCATCGCTCATCTTTGTGAAATGATTTAGGATTTTAAGGCCTATATAATAACCACTTGCTTCATCGCCAAGAAGGGGACCCCAGCCGCCAGATCTCATAGAATTTCCTTCTTCATCTACTCCATAGCCAATTTGTCCTGTTCCTAGGACAAGATTTATACCAGGCTTTGCATTAAGACTTCCCGCCCAGCCATTTACACAGTCATTAGCTACAGTAAATCTGTCAGAAGCTATGGCCTTGCTAATTCCTTCATCAATGTAGCTAACAGTATCTGGATATTGACCATAGCCTGGAGCTGCAACGAAGGTGTAGAGGATTTCTTCTGGCTTTATGCCTGCTTTATTACATACTTCATCTACTCCAAGCTTCATTATTTCGAAAAATTGTTGTCTTGTTATTTGTTTTGGGTGGATGGTGATTTGCTTTGACTTAAATCTTTTGCCATCGACATCTAGAAGAAAGGCGGTTTTTGTGCCTCCTCCATCTACCCCAAGGTATATTTCTTTTGGCATTTTTTCTCCTTTATGTTTTGATTTATTGACTTAATTTTATTTTACTACGCTCTTCAATTATAGAATAGATAATTTATTAAAATTACTTACTTTCCTTCGGGATAATTTAAAAAAGACTCAAGAGTCTTTTTTAAATTACTTTTTCCTTATTCTCTTTCTTGTATCTAGGGCTACTGTTAGGATTATTAGGATACCCTTTATGATTATTTGGACATAGGAGTTAAGTCCTATGTAAAGGAGGCCGTAGTTTATTACTTGAAGGATTATTGATCCTAAAACTATGCCTGGTATAGTTCCTATTCCTCCTGAGAAGGATACTCCACCGATAAGACAGGCTTCGATTGCGTCTAGGTCGTAGGCTTCTCCTGTAGTTGTCGTTACAGAACCTAGTCTTGGTCCTTCCAAAAATCCTGATAGACCATACATGATACCGGATATGATAAAGACTATCATGATGGTTTTTGTTACATTTATACCTGATACTTCTGCAGCTTCTGGGTTACCACCTACTGCAAACATATTTTTACCTAGAACTGTTTTGTTCCATATAAACCACATGATAATTGATGCTATTACCGCATATATTATCAGATAAGGAAATTGCAAATTACTTCCAGGTATTGTGAACCCTCCCCTTACTACATTGGCATATTTTTCATCAAAGCCTCCTATAGGTTGAGGTCCGTAAGGGTTTGAAGCTATAAATAATTGCAAGATACCAAATATAGCAAGTTGAACACCTAGGGATGTTATGAAGGCGTGTAGTTTTAGATAGGCTACACCAAATCCGTTAAAGGCCCCGCACACAGCACCTATTGCTACTGCAGCCAAAAGACCTAGGAGAAGGGATGGTTTTTGGATATTAGGAAAGAATTTTTGGGCAAAGCCTGGTGATTGTAAAAGAGCACCAGCTATGGCCGCTGTAAATCCAACTATCCTTCCTGCAGAAAGGTCTGTTCCTGCTAGTATTAGTAGACCTCCTGTTCCAAGGGCTATAAAAAGCCTTGTTGATGTTTGCGATAGGATGTTGATTATGTTTCTTGGATTGGTTATAAAGGTAGGATCTACCATAATTATTCCCACTATTAGGGCTGCAATTATAATAATCAGAGCGTTGTTTAGTATAAATTCTTTGAAATTGAATTTCTTTGTTTCTGTGTTTTCCATAATTCACCTATACATACATAGCCTGTAGGGCCATGATTTTTTCTTGTGTTAAATTTTCATCATTATCTTCTATGCCAGCAAGTCTTCCATTACTCATTACCATAATTCTATTACAAATCATTTGTAATTCTGCCATTTCTGATGAGATGAAGAGGACTGATTTGCCAGTGCTCGCAAGCTCTTCTATTAGTTTGTAGATTTCATATTTGGCACCTACATCTATTCCCCTGGTTGGTTCATCTAGCAAAAGAACATCTGGGTCTGTTAGAAGCCAACGACCTATGATGACCTTTTGTTGGTTACCACCTGATAAGTCCATAATCTTGGTGTGTTGGCTTGGAGTTTTGACCTTCATTGATTCTATTACCTTACTAGTATTTTCTTTGAGGGCCTTGTCATTTACTATGCCATTTTTTGAATAAGCTTTGATGTTTGCTATGGTTGAGTTAAATCTTATATCTGCGTAAGGATAGATACCTGTGGCTCTTCTTTCTTCTGTAACTAGGGCAAAACCGTTTTTTATGGCTTCTTCTGGGTTTTTATTTTCCACTTCCTTGCCATTTAGAATAATCTTGCCTGTTGCTTTTTTCCTGATACCGAAAATTGTTTCAACTAATTCTGTTCTTCTAGATCCTACAAGACCAGCAAGTCCCAAGACTTCGCCCTTTTTTAGATAAAAACTTACATCTGTAACTGATGGTTTGTATTTTCCTGTAAGATTTTTGACTTCTAATAAAATCTCATCTCTTATATATTTATCAGCATTAAAGCTTGTTGAATCAAGCTTTCTGCCTACCATTAACCTTATGATTTCATCCTTGCTAAGTTCAGATGCCTTTTTTTCTGCTATAAATTCTCCGTCACGCATGACTGTTACATAATCTGAGATTGACAAAATCTCTTCCATCTTGTGAGATATGTAGATTATTCCTACACCCTCAGCTCTCAATTTGTTTATTATTTCAAATAATTTTTCCACTTCATTTTCGGTTAGGGAGCTGGTAGGCTCGTCCAATACCAAAATTTTTGCATCGTAAGATACTGCCTTAGCAATTTCTATAAGCTGTCTTTCAGCTACTGAATACTTGCCAATAATTTTTTTCGGATCAAAGTCTAATCCAAGTCTATCAAAGAGGTCTTGGGTTTTCTTATACATTTGTTTACTATCTATTATTCCATGCTTTGCAGGAAATCTCCCAAGCATTATATTTTCTGCAACAGATCTCATAGATACTTGGTTAAGTTCTTGGTGGACCATGGCAACCCCACTATCTAGGGCATCCTTTGTTCCCTTATAAGAAACCTTGTTACCATCTATGTAAATATCTCCGCCATCTGGTGTATATATACCAAATAAACACTTCATAAGAGTAGACTTTCCTGCACCATTTTCTCCCATCAAGGCGTGAACAGTGCCTTTTTGTAAGGTAAAGTCGACCTTATCTAGGGCTTTAACCCCTGGGAAGGTCTTGGTTATGGCTCTCATTTCTAATAAATTACTCATATCTTCCTCTTTATAGTATTACAGTCTATATAAGAAACTTATATAGACTGTATGTGCTACTTATTATTTACCTGTGTAGATTTGATAGTCAATTCTTATTGATTTTTTATCTGCTCCAAGTTTATAGTCTGTTCCTTTAATGAAGTCATTGTTTGCTAACCTATTTTTCATTGTGTCGATTAGAGCTTTTGCCATTCCTTCAGCATCTTGTTTAACTGTTCCTGACATAGTGCCTTTGTCGATTTCTGCTACTGCAAGGTCAGTTGCGTCAACCCCAACAACTACCATGTTGTCTTTTGATGAACCTGTGTTCATTCCAACTGCTTGAAGGGCTGAGATAGCACCTATTGCCATACCGTCGTTGTTGGCTATTACAGCATCAATGTTATCTTGGTTTGTTTGTAGCCAAGTATCCATAGCTGTTTTTGCCTTATCTGTATCCCATTTAGCATCTTGGAAGGCAACTTCGTTTACTTTTATGCCATTATCTTTTAGGGTTTTAACTGAAAATTCTGTTCTAGCTTGAGCTTCTGGGTTATCAAGACCACCATTGAGCATTACATAATCCAAAACTCCGTTTTTGTTTCTATCCATATCGCCTTTTTTCCAAAGGTCTGTTAGGATTTGTCCTTGCATCTTTCCAGCTTCTGGAGCGTCAGTTCCTATGAATATGAAGTCCTTTAGGTCATCTTCCTTCATTGATTCTGTCATATCTCTATTGAAGAAAGCTGTAGGAATACCGCTAGCTTTGATAGTTTCCATAGCTGTTGGAGCTGCAGAAATATCCACTATATTCATAAAGATTCCGTCTACACCTTGAGCAATGATATTGTTAAGTTGGTCTGTTTGGGTACCTTGGTTATTTTGACCATCTTGGAATACCAATTCGATTGAATCATCATCCTTATCTAATTTCTCTAGTTGTTGACGAACTGAAGCTATGTAAGTATCAGATCCATTGTAGAGAAGAACGGCGATTTTCTTAGCCTTGCCATCAGATTTCTTTTCGTCCTTTCCCTCATCCTTTTTAGCTTGATCTTCTGTTTTGGTCTCTTCTTTAGCATCATCAGCTGGCTTATTGCCACCACAAGCTGTAAGGCCAAGTGAAAGTGCCATCACTAGTGCTAGTCCTGTAAACTTTTTAATATTCATAAATTCCTCCCTTTGAATATTATAATAAACGATTTCCCGTTCTATAACATTATACCCTGAAATCGCCTTTTACAAGCATATTTTATGCTAAGCTTGTTTTTATGATTTTAATATATATTAAAAAAGAAATTTTGTCAACACTTTCCTACAAAAGTAAACATTTGGACACTTTATTTTAATATTGAATAAGAATGAATAATAATGTTTACCTAGTGATAATTCTTCCGCTTGCTGAAATTTGCTTGTTAGTGATGATATAATTAAAGAAAGGAGTTTATATGAAAATTATTTTAGCTGTTGATAAAAATTGGGGAATCGGCAAGAATGGCAAGATGCTTTTTCACATAAAAAAAGACCTAGGTCATTTCAAAGAACTTACTAGTGGCAATATTTGTATTATGGGAAGAAAAACCTATGAGTCCATGGGAGGGGCTCTTCCTAACAGAGAAAATCTTATTCTTAGTAGAAATAAGACTTACCAAGCCCCAGACGCCTTGGTATTTAACGATTATAGGGATATCTTCTCCTACCTAGAGGATAAGGATAAAGAGGTTTTTGTAATAGGTGGAGAAAAAATCGTAGAGCTTTTCCTAGATTTTTGTGATGAGGCAATTATTACAAAAATTTATGCAGAAAGGCTTGCTGATAGTTTTCTTCACAACTTCGATTCAGATGATAGATGGGAAGTTATTAGTAAATCTGATATTATGGAAGAAAATGGGGTATCTTTTCAATATATAGTTTATAGGAGGATTATAGATGAGTAAAATAGAAATTTTTGTTAGTGATAAGTGCCCAGATTGCGCTTTGCTTATTAGAGATAGGATAGAAAATCCTGATAAATATAAGGGCCTTATTTTTTATAATATAACTGAATCAATGGCAAATCTCAAGAGATTTCTATATTATAGGGATAGGCTAGAAGGCTTTGAAGATGTAAGAGAGGCCTGTCGAGTTGGCGTTCCTTCTAAGGTTATTGATGAAAGGGATGTAGAATTTTTATAGATTAGTTTAGAAATATAAAGCCCTAGCAAAGATTTCACAGAGAAATCTCGCTGGGGCTATATTTGTGCTTAGTTGGTTTTTAATTATTTATAGAATTTCTTGAATTTTTGCCTTTAATTTTTTTGTATCTTCAAGTACCCTTGGGCTATCCATAATCGCCCTTACCACGCAGATTCCATCTGCTCCTGAGCCTTGTAGGATGTCAATATTATCAATATTTAGACCACCTATGGCGTAAACATCAATAGCGACATTTTTTTTAATTTCTCTTAGGGTCTCTACACTTGTCCTTTTGGTCTTAACGTGGGTCTTAGTTTCATAAATAGCTCCAACTCCAAGATAGTCAGCCCCTTCTTCTTCACACTTTTTGCCAGCTTCAACAGACTTGGCAGTCGCTCCTATAAGGGCATCTTTTCCCAATAGTTTTCTTGCAAGGCTTATTGGCATATCGTCACTTCCTAGGTGAACTCCAACCCCCAAGGCCCAGGCGAGATGAGGCTTATCATCTATTAGCATAGGAACCTTGTATGAGTCGCAAAGGTCTTTTACTTTTTTTCCTAAAGCTAGAATTTCCCTATCAGTCTTATCTTTTTCCCTTAGTTGGAGGATGTCGACCCCTCCCTTTAGGGCATCTTCAATTCTTTGAAGAAATTCTTCTTCAGTATATTTGTCAGAGTTTGTTACCAAATAAAGTTTTTTCAAAATTTTACCTCTCTTATTTTGGCTCTTTGGATTATTTCATCGTCACTTATGGTTGATATTTCATCCATCAAATTTACATAGAAAGTCCCAAGTCTATCAGTGTCAGCTTTCTCAGAAGAAACCTCAAGGAGCAAAAGGCCTGTTAGACAAGCCGAAATTGGATCTGCCACTGCCATAAAGCTTGAGATAAGACCTGTAAGCATACAGCCTGTAGCGGTTATCCTCGATAAGTTTTCTACTCCATTTTCTATAAGAAAATACCTATCCTCATCTACTAAAAGGTCAATCTTTCCTGTAAGTAGGATAGTAGCTTGATATTTTTTAGAAAGCTTTCTTGCCATATAGGAAAGCTCCTTAATATTTTCATCAGAAATTTCATCAGCCCTACCTACATCTATGCCGATTGCCTCACTCTTTTCTCCACATAGGGCCTTGATTTCGGAGCTATTTCCCTTTATTAAGTCGAAATTATCCTTAGCAAGTAAGTCTTTAGCGTAATTTAGGCGAAGGCTTGAAGCTCCGACACCTACCACATCTATGGCGGTAGGAATTTTTACCTCATTTGCTTTTCTAACCGCCCTGGCCATGGCAAGCATCCTTTCACTAGTTATATTACCCAAATTTATGCTCAAAGACTTTGCCATGTTTACAATTTCACTAACCTCATCTGGGTGAGCCGCACAAATTGCCTTAGCTCCTATGCCAAGGATGGTATTTGCGACCATGTTTATGGCGATTGGATTTGTTATGGCGTGGATTAAGGGAGAAGTTTCTTTTAATTTTTCCCTATTTATTAAAATCTGACTTAGATTTTTCATAAACATTTACTCCGAGTTTCCTTTGGATAGGATATAGAACCTTTGCCCTTTGGAGGGTCTTTAGGAAGATATAGGCAACTGATCCACCAATCATTGTAGCTATCAAAAAGCTTGGAAGATAGAAATACCATGTTATATCTCCCTTGCCCCAAAGTAGGGCCATGACTGGGTAAGAAGCTATTGAGCCTATAATACCTGTGCCTATTATTTCTCCAATAACGCAGGCAAGGATTGATCCCTTGCTTTTTCTATATAGGTAACCTGAGAAAAAAGCTCCAAAAACTTGACCAGTTATGGCAAGAGGAGGGATACCCAAAAGGCTCATCCTTATGGCAGCTGTAATTATTCCATTAGCCAAACTATACCAAGGTCCCAGAAAAACTGAGCAAACTATATTTACAAAGTGAGCTGTAGGAGCGAAACCCTCAAACCTAAGGATAGGTGAAATCACAACTCCTATGGCTACAAACATCGAAAGAGTTACCAAGATTAAAATTTTTCTTTTGTTTTCCATAATTCTCCTATACATTTATATAATCGGTAAAGACTGGGGTCATACCGATTTTCTTTAGGTCATCGTAGGCATCCTTCGCTGACCTAGCATCGTCTATCTCGAATTGTTCGTCACCCTCATCCGCACTTTTCTTTGACCTATGACCTATTGATGTGTCTACTGAGGCAGAAATTTTAGTTGCCCCGTATTTTACAGCAAGGTCTCTAAAGTCTTTGGACTCACGAGTAGAAAGGGTGATAGAGACAAATGGCAAGAAGATTCTTATGGCAAGCATGATTTGGAAGAATTTCTTATCATCAACTATGTTGAAATTAAGAGTATCATCTGCTCCATGGGTTGGCCTTATCCTTGGAAGGGAGATAGCAATTTCTGCCTTAGGATATTTTTTTTGAATTTCCTTGGCGTGTATAGCAAGCTTAAAGGCATCTTCGATTGGATCAGCCAAACCAAAAAGTGCACCAAAACCAACTCCCCTAAAGCCAGCCATTAGGGCACGCTCTTGGGTGTCAATCCTATAATTAAAGCTTCTCTTATGACCTGATGGATGATAGTAGTCGAAGGCTTTTTTGTTGTAGGACTCTTGAAAAACAGTAACAAAATCAGCCCCTGCCTCTTTCAAGATCTTGTATGAGTCGATATTGGTTGGATAAACTTCAATTCCTACCACTTTAAAATACTTACTGGCAATCCTACAAGCATCCGCTATATAATCAACCGAGGAAAATCTCTCGCTTTCTCCAGTAAGGATCAGAACATCCTCTATGCCAGTTTCAGCCAAGGCCTTCATCTCTTCTTCTATCTCTTCATAATTAAGCTTAGCTCTTTTGATATCGCTTTTTGCTCTAAAACCGCAATATCTACAAGAGTTTTCGCAGTAATTTGCTATATAGATTGGAGAAAATAGGCAGACATTATTACCAAAATATCTTATCCTCTTTTCCCTGGCAAGCTCTGCCATCTCTTCAAGATGATCTTCTGCCTTATCGCTTAGGAGATTATAGAAATCCCTATCGGTCAAATCCCTAGCATTAAGACTTGCTATAAGTTCACCCTCACTTACCTCTAGATCTTTAACTTCTTCGTAGGCCCTTAGGACCTTATCTTTTATATCTGATTGTATTATATCCATTTCTGGAAAATAATCATTAACACTTTTAATATTCATATCAGTCAAAAAAGTCCCTTAGTGGTGATGATGGATCTGCTCCCTTATCCAAAACCCTACCTGGTCTTGCAAGGTAGGCACATCTACCTGCTTCTATTCCTAACTTGAAGGCCTTTGCCATCAAAGTTATATCTGATGCACTAGCAATTCCAGTATTAGCCATTATGGCAGCTGCTCCCATTTCCATAGCCTCAGCCGCATGGCTTGGAACACCTATTCCAGCATCTACAATTACAGGAAGGTCAATCTCATCAATTATTATCTTTATAAAATCTCTTGTAGCAAGACCCCTATTTGAGCCAATTGGACTTGCAAGAGGCATAATGGAAGCGGCTCCCGCATCTCTTAAATCTCTGGCAAAGTTAAGGTCTGGATACATATAAGGAAGGACTACAAAGCCTTCTTTAGCGAGAACTTCGGTTGCCTTTAGGGTTTGGTCATTATCTGGCAAGAGATATTTTGTATCTCTCATAATCTCGATTTTTACAAAATTGCCACAGCCCATCTCCCTAGCTAGTCTTGCTATCCTAATGGCTTCATCTGCATTTCTTGCTCCAGAAGTATTTGGGATAATTGTCACATCTTTTGGAATATAGTTTAATATATTTGCTACATCCTTGGTGTTTGCTCTTCTTAGAGCAACTGTAATCATTTGTGCTCCAGCAGATTCTACTGCCGCATCAATTAATTCTGGTGAATATTTTCCAGAACCCAAGATAAATCTTGATTCGAATTTTTTATCTCCTAAGATTAAATAATCTTTATTTTCCATTTTCTTCTCCTACGATAATTTTAATAGCGCATAGGGCTTCAAGACTTGCAATAATTGCAACATAAGGAAAGAAGAGGCCATCTTCTACTTCAGACTTGAAATCTCCTATCATAGTCACATTCTCAATTTCTTTGATTTTTATATCGGAAAGACTCCCAAGTCCAGATAGACCTGAGCCCATAATGAGTTTTTTATCTTTTTTTCCTAAAAAATAATCAAAAACCAAGGCTTTCATCTCTTTCTTGTCAAAGGCTTCTATAAAAATATCAGTCTTTTTGCTTAACTGGTCCAAGTTTTCCCTAGAAATCTTAATTTCCTCGGCAAAAACTTTGGTGTAGGGAATAGTTTCCTCTATTTTTTTCTTAGTTTGAAAAACCTTGGACTTGCCCAAATCATTCATATCATAATTTTGCCTATTGAGATTAGAATATTCGACCTTGTCAAAGTCATATAGGTAGACACTGCCAAGACCACACCTACTAAGCTCCATAGCAATGTTAGATCCAAGACCTCCACAACCTAAAATAGACACAGAGGCTCCCTTTAAGATTTCATTAATTTCTGGTCTTTGTCTTTTTAAAATTTCTTCTCTTAAATCCATATCAACCCCCTCCAACAAAGGAGAACACCTCCACCTTGGAAGAATCTTTCATAAGGAAAGTATCAAAATCAGCTCTTTTTACAAGCTTCTCATCAACTTCGCAGGCTAGAAAGTCTGGATTGAAATTATTTCTAAGGAGAAACTCTCTTAGATTTTCATTTTCTACAAAAGAAACTTCCTTATCATTTAATTTAATCATCAAATCACCTCCTCAAAAAAAGGCACAAAAAGGATAACCATACCCGAGGTGGTATGCCCCTTTTAGTGCCTAATGACAATTTAACATATTAAGTTTATCCTTATCTTAGCTAAAAATAATGTAGCATTCTACAGCTAGCCTTCGTACTCTTGGAGGGAGGCTTTAAGGGGGTTTCGATTCCCCCTCCAAAGCCCCCTCCAAACCTCCCCGCAAACTTCACCCCACAAACGACCCTTGCAGGGGGCGAAAAAGGTAGAAAGGCACTTCGTGCTTTCTTTTTAGTAAGTTGTAAATCTTAACAGATTGAAATACTAGCTAATGTCTATTTTCTATTGATGATTTTTATCATAAAAATAGACCCCTACTAGGGGTCTTTAAACTTTTTGCTTTGTTTTTTAGCTTTCTTACGCAGGTTTTAACCTAACAAGTTTAAAGGGTTAATGGATATCCATCTCTCAGCTATTTGCACCCCTAGCTAATTTTATTATAAAACATTTTTGGATTTTTTTCAATATTTACTCAACAGATTTTAAAGCTTCAAGCATATCGACATTTTTTAGCTTTTGATAGATTAATAGTCCCAAGCCTATTGTTATTAAAAGGATTATTATAAGCGGAATTATAAAGGATGTGCAGGTTAGGGCTGGATTAAACATAACTTCTGCTGGTGGTACAACTTTTAAGATATATTTAAACAAGATATCTCCAAGTCCGTAGCCTAGGAGTAGACCTAGGATGGTTAGAAAAATTGTTTCCCTATAAATGTACATCGTTACTTCCTTATCATAAAAACCCAAGACCTTGACTGTAGATAGTTCCCTTATTCTTTCTTGAAGGTTAATATTGGTCAAGTTGTATAAGATTACAAGAGAAAGAAGGGTCGCTACAAGTATTATCAAAACCATGATTTTGTTTAGGGCTTGGACTATAATTTGGGTTTGCCTTTCTATAAGAGTATTTGAAACTACTGTCTTAACTCCTTTCTTATCCATAAATTCCGAACCTATTTTATTAGTATTTGCTAGGCTATCATCTACTAGGCTAATCACATCTGCATTGGCCTTATAGTCTCTCGCAAATACCTTCTTGTAGTATTTGTCTGACATGAAGACAAAATGTCCTGCATACATTTCAGTAATAGCTGAAACCCTGACTTTCCTTTCAACATCATTAGCATCGAGGAGGGTCATTTCATCACCAATCCTAAGATTAAGTATGTCAGCAAGCCTTTCGGAGATCACTACTCCCTCATCATTTAATTTGATTTTTTCTTTGCTTTTCCTATTTCTAAGGTCTACAAACTTATTGACCTCATCAATCCTGTCACTGGCTAGGAGATTTATTTCTTGTTTATCTCCAAATTTTCCAGCTTTTTTAGTCATTTTTTCATAATGTATAGGCAAGTGGCTTTGGATATCCTTTGAAGCTAGTAGGTCATAAATTTCTTTTTCCTCATCCTTATCCATATTCTTCTTATAAGAAGCTATTAAATCATAGTTGATTATTTCTTCAAATTGGCTTTTTTCGATTCCTGCTATTGATTTTTGAACAGAAAATCCTGCAAAAAGCAAGGTCATTCCCCCTGCTACTCCAAAAATTGTCATTAACATTCTCTTTTTATAACGGAAGATGTTTCTAGCCGTTACCTTTTGGATAAAACCAAGACTTGACCATATAGGGGTGATTCTTTCCAAAAGGATTGATGAACCCTTGGCAGGAGCCTTTGGCATTAGAAGGCTTGTTGGCTTTTCTGTAAGTTGCTTTTTTGCTACTAGATAAGCTGGTAAGACTGAACTTAACAAAGAAAGAACTATCGCAAATACGCTTATCCTTGGATAAAATTTTAGGTACATTCTAGCTACGCTAAAGTTTTTTCCATAGGCACCGTAAACTATACTTGGTAGGAGAATGTGGCCTAGGATAATTCCTAGTAGAGTTCCACTAAGACCTGCAAAAAGTCCGTAAAGGGTAAATTTCTTTATTACATCTCTATCATCATAGCCCAAGGCAACTAGGGTTCCGTTGTTTATTCTTTCTTCATCGACAAATCTCGTCATTGTTGTAAGAGTAACAAGAGAAGCCACAAAGTATAAGAATACAGGGAAGATATTTGAAAGCTTGTCGACAATATTAGCGACTATTTGATAGATGGTGTAGCCTGCGAAACCAAGGGCCTCTCTTCTGCTTGAAACCATGTAGGTTGGTTCTTCAAGGCTTGCCATGACCTTCTTTGCATCTTTTATCTTATCTTCTCCAGTCTTGATTTTATCCTTTGCATCTTTAGACTTTTTCTCAAATTCACTAAGACCATCTTGGTAAAAAGCTTCTTTTTCTGCCAATTCTTTTTTAGCTTGCTTGTATTTAGCTAAGTTTTTGCTGTAGATCGCATCATTTCTGGATAACTTATCAAAGCCTTCTTTCCATGCCCTTAGACCTTGGTAGTATTTTTCTAAGTTTTCCTCATAGCTTATCCTAGCTTTTTGATAGAGAACTAGGGAATTTTCATAGCTAGCTTTCGCATGATCTATGTCTTTTTTCTTAGCCTTTAGCTGTGCATATGATTTCTCAATATCATTTTGCCCTTCTATAAGGATTTTTTCCTTAGCTTCTAGTTCTTCTTTCGCCCTAGCTAATTTTTCATAAGAAGAATCTAAGTCATATCTTTTGCTTTCTAGGATTTTCTTTCCTTCTTCATATTGTTTTAGGCTATTTTCATCAAGCCGACTTTCCTTTAACTTATCTAGCTTCGCTAGCTCTTCCTTAGTGTAAGCAAGTTTTCTTGAAAGTTCTTGGTTTTTTTGGTCAAGCTTAATCTTTTCTTCATCACTCAAGGCTTCTTGGCTAAGTTTCTTACTAAGTTCTTCCTTGCTAGTTTCTAGATTTGTAATACTTTGACTAAGCTCTTCTTCCTTAGCTCTAAATCCATCAATTTTTGCACCTTTTGTTGCAAGGTCTGCCTCAGCCTTAGAAAGCTCCTTATTTTTCTCATCTAACAAGGATTTATTGGCCTCATAATCTTTTTTTCCCTTCTCCAGCTTAGCTTGACCTTTTTCTAAGTCACTTTTTTTGCCAGCTAGAATTTTTTCCCCAGACTCTATCCTATAAGCCCCATCATCAATCTTATCTTTAGCATCATCTAATTGCTTTTTAGAGTCTAGCAACTTATCCTTGCCCTTATCTAGCATCTCTTTGCCACTAGCAAGGTCAAGCCATTTTTCATCCAATATTTTTCTGCCCTGATCTAAGGAATTTTTAGCAGACTCTAGGCGTGTATTAGCTTCTTCTAAGTCTTTTTTTCCTTTAGCTAGCTTACTTTTAGCCTCATCTAGCCTTCTTTGCTTATCCTTAATTTCATCATTAGCATAAGTAATCTTAGCTTCTGCCTTATCAATCTCATCTTGCATCTTTCCTTTTACAAGGCCTAGCCTGTGCTTGCCTTGTTTTTCCAACAAAGAATCCAAATCTTGGCTGTGGGCTTCGATTTTGTCCCTATAGAGGTCAGAGTAAGGATCTAGATTTTCTGTATCGGTAAATTTAATCCTTGCTATCATATAATAATCAGAAGAAAAATTATCTGCCAAAGTATAGGCCAAGCCCGACAAGTTTCCATCTCCAGCACTTGAAGGCCCCATATTCACATAAGACATATACTCTGCACTATCAGCAAAACCAACCACCCTATAGGTGTGAATTTTAAGGACGTCCTTGCCATCAAGGCCTGCCTTTTCACTTAGCTTAATCTTATCTCCAAGTTTATAAGTATCTCTCATGTTGGTAGAAAGAATAATATCTGTTGGTTTTTTTAAATCTTCTCCCTCTTTAAGTATATATTTGGAAATAGTCTCTGGCCTAGAGAAAACTCTTATGGCTGTATCGGTATTTGAGATTTTCACATCCTTAAAATACCCATATTCAACCTTATCCTCGCCACTTGCTTTTTCAATCTCTAGCCTATCATCCTTATCAATTCCCATAGAGGCAATTACACTTATATCAAAAAGATTAGTTTGGTCAAAATAATCCCTACTTGTAGCTCTCATATTAGGGCCTGTTACCTTTAGACCAACAAGGGCAAAAGAGCCTATCATCATCAAAAGGAAAATAGAAAAAAACCTAGCCCTAGATGATGTGAATGATTTTTTAATGCTTTTTTTCAAAGTATTCATAAGAACCTACCATTCCAAATCAACAATATCTGCTGGATTTTCGTTTACATCAATAGCTTCTACACTTGCATTTCTCACATGAATAACCTTATCAGCAATAGGGGCTATAGCAGAATTGTGGGTTACAATAATTACAGTAACATTTTTCTCTCTCGCCATATTTTGGAGAATCTTTAAAACTTGCTTACCTGTTTGATAGTCAAGGGCTCCAGTAGGCTCATCACAAAGGAGTATCTTCGGATTTTTAGCAATAGCACGAGCTATTGCGACTCTTTGTTGCTCCCCACCCGATAATTCAGCTGGAAAATTGTTCATCCTCTTTCCAAGTCCCACATCCCTTAATACTTTCTCAGAATCGAGGGCATCCTTAACAATATCCGATGCGAGCTCCACATTTTCCTTAGCGGTGAGGTTTGCAACTAGGTTATAAAATTGAAAAACAAAGCCTACATCATTTCGCCTGTAGCCAGTAAGCTCCTTCTTGTTTAAGTTCGCTATATTTTTTCCATCAATTATAACATCACCCTTACTATTAGTATCCATTCCTCCCAGGATATTGAGGATAGTTGACTTGCCTGCTCCAGAGTTACCCAATATTATAACAAGCTCGCCCTTGTCAATAGTAAAGTTCACATCTCTGTTAGCTACTACTTCATTTTGTTTGCCTTCATTATATATTTTATAAGAATTCTTCATTTCTATATAAGCCATCTTAATAATTCCTTTCATAAAATTAAATATCTTAACTCATAGATAGAATTTACTAGCTTGATAGGCACTTACAATCATTAATTTAAGGCTAGTGTCTAGTTATTAGACAAATGTATGTATTTGATGGTAAAATTTATCTAAGGAGAAATTATGAGAAAGGAAATAAACTCTTATAACACTAAACTAAGTCTGGCTAAAAGTCTAAAGGATCTACTTAAAACCAAGTCCTTCGCCAAGCTTACAGTCACAGAAATTATTAAAAAAAGCGAGGTAAATAGAAATACCTTCTACTATCATTTTGAAGATATCTACGACTTATTAAGGTGGACCTTGGAACAAGAGGCAATCGAGAAGGTTAGAAACTACGATTCCATAGATGATATAGACAAGGCCATTGACTTCACCCTAGACTACATCAAAGACAACCAAGCCTTTCTAAGGAATGTTTTATTTTCAGTCGGAGAAAGGGACCTAAAGAGATTTTTGGCAAAAGATTTTAAAGAAATCGTCAAAAATTTTATAGTTTTAGGAGAAGAAAGACTCGGAAAGATAATTGATGATTCCTACAGAAGTTTCCTAACAGATTACACAACTGAGGCTATAACAGGAATACTCACAGAAATCATCACAAAAAAAGATCCCGTCTCCAAGGACAGAATCAATTATTTTATTCAAATCACCATCACAAGCTCCCTTACAGCAGCTATCAATAATTACGTTTCTT
>NZ_GG666296.1:60318-164066 GCF_000159095.1 Anaerococcus tetradius ATCC 35098 | reverse complement strand
GCTAAGATTTTTTATATATCTTGTATTTTAGATAAGCATTTGCACTCATTAGGAGGGCTGCTATTAGGACTAGCCAATAGTAAGGCTTATCTTTTATATATTGGTAGATGGTTAGAATATATAAGAGGCTAGCTGAAGCTAGGCTTGTCATAAATTCTAATCTTTGAAAATTTTTCATAAATATCTTAGATAGTTTGATCAAGTGTCTTCCAAGAAAGAAGGGCACATTTTACTCTTTGTGGCATATTTTGGATGTTCTTGAAGGCCACAGCATCCTCTAGAAGTTCTAATTCTTCATCGCTCACTTCTTCTCTTTTTATCATCCTTATGTAGATATCAGCGAGCCTTTTTGCCTCTTCTTTGGTTTTGCCAACAATTATATCACACATTACACTTGTTGCAGCCTGGCTGATGGCACAACCATCGCCAGTGAAAGCTGCATCTTTTATTACATCTCCATCCATCTTTAGTTGAAGGACGATTTCATCTCCACAAGAAGGATTGTGGCCTGGCTCTTTGATATCTGCGTCAGGCAAATCGTGTTTGTTAGCTTGATTTCTTGAATGATCTAGTATTATTTGACTGTAAATTTCTTCCATGTTCATTATAAGCCCATCACCTTTCTAACATTTTTAAGTTCTTTCGCAAAAATCTCTGCCTCTTCTTTGGTATTATAGATAGAAAATGACGCCCTTGCAGTTGCAGATATTCCCAAGTATCCATGAAGGGGCATAGCACAGTGATGTCCGCTTCTAACAGCAATCCCCTTACTATCGAGGATTGTTGCTATATCATGAGGATGTATGTCTGTAAAGGCAAAAGAAATTACTGAACCTGCCCTTCCATTTTTTGGATAAAATATTTTGATATTAGAAATATCCTTTATCAAATCGTAGGCATAAGAAGTTAATTCATGCTCGTAGGCAAGTATCTCATCCATTCCTATTTTTTCTACATAGTCTATGGCAGCCCTAAGACCAAGGACTCCTCCAACATTTGGAGTTCCAGCCTCAAATTTTAGAGGTGCTTGTTCAAAGCTTGATTCTTGTTCATAAACATATTCTATCATATCTCCACCATAGTTAAAAGGCTCGAGGTCTTCTAGAAGTTCGTATTTTCCATACAAAACTCCTATGCCCATAGGTGAAAACATCTTATGGCCTGAAAAAGCGAGAAAGTCGCAGTCAATATCCCTAACATTTGTTTTTACATGAGGGATTAGCTGGGCACCGTCTACTATTGATATGGCTCCCACTTCATGGGCCCATTTTGTGATTAGTTTTGAGTCGATCAACTCTCCTGTAACATTGCTTGCTCCAGTTACAGAAACTATCTTTGTTTTGTCAGTGATTTTACTTTTTAAGTCATCATAGTCTAAGCTATAATCGTCTTTTAGATAAGCATAGACTAGCCTTGCCCCAGTTTTTTTGGCTACCATTTGCCAAGGAACTAGGTTAGCATGGTGGTCTAGGATGGTTATTAGGATTTCGTCATCTTTCTTTAGCTTATTTAAGCCATAAGAGTAGGCTAAAAGGTTAAGAGATTCTGTTGTAGATCTTGTAAAAACAATCTCTCTTGCGCTTTTTGCTCCAATAAAGTTTTTTACCACTTCCCTAGTCTCTTCGTAGGCTTCTGTAGCCTTCCAGCTAAGATAATGTGCTCCCCTATGAGGATTTGCATTTGAGTATCTATAATACTGATCTACTGCATCAATTACGCAAGTAGGCTTTTGGCTTGTAGCTCCTGTATCCAGATAAATAACCTTCTTTCCCACCTTTTCGCTATCAAGGTAGGGAAAGTCGGCTCTAATTTTTTCTACATCTATCATAGTTTACGCCTTGTATTCATTTGGTGAACTTTTTCTCTAATCCTATTTCTCAAAGTTTCGTCTTCTATTTCATCAATAGCAGGTGCGAAATTGGCTTCAAGCATCATAGCTTCTGCTTGTTTTTTGCTAAAGCCACGACTCATGATGTAAAATAGCATACCTTTGTTAAGTCTACCAACACTTGCTGCATGCTTTCCAGCAACTTCCCTTTCTTCGTTTAGAAGGATTGGCGCAGATTTGTTGATAACTTCATCAGATAGCATCATTGAATAATCACCGATTTTTCCATCTGCCTTAGTACAACCCCTTCTTAGGTCGACTATACCCTTGAAGTTTTTCTCTGCCTTATCCTTCAAGGCTCCATTAAACATACATTCTGAATCAGTTTCATTGCCAAAATGTTCATTTGTAGCTAATAGGTCTAGGAAGTCTTTTCCTTGCTTGAAGTAAATTCCCTTCTGGATGACCTTTGACTTGGCTCCCTTTAGGATATTGTCTATATTTACTAGGGACTTGCCAGCTCCAACTTCTATATAAGTTATATCAAGAACTGCTCCTTCTTCCAAGTAAGTTCCTATGGAGTTTAGATTAGTTGCCTTTTCAGACATATTGGTAACTACTACTAGTTTCACATAAGAATTAGCGTGAAGCTTTGCCCTTATCCTAGAATTTAGAAAAATATGATCTGACCTATCATCAAAAATACTTACGAGGAAAGATGATTGACTTTCTTCTTGAGCATTAATGTCGATATTTGAAACTAGAATATTTTTATCCTTATTTAATTCAAGATTTATAAATTCTGTTTCTCTTTTTCCTATCACATCAAAATCTAGGGAAGAATTTCTAAAGTCTTTATTTTCTTTTTCTATTTTCTCTGAAATACCTAGCTTATGGCCCTCAAAGGCTTTTTCTACTTCACAAAGGCCAGCTTCTTTTTCACTAGGGTTAAGTTCATCTTCTATTTTTTCTATCTTAACTTTTGATTCTCTTAAATAATTTAATCCGAGACTTGCCCAAGTAGGCATTCTCATTTCGTTTATTCTTGCCATCAGCCGTTTGCTCCTTCCAATTCCATATCTATAAGATGGTTCATCTCTACAGCATATTCTAGTGGAAGCTCTCTAGAAATTGGCTCAGCAAAACCCCTAACAATCATTGATTTAGCTTCTTCTTCTGGTATTCCCCTAGTCATTAGATAGAAGATTTGGCTTTGGTCGATTGAACCTATTTTAGCTTCGTGACCACAGTCTACATCGTCATTTCTAATATCTAGAACTGGAATTGTATCTGACTGAGATTCTTCTGAAATCATTAGGTTTTCACAATCTACTGTCGATCTTGCTCCCTTAGCTTTTTTCTTAATTTGAACAAGAGATCTGGTCATAGACTTGCCATTACCTGCTGTGATTGACTTAGTTAGAGCTGTTGAGTAGGTATTTGGTGCAAGGTGAATCATTGAGCAACCATTATCTATATATTGACCATTGGATGCAAAGGTAATTCCTGTATATTCCGCACTAGCTCCTTCTCCTACAAGAACACTTGTTGGATAAAGCATGGAAACCTTAGAACCGAAGGAACCTGATACCCAAATAACCTTGCCACCTTCTTGGACTATAGCCCTTTTGGTGTTTAAGTTATACATATTTCTTGACCAGTTTTCTATAGTTGAAAATCTTACTTCAGCATTTTTTCCGACAAAGATTTCTACAGAACCTGCGTGGAGGTTAACCACATTGTATCTTGGGGCAGAACAACCTTCTATAAAGTGAACCTTGGCATTATCTTCTGCTATAATCATGGTGTGCTCGAATTGCCCAGCTCCTGGTGCATTGAGCCTGTAGTAGGATTGAAGAGGAATATCGACTTCAACACCTTCTGGAACATAAATCAAAGATCCACCGCTCCATACAGCACCATGAAGGGCTGCGTACTTGTGGAGGGTTGGTGGAATTGCCTTTTGGAAGTAGGCTTTTACTATATCCTCATGTTCTCTTACAGCAGAGGAGAAATCCATAAAGATAACCCCTTGATCTGATAGGTGTTTTTGGATAGAGTGATAAACTTCCTCACTATCGTATTGGGCACCAACTCCAGCCAAGGATTCTTGTTCTGCTTGTGGAATACCAAGTCTATCAAAGGTATCTCTTATATCATCTGGAAGGGCCTCCCAGTTAGACTTTTTATCAGACTTTGGCTTAACATAAGTTGTAATATCAGCCATATTAAGCTCTGATAGGTCTGGGCCCCAGGAAGGATTGTCGATTTTTTCAAAAAGTTCTAGAGATTTAAGCCTTCTTCTTCTCATCCAATCAGGCTCATTCTTCTTTGTCGAAATCTCATTAACTATATCGGCATTAATCCCCTTTTCAGTTATATCTGCATATTCAAATTCATTAAAGAAGTCATAGTATCCTCGATCTAGCTCCTTTAGTTGATCTTCAATATTAATTTCTTTCATCTTAAACCCACTCGTATCCTTCTTGTTCAATCTTATCCATTAGCTTATCATCGCCTGTTTCTTGGATTTTACCATCTTTAAGGATATGAACATAATCAGCCTTGATATTAGCAAGAAGCTCCCTATGGTGGGTTATAATAATTACAGCATTATCCTTATTTAGGAAGTCTTTGATACCTTCACTAACAATTCTTACAGCGTCAACGTCAAGACCTGAGTCTGTTTCGTCAAGTAGGGCAAGCTTAGGATTGAGCATTTTCATTTGTAGGATTTCTGATTTCTTTCTTTCACCACCAGAAAAACCAACATTAACATATCTTGAAGCATAATCTTCAGAAAGCTTTAGCTCCTTCATCTCTTTGGCTAGTTCTTTATTAAAGGCAAGAACTGATGGCTTCTTTCCTTCTTTTTGCTCCTTAGAAATCCTTAGAAAATCGTTAAGCTTAACGCCTGGAATTTCGTTAGGATATTGGAAAGACATAAAAATACCACGTCTTGCTCTCTTATCTACTGATTCATCTGTAATATCTTCGCCTTCAAAGAAAATCTTTCCTTCTGTAACTTGATAAACCGGATTTGCCATAATAGAATTCATAAGGGTTGACTTGCCTGAGCCGTTTGATCCCATGACAACGTGAACTTCACCCTTATTAATCTCTAGATCTATACCATCCAAAATCTTCTTATCTCCAACTGAAACATGAAGATTTTCTATCTTTAATAAATTAGTCATCGCTACCTCTTCTTATAATATTTTAAAAAATCTATTTAAAGTATACTCTTTTACTAGGAATTATCAATTAACTCCTCTAAACAATTTACCCTAAAACAAGCTAAAAATAAACATAAACAGCTAAAATTTCATATAGAATCAGAATAAAAAAACGAGCTAAGTAAATAGTTCGTTTTATGAGCAAAATATATAATCATCAATAATCGCTAAGTCTATTCTCAACTAAGTCGACGAGAGTATTTACAGCTTCATCTTCAGCTTGGCCGTCAGCCCTTATAATTATCTCATCGCCTTTAGAAGCACTCATGCTAAGAACTGACATGATAGATTTTGCATTATAACTCCTACCAGTTTTTTCTACTGTGATATCACATGGGAACTTAACGGCTTGTCTGATAAAAATAGATGCTGGTCTTGCATGTAAACCTATTTCATTAGAAAGTGTTACTTTTTGTTCGTACATAGGTACCTCCTTTTCTATAATCTACCTATATGGTACTCTGTTTTCTCTGAAAGTGCAAACGTTTTTTTGTCTCTTTATTAATAATTTTTTTTAAATTTTTATTTTTATTAATTAAATCTTGAATCAATTAGCATGTAACGTAAAATTTGCTTAGAAAAAGTGGCTAGAGCTATCCCCGCCACTTGACATTATTCTTCTCTTTCGGAAAATTCTTTCAATTTTCCTAAAGCTTGATTTTCTATTTGTCTAATTCTCTCTCTTGATAGGTCATAGATTTTTCCTATTTCCTCTAGGGTCTTTGGTTTTTCGTTATCAAGACCATACCTGTAGATGATTATTTGTTTTTCCCTATCTGTAAGTTGGTCTAGGGCCTTTAAGAGGAAGTTTTCCATATCCTTTTCAAGTATTAGCATATCGACTGGAGTTGATTCATCTCCAACCATATCCATAAGCTCATCGCCTGTCGAATCTTCACTATCCAAATTGATATTTAGAGAAGTAGAGTTTACTTGATTTCTATTTATGAGGAAGAGATCGTCTGCTTGTTTCTTATCTATCCCTTCATTTTCCAAAATCCTATACAACTCTTCATCACTTGCTTCTGGATTTGCCTTTAAGATTTGCTTTAATTTATTTAATTTAAGATATTTGCCAGCAGGTATCCTTATAGTATGGCCTTCCTTGTTGATAGCCTTTCTTATGGCCTTATCAATCCACTTGTAGGCATAGGTTGTGAATTTATAACCAAGGGAGAGGTCAAACTTTTCTGCAGCACGAATCATCCCAAGCATACCTGATTGGACCAAGTCTTCGAGGTCTAGGTCATTGCCATGAGATCTAAAGAAATATGATGCCCTACTTCTAACTAGACCCTGGTTTTTTTCAACAAGGGCTGCTAGGGCGTTTTGATTGCCTATTTGAAATTGCTCTACAATCTGCTCATTTGTAAGGTCTGATAATTTCATCATATCACGACGACTTATAGGAGTAATTGCACTGCCAGCTGATTTATTTGCTCTTGCGATGAATTCGTCGTCGTCTTCGTCTTCATCGTCAACATCATCAGTTATTATATCAATTATCTCTTCTTTTTCTTCTTCTGATAAACCTTCAAGAACTGAGCAAATTTCTTCTTCGGTCAAGTCCTCCGAGTTTAGATACTCTTTTAATCTCTCTAGGGTTTTTTCATCTTTTAAATTTATTTTATCCATCTTATCACCCATTTGAATTTATTTACCTAATTGTTATCATCCAAGTCTTCTCTTATTTTATCGAGCATATCTGAAACTTTGTCAGATATTGGGAAAGTTTTGAAGTTTTGGTTGAAGTTTTCTTTCCTTTTTCTCTTAATCTTATTTCTTAAAGTATTAAGCTCTGCCCTAAGCTCAAGAGCTGTAACTCTAATTGCTCCCTTGCTTGTAGCCTGTGTTTGAACAGCTCCATCATCTGTTACAACCTTAATATTGTTGTAAGTGTCGATTTTTGCAAGTTGCCTTTCTATGAAGCTGTCGGCTGTTTGAAATCTCTTAGTGAAAACTATCTTCATAGCATATTTTTCTATGACAGTTTCCTTTATCCTATCTAGATTATAAGCATCGAAGACTATGACTATTTCTTCTCCGGATAGAGATTTGTATTCAGCAAGCTCTTCTATCAACTTATCTCTAGCATCTGCTAGATTAACTTTAGATAGTTCTTTTAGCTCGCCCCACTTATTTATAACATTATAGCCATCTATAAAGCTAATATTTCTCTTAGTTAAAGCCATTTTGCCTTAATAACTCATACATGGATATGCCGGCTGCTACAGAGGCATTTAGGCTATTAACCTTACCTAACATCGGTATATTAATAAGCATATCACAATTCTCTCTTACAAGTCTAGAGATACCTTCACCTTCGTTACCAATCACAAGAGTCACCTTGCCTTTAAGGTCCGCCTTAGAAATGTCGCTATCCGCTTCTCCTGCTAGACCATATATCCAAAATCCCATATCCTTTAGGTCTTTGATAGTCCTGGTAAGATTTGTAACTCTGATTACCTTAATGTTGTTTATGGCCCCTGCGCTGGTTTTGTAGACAGTAGATGTTACAGATGCTGATCTTCTTTCTGGAATGATTACCCCATCAAAGCCAAAACTTTCTGCACTTCTTATGATAGCTCCAAGATTGTGGGGATCTTCTATCTTATCTAAGATAATTAGCCTATTAGCATCCTTTACATCATCCATTGTTGCATACTTAAAAGATTCGACCTCTAGCATTACCCCTTGGTGGTTCATATCTATCTTATCAAAAAATCTCTTATCTACAAAGGAAATTTCTATATTTTTTTCTTCTAACTTTTTGATAATAGTATCGACCAATTTAGAATTTTGCTTTTGTATATAGGCCTTATAGATTTTAATATCTGTATCTAGGCTGTCTAGAACAGGTTTTCTTCCATATATCTTATCCATTAGCTAATCTCCCACTTGACACCTTCTCTGGTATCTTTGATAGTAATGCCCATATGAGAAAGCTCGTCTCTTATGGCATCTGCTGTGGCAAAGTCTTTAGCTTTTTTGGCTTCACTTCTTTTTGCTATAAGCTCTTCGATTTTTGCTACATCTACATTATCTTCTTTTTTCTTAGCAAGAAGTCCTAGGGTATCAAACAAGCTCTTGTATAAGTCAAAGGTCTTATTTACAAGGTCTTTGTCAGAATTTTCATCTATTTTTGTATTGATGAACTTAGCTATATCAAATAATACTGTTATGGCATCAGCAGTATTTAGGTCATCGTCCATAACTTCAATAAATTTATTCTTGAAGGAGTCTAGCTCTCTTATAAGATCTTGGTTGATTGTTTGGGATTTTTCAGCTTGGCTTTTTTTCAAGTCTTCTAGCCTAAAATAAGCGTTAGTTAGTCTTTGCAAGGAAGAGTTTGCTTGATTAATTATTTCCTTGGTGAAGTTAATAGGTTGCCTATAATTTGTTGTAAGAAGCCAAAATCTGATAACTGAAAGGTCATATTCCTTCTTTATATCATGAAGGGTGAAAAAATTTCCCAAGGATTTACTCATCTTGCTGCCATCTACTTGAATCATTCCGTTATGCATCCAGTAATTGGCAAATTTCTTACCATTTAGTCCTTCTGATTGGGCGATTTCATTTTCGTGATGAGGAAATTCGAGATCTTCCCCTCCAGCGTGGATGTCTATGGTATCTCCTAAGATTTTCTTACTCATAGTCGAACATTCAATATGCCAACCAGGTCGACCATCTCCCCATGGTGATTTCCAGCTTATTTCGCCTTCCTTCTTGGTTTTCTTCCATAGGGCGAAGTCTACTGGAGATTTTTTCTTGGAGCCATCAGCCCTATCCAGCCTATTGCTTGCTCCATGAATCAAGTCCTCTATGTTTTTACCTGAAAGCTTGCCATAATCGTCTGCCTTAGACACGTCGAAGTAGACATCACCTTCGGATTCATAAGCCATGCCCTTATCAATTAGCCCCTTTACGAAGGCTATTATATCATCCATTACCTCTGTAGCCCTAGGATGGATGGTATTTTCTTCGTCAATATTTAAGTCCTTAGCATCTTCCATGTAGGCAGCTATATATTTATCGGTAACTTCCTTGGTGCTAATGCCTTCTGCTATGGACTTATTAATTATCTTATCATCTACATCTGTAAAGTTTACCACATATTTTACATCGTAACCCCTAAAGTTCATATAACGCCTAAGGGTATCAAAAACTACTAGGGGTCTAGCATTGCCAATGTGCATATAATCATAAACAGTAGGCCCACAGACATACATTTTTATTTTATTTTCATCTATAGGAATGAATTCTTCTTTTTGTCTAGTAAGCGTGTTATGAATTTTCATTAAAAGTTTTCCTTTACGAAATTTAGTCTGTTTTTGATTTTTTCCTTGCCCATTATTATGAAGGCATTAGAAAGTTCTGGTCCATGAACAGAGCCTGTAATAGCTGCCCTTACTGGGAACCATAGGTTTTTGCCCTTTATGCCAGTTTCTTTTTGGATTTTTTTCATTACACTTGTTGCAAATTCTTCATCTATCTCGTCTACTTGGTCGAGATGATTTAGGAAAGAATCTATTAGTTTTTTAGCATCTTCTGTGCTTATAGCTTCAACTGCTTCATCATCCCAAGACATTTGCCTATCATCTATGAAGTAATTCTTTGATAGCTCTGGAGCATCAGAGAATTTGTCTATGGCTGATTGCCAGGTAGCTGCTAGAAGTTTTAATTTATCTTCTGGGTAAGATTCGTCAATAAGACCTGCTTTAATCATAAATGGTTTGATTTTTTCGGCAAGTTCATCAACGGATAAGTCTCTTACATAGTGGCCGTTTACCCAATCAAGTTTTCTCTTATCAAAAACTGCTCCAGTCTTGTTAACTCTATCAAAGTCAAATTGCTCAGCTAATTGTTTCATAGTAAAGATTTCTTCTTCGCTATCTGGTGACCAACCTAGGAGGGCTAGGAAGTTTATTAGGCCTTCTGGCATATAGCCTTCTTCGATGAAGTCTTCTACCATGCCATCTCCGTTTCTTTTTGAGTATTTCTTGTGGTCTTTGTTAAGAACGGTTGGTAGGTGGATATATTCTGGAGCTTGCCAGCCAAAAGCTTCATAGAGATATACGTGTTTTGGTGTTGATGAAACCCACTCATCACCACGAACTACATGGGTTATACCCATCAAGTGATCATCTACAACTACTGCAAAATGGTAGGTTGGGAAGCCATCTCTTTTTATAAGAACTTGATCGTCTTGGTCGTCTGTGTTAAAGGTTATTTTTCCCTTAATCCTATCATTAAAAGTGATATCACGATTTACCGGAAGTTTTAGTCTTACTGTGTGAGGCTCTCCTGCTGCCACTCTTTTTTTAGCTTCTTCTAGAGGAAGAGATCTACAAAGTCCGTCGTATTTTGGTGTAAGACCATCAGCCCTTTGTTGATCACGAACCTTGTCTATTCTTTCTTGAGAGCAGAAGCAATAATAAGCCTTACCCTCTTCTATAAGTTGGTCTATATACTTGTTATAGATGCCTTTCTCTACTCTTTCTGATTGGATATATGGACCACAGTCTCCCCTTTCGGTAACTTCTCCATTCTCATCAAGCATAACGCCTTCATCTATTTCAATGCCTGCCCATTTTAAGGCCTTGAGGAGATTTTCCAAAGCTCCTTCAACAAATCTAGTTCTATCTGTATCTTCAATCCTTAAAAGCATATCGCCACCAGTGTGTCTTGCATATAGGTAGTTGAACAAGGCTGTTCTTAGACCACCTATGTGAAGGTAACCTGTTGGTGATGGTGCAAATCTTACTCTAACATTTCCCATTTTCTTCTCCTTCTTAATTTATTACAACAAATTATATATATTCTTATACTATTATATAATAAATCGATAATTTTTTTAAGCGAAATATAAATTAGATAAACAAAGGGGCTGTTGCAAAATTATGAATAATCATCGTCCCATCATTAGAAGGTTCTCTTAGGAAATTTTTAGTGGTGCCTGCCGGCTGATGGAGGCAAAATTTCCGTGGAGGTTCTTCTAATGATATTGGGACGATTTATTCATTCTGCAACTGCCCCTCCTCTGGCTTAACTCACCTTATTATATCAAGATGTACTACAAAAAGCAAGATTGTCAAGGACTTTTTTGGAAATTCTTGCCTATAATAAAGTAAAAGGAAGCCTCCAAGGACTCCCAATCAAATATCTTATTAACCTTATATCTTTTTAGTTGAATATATAAAAGAACTTACACTTTCCTATTTATACATATCGAGTTCTTCTAAAAGCTCATCAATTTGATCTATAATAGAGCCTATAAAGGCTATAGCTTCTTCTAGGGCGTGGGTGTTTGTCATATCAACACCAGCCTCCTTAGCTAATTCTATTGGCCCTTTTGATCCACCGAGTTTTAGGACTTCTATCCATCTTTTCCTATCTTCGTCATCTCCATTAACAATTTTATCAGAAATTATAGTTCCTATAGTAAGACCTGCAGAATAGGTGTATGGGTAAAGACCCATATAATAGTGAGGTTGTCTCATCCAAGTAAGCTCACTTCCCTCATCAAGTTTCACAGAGTCTTTCCAGAATTTTTCCAAGTTTTCTTTAAAAATTCTATTAAAATCAGCTGCTCCTAGGCTTTCTCCTCTTTCTACTGCCCTATAGACATCTCTTTGGAAGCTTGCTTCTAGGAAATGAGTTACAAAATTGTGATAGTAGGTCTTACCAATCATAGTTGATAGAACCCATAATTTTTCCCTCTTATCCTTGGCCTTCTTTAGGAGATATCTTTCCATAGTTATCTCGTTTGCTGTTGATGGAGCTTCTACAAAATACATGCTCATATTTGAAACTAAGGCTTCTTGATTAGAGTTTGAATATATTCCCTGGCAAGCGTGGCCCAATTCATGAGCAAGGGTCATTACTTGGCTCATAGCATTGTTGTAGCAGGTCATTATATAAGGATGGGACTTGTAAGGGCTAGCACAAAAAGCTCCTGTCCTCTTGCCTGTGTTTTGAGCATAGTCTATCCATCTATCGGCAAAGGCCTTATCAAGATAAGATACATACTCATCTCCTAGTGGAGAAAGTCCATCTAGGATATATTCACGAGCCTTGTCTATATCAACTTCAAGCTCATAGGAAGGGTCAATTCCAAGTTTTAGGTCTGCATAGGTCATCTCTTCAAGACCATAGTGTCTTTTGATGATTTGTGCATACTTTCTCATATGAGGAGCAAGTTTTTCCATTATTGTATCTAGTTGCTTTTCATAGATTTCGAAATCCACATCTTGCCTTGCTAGTAAATAATGAAAAACTGATTCGTAGCCACGAATGTCTGCCAATCTTTTTTCTGTAGTAACTTGGTTGTTATAGACAGAGGCATCGGCATTTTCATATTTTCTTAATACATCATGGTATCTTTTAAAGGCTTCACGCCTTAAATCTGTTCTTGGGTCAGCTTCTAAGTATTCTTCAAAAGTATTGTGGTCTAGGATTATTTCTTCACCTTGATATTGGAAATTCTCAAAGGCCATATCCCCATAACGCATATCGTTGTAGTTTTTGTATGGAGCATCAAGGCTTGGCTCTAGACTTGCAAGAAGGGCCTCGGCCTCATCTGTTAGCATATGGGCTTTTTTCTTTTCAATTTTTTCCAAAAAATAAGCAAATTCTGGATAAGCCTTGATAGCTTCCTCCAAGATATTTTTATCTAGCTTGGCAAGGCTTGGCTCGTAGAAAGATAGTTTGCTTGAAATTTTTGATAAATCATTAGTAAAATTAGCATATCTTTTGATAGGTCCCTGGTCGCTGGTATCAACTTCCATGGAAATCCCCGCAAAAGTTCCTAGACAATCTATTATAGCATCTATTTCTGAATAAGCCTTTAGGGACTTGTATAAGTCTTCGAGGCTTTCTATGTTTTTAAAATTATTAGAAAAATCAGAAGCTTTTTGCTTTAGTCCTTCTATTTCTTTGTAGAAGGCCTCATCATTAGCATACATATCCTCAAGCTTCCAAGTTTCTTTAATATCAACTTCACTTCTTTTTTTCATCTTTTCTCCTTAATTTTTAAAATTAAACTCACTATCTTTATTCTACCCAATTACTTATAATCTATCATATCCTTGTCTAAGATTTAATAAAAGTATAATGTAAGAAAATACTAGGAGGAATTATGAGAGAAAGAATAGAAAATTTTGCAAGGCTTGCTGTAGAGTTTGGCGTTAATGTTCAAAAAGGAGAAGATGTCCTAATAGCATCTCCTGTCGAAAGCCCAGAGCTTTGCCGCCTTATCACAAAAGCCGCCTACGAAAAAGGGGCAAGAAATGTCGCAATAGACTGGAAAGATGACGAGCTTACAAGATTAACTTATGAATACCAAGACCAAGAAACCCTTAATGAAGTGGCAGATTGGAAGCTTGCTAAGCTTGACTATCAAATAGCTAAGAAAAAATCAAACAGAATTTCCATCCATGCAGAAGACCCAGACCTTCTAAATGGACTTGATAGTGAGAAAATCTCAGAAGCTATAAGAGAAAATAGCAAAAAAACCAAGGACTATGTAAAATACACCATGAATGATATAGTATCTTGGCTAGTTATTTCAGTACCAACCAAAAAATGGGCAAAGAAAGTCTTCCCAGACCTCACAGAAAAAGAAGCCTATGATAAATTGTGGGAAGTAATTTTAGATGTCTCAAGAGTATCAGAATCTTGGCAAGAAACCAAGGCTAATTGGACAAAACACATTGATAACCTTGATGAGAAGGCAAAATTCCTAAACGACCATCAGTTTGACAAAGTCCACTACAAGGCAAGTAATGGAACAGACCTTTGGGTAAAACTTCCAAAAAATCATATCTGGATGTCAGCAGGATCTACTAACGAAAAAGGCGATAGATTTATACCCAACATGCCAACAGAAGAAGTCTTCACCTCTCCTCAATACGATGGAGTAGACGGAAGGCTCGTAGCAAGCAAACCACTTGTCTATAATGGTGTGGTAATAAACGGTTTTGAGTTTGAGTTTAAGGATGGAAAGGTAATTTCTTTTTCTGCCAAGGAAGGGGAAGATACCCTAAGAGAAATGTTAGATAGCGATGAGGGAAGTAAGTTTTTAGGAGAAATCGCCCTAGTTCCTTACGATTCTCCAATATCAAACTCAAACATCCTCTTCTATAACACCCTCTTTGACGAAAATGCCTCTTGCCACTTCGCCCTAGGTAAGGCTTATCCAACAACCGTAAAAGGAGCAAGTGATTTAGATGATAGCCAAGTAAGATCTCTTGGTCTTAACGATTCCTTAATCCATGAGGACTTCATGGTAGGAACAGAAGACCTAGAAATTACAGGCTACAAGGATGATAAAGAATTTAAGATATTTGAAAAGGGAAACTGGGCCTTTTAGCCAAAACATAAATATATTCTGCCTGTCGATTGTATCGATAGGCCTTTTTTTGTCCACTTATCCTAGATAAGTTACCTTTTATCAGAAAACAAATGAAGCATCCTCCACTTCGGTCTATAATAATCATAGGAGGTGGCGATGAAGGTTGAAATAATTATAGATGAAACAATCGAAGAAACTAAGGTTAAGATTTTCGCCAAAGAATATTCCAAGGAGGTCGAAAACCTAAAGGACCTTCTGGCAGATAGGCTGGTAGATAAAATAGTAGTCTTTAAGAACAAGGAAGTTTATATCATATCTCATGAGGATATCATAAGAATTTATGCCCAAGATAAGAACGTCTTTGTAAAAACAAAGGATGGAACTTTTTCATCAAGGCTAACTATTTATGAGCTAGCTGATAGACTTGATAAGAACAAATTTATCAGAATATCTCGATCTGAGATTGTTAATTTGGATTTTGTAAGAAAACTCGACCTATCCTTTACTGGAACGATAGCTGTCGAGCTTACAAATGGCGATGTTTCTTATGTTTCTAGGAGAAACTTAAAAGAATTTAGGAAGGCCTTGGGCCTATAGGAGGATATATGAAAACTTTTAAAGATTTACTAGTTGGTTTTTTGGCAGGGGTTGGTATTGGAGCTTTAATCGAAGCTTTCATATCAATATTAGTTGGAGCTGATATTGTAGGTGTGCCTGACTTTGTGGCAAGTGTAAGCGCAGGACACGCAAAGATCATCCAATGCTTAGTTTATGGAGGCTTTGGTGTGGTATCAACTCTATCTGGAATTATTTTTAAGAATAAATCTAGATCAATTTATCTAAATCACGCTATCCACTTTCTAATAATAGCAATATATTTTGTCTTTGCAGGATTATACCTAAGATGGTTTTCTAACAATAGTACAATAATCTTTGCCTTTGCAAGTTTTGTTATAATTTACTTATTAATTAGCTTTGGTTTTTATATCTACGAAAAAAATATGATTAACGAAATAAACAAGAAGCTCTAAAAGGGGCTGTTGCAGAATGAATAAATCGTACCATTATCGTTAGAAGAACCTCCACGGAAAGCCTCATAACGCCGACGGGCTAAATGCCTCCATCAGTCGGCAGGCACTAATATGCCCACCGGCAAGGAGAGGTAAATTTTCCTAAGAGAACCTTCTAATGATGGTACGATGATTATTCATAGTTTTGCAACAACCCCTTATTTTGCTGCTATAATTCCTATAATAGAAGAAATAGCTAGAAATATTGGTGCTAGTATCCCTACATCTGTGTAAAAGCCTAGTCCTGATAGAACTACTAGCATTATGAAATTTGTAAGAATAGTTGCGCTATAGCCCCTGTAGCCTTTTTTGTAATAATCAGCTTTTAGCATCTCGTCAGATTCTTCTATAAACTTCTTATTAAACTTAAAATCAAGGGTGTCAGCTTTTCTATTTGGTTCTACTTTCTTGATAAGCTCGTAGTTTTTTTGAAAAATCATTGATATAAGGATTATATAAACTATAAACCCTAGTATTATAATCAAAGCCTCTTTTATATTAATCCAAGATTTGTAAGAATAAACGCCCATAGACATAGCCCATATGCTCGCAAGAGCAAAGATTAGAAAAATACTTACCTCTCTTACCATAAGGCTATAGTTAGTGTATTTTGTTGGAATTGGATCTTCGCCTTTAAGACCTTTTTCGATTTCTTTTTTAGACTTCCTATAAAAAGCATAGGCTATTATAAGGCTTAATACGATTACTGTAAGAGATATCGCAAATACATTTTTTATTAGGAAGAACTTAATAGCCTTTCCCAAATCGCTTAGCGCAACATTTTCAAATATCCATCCAGAAAAAGTCCCAACTAGAAGCCCTACTATAATTAACATCAAAAATTTTTTCTTATTCATATTCTTCCTCCAATCCGAAAATATCCTCGACTCTCATATCAAAAACTCTGGCAAGACTTAGAGCAACCATAACTGAAGGATTGTAATCTCCTCTTTCAATAAGAGATATGGTCTGTCTTGAAACTCCTACCATATTACCAAGATCTGTCTGATTGATTCCTTTTTCCTTTCTGATTTCAGAAAGTTTATTAACTAATTTCAATAAATCTAAGCTCCTTTCTTGACAAGTATCTTTGTCATTATTATATAATTGACAAGTATTCTTGTCAACCCTTGCCATAAAAAAACCAGAGCATCTGCTCTGGCTATAAATACTAACCCCTATAAGCTTCCTCATCTACATAAATATAGACATTTGGATGAAGGGATAAGAATCCTGCTGGAAAGTCTGTCGATAGGCTTTCGTCTTCTAATAATCTTTTAACAGCTTGGTGTTTTTTCTTGCCATTTGCAAGAAGAATTATAGTTTTTGCATTGAAGATATCTGCCATTCCCATAGAGATAGCATATTTAGGAACGTCTTCTTTGCTAGCAAAAAATCTTGAATTAGCCTCAATGGTGCTATCAGCTAATTTTACTATCGAAGTTCTCCTATTGAGTTTATCGGCTGGCTCATTAAAGGCTACATGGCCATTTTCACCTATGCCTAGAATTTGAATATCTCTTTGTCCAAATTCATCGAGGATCTTGTCATAGTCTTTGGCGTATTTTTCGTCATTATCCTTAGCCTTTGGTAGAATATTAGTCCCCTCATTAAATGAAACATGGTCGAAGAAGTTTTTCTTCATAAAATACTTATAAGAATGTTCATTTTCTGAATCAATACCTACATATTCGTCAAGATTTATTGATTTTGCATATTTGAAACTAATCTCTCCCTCATCATTTGCCTTAATTAAATATTGATAAAGGCCCACTGGAGAAGACCCTGTAGCAAGGCCCAATTTAATTTGTGGTTTTTCTATGATATTTGATATGACCAAGTCTGCCGCTTTTTTGCTCATATCATCGTAGTCTTTGCATACTATTACTTTCATATTGCCTCCTCTTACTTATCTTTCACTTAAATTATACGAGTAGAAAGAAAAAGTTCTATCCCTAAGACTAGGACTATTGGTTAATAGTTATCTACAAATAAGGGCTTTTTCTATATCTAAAATAATCATCTAGGATTGTAACTTCTAAATTTATAAAATTGCCCACAAAAAAACCAGGACCAAGGCCCTGGCACAAATTTCTTATTAATAGTTAAAGTTTGCGATTTCGAACCATTCTTGTTTGTGATGACAAGCTGGACAAATCTTTGGTGCAACTTTTCCTTCATATAGGAAGCCACAGTTTCCGCATTTCCAAATAACTTTTTCGTCTCTTTCAAATACTTTTCCATTTTCAACATTGTCATGAAGTTTTTGATATCTATCTCTATGAGCTCCTTCAGCTTTTGCGATGTTTCTGAATGCTCTAGCAATTTCATCAAATCCTTCTTCTTCTGCAACATCTGCAAATGATGGATACATATGTTCACATTCTTCATTTTCACCATCTATAGCACCTTGTAGGTTTGTTAGGGTGTCATGGAAGATAACTGGGAATGCTGTGTATTCTGGGTTAAGTTCAATTGCTTCAAGTTTAAATTCTTCTTTTAAGAATTTGTAGAATCTTGCAGCGTGTTCAACTTCGTTTCTTGCTGTTTCTTCAAAGATTGCAGCGATTTGTTGATAACCTTCTTTTTTTGCAACTTTTGCTGCATAGTTATATCTCATTGTTGCTTGGCTTTCACCTGCGAATGATGTAATTAGATTTTGTGCTGTTTTTGTTCCTTTTAATGTCATATGTACACTCCTTTTTTATTTCTTTCTTCGACTTGTATTCACATTATATTATATAAATTTCATTTGTCAAGAATCATTCTAAAGTTTTTATCATTCTAATTATGATACTTAGAATCATTATCAAATACATAATCAACCCTTATTCTTCATCTATTTTCCAACGTTTGATTTTAAGAGGTAATTTTTCTATATCTCACAGGAAAACTTTATCTTTTTCGTGAGCATTCTTTATGGCTGACTTTCAAGTCTGTATAATTATTTGATAATGGAAAATAATTTTATCGGGTATAATAAAGGTATATATAGGAGGAGAATATGAAATTAGATTTTACTAATGTAAACTTAGACAATTTGTCTAGCTATGAGGATAAGGCTCTTTCCGCCTTTGATACTTTGATGAATAAGGATGGAGCCGGTAATGACTTTCTCGGTTGGATTGAAAGACCTGTAGATTATGACAAGGAAGAGTTTGAAAGAATCAAAAAAGCAGCAGAAAAAATCAACAAGAATTCTGATGTTTTGATTTCAATTGGTATAGGTGGATCCTATCTAGGTATCAAGGCTGTTGATGTGGCTTGTGATTCTTATTTTAATTCTAATAGAAAAGTTAAGCTAATCTATGCAGGAAATCAAATTTCTGGGGAATATTTGTCTGACCTTCTCGATTATCTAAAGGATAAGGACTATTCTTTAAATGTTATTTCTAAGTCAGGTACTACTACAGAACCTGCCATAGCCTTCAGATTCTTAAAAGATGCTATTGAAGAAAAATATGGAAAAGAAGAAGCCAAGAAGAGAATTTTTGCTACTACAGATAAGGCTAAGGGAGCTTTAAAAGAACTTGCCGATGCGGAAGGCTATGAAACTTTTGTCGTACCAGATGATATTGGCGGAAGATTTTCTGTTATATCAGCCGTAGGCCTTCTCCCACTTGCAGTAGCTGGAATTGACCTTGATGAATTTATGGCCGGTTTTAAAGAAGGTATGGATGAGTACACTCAAAGATCTTTCGAAAACCCTGCTATCAAATACGCTGCCATTAGAAATATGTTAAATGAAGCTGGAAAGGATATAGAAGTTCTTGTAAACTATGAATCAAAGTTAAAATATATAGCCGAATGGTGGAAGCAACTTTTTGCAGAAAGTGAAGGAAAAGATGGCAAGGGAATCTTCCCAGTATCTGTTAATAATACAACCGACCTTCACTCAGTAGGACAAATGATTCAAGAGGGTAAGAGAAACCTATTTGAGACTGTCCTAGAGATCGAAAATCCAAACAAAGACCTTACCATCAAAGAAGAAAAAGATAATCTCGATGGCCTAAACTACCTAGCAGGAAAGACCATGAGCTTTGTAAACAAACAAGCTATGGAAGGAACAACTATAGCCCATGTAAAGGGTGAGGTTGCTAATATCAGGATAAAACTAGATAAGATTTCTGCTAAAAATATTGCCAAACTATTCTATTTCTTCGAAATAGCTGTAGGCGTTTCTGGTTACATGTTAGGGGTAAATCCATTTAACCAACCAGGAGTTGAAGAATACAAATCACAAATGTTCAAGCTTCTCGGCAAGCCAGGTTACGAAAATTAATATCCATCACTCTGGATTTCAAGTTCAGAGTGATTTTTTATTAATATTTTTATATTTTTTTGAGCTAGAAAGCCTTTGTTTCAAGGCTTTTTATGAATAATAAAAAATTATTTTGAAATTTTATTTGACAAACCTTCGAAAAGAGATTAATATATTATCAAGAATAAATTAGCAGAAAAAAAGAGTAGATTCAGTAGGGATTTCAGAGAGTAGACGTTTGGTGAAAGTCTATATTCAAGCTGATTTTCGAAAATCATTTTTCTAATGCAAGTCTGAACTATAGTAAGATTTGACGCATTGGTAGGCGTTATCACTACCCAGCATTGTTGGATGCTTGAGAGCTTATTTTTATAAGAAAAAAGGTGGTACCGCGGAACTTTCGTCCTTTGTCATATGACAGAGGACTTTTTTTATAGAAAATTTTCGAATATTATTAAGAGGTTAAGATGAGAATAAAAGGATCAGAAATTATAGTAAAAACACTGATTGATGAGGGAGTTGATACTCTCTTCGCCTATCCAGGCGGATCAGTTATCCAAGTCTTTGATTCGCTTTATGATTATTCAGATAAGATAAGGCTGATTAGGACAAGTCACGAACAAGGAGCATCTCACGCTGCTGATGGTTATGCTAGGTCAAGCGGAAAGGTCGGAGTTGTTATGGCTACATCAGGACCTGGAGCAACTAATATAGTTACAGGGATTGCGACAGCCTTTATGGATTCTATTCCCTTAGTTTGTATTACTGGCAATGCTGGAAGGAAACTTTTGGGTAAGGATTCTTTCCAAGAAATTGATATTGTAGGCATTACTATGCCAATTACCAAACACAATTTTATAGTAAGGGATATAAAAGACTTGCAAGATACTATAAGAAGAGCGTTTTTGATTGCAAACTCTGGCAGAAAGGGCCCAGTGCTTATTGATATTCCAAGCGATGTTATGGGTGATTATTGGGAGTATGAGAAAAAAGAGAAGCTTGTCGATGATTCATTAAAAAATAAGCCAAGCCTTGAAGATATCAAGAAGTTAGCAGAATGTATAAATAATTCTAAAAGACCTATCATCTATTGTGGTGGGGGTCTTACCTCATCTGGTAGTTTTATGGAGCTTAGAGAGTTGATTAAGTTATCAAATATTCCTGCTTGCAATACTATCATGGGCATAGGAGTTTTGGGCTATGAGGATGAGCTTAACTTAGGAATGTTAGGTATGCATGGTAGGTATAGTACAAATCATGCTATTGATGAGTGTGATTTGCTTATAGCTTGCGGAGTTAGGTTTTCTGACAGGGTAGCTCTTAATACAAAAAAATTCGCCAAGAATGCTTATATAGTACATATTGACATTGATAAGTCAGAAATTGATAAGAATATTTTCACAGACTTTAGTCTAGTTGGAGATTTGAAAGAGATTTTATCAGAGCTTTTAGATTATATAGAAAAAAAGGATAGAAAGGAGTGGATAAGGAGAGTCAATGAATTAAAGAAGGATGATTATAAGCCTGAGGACTGTAGAGATAAGATTAAACCACATCAAGTTATTTCTTATATTTCAGAATTTCTAGGTGAAGATTTGATATTTGTAACTGATGTTGGTCAACATCAAATGTGGACAGCCCAGTATTGTGGCAGAACTAAGCCGAGATCTTTTCTTACTAGTGGTGGACTTGGTACTATGGGCTTTGGCTATGGAGCATCTATTGGTGCTAAGCTTGCTAATCCCGATAGGCCTGTTGTTCATATAACTGGTGATGGTTCATTTAATATGAATTTTAATGAGATTTTGACTGCTGTTAATAATAATGTAAAGGTCATAAGTGTAATTATGAATAATTCTACTCTTGGCATGGTTAGGCAGTGGCAACACCTTCTTTATAACAATAGATTTTCAGGGACCAATATAGAAAAGACGATTGATTATGTAAAACTTGCAGATTCTATGGGAGCGGAAGGCTATAGCTGTGATAAGCTCTCAGACTTCAAAGAGTCTTTTAATAAGGCTGCAAGTTCAAATAAGGTATCGATTATAGAAGTTAGAATTGACAAGAATGAGTTAGTTCTACCAATGATTCCAGCTGGTGGAACTGTAGATGATGTTATTATGGAGTAAAAATGAAAAACCTTAGCACTATTAATGTCTTTGTCCACAATAATGCTGGTATCCTTACTAGAATCTCCTCCATATTTTCGAGGAGGGGTTTTAATATCGAAAGCATTAATGCTGCTGTTAGTAGCGATGATAACAAGACAAGGATTATTGCAACAATTTCCGAAGACCCAGATATGGTAAGGCAGGTAGTAAATCAGATTGAAAAGTTAGAAGATGTTATCGACCTTGAGATTATGGATAATGAGAATTTCATCTCAAGAGAGATGCTCTTGGTCAAGCTAAAGATTCACAGTAGTGATTATTTGGAGCTTAATGCCCTAACTAGTCTTTATAAGGCAAAAATTATAGATTACTCATCTGATAATTTATTTTTGGAGATGACAGGATATAAGAATAATTTGGATGATTTTTTAAAGATTATATCAAAATATCAAGTAGAAGATGTAATAAGAACAGGAATAACAGGAATAAAAAGAAATTAGGAGATTAAAAATGATAAAAAAATATTATGACAAAGATTGCGATTTAAGTTTATTAGAAGGTAAAACAGTAGCTATAATAGGATTTGGTTCTCAAGGTCATGCCCACGCCCTAAACCTAAAGGAAAGTGGCGTTAATGTTGTGGTTGGTCTTAAAGAAACTTCAAAATCAAGAAAACTTGCCCAAGACTTTGGCTTAGAAGTGTTAAGCGTAAGCGAGGCTAGCAAAAAAGCTGATGTTGTAATGATGCTTGTACCTGATGAAATATCCGCAGATATCTACAACAAAGAAGTTAAGGATAATCTAAAAGAAGGAGATACCTTGATGTATGCTCATGGCTTTAATGTTCATTACAACTTGGTTGAAGTAAATCCTGGCGTAGATGTTTCTATGGTAGCACCAAAAGGTCCTGGTCATACAGTAAGAAGCCAATACCAAAAGGGCTTGGGAGTTCCATCCCTTGTTGCTGTATATCAAGATGCTAGCGGCAAGGCTAAGGATTTGGCCCTAGCTTATGCCAAGGCTCTAGGTGCTGGCAGGGCTGGAATCCTCGAGACAACTTTCAAGGAAGAAACTGAAACAGACTTATTCGGTGAACAAGCTGTCTTGTGTGGAGGTATTACTGAATTGATGAAGGCTGGTTTTGAAACCCTAGTTGCTGCTGGTTATGAACCAGAAATGGCCTACTTCGAATGTATCCACGAGATGAAATTAATTGTAGATATGATAGTCGAAGGTGGATTTACAAATATGAGAAATTCAATTTCTAATACTGCTGAGTACGGTGATTATCACGCAGCAAAAATGGTAATCGGTAAGGAAACAAGAGATAATATGAAAAAAATCTTAGAAGATATCCAATCCGGAGAATTTGCTAGTGAGTTTATGCAAGAATTTAGTGCAGGTAGGAAGATTAAATTCCTTACAACAAGGAGAAGAGAAGCCTCTCACCAATTAGAAGAAGTAGGCAAGGATCTTAGGTCAATGATGAGTTGGCTTAAAAAATAAGGAGCTTAGATGTTAAATAGTGATAAGGTCCTAAAGGGTGTAGAGAGAGCCCCAAACAGGTCTCTCTTTTACGCCCTTGGATATACAAAAAGACAACTAGAAAGACCCCTCGTAGGAATTATTTCTGCCTATAGTGAGATAGTGCCAGGCCATATGTACCTAGATAAGGTATCCCAAGCTGTAAAAGATGGGGTCTTGATGAACGGGGGAACTCCTATCCTCATCCCATCAATAGGTGTTTGTGATGGAATAGCTATGGGCCATGTCGGCATGAAATACTCCCTTCCCAGTAGGGAGTTAATAGCTGATAGTGTCGAAACCATGGCTAGGGCTCATGGCCTTGACGGTCTTGTTCTAGTACCAAATTGCGATAAAATCGTTCCTGGTATGATAATGGGAGCTTTGAGGTTAAATCTTCCAACCATCCTCGTTAGCGGTGGACCAATGCTTGCTGGCAAGAATAAGAAAAAAGAAATCTCCTTATCCTACGCTTTCGAAGCTGTCGGTCAAAATAAGGCTAATATAATCACAGAAGATGAACTCTACGAAATAGAAAAAGCTGTTTGTCCAACTTGTGGGTCATGTGCTGGAATGTACACTGCAAATTCCATGAACTGTCTTTCAGAAGCTATAGGCCTAGCCCTCAAGGGAAATGGAACAACTCCTGCTGTTTATGCTGAAAGATATAGGATTGCTAAGGAGAGTGGCTATCAGATAATGGAATTGATTAATGATGATGTAAGGATTAAGGATATAATCACTCCTTCTTCCATAAGAAATGCAATCGCAACTGATATGGCTTTAGGTTGTTCTACAAATACGGTCTTACACTTACTTGCCATTGCCACAGAAGCTGGCATAGATATCAACCTTAACTTGTTTAACGAGATTAGCGAAAAAGTTCCTAATTTATGTCATCTAGCACCAGCTGGGCCATTTCATATGGAAGACCTCTACCTAAGCGGTGGTATAGCAGCTGTCCAAAATGAACTTATGATGGCTAATTTACTAGAAAAAGATTGTAAGACTGTCCAAGGCATCAGTATCTATGAACAAATTAAAGATGCTAAGCCAGAAAATCACGAGGTTATAAGACCAATTGATAAGCCTTACTCAAAAGTTGGAGGCCTTGCTATCTTGTTTGGCAATATAGCTAGAAAAGGTGCTGTTGTAAAAAGAAGTGCAGTCGATAAGTCCATGCTCAAACACACTGGCCCTGCAAGAGTATTTGATAGTGAAGATACCGCAATCAAGGCTATATATGAGGGAGACATAAAGGATGGCGATGTAGTAGTAATAAGATACGAAGGCCCTAAGGGTGGCCCTGGTATGAGAGAGATGCTAAATCCAACTTCAGCCTTGGCAGGAATGGGCCTTGATAAGAGTGTTGCCCTTATAACAGATGGAAGATTTTCAGGAGCATCAAGGGGAGCATCAATAGGACACGTTTCTCCAGAAGCTGCCCTAGGTGGAGAAATCGGCATAATCAAAGAGGGCGATCTTATAGAAATTGATATAGAAAAATATTCTATCAGGCTAAAAATATCCGACGAGGAAATGGAAGAAAGAATGAAGAATTTTACTCCAACTGATAATAATAAGCTATCAGGTTGGCTTGATAGGTATAGAAGATGTGTTACAAGCTCTGATAAAGGAGCTGTCCTAAGATAATTTTTTCAAAAAATAATCGTAGCCTTAAAACGAAGTTTAACTCCCTAAATAGGCTACGATTATTTTTTTAGTCTTAATGACAAGGCTTATTTAATTTCCTAAATAAAATAACTAAGACGAAAAGCTCGACAAGGGTTACTATTAGGCTTGCCTCTATTCCGAAGCCACCCCCACTTATTAGGAAAGAGCCGACAGGTTCACTCTTAAAGATGGTATTTTGGCTATCAATTATTCCACTAACATTTATACCAAAGAAATTTCCCTGGAGGAAATTCCATACGCTATGACAAGCTGCAGATGTGTAGATACTATCGTTTATGTAAAAAATCATAGAAAATACTAGACCCATCAAGAGTAAATTGACAAAGGCTATAGCATTAAAGGAAGTGTTTCCTACATGAAGGATAGCAAATAACAAACTATTGGCTATAAGTCCCGTCTTTACGTCCTTAACAGCAGCAAAATAATTCATAAGCACTGATCTCGTAATTAATTCTTCCTCAAAGCCTTGGAAAATCCAACCTATAACAAAAAGTAGATATAAAAAAGGACTGATATTTCTAATATTGACCCTTATCCTAAAGCCTCCAAATAAGAAGACAAGAAGGAAAGATGCCGTAAGCATAGCCCCACCAATCAAGATACCCTTGGTGTAGGATATGAGCTTTTTATCATCTACTAGGCCTAGAGACTTGGCATTTCTATTTTGATATTTTTTTACGAAAAAATAAATAGTGAGACTTATGAAAAATGTGGAAAGTAAATCAAATATCATAAATGAGTCACTTCCATAAGCTATTTTAGGAACATATCCTAGCTTTAATACTTTTACTAGGGGGTAGATTATAAGACCTAGTAAAAAGGCTATTACAGCTGGCATAAGATTCATCACAAAAAATAGGCATAGGGTAAAGAGGATAGGGTTTCTATCCTTCATGACCCTCCTAGTTTCTTTGATTGACTCATTATCTAATAGCATATATCTCTTATTTAGCATAGTCGAGTGCCCCTCCCAAAATTGCATTTACAAAGGGTCTTGACTCGTAAATCTTCTTTGAAAAAATCTTATCTCTAATGAAGATACTAACCCTAGCCTTTTTCCTTGGTGCATCTTTATTCTTTAGAGCCTTCATATAGGCCTCATGGCTCTTATCTTCTCCCAAGGCCTTGTAGACATCTATATAATTAACATTTTCAATCTCTAGACTAACTTCCTTGCCACCTTCAACACTTTTTTCTTCTATATACTTAATTGACAAGTTAGAAAAAACAGCCTGGTAAAACTCCTTATTTTCCTTCTCATCCTTGGAGTAGGACTTCTTTAGCACATCCATTATAACTGCCATCCTATCCATTTTCTTAGAAAAATATTCTTCATCGTCATTTTTGATAGCAGTCTGAATCATCCCTACTTGCTTTTTATTGGAAGAGATTAGCTTCTTATAAGAAAAAAATACAGCAAATATTATAAAAAGTAGGACAAGAATCCTAATAATAGTCTCTCTTCTACGCCTTATCTTTCTCCTATGCCTTCTTTCTGCATCTCTTTTATTTTCTCTTATGTAATTATCGTCCATCTTGGATCGTCTTCTTCTATCCATGTCAACTCCTCTTATGAGTATTATATCATTTTATTAGTAATTTTTCTTATTTGTGATATGATTTAAGTATGAAAAATATCAGACTAAATATAGCTGGCTTTTTGGGCTTAATTTTACTTGTTATTAGTTTTATTACCCCTTTGCTAGGCCTTTCAACAAAATTAAATACTCAAATAGCATCAAGAATCATAAATTCCTATCTGATAGCCTATATAGCCTACATGATCTCCTTCATGGATACCAGAAGGGTTATCCTAATATTTCTTCCCCTTCTTTTTCATGTAAGCCTTAATTACCTCATAATTAACGGATTTTCTGTAAAACTATCCAAAGATATCATCCAGGGTACTTATGCTATTGTCAGAAATTTGTTTGATTTAATAAGCCTAGTTGGAATATTTTTCCTCCTAGAGCTTATCTTAAATAAAATTTTCGGTAATAAATTTACAAGTCTAGTTGGCCTTTTATCGCTTGCCTTCTTCTTTTACTTTGATTATAGCAGGATTCTTGTTCGCTTTACAAGTCTTAAAGAATTTTTTCTATACTTTGCTATTTTTGTTATGGCTTTAAGAATTAGGAAGGCTGAAAAAATCAACCCCCTCCTCTATATTTTGGCGGCAAGTCTTGTTGGAGTCGAAATTTTTCTTAACTATAAATATGGATTTGACTATGGATATTTCCTATCCTTTATCCCCCTAGTCTACCTAATCCTAAAATCTATAGCTAACCCTAGCCAAGTAAGTTTTGAGAAGTTTATGATTTTCACCTACCTCTACATCTATCCAAGCATTTTTATCGCCCTTAGACTTTTTGTCGGCGAAAATAGGTTAGTTACTTGCTTGTTAGGACTACTTAGCACTTTGTTTATAGGCCAAATTCTTTATAAGCTTAGGATAAAATATATAAACTATCTCCTAGTGGGAATAAATTAAAAAAATCCAGCCTTTCAAAGTTTAGTAATTATCTACTAAGCTTTGAAAGCTGGATTTTTTATAGGCTTTCTACCTTATTCTTTATATCTCTTTTTAGAAAATACATACACATTATAGTATTTAATACTTCCGATATGAAAAATGACCACCAAACTAGATCTATATTACCGGTAAGGGACAATAGATAGAAGGTTGGTAGGAGGATTATAAATTGTCTAAGGAAGGATTGGAGGATAGCTGATTGCCAGTTACCCAAAGCCTGAAACACTCCTACAGCTATTATAGATACAGAGGCTATTACATAAGATAAGGAAACTATTCTTATCATAGGAACGCCTATCTCACGCATCCTAAAAGTTGCATTGAACATATCAAAGATTTGATTTGGAAATATCCACAAAAGAATAGTAGCTAGTCCAACTAACAAGAATCCCCATAGCAAGGCTAACCTTATAGATTTTTTTATCCTTGCCACATGTCTTGCCCCATAGTTAAAGGAAATTATAGATATCATGGCGTTAGACATACCTATAATAGGCAAAAAGGCAAAGGACTGAAGCTTAAACATCACTCCATAGGCTGCTATGGCTGATTGACCAAAGGCCCTTAGCATGGTGTTTAAGATAAAGATAAGGACTGATGATATAGCATTCATCACTATTGATGGGATTCCAATCCAAAATATTTCCTTTAATATTTCTCCATGAAAACTAAAATGCTTAAAATCAACTACTATGTCTGTGTTCTTCTTCCTATTTATTACAAGTCCAATTATTGACCCTCCAATTTGACCGATAACCGTTGCAAGGGCAGCTCCCCTAACTTCTAATCTTGGAAAACCAAAAAGACCAAAAATAAAGATAGGATCGAGGATAAGATTTATCAAAGCGCCCGATACTTGGACAATCATGGTGTAGAAGGTAAGGGATGTCGCTTGAAGGAGCTTTTCTGCCAAGATTTGGAAGAAAACTCCTATACCAAATACCATTATTATCCACAAGTAGTCCTTAGTGTATTTTATGATTTGAGGGTTTGTCGACTGGCTATTAGCAAAATTATTTGTAAAGAGTAGGCCTAAGCTTGCAAAAACTAGGTAGGCTAGGATTGATAGGGCTATACCATGCATAGCAACAACCCCTACTCTTTTCTTATCATCCATACCCAAATACCTACTCAATAGGGCACTGGCTCCTACAGAAATTCCAACTGCCACAGCTATCATGATATTTTGGACTGGAAAGGCAAGGGAAACTGCCGTAAGGGCCTCTTCTGAAATTCTTGCTACGAAAATCGAGTCTACCACATTGTAAACTGATTGGACTAGCATGGAGATAACCATAGGAATACTCATCTTGATAAGGAGATTTCCAACCGGCATAGTCCCCATTATATTTTCTTTTCTTGTTTCGGTTTTTTCCATAAATTCTCCTTTCTGTTTAAAAAAATTTGGCAATATAAGAGATACCGGAAAAAACCGATATCTCTGATTAATTAAATAATTCTTTTTCTTGTCTTTTTATTGACTCATTTACTTTAAGTTTTCTAAGCATATCATCATCATAATCGCTTATAACATGGATAGCTGAGTTTTCTTCTCGACCTTTCTTATTAAACTCTTCTTTTAGCTCTTCTGCTACATTCTCGTAGGCAACCTTCCTAGAAATAGCTTGGAGCCTAAAAGCTTTTTGGGTCTTTTTGCTTTCACTTTTGCCAAGAACTAAGTCATTTACCGCAAGCTCTATGAGATTGACGCCTGCCAGGGTTGAATAATAGAAGGTCCTTCCTTGTCTTATATTCATCTCAAGGACAAAAACTTCACCAGTCTTTGAGTCTTTCTTGAAGTCTATATTAAAGAGTCCATGATAGTCGAGGGATGTAACAATTTTTTCTGCCAAAGCATACATGAGGCTATCATCGTGATCTACTTGAACTAGGTGGTTACCAACCCACATAGGTCTAAGGTCTGATAATAAGTTTCTCGCAAGAACAAAAGAAATCTTTCCATCTTTTGACCTATAACCATTTAGAGAATACTCACTACCTTGAGTCCCATTAATAAAGTTTTGGCAGATAAAATCTCCCCTAAAATCACTCTCATATACTTTCCTTAAAACTGCCTTAGCCTCATCTGAATCCCTTAAATAATAACCCTTTTGGATATTTTCACAAGATGAGTCAAGGAGAGCATCATAATCGTCAGCCTTGAGGAAGACTTCTCCAGAAAAATCAATGCTATCAATATTATCCTTATTGATAACCAAGGTCTTTGGATAAGAAACTCCTATTTTTTCTAAATATGAATAGAACTCAGATTTTTTTAGTAGTTTCTCTGCCCATTCATAATTAGGATATGGAATATGGTAGGTAAAATTAAACTTAGCTTGATTTTTAAGTAAAATCTCCACATATCTTTCTGTCGGAGCAAAAAAGACAAACTCATCTTCATCTCTTTTTTCGATAACTTCATTTATAAAGTTTGCAAAAATCTCCTCGTCTGATGAAAAACCCTTGGTCGTATAAACATCGGCAATTTTTGATTTATAAAAAGGAACAAGAACAGCGGCTCCTATGACAAGGGGCTTTTTAGAAAAAGCCTCATAAAAGCTCCTTGCCACTGAGTAACTGTTATGGTCTGTCCCCAAAATTACAGCATTGAAGGTCATATTAGAATATTGATTTTATTGATTTAGAAGCTTTTTCTTCATTAAGCTTTTCTATAAATTCTTCTAGAGAAACATCTGGAGTTTCTTTAGCATCTCTATTTCTTACAGTAAGTTTACCAGAATTTTCTTCTTTCTCGCCTACTACCAACATGTAATTTGTTCTCATAAGTTGAGCTTGACGAATCTTGTAGCCTACTCCTTCACTTCTGTAGTCTATATTAACCCTGTAACCTGCTTTTTTGATTTTTTCTTTTAATTCTTCTGCATAAGGAATATATTTATCAGATACTGGGATGATTTCAACTTGTTGTGGGTTTAACCATAGTGGGAATCTTCCTGCGAAGTGTTCTGTTAGAACTCCGATAAATCTTTCAATTGATCCAAGTAGGGCCCTGTGGAGCATGGCTGGTCTTTTCTTTTCTCCATTTTCATCGATATATGTTAAATCAAAGTTTTGTGGAAGTTGGAAGTCAAGTTGGATTGTACCACATTGCCATTCTCTCTTAGCAGCATCTAGTAAGTGGAAGTCGATTTTTGGTCCGTAGAAAGCACCATCTCCTGGGTTAATTTCATATTCAATACCACGTTCTTCTAGGGCTTTCTTTAGTTGGTCTTCTGCGAAGTCCCAATCCTTAATCTCGCCCATGAAGTCATCTGGCCTTGTTGATAGCTCTATTGTATATTTGAAACCGAATGTTGAATAGAGAAGGTCTGCAAGGTCTATCATCTTGTAAACTTCTTCTTTGATTTGGCTTGGCATACAATAAACGTGGGCATCATCTTGAGTAAATGTTCTTACTCTGAAAAGTCCGTGTAGGGTACCAGAAAGCTCATGTCTGTGAACTTGACCATACTCAGCAAGTCTTATTGGAAGGTCCCTATAAGAGTGTTGGTTAGCTGCATAAGTTAGAACAGAACCTGGGCAGTTCATAGGTTTAACTGCATAAGCTTCCCCATCAATTTTTGTAAAGTACATATTTTCTTTGTAGTGATCCCAGTGACCTGATCTGTGCCATAGGGCTTCATTTAGGATAAGTGGAGTTTTGATTTCTCCATAACCATTGTTGTTAAGAACATCTGTCCACCAAACTAGAAGTTCATTCATAAGAATCATTCCATTTGGATGGAAGAATGGGAAACCTGGTCCTTCTTCGTGGAAGGCAAAAAGGTTCATTTCACGACCGATTTTTCTATGATCTCTCTTTTCAATTTCTTTTTGAAGTTCTTCATACTCTTCTAATTGTTTAGCCTTCTCGAAAGAAATTCCGTAGATTCTTTGAAGCATTTGTCTATCAGAATCTCCCCTCCAATAAGCACCAGCTATAGTTTTTAACTTAACAGCCTTGATAACTTTTGTAGATTCAAGGTGTGGTCCCCTACAAAGGTCTACAAAAACATCGCCCATCTTGTAAAGGGTAATCTTTTCATCTTCTGGAAGGTCTTCTATAAGCTCAACCTTGTAGTCTTGCTTATCTTTTTTAAACATTTCCAAAGCTTCATTTCTAGAAATTTCTACTCTTTCAAGTTTTAGGTCTTTTTTGGCAAGTTCTAGCATCTTCTTTTCGATTTTTTCCAAATCTTCTGGAGTAAATCTATGTTCAAGGTCCATATCATAATAGAAACCATCATTAATAGCAGGTCCTATGGCAAATTTAGTATTAGGATATAATTCATTAATAGCTGCAGCCATTAAGTGAGAAGAAGTATGCCAGAAAATTTCTTTTCCTTCCTTATCTTCAAATTTTACAACTCTGAAGTCAGAGTCTTCTTCTATTGGCTCAGCATAGCCCATAACTTTTCCATTAACAACAGCCCCAAGTGCTGCCCTATAAAGACCCATAGAAATGTCTTTTGTAACATCTCCTACTAGGACTCCACTTTCATATTCCTTAACTGATCCATCAGGTAATTTAATCTTAATCATAATTTCTCCTTTAAAATAAAAATAGACGTATGCCCAAGCCTCATGGCTATAGGACGATACGTCTTTGTTTCGTGGTTCCACCTAATTTGTTACTCATTAGAAGGCTTATCGCGCCCAAACGTTTCACATTACATGAAAAACTCTAGGGTGGTACTTTAAATCTATGTACTGAAACTTCTCAACTACCGTTTCTTTCTGTAAGCACTTTTCCGATCAAAGCTCCCTATCTAAGTCAATATTAAGTATAAGCTTATGTTACCATATAATTTAGACTTTGCAAATTATTTTTAAAATATAAAAGCACGATAAGGATAAATTGACCCTAACTGAGAACTAATTTATAATAAAATTAGAAAAAACAATAAAAGGAAAACTTATGAAAAATGGCATTATACTTACAGGTCATGGTAAAATCGCCTCTGGTATCTACTCTGCTATTCAGATGATAGCAGGCAATTTCGATAATTTAAGAGTTTGCGATTTCAAAAAAGGAGATAGCTACGATAATCTTGATATAAAGCTTATAAAAGCCTACCAAGAACTTTCAACTTACGAGAATATAATAGTCCTAGCAGACATAGGAGGGGGAAGCCCTTTCAATAGAGCTGTCCTAAGTTTAGCTAGCTATAAAAATGTCTATTTCTTAACGGGTATGAATTTTGAGATGGTCTATCAAGCCCTAAATTTTGATTGCGATGATATCAATACTTTTCTAAAAAAAATAATAGATACAGCACAAAAGTCGATTTACTTATTTGACTAGCAAAAAAGGCCCTTGCAAAAGTATGAATAATATCTCAACCCTAGAAGCTTTTTCTAAAGATGAGATGATCATTCACTCTGCAAGAGCCTTTTTCCACTAAAACTAAATTTATAAACCTAATTTATTTAGGAGGAGGGAGGATATCCTTAGTTTTAGGATTTTTATATCTTAATACTTGTTATATTCGACCATTAGCTTTTCTTTTCTAGATTTTTCGGCATCAAAGCACATCAAATGGCTTGCCAAACTTTCCATTGCTCCAGTTTTCACTTCATCGACACTGCCATTGCAAGCATCATAGAAGGCTTTGATAATAGCCCTATCAGACCCACCATGGCCGCCAAACATGTTGTTTACCTTAAACAACCTATCTTCGTCTTTACCAAATACATTTACTCTTATTTCTTGAGTTAAATCATCAGCTATGATTTCACCCTTTGTCCCTTGGATTTTGATATTTCTGTGGACATCTTTGGCAAAAGCAGAAAGGTTAAAGGTTGCTGATACTTCATCTTCAAATTGGATGGCTATGGATTGGTGATCACAGACGTCGTTATCTGATTTGAATACACATCTTCCATAAGGACCTTCTTCGAGAGCTTTCTTCAAACTTTCATCAGTGATTTTTGGATCGACAACTGCTCTCCAGCCTCTTCCCCTGCCGATAGTATAAAAGTCCTTGACAGAAAATATACATGAGTCTTGATATTTACAGCTTAGACACCTGTCAGCTGCTCCTTCTGGTTGATTTTCCTCTTTGAAATATGTCAAGGATCCATAGGCTGATATTGATTTAGGCATCTTACCTGTTAGGTAAAGGAGGATATCCATATCGTGACAGGATTTTTGAAGAATAAGAGGAGATGACTCAACAGAATTTCTCCAGTTACCCCTTACAAAAGAGTGGGCGAAGTGAAAATATCCAATATTTTCATTATGGTTAATATTTATAAGCTCACCTATGGCTCCTTCATCTATCAATTCTTTTATCTTTCTAAAGAAAGGTGAATACCTCAATACATGACAAATCATAAAAACTTTCTCATAATCTTTTGCCTTGTTAGCAATATTTAGCACCTCTTCTCTTATAGGAGAAATGGGTTTTTCCAATAGGATATTTAGATTCATATCCAAGGCTTTCATTGTTATATCATAGTGCTCCCTATCATAGGTAGCTATAATTATAGTATCTGCAAACTTTTCCTTTTCTAATTTATCAAAAAAATCTTTCTCATCTTTAAATATGTATTCGTCTGATATGTTAAATTCTTTTTTTACCTTATCTAGTTTTCTTTGATCCCAATCAAGGGCAGCGACTATCTCTACCCCCTCGTATTGGATCAATTCCTTAGCATAGGCTTCGTGTCCTCTATTACCGCATCCAACAACTGCAACTTTCATTTTTACTCCTCAATATTCTAAACTATATAATACTTTCTTGCCTTATAATTATTTTATCAGCACAGACCTCACTTATTAAGAGAGTGCTCAATTATCTTTTCTTTAGCTTCATCGGTTGATAGTATATTTTGTAGACCTATAACCTTAATTCCGCTTTCAATTTCTTTTTCAAAGTTATCTTCAAAGTTTTTAGCACAAAATATAAGGTCAACATCTTCATCTATAGGAGATCTATCCTTTATAGACCCATGGTCTATTTCAAGCTCACCCTTATAATTTAATTCTTCAAATGCCTTCTTAATAACTTCTTTCATTAAAATAGATGTTGCTATTCCATTTGCGCAAAGAACTAGTATTTTCATCTCTCCTCCCTAATTTAATAATTTATAAAATTTGCTAATATTAAGATATCTTATTTCCTGTATCTGGATCAAACAAGAAGGATTTATTTGCATTCAAATATACTTCTAAGCTTGATCCCAATTCATAATCTAAATTCATAAAGTCTCTAATTATGATTTCATTATCTTCACAACTTGAATATACAACTTTCTCACTACCCAAAGATTCTACGACTTCTATTTTAGTCTCTAGGGTGATTACTTCTTCTGTATAATTTTCTACATATATATGCTCTGGTCTTGTGGCTACATTTACGCTATCCTTATCATAGGCCTTGAGTTTGTCCGCCAAAACTTCTGGCATAAGAATTTTTTGCCTTCCCACATAGCCTAATAATTGTGAGCCGTCTTTCTCCAATTTTATATTGATAATATTAATCCTTGGTGATCCTATAAAACCTGCTACAAATTCGTTGACAGGATTGTTATAAAGGTTAACTGGCGTATCTACCTGTTGGACAAGTCCCTTATTCATAACAACTATCCTATCACCTAGAGTCATAGCTTCTGTTTGATCGTGGGTTACATATATGAATGTAGTATTCAAATCCTTGTGAAGCTTATTTATCTCTGTTCTCATTTGAGTTCTAAGCTTAGCATCAAGATTAGATAAAGGCTCATCCATCAAGAAGACCTTAGGATTTCTAACCATAGCCCTACCAAGGGCAACTCTCTGATTTTGACCGCCTGAAAGTTGGCTAGGTTTTCTATCTAGGTAATCTTCGATTTGAAGCATCTTTGAAGCCTTAGTAATCTTCTCCTTAATTTTATCCTTATCCATTTTTTGATTCTTGAGGGCGTAGGCCATATTATCATAGACTGTCATGTGAGGATATAGGGCATAATTTTGAAAAACCATAGCTATATTTCTATCCTTTGGTTCAACATCATTTATGACCCTTCCATCTATTTCAATCTCTCCTGAAGATATATCTTCAAGTCCTGCCAGCATCCTCAAGGTTGTCGATTTTCCACAACCAGATGGGCCGACAAATACAACAAATTCGTTATTTCTTATATCTAAATTAAAATCCTTAACAGCATGAAAGCCATTATCATAGATTTTATTTACATTGGTAAACTTAATACTACTCATCTGTTCTCCTTAATTTTTACCTTACAATACCGATTTTACATTAACCCTTCATACCACTTTGAGCTAGACTTTCTATAAATTGTTTTTGGAAAATAGCAAAAAGCAATATCATTGGCCATATTGATAATAGGGCACTAGCCATATATACAGGGAAATTGACTGTGTATTGACCAGTAGATGCCATATTTGCCAAGCCTACTGCTAGAGTTTGTTTGGCAGGTAGGGTGTTAACAATCAAAGGCCACATTAGGTTGTTCCAAGTATATAATAAACAAGTTATTACAAGGGTAACTATTCCTGGCTTTACTATAGGCAAGCATATATCAAAAAATATTTTAAATTGACCTGAGCCATCGATTCTTGCTGCCTCTTCTAATTCTTTAGGAATTTGACTGAAAAATTGCCTCATCAAGAATGTTCCCATAGCTGAAAACATGCTTGGCAATACCAAAGCTGTTATAGTATTTAGTAATCTCAATTTGTTCATTATTTGAAATTGAGGAACTAAAAATATTTGACCCGGCACCATCAAGACTGACATTATCAATATAAAAATAATGTTTTTGAATGGGAAATCAAGTCTTGCAAAGGCATAGCCTGCCATAGTACACATAACTACCTGACCTATGGTTGTAAAAATAGCATACAAGGCAGTGTTCTTGTAAAGTAAGATGAAGTCTATTTTCTTTAAAGCAACGCTAAAGTTAGACCATTGCAAAGCACTTGGCAAGATTACTGGAGGTATAGCCATGGATTCGCTTAGGGTTTTTAAGGACGTTAAAATCATCCACAAAAATGGGAAAACCGTAAATATAACTCCAATTATAAGAACTAAATGTATTAAGATTTTCTTGAATTGACTAGTTTTTAACATTGTTTATCCACCTTTTTTGTAATGTCATTTGTATAAAGGTAATGACAATTATAATAACAAATAAAACGGTCGCAACAGCAGCTCCATAACCTTTTCTACCAAAATCAACGGCAGCTTGATAGAATAAATAAACAATAGATTGACTACTTTTTAAAGCTGGACTAGTCTTATTTATCATCATAAAGATAATATCAAAGACTTGAAAGCTACCTATCAAATCTTTTGTTATTACAAACAAGAGGGTTGGCGATAGCAAAGGAAAGGTTATAGTAAAAAATTGTTTAAATCCACTAGCTCCGTCAAGCTTAGCCGCTTCATAGTATTGCTTAGGTATTGACTGCATGCCAGCTAAGAAAAATATAATATTCATTCCCAAGCTCATCCATATTCCAACAACTATAATACAAGCTAAGGCAGTATTGTTATCAGCAAGCCAAGCTTTAGGTTGACCACCAAACTTCATAATCAGCTGATTCAATAAGCCGTATTGACCATTATAAATCCATTTCCAAATCATAGCAACTGCTGCCGGCATTGTTACAGCAGGCAAAAAGTATAAGGTCCTATAAACTCCTATTCCCTTAATATTTTTATTCAACAAGTTCGCTACGGTCATTGATATTATTATTGATAAAGGAACAGTAAATATTGTGTAAGTAAAAGTATTTTTAAGTGCCATATAGAAATTTTCATCAGCGAACAATTCCTTATAATTAGCCAATCCTATTGGCTTCCATACTCCAAAAGAGTTCAAATCAGTAAATGAATAAAAAATATTTTGGAAGAATGGTATTATGTAAAACACAGTAAGGCCTAGCAAAACAGGGAGTATCATTAAATACCCCCATTTTACCGCCTGTGAGTTATACCTTTTTTTATTAGTTTTCTTATTTTTCATAACCCACCTCGCTATTCTAGGATAAATTATTCTTTAGACAATGCGTCATTCATCTTGTCAGCTAAATCCTTTAATGAATCTTTTGCTGGTCTTTCTAGTGAAAAGATTTCGTTAATAGCATCATTTTCATATTGGTTCCATACTGGTGTATTTTTGCTTACTGGGTAAGGAACTGAATATTCTAGCTCATCAACATAAGCTTTTAGGTTCTTGTCTGGATATGAAGCTTCCCAAGTTTTTAGTGATTTATTAAGAGCAGGAATTACTGTTCCCTTGCTAGCCCATAGCTCATTTACTTCTTCAGAAGCTAAGTATGCCATAAAGTCTAAAGCTTGTTCCTTATTTTTTGAATCCTTTGCCAAAGCATAAGAAAGACCATGGATTGTAGCTGCTCTTTTCTTTATTAAAGGCATAATTTGTAAATCTACCTTGTCCTTGAAGCTTGCATCTCCGAAAAATTCTGGAACTCTCCAGCTACCTAGATAAACCATAGCTATTTTTCCAGCCTTGAACAAATCATTATCAGGAGTGTCTGTTAGAGTTTTTAGATCAGGAGAAATTCCTTTTTCAATTAAATCTGTCCATCTCTTAACTCCTGCTTCAGCTTCTGGACTATCGTATCCAGATTTTTTCTTATCTTCACTTATAATGTATCCACCAGATTGAGGAATAGTATCATATATTCCTTCTTGAGTCATAGACTTAGCAGAAGTTCCCCATATTCCTTTTTCTTTGTTTGTTAATTTTTCAGCTGCCTTAACAAAATCATCCCAAGTCCAATTTTCATTAGGATATTCAACACCTGCTTGATCAAATATTTCTTTATTGTAGAATAGGGCAGTAAGGTCCCAATCCTTAGGGATTCCGTATAGCTTACCTTCGTATGTATAGAGATCAATCAAACCCTTTGGGAAATCTTCCTTCTTGAAATTCAACTTATCCATATGTTCATCTAGGGGTTCTAGAACACCATTAGAAGCAAACTTAACAAAGTTAGGACCATTCATAGTAAAAATATCTGGCATAACTTGGCCTTGTGCTTGTGTTTCTAGTTTTGTGAAGTGATCTTTGAAAGTTGTTTCCTCTATTTGAATATCAATATCAGGATGTTTTTCTTCGTATTTTTTCTCAATCTCCTTCATAACTTCAATTTGATCAGGGTTCCACATGGCCATTCTAACAACAGTTTTACCATTATTGCTAGTGCCATTGTCAGCCTTATCCTTGCTCTCATTTCCACTACATCCTGTTAACATGGTAACAGCAGCAACTGCGAATAACATTTTCTTAATAGCTTTCATATTTCCTCCTTAAAACTATTAGTTGACAGAAAATTTTGGATTTTGAAAATTTCAAAACGATTTCATGTCCAGTAATGGTAGTTACCTTGTAAATAGTATAGTCCCTCATTGCTATTTAGTCAAGTAAAATATTAATTTTATTTATCAGTAAATTAAAGGCACTTACAGAGATTAGAATTTTTAAATAAAATATTAACAAGAAAAAACTTATATCTTTTAACAAAATGGATACTACCATATCAAATCATCTTCTAACCCTATAAATTTTTTTATATAAGATTATTTACACATGCTTTAATATCTAACTAGCCTTTGTTAGCGATTTGCTATATAATATATATAAGTTTAAACAGGAAATGAGGAATTTCGATGAAGAATGTATTAATAACCGGAGGGGCTGGATATATAGGTTCCCACATAGCAGTCGAACTTTTAGATAAGGGTTATGGAGTAGTCCTTTATGACAATTTATCTAATTCATCTAGAATTTGTATAGATAGGGTTGAGGAAATAACAGGCAAGTCAGTTAGCTTTTACGAGGCTGATGTCCTTGATTATGACAGGCTAAAAGAAGTTTTAGCTAAGGAGAAAATCGATGTGGTCATCCACTGCGCAGCCCTCAAGGCTGTAGGCGAATCTGTAGAAAAACCCTTACAATATTATCACAACAATATAAGTGGTACTTTATCCCTTTTAAAGGCTATGAATGATATAGGATTAAGGAATATAATCTTTTCTTCTTCAGCTACTGTTTATGGTGATCCAGAAAATGTGCCTATAACAGAGGATTTTCCAAAGGGCATTTGCACCAATCCTTACGGTTGGACTAAGTCTATGATGGAGCAAATTATGACTGATTTATATACATCAGATCCTTCTTGGAAGGTTATTCTTTTAAGGTATTTTAATCCAATAGGCGCTCACAAGTCTGGAAAAATCGGTGAGGATCCAAAGGGGATTCCTAATAACCTTCTTCCTTATATAAGCCAAGTTGCTATAGGAAAGCTAGCTTGTCTAAGTATTTATGGAGATGATTATGATACCCACGATGGTACTGGAGTTAGGGATTATATCCATGTAGTCGACCTTGCCAAAGGCCATGTCCTAGCAGTAGATAAGCTTGATGAACTTTCCGGAGTTGAGATTATTAACCTTGCTACAGGAAGGGGATATTCTGTTCTTGATGTAGTTAAGGCCTTTGAGAAGGCTTCGTCTAGAAAAATTGCCTACAAGATTGTAGGAAGAAGGGCCGGCGATATAGCCGAATGTTATGCAGATGCTAGTAAGGCCTACAAGCTTTTAGGCTGGAAGGCTTGTAATGGTATAGAGGAAATGTGCGAAGATTCTTGGAGATGGCAATCACAAAATCCTAACGGATACGAGGAAAAGGAGCAATGATGAAGACAACTCTTGTAGTTCTTGCAGCAGGTATTGGCTCAAGATATGGGGCAGGCATTAAGCAGCTTGCCAAGATGGACGATAATGGATATACAATCATAGATTATTCTATTTTTGATGCAATGAAGGCAGGTTTTAGCAAAGTTGTTTTTATTATAAGAGAAGAAATCGAGAAGGATTTTAAGGAAATAATTGGTTCTAGGATTGAAAAAATAATAGATGTCGAATATGCCTACCAGGATATGACTTTGCCAGCTGGCTTTATTAGTCCAAAGGAAAGAAATAAGCCTTGGGGCACAGTTGATGCTGTCCTTACCTGTAAGGGGCTGGTAAATGAACCTTTCTTGATAATTAATGCAGACGACTATTATGGTAAGGAAGTTTTCGAAGATCTTCACGAGTTTTTAGTTAATCACAAAGAAATAGAAGATGGCAAACTTCAAATAGCTATGGCTGGCTACAAGCTAAGAAATACCCTCTCGGATAATGGAGCTGTAACTAGAGGAGTTTCGGTTGGAGATGAGGATAACAAGCTTACAACTATAATCGAAACTCACGGAATAAAACTAGAAGATGATGGTTCTCTTTCAAGCAAGGAAAATCTTAGTCCTGATTTACTTAGGCTAGATGCTCTAGTTTCTATGAATTTATGGGCTTCTTACCCAAAATTTATAAGCCTTTGTGAAAAACATTTCATAGGATATCTAGAAAAGAACAAGGACGATTTAGCAAATGCCGAGTATGTACTCCCAAATATGATAGCTGAGCTTATTAATGAAGATGAGGCTTGTGTTACAATACTTCCTACTGATGAAAGATGGATTGGTATAACCTACAAGGAAGACCTAGCCCCAGCCAAGGAAGCTTTCAAAGAAATGTTTGAGGAAAAACTTTACCCAAAAGACATTTGGAATATCTAAATTTAAACATTTGACAAATATTTTTTTAAAATTATAATAAGTCTATAAAATAGAGAAACAATAAAAAATATTATTCATAAGGAGATTTTATGGCAGAGATTGTTTTTACTAGAATTGATGATAGGCTACTTCATGGCCAAGTTGGTAGAGAATGGGTTAAATCTGAGGGAGCTGATCTTATACTTGTAGCTAATGACAAGACAGTAGATGATAGACAAGCCCAAAAACTCATGAATATTGCAACACCACTTTTTGCTGAAGCTATTTTTTGGTCTATCGATAGAACCATAGCAGAAATCGAAAGCAAATTTGAAGATAACAAGGTACTCATTCTTGTTGAAAGCCCAGAAGATGCTTATAAGTTAGTAGAAGCTGGTCTTGATATTACAAGTGTAAATGTCGGAAATATGAGACAACTTCCTGGCAAAGACGAAATCAACGAAAATGTCTATGTAAGCAAGGAAGATAGAGAATTTTTCAAAAAATTAAAGGATAAAAATGTAAGCCTAGATATTAGGACAATTCATTCTGATCAAGCAGCTGACGAAAATATCCTATTCTAGGACCTTTTCCCCGACTATAGTCGGGGCTTTTTAATTGGAATTTAGAAGAAAAAGGGCTCTTTAGAAATTTAGATAGCCACAAGCTTCATTAAAAAGTCCTCTGGAAAGTTTAAAAAACCCCAAAATCTGTATTCTGGATTTTGGGGTTCTGGCCAATGTCTACTGGTCCTTTTCTTTTTCTTTATTTTTAAGTTTTCTGAGTCTAACAGCCTTTATTCTATTGTCTTCAATGTAGAGTATTTTTATTTCGTATCCATTGTATTCTATGGTTACATTAGAATTTTCATCTGGTATATAGCCAAGCCTATCTATGATAAATCCACCGAGGGAGTCGTAGTTTTCATTTTCTTCATCTATGGCTATATTTGTCTTTTCATTTAAGTCCTTAATAGATATGGAGCCCTTAACGACAAATACGTCCCTGCCATTTTCCTTTATTACTGGTATGTCGTTATCGAAGCTATCGTCAATATCTCCCACGATTTCTTCTATTAGGTCTTCCATAGTTACTACTCCAGAAAATCCTCCATATTCATCTATAAGCACAGCCATATGGATGTGTTTTTTTTGCATATCAGAGAAAAGTTTATCAGTTTCTATCTTGTCTGGTGCAAAGTAGGCAGGTCTAAGAATTTTCTTGATGTCTACTCCCCTTAGTCCTGTTTTTGTAGCTTCTAGGAGGTAATCTTTGGTATAGACAATACCTAGGATATTGTCCAGTTCATCTTCATAGACAGGTATCCTTGCGTGTTTAATCTTGGTAAACTCTTCTAGAAATTCCTTATCCTTATCATTTATATCAATCATAAAGACGTCAGTTCTTGCAGTCATTATCTCCTCTGCTAGAAGGTCATCAAAGGTCATAATCGAATGAATCATCTTTGATTCCATAGGCCTAAGGATTCCCTGGTCTTCTCCAATTTGGACAATTGATTTTATTTGCTCACCTGTAACTTGTTTTTGGATGTTTTGTGCCTCTATACCAAAAATCTTCATAAAAAGATTGGTAACCGATGTGGTAAGTCCGACCATGGGCCTTGTCAAAAATATAGTAAGCCTAATAAGAGCTACCGTCTTACTAGTAATCTCCATGGGAAATCTTACACCAATCCTTTGGGGGATTTTGTCCACAAAGATGACCTTCAATATAGTATAAACTACAATGGATATTATAGTTACCCATCTAATAGGCAAATTTCCCGCTAATAAATAGCCATCTGAGCTTACTTCCCTTAATCTTTTAGCAAAATAAGCTATTGTTAAGAGAGAAAAAATTATATTTACAATATCGAATGATTGGTTTAGCCTATCTTGGTCTGATAAAATCTTTAGGATAGCTTGGGATTTATCATCTCCATTTTCGCTATCTTCTTCGAGTTTTGATGTATTTAGGGTAATTAGCCCTGTATGAATTGCAGTAAAAAATCCATTTATTAAGAAAAATAAAATTATAGTAAATGTTGTAATTAAGCTATGGTAGGGTCCAGTTTCCATTATATCTTATCTCCATTCTTTATGTATCTAATATTGACTATATACATAAAGCTTGTATTGTCAAAAACATTGAGAAAAAAGCCACCCTTTTTAAGTGAGAAGAAACTTTCCCTTGGCCATTAAATAAGAGCTTAATCCAAAGCTTACTCTATTTTTCTAGTAAAGCTTATTGATGCAGATAGGTTTTTGCTTTTTAAAGTCTTTAGGCCTATCTTCTTTATAGAAAAAGAAGACCTAGCGGCCTTCTTATTTTTCTTCAGCTATTATATCTTTAACCTTCATAAGTCTAGATATTGTAGCCCTTTCGTTTTCTTCTAGTTTTGCCCTTATATATTTAATTGTTTCTTCTAGGTCTGGAATAGTCCTATATTCTAGGGCATTAACTCTTCTTCTTGTGCTTTCTATCTCATCTGCCATAAGCTGGGTAGTTTTTTCTAGCTCAGCAAGCTCTAGGAGTCTTTCCATTACTTCTTTTAGACCCTTTATAGCCTTATCAAGGCCTGCAGATGTTTCTGCATAACCATAAGGAAACATACTGGCATTTTCGTTTTCTTCTAGCTTAAATTCCATCTTAGGAATTCTTACGCTCATGACATTTTTGATACTTATATCAACGCCAAGTTTTTGGGTAGGAAAGCTTACTGCCTCCTCCATAAATTCTGGGCTCATAAAGGCACTTGCTATGAGGAAGTCAGAAAAAGAATCCTCTAATTCTTTTTCCACTTCTTCTCTTAATTTTTTGTTTTTTCTAATAAGCTCTAAGAACTGTCTCATTAATTCATCTTGCTTGTCTTTTAGTAGCTTGTAGCCACGTTTGCTAGTTGCAAGCCTGTCTTTTAATGCATTTAGATTCATCCTCGTTGGCGTTACTTTTAATCTTGCCATAGCACGCTCCTAATCTAAATATTTTTCAATTAGCTTATCATCTATTCTCTTAAGCTCTGATTTTGGTATAATCTTTAGAAGTTCCCAACCCAAATTTAGGGTATCTTCGATAGTTCTGTTGGTGTAGTAACCTTGGTTGATGTATCTTTCTTCAAACTCTTTGGCAAACTTTGCAAAGGCAAGGTCAGCTTCTGATAGGGCAGAATCACCCAAAATCTTTTGAAGCTCTCTTGCATCAACACCTGATGCGTAGGCTGCATAGATTTGATTCATTGTATCTGCGTGATCTTCCCTAGTTTTTCCCTTACCTATACCCTTATCTTTAAGTCTTGATAGGGATGGAAGGATTGATACAGGTGGCTCAACTCCTTGGTTATAAAGCTCTCTATTAAGGATGATTTGGCCTTCTGTAATATATCCTGTTAGGTCTGGGATTGGGTGAGTTATATCATCTTCTGGCATGGATAGGATTGGAATTTGTGTAATTGTTCCTGGTTTGCCACGAAGTTTTCCAGCTCTTTCGTAAATTGTTGAAAGGTCTGTATAAAGATAACCTGGATAACCACGACGACCTGGCACTTCCTTACGGGCAGCAGATACTTCACGAAGGGCTTCTGCGTAGTTAGTCATATCTGTCATGATTACTAATACTTGCATATCCTTTTCGAAGGCAAGGTATTCTGCAGCTGTAAGGGCCATCTTTGGTGTTGATAGACGCTCTATAGCTGGGTCATCAGCAAGGTTCATGAAAAGAACTGACCTATCCAAGGCTCCAGTTTTTCTAAAGTCATTCATGAAGAATTGTGCTTCTTCGAAGGTAATACCGATGGCAGCAAAGACTACCGCAAAGCCTTCATCATCTGATAAAACTCTAGCTTGTCTTGCAATTTGTGCTGCTACTTGGTTGTGTGGAAGTCCGTTTCCAGAAAATATTGGAAGCTTTTGTCCACGAACTAGGGTATTAAGACCATCTATGGTGGAAATTCCTGTTTGAATAAACTCTGATGGGTAATCTCTTGATACAGGGTTGATAGCTGTACCATTTACATCTCTTTTTTCTTCAGGTATTATTGCAGGGCCATCATCTATTGGCTCTCCTAGACCATTGAAAGCACGGCCTATCATATCTTCCGATACGCCAAGCTCAAGAGGTCTACCTAAAAATCTTACAGAAGTAGATTTAAGGTTAATACCAGTAGAGCCTTCGAAAAGTTGAACCATGGCACGATCTTTTTCTATTTCTATTACACGGCCACGACGACGCTCGCCTGTTTGCATTTCGATATCTACAAGCTCATCAAAGCTTACACCCTCTACTCCTTCAACGAGCATAAGAGGGCCAACTACTTCAGAAACTGTTTTATATTCTTTTAACATTATGCCTCCCTTATAAGCTCATCTATTTGCTTATCAATTTCATCTTTAATTTCTTTGATGCTTCCTAGGTCATCTTCGGAAATTAGTTTTAGTCTTGTAATTCTTTCACGAACTGGAAGTTTCTCAATTTTATCAAGATCTACTCCAGCTGCTAGGGCTTCTAAAGACTTATCGTAGTTGTATAAAATAGTATCGAGCATCCTATCTTGCTTGTTAAGTGAGCAGTAGGTGTCTACATCGTGGAAGGCATTTTGTTGGAGGTAGTCCTCTCTGATTGACTTAGTAACATCAAGTTTTAACTTGTCATCATCAGATAGGGCGTCACGACCTACAAGCCTTACTACTTCTTGAAGACCTGATTCTTGTTGCAAAAGACTCATTGATCTCTTTCTATTTTTCGAAAAGTCCTCATCAACTTCTCCGTCTATATACTTATCCATCTTCTCTTGGTAGAGAGAATATGAGGATAGCCAGTTTATAGCTGGGAAGTGTCTTTGGTAGGATAGGTCGTAATCTAGTCCCCAGAAGACCTTAACTATACGAAGTGTCGCTTGGGTAACAGGTTCTGATAAGTCTCCTCCTGGAGGGCTTACAGCTCCAATTACAGAAAGTGAACCTATATCATCCCTAGATCCAAGTACTTCAACCTTACCAGCTCTTTCGTAGAAGTCTGCAATTCTACTTGCAAGATATGCTGGGAATCCTTCATCTCCTGGCATCTCTTCAAGACGACCACTCATCTCACGAAGGGCTTCTGCCCATCTTGATGTAGAATCCGCCATCATAGCTACATTGTAGCCCATATCTCTAAAGTATTCTGCAAGAGTTACTCCAGTATAGATAGAAGCCTCACGGGCAGCTACTGGCATATTTGATGTGTTTGCAATAAGAACTGTACGTTTCATTATTGATTCGCCAGTTTTTGGATCTATAAGTTCAGGAAATTCGTTAAGTACATCTGTCATCTCATTTCCACGCTCACCACAACCAACGTAGATTACTATGTCAGCGTCAGCAAACTTAGCTATTTGGTGTTGAACTACAGTTTTTCCAGAACCAAATGGTCCAGGAATTGCAGCAGTACCACCCTTTGCAACTGGGAAGAAGGTGTCTATTACTCTTTGACCTGTAATAAGTGGCTCATTAGGATCAAGTTTTCTTGTAACAGGACGAGGCTTTCTTACTGGCCATTTTTGCATCATTGTTACTTCTCTGTCGCCATCTTTTGTTTCTACTATAGCTATTGTATCATCGACTGTAAATTCACCTGAAAGTATATCCTTGATTTCGCCTTCTATACCATAAGGAACCATTATCTTGTGAGTTATAACTGATGTTTCTTCTACCTCACCTATGATATCTCCAGCTTTTACCTTATCAGAAACCTTAGCTGTTGCTTTAAAGTCCCATTTTTTGTCACGATCAAGAGCCTTGCTAGTTACACCTCTTTTTAGAAATTCTCCCGCAAGATCTTGAAGTTTTTCAAGTGGTCTTTGGATACCATCATACATTCTTTCAAGCATGCCTGGTCCAAGTTCTACTGATAGGGGATGTCCTGTAGAAATTACTTCATCACCAGGGCCAATTCCTGTTGTTTCTTCGTAAACTTGGATACTGGCAACATCACCTCTCATCTCAATTATTTCGCCGATGAGCTTATCTTTTGATACCTCGACCACATCGTAAATATTAGCATCGGATAGGCCCTCTGCCTCTATCAATGGTCCAGATACCTTTGTAATTTTACCTTTGTTCAAATTAAGCTCCTTTAATCTAGAATGTTTGCTCCAACTGCCTTTTCGACTGACTTGTTAATGTCAGAAAGGCCAATCCCCATAGATCCCTTGTTGGATGGGATTAGGATAATAGCTGGAGTCATTTCTTGTCTATATTTATCAATTGTAGATGGAATCTCTTTGGCTAAATCTTCTGTAATGAAAATTACCCCGAAGTTTTCCTTAGCCAATTCTTTTATATTTTTTTCAGCATCAGATCCATCTATCGCTGTATATACTTCAACACCCAAAGCCTTGAAAGCAAGGATTGAGTCCTTATCTCCTATTACCGCTACTTTATACATAAGACTTCCTCAACTTTTCTAAAGTAAATTCCTTATCAAGATTATTAAGTTTAGATACAAGGAGAATCCTCAAGTTTTTAATCTCTGTTTCCTTGGAAATTACATAATTCATCAAGACTTCTGGCCCAAAAGTTATCATCTTAGCATCCCTAGTATAATCTGTGCTATGAGCATCTATTGCCTTTTCTAGGGAAAGAATATTATCATCAAGTGCCTTATCATCTTTTAATGCTTCTTTTACATAGTTTCCAATTTTAGTATTATTAAGGCTTCCTATAAGCTTATTAAGGTCATAGGAGAAGTATTCTTTAAACTTTTCCCCTTCTATGAATCCACCTTCTACTAGGGCCTTTTCTAGAGTATCCATCCCTTCATTTTGGCTTTTAACCCTAAGTAGGCTCTTTAGATTAATCAAGTCAATACTCTCTCTTGTGAAGTCTACTAGGCTATCAAGTTCTAATGCCCTTGCGTCCAACAAGAGTTTTTCATAGTAGGACTTATCAAGGCTAATATCGATATCTTGTGGATTATTGCTCTCATTGAAAGCTGAAAGCGCCTTTTGGGCATAGTCTAGATATAAATCATCAGTGTTTTTGGAAATATCTAAACCTTCTGATGGTTTTAAGCTAGAAATCTTATCAAAAAAATCATTCTTCCTATCTTCTTTGATTAGATTTTTCTTGATATAAGCTAGATCAACATCTCCCATATCCAAGTATAAGCTTGAATAGTCCTTATCTTGAATAAGTTCTTTTACTAGAACTTTCAAGTTGTGGAAGATATATTTTTCTAACATATAATTGATAATCTCCTTATCTGGAGCAATATCTCTTATAAGATCGTAGACCCTTTTTAATTCATTTTTTAGGATTCTTTCGTATTCTTCTGCCCTGTCTAGATTATTGATTGATTCTCTATAAATTGTATCATTTAGCTGATTTAGGACTTCTCTTACAGAATCATAATCATTGAGTCTTTCAAAATCTGTCCTAGTAAGGAGGTTTTTTTCATACATTCTTGTTGAAATAGATGCGCTTATATAGTCATCTTTATTCATCTAATCACCTCACTTAAATAAAGAATCTGATATTTGCTTTTTAATATCGTCGATTTTGTATTTGATTAAGGAAGAAAATCTATTATCATATTCGACTTTGCCATCCCTAACTATGAAGCCTTCGTCAACACTTTCATCAATGATTGTAAAGTTTTCCATCTCCTTATAAGTAAAGATATCCTTAAAGCTCTCTTCTAGAAGAACTTCTCCCCTCTTGATTTGTGAGTTTTTGATTGTGTTTAGGACATATTTCTTATAGGAGTTTGCGTCCATTTTTTTAAGATGATATTCAAGTCTTTTTATGACATCGTCTATAACTTCATTTTTGCCAGAGATTATAATATCTCTTGCTTGTCTTTTAGCTGAAACTTTCTCATTGGAAAGAATTAGTTCTGCCTCTTTTTTTGCATCAGCTGTGATTTTTTCTGCTTCAGCTTTAGCCTTCTTGTTCATATCTTCTAGGATTGTCTTAGCTTCTGCTTTGGCAGCTTCTAATATTTGATTTTCTTCTTTGTTAGCCTTATCTTTTATGCTTTGTAATATTAAATCAAGATTATTCATAATCTTATCCTAATATTAAACGTTTAGTACTAGTAATAGGGATATAACGAATCCAAGGATAGCGTATAACTCAACCATTACAGCGTAAATTACACCCTTGATAAACTCATCTTCTTTTTTTGCTAGGATATTTACACCAGCTACAGCTACTCTACCTTGAGCTATTGCTGAGAAATAACCAACTATTCCTACTGGAAGTGCTGCCATTAATAAATATAGGCCCCTAGCTGTGTCTACATTTCCAGCTATGATTTGTTGGTAGATGAAAAATCCGATTACGAATCCATATAGACCTTGAGTACCTGGAAGAAGTTGCAAGATAAGTGCTTTACCAAACTTTTCTGGTTCTTCTACTGTTAGGGCAGCTGTTGCCTCACCTGTCATACCTGTTCCTCTTGCAGAACCCATTCCTGATAAGAATGTAGCAAGTGCTGCTCCTAGAACTGCAAATATCAAACCACCATTTTCAACTAAAAAATTACTCATTGTCTCCTCCTCTTAATACTTTGACAAATTTTGTATCTTCTATCATTTCACGGAACTTAACTCCGCCACCTTCATAAAATTTATTAAACATCTCTACATATATCAATCTTAGACCATGAACATAAGCTGATAGGTAGGATAGGAACATATTAAATAATTGGAATATTACAAAAATTATGATTCCTGCTACAAGTCCACCAAGACCAGCTCCTGCAACCAATTTTACAATTAAGTTTACAGAATAGGCTACGAAACTTCCTGAGAGAACTAGGGCCATAAGTCTTAGGAAGGATACAAAATCTCCTATCCAACTTGTTAGACCATAAACTTCATAAGCTCCTGAACCGATTCTTCCACCTATTGATTTGACAGCTCTTCCTGCAAACAAGAAGATGCCCACCATACCAATAATCATAATCCACTTAGCAAGAGGTGCTTTTGTAAGGGCAAGGCCCACAGCTCCACCAACTGCCATATACATAAAGCCTACATCGTAGAGAGCATCCATTGGCTTACCATCTCTTAGATACATGTAGCCCTTAACTCCTAGGGCAACGGCAAGTGAGATTGCACCGATTACCAAACTCATGACTATAAGCTCGTTTATATCTTTTGCTGTATCTATTAAGCCAAATGGCACTTGTATTATTCCACCAAAGACTGAACCGAAAATAGCCCCAAATACACAGGCAGAAATTGATATTCTTAGGAATAGTCTTAGGTTCTTTTCTGTGGATTCTGGGAATTTCTTTAGTTTAAGAGCAAGTAAGATTGCAATAGTTGCAAGAGCTCCATATCCTAAATCCCCTATCATGAAGCCTGTAAAGATTGTATAAAATATCGCTACAAGCCCGCTTGGGTCTAGTTCATTGTATTTTGGTAAGGAATATGTTTTGACTACTTCCTCATATGGGTCTACCAGCTTGTTATTCTTCAGTATAATTGGTACCAGGCTGTCATCTTTGTCAGCTTCTTTGATATCAAGTATGTAGGTATCACCCAAGACACTTTTGATGTCTTTTTTAAATCTTTCAGTATCTTTAACTGGAATGTAGCCTTCAATGACATTCATAAGCCCAGTTTCAAGGAAATATTCACTTGATTCTTCTTTTCTTCTACGGTTTAAGACATAAGCCTTATAGATATATAGGTCCTTTAAGTATTTCTTAAAATCTAAGATTTCTTTTTCGAGATTATCTATGATTTTTGTGTTTTCTTCAAGTTTAGTAGACAAATCGTCAATTTCATCTACAATCCTTGTACTTGAATTAATTTTAACCCTGCTAAATCCGAACTCTCTTAGAAGTTCTATTAGGTCTTCTTTTTCTTCATTGCTAGATATGGCTACTATATAGCTTGTTTTATCAGCCTCAGAAATCTTGTAGACTAAGGATTTTTCCAGGTTTTTCTCGACTATAGCTTTCTTTAGCTCGTCATAGAATTGATCTGAAATAGATCCACTTTCCACAAAGACCCTCTTAGAATTATAAAGTTCGTTGATGTCTACATCTATATCCTGCCATGGTTTAAGGCCATTAAGCTTGTTTGTCAATTCATTTTTATGACCTAGGGCTTTTTCTCTTTTTTCAATTAATGTTCTCATATTTGCATAGATTAAGTTGAAATCGAAGTTTTTGCCCCTGGATTTGACATCTTCTAAGCTCATCTCACTAAAACTTGTATCAAGGGGAAGATTTCTATCTTTCATATAGGAGTCGATTACAGAGATTACATAGTCAACTTTGTTTATATCTGAGTCGAGTTTTTGCAATTTTTCTGTATTTCTAACCTCGGAAAGATAAGTCTTATCCTCATCCCTTTCTAGGTCGTTAAAGTGAACATAATTAAAACCTTGGAGAATATTTAGTAGGTCATCCCTTTCAGATTTAAAAGCTAGCAAGTTAAACTTATTCATTTTAACTATTGCCATTTTCTATAATCCTTTCCCCCAAACTTTCTACGATACTATCAATTGTATCCCTGTTTTGATTCTTGATTTCTTCCCTCTTAGCTTCTGCTTCTTTGAGAATAGGCTCTTTTTCTTTTTTTGCAGTATCTTCTGCATCCTCAAGAATCTTCTTAGCTTTACTTTTGGCACTCGCAATAATACCCTTGTATTCTTCTTCGGCCTTAGCCTTAGCTTGCTCTATAATATCACGAGCTTTAATTTTCGCATTATCGACAGTTTCGGTTGCCTTATCTTCAGCTTCCTTAACTTTCAATAAAATATCGTCAGCCATCTTTCACCCCCTATTTGCCTTATTAAAATTATATCATAAAATACCTATATATGATATAATTAACCAACAAAGATGATTTTTAAACAACATTTTGAGGAAAAAATTATGATTAAGAAAATTAGCCTACTTTTTTTAGCTATTTTTTTGTTAGGATGTAAGGGGAATCAGCAAAAAAATTCTCCTAGCCAAGAAGAAAAAACAAATACAAATTATCCCTTCTGTCAGATTGATGGTGTAAAAGAAGATGATAGTCTTTATACTAGATCGAACTCCTTCAGCCTTCCTTCAGATATAAAAACAGATCAAGACAAGGCCTATTCTAAAGATGAACTAGCTAATCTAGACTATGACAAGGAAATTTTATTTTCTAATATCTATATAAGATTACCGAAAAGGTCAAAGATTTTTACAGACGGAAATAAATATTACATAGATTTTCCTTATAGCGAATCTTACAATATTTTTATAAGTTTTGATAAAATAAAAAATGATGAAATCTTAAAAAGCAAGGATATATTAAGGGCAGCCGAAATTTTTTCTAAAACCATAAACTATGAAGAAACTAGACTTTGTAAGCCAATTAGAAATAAAATGACTAATATAGACTCTGCCTACTTTGTTACTGATAAAAAAGATAGAAGGATTACCCATCTTTTGGTTGATAGTCCAAATGGAATAATCCATTTTGCAATCAACGAGAACAAAAAGCTTAGTGATAAGTCCAAGGATATTATGAGCGATTTACTAATCGCTATGTACAAAGAAGCGGACGATCCCCTAGAAATCGGCAAAGACTTTACGGACTATACGAAAGATATCAACGTCTTTGCTAGTAAGAAAATAGATTTGGATGATTTGAAAATAAGGATACCTGAAGATTTTAAGCTAAGCCAAGACAAAAACGGAATCAAAGCCTTCATCTCCAAGAAAAACGGAAATGTAATTTCAGAGATTATCATGAAATATGACAATAAGGATGAAATCAAACTTGAAGATGCCTATGATATTAACTCAGGTTCTATAATTTATCCAGCCAACATCGTAACAAGTGACCTTGCAAGTTTTGGTAGGATTAACAAGGTTTCCTTTATGAAGGGCAAGGCAAGGTTGTATATGCCTTCTTATAGCCTAAAAGGCGATAAAATCGTAATAGATACAGATAAGGGCTATCTAAGTCTTTTTGTCCTAGGCCCTATTAATGATAATAATCAAACCAATATTATGTCGACATCTATTATCAATTCTATAGAAAAATAAAAGGAAAAGCCTAATGAATTAAGTTTTCACTAGGCTTTCCCTTTATTAATCATCTAATTTTTTGAGGAATATATCACTGCTTGCTAGGGGTGATATTCTTATATTTTTATCTTCGATTTTTACAAGAACTGTGTTGTCAAAGTCATCGAAGCCTTCTATTAGAATTTTTTTGCTAATATTTATGCCCATTGATTCACAATATTTCAAAAGTTTCCTATCGTCGGCTATTCTTCTTATTATATAGCTATCGCCGACTGTGGCATCCTTTAATTTTATTAGCATCTCGTTTTTTTCTTCGTTATTTATATATATGCTAGAGCCGTGAGGACAGCAATCAGGATAACCCAAATATGCATTTAGCTTATTTAAGAGGTCATCTGTTGTAACTGACTGAAGATTGTTTGCTATTTCATGAATATCTGTCCAATTGTATTTTAGCTTTTCTTGGAGGAAATACTCCCAAAGCCTATGCTTGGAGATTATGAGTTTAGCAATCTTCATTCCTTGGTCGGTCAAAGCATTGCTTCTGCCATCTTCGATTAAGCCATCCTCCTTGAGTTTTTTTAGCATTTCTGTTACTGAAGGGGGCGATAGATTTAAGCTCTCGCTTATTTGTTTGTTTGTTATTTTTTTCTTATCTCGCATCAATTTGAAAATTGTTACTAGATATTCTTCCCTCTGGGGGTTAATTAGTGGCTTTTCCATAATTCATCCTCTTTACTTTGCTTAGATTAATATACTTCTTGATTAGTAGAAGGACAAAATATAAAAGGAGATTGAAGAAGGATACCATTCCTGATATGGATACATTAAGCCTCATAGCCAAAAAGAAGGCAAGGCTTGGACTAATGATTGATATTAGCGCTGATAAGAAGAGAGCTTTAAGGAGAGAATCACTTAAAAGCAAAGCGCAAGCTGCAGGTCCTATGAAGCAAGAAATAACAAGTATTGCCCCCAAACTATTAAAGGAGATTACCGCTGTTAGGGAGGTAAGGGCCATCAGCATATAAAATATTAGCCCAGTAGGTATGCCTACTAGCTTGGCAAAATCCGGATCAAAGGTCGATATTTTTAGGCCTTTATAGAAAAGACCTATAAATAGTATTACCAAAAATAAGATGGATATAGCTTCAACTAGGCTCTTAGCTATTGGAAAGCCAAGTATATTTATCTTTACTATTGACGAAAACAAGAGTTCTCCTAAGAGTACTACATCTGTATCAAGGTGAACATTTCTAAAATACCTACTTATGAGTATGACTGCCAATGAGAATAGGAAGGGAAAAACCATGCCTATGGCGTCATCATATTTAGATAGTTTTTTCTTGCCTATGGTTTCAATCATAAAAACAGTAAATATCCCCATAAGGCTTGCACCTATGATTAGAAAAGGAGAACTTAAATCATGGGTGATAAAAAATCCTAGAACTATTCCCAAAAGTACAGTATGGCTTATGGCATCAGTAAGCATAGAAAGCTTCCTTAGAATTAGAAATACCCCTAAGAGAGAACAGGATAAAGCTGTAGTGATTAATATTAATAGTGTTTCAAACATTAGCCCTCCTTATTTTCCTTTCCTAATAGCATATACGAATGATACAAAGCCTATAAGACTTGCAGCAATTATTATTGATGGCCCTGTAGAGAATCCCTTGTAAGCTGTCGATATAAAGGTTCCAACGAAGGCAGCAAGCAAGGCAAATATAGAAGAGATAGCTAAGAGTCCTTCATAGCTTCTAGCAAACTTGCTTGCACTTACAGTTGGTATTATCAAAAATGATGAAATAAGTATTACTCCAACAGCCTTAATACCCACACCAATTACTAGAATTGTCATAAAGAGTATCAAATAATCTAGAAGCTTGGTATTTACTCCAATCATCATAGAGAAGTTCTTATCAAAGATATAAGCCTTAAAATCTTCAAAGAAAAGAAGAAATATACAAAGGCAAATCAACAAGGCTATAAAGATGACTTTCACATCAGCTTCCATCAGATAGGCAGCTTGCCCAAAAATATAATTGTTTAGACCGGCTTGGCTAGTCTTTTGATAAGAAGGGTTAGCTTGAATGTATGATTTCAAGACAAGACCAAGACCGAACAAACCTGAAAGGCTTATTGCCATATTAGCATCTGCACCAATTTTTGAATTTTTGTTGGCGAAATTCACCAAATAAAAGCAAATTCCTGCCGCAAACATAGCTCCAAACAAGAGAAAGAGTGGATTCCTCTCTTTTATTAAAATGAAGGCTAGGACTATTCCAAAAAAACTAGAATGGCCCATAGCATCGCCTATGAGGGATTGATTTTTATAAACATTTATGCTTCCAACAAGGGCTGCAACGATGGCGAGCAGGCTCGTTCCCATCAGTACAACTCTGAAAGAATAAGACATCAAAACATCCATACTATCCCCTAAAGCCTTGTTCAATATATCTACATACGCTGTCGGTATGGATAGGACCATGGAACTTAACATTTCTATTTAGAACGACTATATCGTCAAAATATTTTGTTAGTGAATAAATATTGTGGTGAACACATACGATAGTCTTTCCATTTTCTTTCAATCTATCAAATTCACTAGCGATTATATCTTCTGTCTTGATATCGACACCTGTAAGAGGCTCATCTAATATATAAAGCTCAGCGTCTTGAGCGAGTGCTCTGGCAAGAAAGACCCTCTGCTTTTGACCTCCAGATAAATAAGCTATTTGCCTATCTTTGAAATCAAGCATGCCGATTTGCTCAAGGGCTTTGATAGCAAGCTCTTTGTCTTCATTGCTATATTTTTTAAAGAGCTTGCCCTTTTTGTACCTTCCCATTAAAACCACGTCCATAACACTTATTGGGAAATTCCAATTAACTGAATCTTTTTGTGGAACATATGCAATATCAGTCTTAGCTAGTTCGATATCTTTTCCTAAAACTTTAATCTCTCCCTTATCCTTTTTTGCAAAGCCTATTACTGCCTTTATGAGGGTAGATTTACCTGCACCATTGGCTCCAACTATGGCTGTCTTAGTATTCGCTTTTATTTGTAAATTAATATCTTCCAAGACCTTATTTTCTCCATAGGATAGGTCAAGATTCTTTATATCAATTGCATAGGCCATATCTACTCCTACTTTAGGTTTTCTACCATCAAATCAACATTGTGCTTATACATATCAATGTAATTATCGCAAAGCTCGCCCTTCTTAGCGAGGGAGTCAGAAAATAGTTCTTGACCATCTCCACTTACAACCTTTACATCAAAACCATTTGCCTTTACAACTTCTCTTAACTTTTCCATTCTCTCTGGATTTGTTGTTGACTCGGCAAAAATAGCCTTTATTTTCTTTTCAGCTATAAATTTAGCTGTATCCTCAAGGTCCTTATTAGAAACTTCAGAATCGGTACTTACTCCCTGTGGAGCCATTACTTGCATCCCATAAGCTCTTGAGAAATAATTAAAGGCATCATGAGGAGTTATTAGGTATCTTGATTCAGGATTAATTTCTGCAATTCTCTTTTTGATATAAGAATCAAGATCATCTAATTTAGCTAGGTAGGCTTTCTCATTTTCCTTAATCTTAGCTACAGTTTCTGGATCATCCTTTAGAAGCTCTTGAAGCTTGGCTGATGTATTTGAGAAAGCTTGCTTATAAAGGGAAATATCAAACCAAAAGTGTGGGTCGATAACCTCTGTACCACCCTCATCCATCTTGCCGATTTTTGATTCATCAAAATTTTGAGTGATTGGATAACCTACTGCCTCGAGTGCTTCAACCATCTTGCCTTCAAAATGAAGTCCGTGGTACAAAACAAGGTCGGCCTCTTTAAGTTTGGTCAAATCTTCTGGCTTTGCAACATAAAGATGTGGATCTTCTCCTGCTGGAATAATCATCTCTACATTGACCTTATCGCCAACAAGTTCATTAACCATATCAGCTATGAAGGATGTAGTAACTGTAACAGTCTTTTTTGAATCATCCTTAGCTGTTTGTGTAACTTCTTTTTTTGTATCATTAGCTTCTTTGTTCGTATCAGGACTGCTAGCTCCCTTACAAGAAACGAGGGCTAGTGATAGAGCAAGAAGCATGAAAATTTTTTTCATTTCTTATCCTCCTAAAGTTTTATAAGTTTATTATATCACATCGATTTTGCTCGTCAAATTATTTTTTTAGGTTAACCTAATATATTGCCTCTAGCTAAGAAACTTCTTTATGATATAATTAATAGAAATGGAGGTAATAATGAGCATTAGAATCTTGCACGTCTTTGGCACTCTCAATCGTGGAGGCGCTGAGACTCTAGTTATGAACATTTACAGAAATATAGACAGAGAGAAAATCCAGTTTGACTTCGTAGTCCATCACAAGGAGGAAGGTGCCTACGAAGAAGAAGTAAGAAAGCTTGGCGGAAAAATTTTTAGGATTCCCAACTACAAGGGGACAAACCACTTTGCTTACAAGAAAGCTTGGGACGATTTGCTTAAAAGTCATCCCGAATATAGGATAGTCCACTGCCATAAGGAATCCATAGTAGCCCTTGTGATGGATGCTTGTAAGAAAAATAAGCGTATTGGCCTTGCCCACAGCCACAACACACAAAATATACCAGGTTTTAAGGGCAAAATTATGGATATGCTAAACAAAAATGTCGATAATAAGGCAAGCTACAGATTTGCTTGCTCAAAGGATGCTGGTGAGTGGATGTTTGGCCCAGGCTCTGATTTTAAAGTCCTAAACAATGGTATCGAGCTTGAAAAATTTGCTTTCAATCCAGAAGTTAGAGAGAAAATAAGAAAAAAGCTAAATTTCGGGGATAAAAAAGTCTTAGGCCACATAGCTAGATTTAATAAGCAGAAAAACCACAGCTTTCTCATAGATATTTTCAATGACTTACTTAAAGAAGATAATTCCTACCTCCTAGTAATGGCAGGTCTTGGAGAGTTAAAGGCTGATATAGAAAAAAAGGTAAAGGATTTGGGCATAGAGGAAAATGTAAGATTTTTGGGTTCTATTGGCTATGTAAACGAACTCTTGCAGGCCATAGATATCTTCATCCTCCCTTCTCTTTATGAAGGTCTTGCAGTATCAACAATAGAAGCTCAGGCAGCAGGCCTTAAGTGCCTTCTAGCTGATACAATTGATAAAAATTCAAAGATAACCGACCTTGTTGAATTTATTCCAATTGATGAGGGGACAGGTCCATGGCTTAGAGCTATCCTAGCTACTGGAGCTTATGAAAGAAAGGATACCAGAAAAGAAATCAAAGAAGCAGGCTTTGATATAAAAGAAACTGCAAATTGGCTTTCTAATTTTTATTTACATCTGTAGTTTACTGAGAATATATGGATTATTTTGAAATAATTTATATATTCTCTTTTTCTTTATCATAAAAAAACTTTATTTCCGCATTGTAATTTATAATTATAGGAATAAAATAATAAATAAACATATTTGGAGGAAATTATGATAGATTATTTGAAGGCATTTGAAGCATTCCTCTGGGGTCTACCGCTGATAGTAGGCATCTTGGGATGTGGTATGTACATAACTATAAAAACCAGAGCTATACAATTTAGAAAACTCTCCTATTCCTTAAAAAATACCCTAGGAAGAGTTTTCGAGAAAGATCCTTTCCACAAAAAAGGTGATATTTCATCCTTCCAAGCTCTCGCGACTGCCCTTGCTGGTACTGTCGGAACTGGAAACATAGTAGGTGTTTCTCTAGCAATCCTCATAGGAGGTCCTGGAGCAATTTTTTGGATGTGGCTTGCTGCGATTTTCGGTATGGCAACTAAGTTTGCTGAAGTAAGTCTTGCTGTTGCCTTCAGAGAAAAAAAAGGAGACCGTTTTGTGGGTGGGCCTATGTATTATATCAAAAATGGTCTTGGAAATGAGAAGCTCGCCAAGTCCTTCGCAATTTTTGCAGGTCTTGCTGTATTTGGTATAGGAAATTCTACCCAATCCAACGCCATAGCAGGAGTCCTAAAGCAAAACCTCAATATAAATCCCTTAATAACTGGTATTGTTTTAAGCATAATCTGTGCTGTAGTAGTTGTAGGAGGCATAAATTCTATAAGCAAGGTTACAGAAAAGTTAGTCCCTTTTATGTCCATCCTCTACATAGTTGGTTGCTTGAGTATTCTTTTTATTAATAGGACTCATATCCTTCCAGCAATTTCTTCTATTTTTGTTGGAGCCTTTAGACCAAGCTCTCTTGGTGGTGGACTGGTGGGCCTTTCTATAAGACAAGTAATAAGTGCGGGAATTGCTCGTGGAGTCTTTACCAACGAGGCAGGCCTTGGCTCATCACCTATAGCCCACGCTTCGGCTAAAACAGATCACCCCATCCGCCAAGGTATCTGGGGAATCGCAGAGGTTTTTGTCGATACAATTATAATTTGTTCAATGACAGCCCTAGTTATTCTTACAACAGGGGCTAACACAAAGACTAATGTCGATGCAAGTACTCTTGTATCAGAAGCCTTCGCCAGTGGTTCAAGCTTTGGCCCTATTATAGTAACCATAGGTCTTAGCCTCTTTGCCTTATCAACCATACTCGGTTGGGCTTATTATGGAGAAGTCAGCCTTGATTTTATCTTTGGCAGAAAAATAATTATCCCTTATAGGATAGTTTATGTTATTTTTGTATTCTTGGGTGCAAACATAGACCTAGGTCTTGTTTGGACTATAGCGAATATCTTAAATGGTCTAATGGCCCTACCAAACCTGATAGCTCTTATAGGCCTAAGCCCTATACTTGTTAAGCTTATAAAGGACTTCTTTCAAGATCCAGAAAGGATAAGAAAGTCCAGCAAAGAATATGAGGCTTGCTTAAAATAAAAAATCGCCGACTTAAGCTTAGCTTAAGTCGGCTTTATTTTATAGGTCGTCTTCTATGATTGATGATTTAGAGTAGGCTGTTACCTTGGCTTCGAAGAAGTCAGTTTTTACTCCGTTTGGATCTGAGTATTCGTCAACCCATTTCATAGATTCTGGAATTTCATCGAATCCTTCATAGAGAGCTTCAAGACCTAGGCCCTTGGCCCTAAGATTGCCTAAATATTTTATATAATCTTCTATCATCTTTTCGTTAAGACCTGCTATTTCATTGCCTATGGCGTATTTACCCCAGGCTATTTCTTGTTCTACACCCTCTTTTAGCATATTCCTATAATAATTTTGAAGCTCTGGTACAAAGAGGTCTTCTCTTTCTTTTTTAAGGTCGTTTATCAGAGACCTAAAGAGCCAAAGGTGGGTGTTTTCGTCCCTGTTGATGTATCTTATCTCTTGGACAGTTCCTGGCATTTTGCCGTTTCTCCCTAGATTGTAGAAGAAGGAGAAGCCTGAATAGAAATAGATTCCTTCTAGAATATAGTTGGCCACAAGGACTTTCATGAATCTAAATTCATCATCATTTTCCAAAAATTCATTGTATTGCTCTCCTATAAATTCATTTCTCTTTAGGAGGTGTTCATCTTCCTTCCATAGGTAAAGGATCCTTGTTCTTTCTTCAGGCGAACAAATTGTATCTAAGATATAGGAATAAGATTGAGAATGGATTGATTCTTGGTAGGTTTGAATTGATAGGCAAAGATTAATCTCGTTTGCTGTGATGTAGGTTTGTAGGTTTGGTAGGTTGGCTGTTTGGATTGAATCAAGATAGGTTAGGAAGGAAAGAATCCTGTCGTAAGCCTTTTTCTCGTATTGGTCAAGCTTTCTATAATCCTTGATATCTTGGTTTAGGTTAATCTCCTCCGGTATCCAGAAATTATTCATTGCTTGCCTATACCAATCACTTGTCCATGTATATTTTAAGTTGTTGAAATCATTTAAGTTGGTAGTATTTCCTTGGATGATTTTTCTCTTGCCAAGGTCTATATCTCCATCCTCATTGAAGATACCACGTTTAGCGACTTCTCTTTTTTTACTTTCTTCCATTTTTTACTCCTTATAAAATATATTGTACGCTAGATACTATTATTGAAAGGATAACACTTGCTACAACAAGACTTCCTAGGTGGCTATCAATATTAGCACCGTCTACAAATTTGAATGCCAGATACAAGACAAAAGCATTTATCACTAGGTTAAACAAGCCCAAAGTTAAGAAACTTATAGGAAATGATAAAAACTTTAGAACAGGTGTGACAATTTTCTGTAATATAGTTAATACCACTGCCGTTAGAACTAGGGCAGATGGTTTATCAAATGAAATATGTGAAATAAAATTGCTCATAAGCCATAAGGCTAGGGCATTTGCTACAAATAGAACCATAAAATCTCCTTTTTTCTTTTGATATTATTATATTAGAATAAAAAATAAGGGCAAGATTGAAAGTTTTTGATATAATAAAACAAAAAGGAGTCGGCATGATTTTTATAAGTGGAATATTGTATTTATTGGCTTTAATAGTTGGTTTTTTTATAGAAATCCCTAGGGGCCTGCTAGTATTTTTTATGCTTTTATTTACATTTGCTATCTTTAGGGAAAGAGGATTGGTTCATCTTTCTAAGAAGTCTAAGATAAATATGATTATAGCCCTTCTTATTTCGATTTTCCTAATCCTTATTTTATCTATCATCCAAGAAAAACTCGGTATAAAATCCTTTAGCTTTATAAATGATAAATATAAATTCAATAGGATTTACTTGGGGCTTGGATATTTTGTAATAAATTTCATCTTAGATGGCCTATCTGCCCTTAAAGAAAAATAAAAGACCTCTGTGGAATAGGCACAAAGTTAGTTTTAGCCTAGCTTTGGGCCCTTTCCAATGGTCTTTTCTTTTTCTTATTTATTTTTAAATTTCACAATATTTCATTAACTGCGAAATACTACTAACTACTTTTTTTGTTTTCTAACTTGCACAGGAATCACATTCCTCCACTTCCTGACTCTTTCCCCTCACATAATAAATAGACTTAACTCCACTTTCCCAGGCACTTATATAGATGTTTAGTAGCTGCCTCATGGAATATTCTGTGGTGATGTAAATATTTACTGATTGGGCTTGATCGATGTGTCTTTGTCTTATGCCTGCCATTCTCATAGATATATTTTGGTCTATGTCGTGGGCATTTTCGTAAAACCAGAAGGTCTTTGTGGTAAGTCCTGGAGCAACCCTTGGAACAATTGCACCCTTTTTTTCTTCTAGGAAGTAACGACTCATGATTGGGTCTACTCCTGCAGATGTACCAGATATAATCGAAGTTGATCCTGTTGGGGCTATGGCCATTAGGTAACCATTTCTTAGACCATGTCGCTTAATTTCGCCTCTTAATTCTTCCCATCTTTGGCTCTTATAGTCTCTTAGGTCGAAGTAGGCTCCGCTTTCCCAATCGCTTCCTTCAAAGCAAGAATAGGCTCCTTTTTCCTTAGCGATTTCTAAAGATTCTTTGATAGCATAATAGTTTATATCTTCATAAACCCTATCTACAAATTCTCCGTGAGCTTGTTCATTTTGCCAGCTAATGTCGTTTTTAACAAGCATATGATGATAACCGCTTGTGCCAAGGCCTATGGCCCTATATTTTTTGTTGGTTACCTTAGCATATGGAGTTGGATAGTAGTTTAGGTCAATTACATTATCAAGGGCCCTTACTACAGTTCTTACAGTTTCTTCAAGCTCTGAGGCGTCATTTACATCGACTTTTCCTAGGGTTAGACTTGCTAGGTTACACTCGACAAAATCTCCAGGTCTTGTCTTATTTACTATAATTGTATCTCCATTCTCGTCTATAATTTCAGTTGAAACTGACTCTGATGGGCTCATATTTTGGGCAATTTCTGTACAAAGATTTGATGAGTAAATCATACCCATGTGCTTGTTTGGATTTAATCTATTTACAGCATCTCTATTAAAGATAAAAGGAGTGCCTGTTTCAGTCCAAGACTTAATCAAAAGTCTTACCATATCTTTTACAGACATAGTTCTTCTTGATATATCCTTATCTTCTACAAGTTTTTTGTAAAAGTCCTCGAATTCTTCTCCATAGGTATCTTCTATGGCCTTGCCGTATTTTTTCTCGACTTCATGAGGGTCAAACATGTGCCAATCTGCATTTATATCATCACGGGTTAGTCTCCAGAATAGATCTGGCACGCATACTCCAGGAAAGACGTCATGAGCCTTCATCCTGTCATCTCCGTTGTTTGTCCTTAGCCCCAAAAATTCTGGCATATCTTTATGCCAAATATCAAGATAAACTGCAACTGCCCCTTGTCTTACTCCAAGTTGATCTACTGCAACAGCTGTGTCGTTAGCAAGTCTTATCCATCGGATGACTCCACCTGCAACTCCCTCAAAGCCACGAATATCTGAGCCATTAGCCCTTACTTTTCCAAAATAAAGGCCCATACCACCCCCATGCTTAGAAACTTCTGCAAAGTTGGTAATGGATCTATAAATTCCCTTTAAGGTGTCTGGAACTGTATCTATGAAGCAAGAGGATAGTTGGTTGAAAGGCTTTCTCGCATTAGTCATAGTTGGTGTAGCCATGGTTGCTTTGAGGGTTGATAGGATATCATAGAGTCTTTTCGCAAAAGATATCTTATCTTTCTCAGGAATGGCAAGGTGCATGGCTATTCCCATAAACATCTCTTGAACCTTTTCAATTAAATCTCCTTGATGGTTGGTAATTAGATATCTCTTTTTGACCAAGTCTAGACCAGAGTAGGTGAAAATATCATCCCTAGTAAAGTCCATATAGCTTTCTAGCTCGTCTATCTCATCTTTGCTGTAATTTTCTAGGATATACTTGCCATAGAGTCCATTTTCCGTAAGAAAAGCTATCTTAGCTTTAAAGTCAAAAAGTTCGTATCTCTCCTCACTTTTTTCTATCTCAAGATTTATTTGATACATCAAAAATCTAGCTGCAATAATTTCCCAATCAGGAGCTTCCTTGCTAGTAAGCTCGCTTGCAGCCCTAGTTATAGCCTTTAGCATGTCTTCTTCTGTCATATTAGCTTTAAGGAAGGATTCGAACTTAAAAAGAAGGGATTCTATAGGATATCTTTGATTATCAAACTCTGTTTGAATCCTTGTTATAATGGCTAGAACCTCTTTATCACTTATATACTTGGAAAAATCTCCTATAATTTTCCTGTCCATATTGTGTTTGGCACGATAGAGGATAAAAGATTTAACTTCCCTATAATAGTTTTCGTCAATTAGGGTAAGTTCCACCAAGTCTTGAATTTCTTCGACACTCACTATATGATCTTTTGGATATTTTTCTCTTATAGTTTCTTCTATCCTCTTGGACATTTTTTCCAAATCATCCTTGCTTATAATACTGTCAACCGAATTAAAGGCTTTGGCTATTGCCTTTTCTATCTTAACTCTTTCGAAGCTAGCCCTAGTTCCATCTCTTTTAATTATCTCCATAAGCTCTCCTTGCTATTAGTTATATATAAATCTATACTAGATATAGTGCTTTTTTATCTCAATCGCTTATTATCATACCATATCTTGTGGTTTTTTAAAACAAGAAAAAACAGCAAGAACTAGCGATTCTTATAAATTCTTGCTGTTTATATTTATTTTTTTATCAAATTTTATTTTATTTTTCGTACAAATGTCTAAACAAATCTTCCTTAACTACTGTTGTATCAAGAAGGATGTCAAATAAGCTTTGTTTTTTAGGACTAATTCCTACAATTATATAAATAAGCTTAAATTTGTTTTGGACATATCTACCGCAAATTTCTCTTAGGACTACTTGTGAAAAGCTAAGTTTATCCGAGCTAAGAGATATTACCCTAAGACCTAAAAGCATCTTGCCTAGGGTTCTTCCCCCTGTAAAAAAGGTCATCAAAGAAAAATAGGCAAGGGTTAGAAGGGTCTTTAGAATTTCTTCGATAGTAAAGGAAAATACCGAAGCCTTAATATCAAAAGGGACAAAGACCTTTAGGATATTAAACAAAGCATAGACTACCATCATGTCTATCAAAAAAGCCACTAGTCTTAAAAAGAATCCAGCATAAGAGTAAGGATAATCTCTTTCCCTAAAATCATCCATTGCTCTCACTTCCTTTAGCTCAGTCATGGTAAGCTCCATACAAATACATTGGACCTATATTATTTTCCTTCATAAGCTTCTCAAGAACGGCTAGGTCTGAATAACTCTTTCTTAGGTCCCTGGCCTTGGAGAATAAAGAAGAAAGCGAGCCCATTACATTATCATTTCTTATAACCATAGGATCACCTAACTTATTATCACTAATCATATCGCTAATAGCTGAATCAATATCACCTATCTTATCAACTAAACCTAGGGATAGGGCTTGGCTGCCATCATAGACCCTACCATCTGCGATTTTTCTAACTTCTTTTTCAGAAAGTCCCCTGCCTTCTACAACTATCTTTACAAATCTATCAAAGGCAGAATTAACGAGTCCTTGGAAGTATTCCTTCTCTTCCTTGTTCATATCTCTACCCTGGCTTCCAGCATCTTTCATCTTGCCAGTTGTGATATTTTGTTCCTTTATTCCGTATTTGTCAAAAAGACCTTGGAGGGAATAAGATTGAATGATTACACCAATTGAACCTGTCCATGTTTCATTTGAAGCATAAATCCTATTAGTTGGAGCAGATATATAATATCCACCGCTTGCTGCCATCTGTCCCATTACAGTGTAAACTGGTTTTTTAGCCTTCTTTAGGGCCTTGATTGCGTTAGCTATACGCTCTGAGGCATAGACTGATCCTCCTGGAGAGTTTACATTTAAGATTACTCCCTTAACCAAAGGATCATCTTTGGCATCCTTTAGTTCACTTACTACAAAGTCATTTGCATCATCTGCTTTAATGACCCCATCGACATCTACCACTTTTATTTTTTCTTTAGGGTTGCTACCTTGGATTACTTCTTCTGTATAATCAGAAAAATCTGTAAGGCTTTTTAGGTACTTACCCCTTAAACTTTCCTTGGCTTCATTTTCTTTATCTTTGGCAAAGCCCGACATAACGAGGACTAGCAAAGTTATAGCCAAGGCTATCAATTTCTTAACGTTAATTTTCATAAATTCTCCTTAGTTTTCCTATTAACATTCTAACACAAAGCTTATAATCTGTTAAGTAAGATATTAATTGCTTTTTTCTTTTAAATTAAGTACAATATTAATGCATTACAAGTATCGTTAACACTAGATACATGTTTATGTATAGCTCCTCTTGGAGCTATTTACATATATCAGGGCTATCACAAGGCCCTTTTTCTTTTGTCATTTCATAAACAAGTTTTGTAACAGCACTATCTAGTAACTCTTCTATGGAAGCTTTTTCTTTTGTTACTATATAAGTCCTGCAACAATCAAAGGGGATTAATATCCTTGTGGCTTTAGCCTTTCCTATAGCTCTTGAAATTTTTTTGCTGATTTCTCCGTGGAGGGAGTCGCTTATGACTATGCCTGTTGTTCCCATTATAAAGTCTGCATCTTTAGTATTTACAACAATTGCATTTTCTCCGGTCGCTATTACATCCGCCCCTGCTTTTTTCATGGCCTTGCTTGAAAAATAGTTTGTTCCAAGTCCATAGACAAGAGCTTCTATATTATTCTTTTTAATTTTACTTATTAGGCTGGCACCTATTGATCCACCTTGACCATCTATCACTACAATTTTCATACATGTCTCCTTATCATTATATTTTATCATAATTTCAACACCTTGACCTAGTTTTTTTTATGTGTTAATATAAGACTGCCAGTATGAAGCTGGCTTTTAGCTAAAACTAAAATACAACCATGAGGGTCTAGGTAATCCTATGCCCTTTTTTGTTTTGAAGTAAGGAAGAATATGGAAAATTTTAATTCACAAAAAGAAAAGTTAGATAAGATAATCAAAGACTTATTAGAAGATAAGTTTGTCCTAGCCTTCTCTGGAGGAGTAGATTCAAGCCTCATCTTAAAGCTTGCGAGTGATTTTAGAAAGAAAAGAAACGACATTGTAGCTATTATGTATAATACTAATACTACACCAGATGGCGACTTAGAAAATGCTCAAAACTTAGCTGATGAGATGGATGTAGAGCTAAGGATTGTTAATATAGATGTTTTTGATAATGATCACATCAAAAATAACAGTATAGATAGGTGCTATCACTGCAAGAGCTTTCTATTTGAACAAGCCTTTAAGCTTAGAGATGAGCTGGGTTATAAGCATGTAGTAGATGGGTCGAACCTAGATGATTACAAGGTTTTTAGACCTGGTGTTAGGGCCCTTAATGATAAGGGAGTAATAAGCCCACTAAAAGACGCTGGCTTTAGTAAAAAAATGGTTAGAGCCTATGCCAAGGAGTTAGGCTTAGAAGTTTACAAGAGACCATCCGCTCCTTGCCTTGCGACGAGATTTCCCTATAACCAACTAATAGATACACAAAAGTTCGATTCTATCAATAAGGCTGAAGCCTTCCTTAAAAGTTTGGGACTTAAAAATGTTCGTGTTAGAGTCTATGGGGATAATAGCAGGATTGAAGTAGATAAGGATGATTTTGATGTAGTTTTCAAAAATACAAGTGAGATTGTAAAGACCCTAAAAAAGCTCGGTTTTAAATATGTAAATTTAGATTTGGAAGGTTATAGGTCAGGGTCAATGGATGAAGTAATAAAAAAGGAAGATAAGCTAAAGCTTAATCCATGGTTAGATTATGAATGATAAAGAATTTTTAGAAAATATCAAAAATGGAAAAATGTCTATAGATGAAGGACTAGCCTACCTAAAGGATTTTAATTTCAAGGATATAGATATAGCAAAATTAGATTTCCAAAGAAAAAATAGGAGGGGCTTTCCTGAAACTATCTTCTGCCAAGGCAAGGAGGACTTCGCCTTAGTCGAAATATTTAAAGCCTTCGCCCAAAGAAATGAATCGGTAATTGGCACTAGGGCAAGCAAAGACCAATACGACTTAGTAAAGAAAGCCTTGCCTAATGCTAAGTATAATCCAACAGCTAGGATAATCTCCCTAGAATACGAAAACAGAGAGAAAATCGGCAATATAGCAGTATGCACTGGAGGAACAGCTGACTTATTCGTCGCAGAAGAAGCCGCCCTCACAGCAGAATTTTTCGGAGCCAAGGTTAACAGATACTATGATATTGGCGTATCTGGTATCCACAGGATGTTAAGTAAAATTGACGAGATAAAAAAAGCCAATGTAATAATAGCCATAGCTGGCATGGAAGGAGCCCTTGCTACTGTCCTTGCAGGTCTAGTCGATAAACCAATCATAGCAGTTCCTACCTCAGTAGGTTACGGAGCAAGCTTTAAGGGCATATCAGCTCTTTTAACTATGCTATCAACCTGTGCCGAAGGAATTTCTGTAGTAAATATCGACAATGGCTACGGAGCAGCCTATGCTAGCTGTCAAATAAATAAACTAATAGAGGAGGAGTAAATGGATTTATATTTTGAAATGTATTCAGGAATAGCTGGAGACATGACTATAGGAGCTCTTTTAGACCTAGGAGCCTCCAAGGAAAAATTAATCAAGGCTATTGAATCTCTTAATATAAAAGGCTACGAGCTAGTCTTTGATAGAGTTAATAAGAAGGGAATCTGTGCCTATAACTTTGATGTAATCCTAGAAGATGAACTTTCAAAAGATCATGATCATAATCATGAATGTGACTTGGACCACGACCACCATCACGGCCATCATCATGACCATGATCATTGCCACCACCATCTTCACAGAAATATTTCCGATATCGAAAAAATCATCTCATCTTCAGACCTTCTTAGCGATAGGGTCAAGAAAGATGCCCTAGGAATTTTCAATATCATAGCAGAAGCTGAAGCCAAGGCTCATGGAATTGACAAAAAAGAAGTTCACTTCCACGAAGTTGGAGCAATCGACTCTATAATAGATGTTCTTGGAGTTTGTGTGCTCCTTGAAGACTTGGAGGTTGATAATATTTACTTCTCCAAGCTCTTCGAGGGCTGTGGCATGCAAAAATGTGCCCATGGCTATATGCCAATACCAGTTCCTGCTGTTGTTAATATCCTTGAGGGTTCTGATATCAGCATAAATATTGTAGATGACTATGGAGAGCACGTCACTCCAACTGGTGCAGCAATCGTAAGATATTTTTCTAAAGGTGAAAGCCTTTCTGAATTTACAATAAAGAAAATCGGTCTGGGTGCTGGCAATAAGGATTTTGAAAAATCCGCCAACATCCTAAGGGTAATGGAGATAGAAAATCCTAAAAAAAAAGCTTAATTCTGGCGGAAACTAACCTTGATGATGTAAGTGGCGAAGTTTTAGGCTATGTGATGGGTGAAGCTATGAAAATCGCTAGAGATTGCTTTTATACACCAATCTATATGAAAAAAAACAGGCCCGCTTACAAACTTTCCATCCTTTGCGATAAGGAAAATATAGAAAAAGTTGAAGACCTTATATTTTCAAACACGACCTCAATTGGTATTAGAAAAATTGAAGTAGAAAGATCTACTCTTGAAAGAGAGATTATTAAGATAGACCATGAAGGTCTAGAAATTTCCTACAAAAAAGTTTTTCACAAGGATAAGACTTATGTTTATCCTGAATATGAATCTGCCCTTAGTTTGGCAAAGACAAAAAAATTATCGATAAAAGAAGCATTTGAAAAAATGAAGATGATTTATGGAGAATATTATGAAAAAATTTAATTTAAGAAATTTAAGCCTAATAGCAATATTAGCTCTTATGCTAAGTGCTTGTGGCTCTAATAATCAAAAGTCAGAAAAAACTGACAAGGAAGAAACAAAAGTAGAAGAAAATGTAAAAGATGACAGCAAAAAAGAAGCTTCTGAAAAGAAAGACGACAAGAAGACTGAAGGAAAAATCGTAATAGAAGATGTCCTAGGTAGAAAAGTTGAGCTAGATAAGCCTCTTGATAAGGTAATTATCCAAGGCTCTGGTTCTGGTGGACCTTTCATGCAAATGATGTATCTAGACAAGGATAATTTCTACAAGAAAATCGCAGCCATGGATGATGGCCTAAGAAAAAATAGAAATGACTTGTATCAAAGATTAGTAAAGCAAATTCCAGAGCTTGATAAGATTAAAAGAGTTTCTAATTTTACAGACAACGACTTTTCAGTAGAAGAGCTCCTATCTATCGATGCAGATGGTATCATTGCTCCTGTTTCTTACAAGGCTCAACTAGATTCTATCCAAGATAAGTTAAATCTTCCAGTTATCTATGTAGACTATCACAGCCAAGATTTAGACAAGCACCTAAAGTCAACTGAGATAATATCAAAGGCTACAGGTCTTGACAAAAATTTCGACAAACTATATTCCTTCTATAAGGAAAAAAGAGAACACGTTGCAAACACTCTAAAGGAAGCAAAAGATAAACCAAATGTATTTCTTGAATGTGGCCAAGATGGAGAAGTAAAATTCGGAAACTCTTATGGTAACAACACTATGTGGGGTAAGATTGTAAATGATTGTGGTGGCCACAACCTAGCAGGTGATGCCCTAGAAGCCAAACAAGCAAGCCCACTTTCAGAAGAATTTGTCCTAAGCAAGGACCCAGATATAATTGTGATTACTGGATCTCAATGGGTTGACAAACCTGATGCAGTAAGAATGGGCTTTGATGTCAACAAAAAAGAAGTTGAAGAAAAAATCGCCAAATACAACACAAGAGATGGTTGGTCAAACCTTAAAGCTATAAAAAACAAAGAATTTTTCGTAATAGGTCACAATGTCGCTCGTGATATGTCAGACTTTTATTCTTATGAAGCCCTAGCTAAAGCCTTCCACCCTGATCTTTTCAAAGATATCGATCCTGATAAGGATATGGAGGAATTTTATCAAAACTTTATGCCTATAAAGTACGAAGGCTGTTGGTTTGCTAAATATGAGTAAGAATAAGAAAATTTTTATCCTTACCCTAATCACCCTAGCCATTTCATTAATTGATTTGTTCATAGGTGTTGGTAACTTAGCCCCAAAAGATCTCCTAAGTCTAAGCGATTTACAAAGGACCATCCTTTTTAAGATAAGGATGCCAGAGATGACTACAGCCTTAATCCTCGGTATGATCTTGGGCCTTGCTGGTGCTTGTATGCAAACTATCCTAGACAATCCCCTAGCAAGTCCCTTCACCCTAGGTGTTTCTTCTGCGGCAGGCTTTGGTGCATCACTTTTCCTAATACTCGGTTTTTCAATAAACTTTATATCCCTTGGAGCGATTGGTTTCGCCATCTTGGCTATAATTTTTGTCTATATCATATCTAGGAAAAGTTTCGCCCACACCAGTTCCATGATTCTTGCAGGAATAGCAGTCAAATTTTTCTTTGACTCCCTAACAAGTCTTATGCAATATGTATCAACAGATGAAACCCTATCATCCATAGTCTTTTGGCTATTCGGTTCGGTATCAAATACCAAACCTAGTCAGATTATAATCCTATTAATATCCTTCCTAATAGCCTTTGTGATTATAATTAGAGATAGCCACAAGCTAACTACCCTTCGCTTCGGTGAAGATAGGGCAAAAAGCCTAGGAGTTGACGTAAAGGGCCTAAAGATTAAAACCTTCATGATCGTATCCATCCTTTCATCAATAGGAGTTAGTTTTGCTGGTGTAATAGGTTTTATTGGCGTTATAGCCCCTCATATATCAAGAAAAATCTTAGGAGAAGACCAAAGATACTACATACTTGGATCGACCCTTACAGGGGCAAGTCTGTTAGTATTTTCATCAGCCCTCTCAAAGATTATAAAACCAGGGGCAATCCTTCCAATAGGAATAATCGCCTCACTAGTAGGCCTACCACTAATCTTTATATTCTTCTTTGGAGGTAAAAATGATTAAGGCAAAAAATCTCTCTATCTCTTATGATAGAAATATAATAGATGATATATCCTTTAGCCTAGAAGCAGGCAAGGTAAATATATTGATGGGAAGAAATGGATCAGGCAAATCTACAATCCTAAATGCAATAAGTGGAATAAAATCCTACCAAGGAGAAATTGAAACTGACGGTAAGGTATCCTATCTAAACCAAAATATAAACTCAAAAATCAAATTTACAGTTTTTGAGACTATCTTGTTAGGCAAGGTAGCAAATCTTTCCCTAAGAATAACCGAAGAAGACAGAAAAGATGTAGAAGATATCCTAGACTTACTAAATATTAGAGAATATAGGGATAAATACATCAACAGGCTATCAGGAGGAGAAGTCCAAAAAGTCTTTATAGGCCAAGCCCTAGTAGCAAAGCCTAAGATTCTCCTCTTAGACGAGCCAGTAAGTGCCCTAGACCTCAAAAATCAATATGAGATAATGAGAATAATAAAAGATTTAACCTATAAACTCAAACTTACAAGTCTAATAAGTCTCCACCAAATAGCCTTGATAGAAAAATTCGCCGACAATATAATCCTAATAAATAACAAAAAAATCTACAGACAAGGTTCATCAAAAGAAGTAATGGACGAGAAGATGTTTATGGATATATTCGGCATGGAAACTGATATCCGAGATTTTGATGGTAATAGACACATATATTTCAAATAGAAAAACAGAAGAAAATAACCCGAGCCTCAAATAAAGAGGCCTCGGGATATGCTTCTGTTTTTTTACACTTTTTAAATATTTAGAAATTTATTATAGCACCTGTTTATTAATTCGCCCAAATTTTTTCAGTTAAATTTTCTCTCCTAAATATACCTACTTCACTAACTATTTTTATATGAGTTTATTTAAAGCTCTTAGCTATTTACTTAGATTAAAAGCATAGCAAAGATATGGGCTGCAAAGCCAGCGAAAAGACCGCCTATGGTATGGGAAAGAATCGCTGAGCTTGTCATTTCTTTTGTCTTTAGGGCATCCATCATAGCTATATGGGTTGATAGATAGCCTGACCAACACATGCACATTGCTGTAAATACTGCTATGTCATTACCTGTTACTGTTGATGAGTTTATGAATTCTTTTACTACACCAAGGGCTGCCCCAGCAGATCCCAAGGCTGTGATAGGCACTGCTATGAATGATTCGTTAGAAAATCCAAAGATAGGGCTTAGAATAAAGGAGAGTTTTTCTCCAAGCCAAGGAAGAAAGGCCACCCCTTGGTTTAGTTCTCCAGTGTAGCCTGTTGGTGGTGCTGAGTTAGTTAAAAGCATTACAACTGTACAAATTGTAATTACTCCAGGAATTATAGCAACTCCCATATCTACTCCCCTCTTACCACCATAGAGGATTGCTTCTATGGCACGGGATCCAGCAGAGCCAGACCTAATTATCCTATGACCTTCTGGAACGCTTACGACCTTGTCTACTTCGACCATATCTTCTGTTCCATAGAATTTCTTTGTAAATCTAAGCATTAGTCTTACAGAAACTATAGAGCCTACTATAGCTCCTAGATTTCCTATTAAGGCTGCCTTGACAGCTCCTTGTATAGGAAGGGCAAACATTGTTGTAGTTACTATAAGGCCCATTCCAAAAGATGTTCCCAGGTTACAAAGGGCTGGCATTTGGAATTTTTTAAAATATTTTTTGAAGTTATCTTCATCAGCAAGGGTTAGGATAGCTGGATTATCTGAAAGATAACAGTTAAGAATCCCCAAGGATGAAGCTCCTGGTAAATTATAGATAGGTTTCATCACCTTGGATAAGAGAATGTCTACTAGGGCAATAAAGCCAAATTCAGAAAATAGGCTAGATAAGGCACCCGCCACAACGGATATACCCATTATGTAAAAGCAGGTATCCATCAAGAGTTTGTAGGCTGTGTTCATTACGGTTGATAGCATATTTGTAGGACCCATAATAGATCCAATCCAGCCAAAACTACCAAAAAATATCAATATAAATATAAAGTTTTCAAGGCTAATATTTTTCTTGTATCCATTATTCATATACGCTCCTGTATTTTAACCAACTAGTGGCTTATTTTTGTTTAGTCAAAAAGCTCTGCCTTAAATTATTGCAATTTACTTAAAGCTTTTCTTAGATTGTAATTAATTATAAGCTTAGATCTGCTTATTAAATCTTAGATAAATTTTATCTTTTCCAAGAATATAGTCAATTATCAAGGATAAATTTCTTGTTATTAATTTTATCAAAAAAAGTCCCAAGCCATAAAGGCTGAGACTAATTTTTAATCTATATTATTCTTATCGCCCTCGATAGGATCTTCTGTTTTTTCTTCGTTTTCCAGCTTAGAATCTTCACTATTTTTTTCTTCTTTGCTTTCATGAGCAAGTTCTACCTCAGCCTGATCAGATCCTTTTTTATTTAGGATGGCCATAAATTCTTCACCTGTTATGGTTTCTTCTTTGAGCAAGAAATCAGAAATTTCGTGAAGTTTGTCTAGATTATCCTTGAGGATTTCGATAGCTCTCATATGGGCTTGGGATATGATTTTGGCAACTTTCTCGTCGATTTTATTGCCGGTTCCGTCAGAAACTATCATAGCCCTTTGACCGCCTAGGTATCTTCCTTGGATTTGTTCTAATTGCATAAAGTCAAATTCATCATCCATACCATAGATAGTTACCATATTCCTTGCTATTGCTGTTGCTTTTTCGATATCGTTACTTGCTCCGGTAGTTTTGGTATTAAAGATTAACTCTTCTGCAGACCTACCTCCAGCGAAGGTTACTATTTCATCGAATAGTTCTTGCTTGGTCATGATGTATTTCTCATCCTTATCCACAGTCATAGTATAACCTAGGGCTCCACCAGTTCTTGGAACTATGGTAATCTTGGTTACTGGTGTCTTTTGAGTTTGGATAGCTGCAACTAGAGCATGTCCTACTTCATGATAAGCTATTATTTTCTTTTGGTCATCGCTTATTACAGCATTTTTCTTTTGTTGACCAGCTATTACTGTCTCTATTGATTCTTCTAGGTCCTCTTGAGTTAGCTTTTTACGTCCTTCCCTTACTGCACGAAGGGCTCCTTCATTAACTATGTTTGCAAGGTCGGCACCACTTGTTCCAGCAGTTCTTTTTGCAATTTCTTCATAGTCTATGTCATCTTCACGTTTTATGTTTTTTGCATGAACTTTTAGTATGTCTTCACGACCCTTTAGGTCTGGAAGTTCAACTTGTACCTGCCTATCAAAACGACCTGGTCTAGTTAGGGCAGGGTCTAGGATTTCTGGCCTATTGGTTGCTGCTAGAAGAACTACTCCTTCTGTCGCATCGAAACCATCCATTTCATTAAGAAGTTGGTTTAGGGTTTGTTCACGCTCATCATTTCCAGAATAACCAGAAACATCACGTTTTTTACCAATAGCATCAATCTCATCTATAAATACTATACAAGGTGCCTTCTCCTTGGCTTGCTTGAACAAGTCACGAACCTTGCTTGCCCCCATACCTACAAACATCTCAACAAATTCAGAACCTGATATAGAGAAGAATGGAACATTAGCCTCACCTGCTACGGCTTTGGCCATAAGGGTTTTTCCTGTTCCTGGAGGGCCTACCAAAAGCACTCCCTTAGGAACTTTAGCTCCTATTTCCTTGTACTTTCCAGGTTTGTGGAGGAAGTCAACTATTTCGCTTAGGGAATCCTTGGCTTCTTCTTGGCCTGCTACATCCTTAAAGGTCTTGCCTGTTTTGTTTTCTACATAGATTTTGGCATTAGATTTGCCAAAATTCATGAAGTCTCCGCCACCACGGCCACCCATGGTTTTGGTTAGTGATCTTGATGCAAAGTAGAAGATTACCCAGATAAATACCAAAGGCAAAACACTTGTCAAGAACAAGGATAGATAAGGATTCATCTTGGTTTCTATCTCTTGGCTAAAGACTAGTTTGTCGTTTTTTTCTTTTGCCTTTAGAAGCCTTTCTGTAAGGTCTTTGTCTTGCCATAAACCTGTTTCGTAGACTTTTTCATCTCCATCCACCTTGGCTTTGAAGGTGTATTTTTGATCATCTTTTGATACTTCAGTTACTTGATCGTGATTGATCATCTCTACAAACTGACTGTAGGATACTTCCTTAACACTCTCATCTTTAGCGATGGGGTTTAAGGCAAATCTTATTACTATGAAAATTACTATGGCAATCAACCAATAATATAATAGGGGTTTCTTGCCTTCATTTCGGTTAAACATCTAAACCACTCCTGTTTATGTATTTATCAAGCAGGGCTTCTAAGGCCTCTAATTCTTCAACTATTGTTTTTAGGTTGACATCTATTCCTTCCTCTGGAATATCATCCCTTATAGTTTGGAAATATCTATCAACCATGTGAGCAGCTTTCTCACCACTTTCGGTAAGGACTACAATTACAACTCTTTCGTCTTCTTCGCTTCTAACTCTTTTTACGAAGCCTTGTTTTTCTAGTCTCTTGCATATATTAGAAATATTACCACCTGTTATACCTATGGCCTTGCCGAGGCTACCAATGGATATGGCTTTTTCTCTATTTGAATAAAGGGTAATAATCATCTTTAATTGTAATGGTGTTATATCTAGTTCATTTGCAGTATCTTGTAACAACAAATCAATTTTATGTGAAATTTCTCTTATCATTGAGAATATGGAATTATTAAATTCAAAAAAATCAATATGCTTTTCTGTCATATTTCCTCCTGAAATAATTGTGCTACACTATTATCTTACATATAAGTTAAATTTTTTCAATATTTGATATCTATATTTCAAATATACTTTTACATACTATAAGGATATTTGACTTATTTATATTACTATTTTTTATTCTAGGGTCAATTTTAGAATTTAATTTTTCTTATACAGATAAATATATAGATAAAAACTTTCGAGATGGTGATTTTCTCGAAAGCCCTTGGTTATTTGCTTGATTTTTTAATATTGTTGATATATCTAACTGCATTTAAGCCTGCAAGCTGACCCTCGCCTACTGCTTTCATTATCTGGTAAGGCTTACCACTTATATCTCCTGCGGCAAAAAGTCCCTTGATATTAGTAGCCATGTTTCTATCAACTTCTATGTGATTGTCGATAAGCTTTATGGAAGGGACTAATCTTTGTGGCTTGGATGAGTCTTTTATTACGAAAAAACCGTCCGCCTTGATTTCTCTTCCCGACTTAAATTCCAAGACTTCTGCTCTATCCTTTCCCTTAAAGCCCCAAGCTATTTCATCATCTATTAGGTCTACTTTGGGATTTAGTGAGATATCCTTCTTGTACATATTTACAAAGCTTACTTTTCCTACTATTTCTGCTACAAAGTTTGCTTCTTCTATGCTTTCTTCATTATAACCAATTACAACTATTTCCTTTCCCTTATATAGGGCCGCATCACAAGTTGCACAATAGCTTATGCCCTTGGCGAAAAATTTCTCCTCATTTATCAAATCCTTCTTCCTATCTATACCACAGGCTATTATTGTAGATCTTGCTTCAATAAATTCTCCTGATTTGAGGGCTAGAGCAAAATACTCGCCCATGGCATAAACTGTCTGAATTTTCTCTTTGGAAAAGGTAATTTCATAAGATTTTAAGCTTTTTTTGAATCTTTCATTTAATTCTTTTCCGCTTATATCCTCAAAACCCAAGTAGTTTTTGATTGATTCAGTCTTAACAAGGGAGGGTGAATCTTCACCAAAGACAATAACTGATTTATTTCTAACTTTTGAATTTAAAGCGGCGCTAAGTCCAGCAGGACCTGCGCCGATTATCGCCAAATCATATCTCATTATTGGTATTTGTCCATTTTTTCAACTATTGCTTCTTTTGGATGGAAACCTATTAGATTTTCTTTTAGGACACCGTCCTTAAAAATCATCAAGGAAGGAACTGCATTTACATTGTATTGACTTGCTATATCTTCAGATTCGTCCACGTCTATATTATAAATCGTATAAGCGCCTGCTAATTCTTCTAAAATAGGAGCTTGCATCTTGCATGGTCCACACCAAGTTGCTGAAAAATCAACTAGGATCAAGCCCTTACCACTTTCTACTTCTTGTCTGAATTCATTTGAGTTTAGTTTTTTCATAATATCTCCTAACTATTTTGTTCTACTAATCCTGAAACTTGATTTACTGGAAGGGAGTAGATTATACCCCTTCCTTCTTTTTCAAGTTCCATCTCCTTATATATTTTACCCTTTATCGTCTCTTCTAATTCTTTTTTTATGAGCATTAAGACAATATCCTTTTCTGGCTCTATGGTCATATTGAAAAATATTGGTGATTTTATGTTTTTTCCAGATCCCCTGCCGTGAATTAGAGTTGCGCCACGTGCCCATTAGCTTGGACTATGTGGATAGCCTTTTGACCAAGATGCCTATCCACTATTACATATAGACATACATATTCCATACTATAATCCTTTCCATCAAGAGCTGTAGAAAAAGCTATTGCCGTATTTACACCCCTTAATTTGTCCTCTATTTTATTAAATAATATATTTGCTTTTTCTTCATCAAATAAAGCTGTTACTATTTCTTTTTTTCTCTTATCTATGTGAAGCTTATTTAGTATTTCGCTTGGGGCAGAGCCTTCTCCATAAAAACAAGCTATGGCAAAAGCACCTTCAGCTTTTAGTTATTTCATAAATTCGCTTCCCTTGCCGCCTGGCAGAATTATCCTAATATATTGCATTAACTCCTCCCCTTAAACAAAGTTCCTAGAATCATAATGGTAATAACAGGCATCAAGGCAACGAAGGCGATTACTCCAAGTCCATCTCCTACATTTCCAGCAACTCCCTGACAAAAGGCTAATATAAAGGTTGCTGTCATTGGCCCCGAGGCAACTCCACCTGAATCAAAGGCTATTCCAACAAATATTTGAGGAACCTTCCTAGATAATAATAAGGAAATCACAAAATCTGGAACTATTACCATCCACAGAGAAAATCCTTCTATCTTTATCCTAAATATTGCAAGCATAACCGCAAAGGCAACACCTATTGATAGGGCCCTTAGGATTAGTTTTCTTGGAATTGATCCTCCTGTAACATCTTCTACCTGCTCGGCTAAGACTGCTACTGCTGGTTCTGCCAAGACTACAAGAAGACCTAGGATAAAGGCTATTAGGGCTAAGAGTTTAGAATCCCTCAAGGCTTCACCCATAACTCTTGCAAGTTCCATAAAACCTGCCTAAACAGATGTTAGAAATATACTAAGGGGTTGTTGCAAAACTATGAATAATCATCGTACCATCGTTAGAAGGTTCTCTTAGGAAATTTTACCTCTCCTTGCCGGTAGGCATATTAGTGCCTGCCGACTGATGGAGGCATTTAGCCCGTCGGCGTTATGAGACTTTCCGTGGAGCTTCTTCTAACTATAATGGTACGATTTATTCATTCTGCAACAGCCCCAACTCATCTTTTTCTAACTTAAAGTTTAAAATCAAAACCAAAAGGGCAATGGGAACAACTGCTTTAGCATTGTTTTTTATTTGCTCAAAAAAATATTAATCACCTCATTTTTCTTATAGAAAAAGAGGCAATCCCATGATTGTCTCTTATTCTTATTAGCTTAATTATCTATTTAATGCTTGAGAAGCTGTAATTATTGCTATTTCATAAACATCTTCTTCTGAACAACCTCTTGAAAGGTCATTAACAGGTGCGTTTAATCCTTGTAATATTGGGCCTAGGGCCTTGTATCCACCTAGTCTTTGTGCAATCTTATAACCAATATTTCCTGCTTGAAGGTCTGGGAAGATGAATACATTACATTTACCAGCTACTTTTGATCCTGGAGCCTTGTGAGCTGCAGTTTCAGGGTCGATTGCTGCGTCAAATTGGATTTCTCCTTCTATTTTGATATCAGGATCAATTTCTAAGGCTCTAGTCTTTGCCTTAGCAACTTTTGTAGCTAAATCATGGTGGGCTGAACCATGAGTTGAGAATGATAGAAGGGCAACATATGGATCCATACCAAATGATTTAGCACTCTTTGCAGTTTCTACAGCAACTTCTGCAAGTTCATCAGATTCTAGGGTGATATTTACTGCTGTATCAGCAAATACAAGTTGGTTGCCTTTTGGTCCTATCATAACCATTACACCAGATACTCTATTTACACCTGGTTTTGTTCTGATAATTTGAAGAGCTGGTCTTATGGTATCTCCTGTTGTATGAATAGCACCTGAAACCATTCCGTCTGCAAAGCCTTCTTTAATTAGCATTACGCCAAAATAGTTTACATTAGTTTTTAGTAGAAATTCCGCTTCTTCTTTGCTTGTTTTGCCACGTCTAGCCTCGACAAAGCCTTCAACTAATTTATCAAAATCTTCTGAATATTGTGGGTTAATTATTTTTAAATCACCAAGTTTTAATCCTAGCTTGTCAGCTGTTTTTTGAATTTCGCCTTGATCTCCCAAAACTATTGGGATAAGAAGTCCCTCTTGTTTATGTCTTAAAGCAGCAGCAAGTATCCTTGGATCGCTACCTTCTGGAAAAACGATTTTTAAATTTTTTCCCTCTATTGCTTCTCTTGCGTTTTCTAATATACCTTTTGGCATTTAATCCTCCTTGTGGAATTCGTTAATTATACTATAACTATACCCAATATTTTTCAAAGTGAAGCTTAGTTATTTTATTAACTTTTTGCTTTATTTAAAGCCTCTAACTCACTTTTCGATAGGTCCTTATCGCTTGAGCCCTTAACTATTTCTTTTACATAAACAGTAGAGCCTGAGTTTGAGTATAGGCTAGTTAGCACTATTCCATTATGGAAATTATCCAAAAGACATAGGCTAAAGGATAAGGTGTTGGTCTGTCCATCAAAAGCATCGAAATGAATAATCGCCATGTTACTTATTGCTCCCATGGTCGTGTCCTTGGCCTCTATTGCCCTCTGATCAATAGTTCTTATTTCTTTATTGGAACTTTCTATCCTATCATTGATAGATAGTAAAAGCTCTTCAAGGTTCATATCGATATTACCCCTAAGAAGATGGTCATATCTTTGTTTCTGCCTTCTAAGTTTATTATTAATTGATTTTATTAGGGCAAATTCAGCTATCACTATTACAATAAGGATCGCCAAAATCACATAAATTCCTGTCATTATTTCCTTCTTTCTATAATTTCTATGTTACTATTATATATACTCATACACTCGCTAACAGTTGCCTCATAGTCATAAAACTCATCAATTGCAGATAAATTAATCTTTATGGTTGGAAGAGCGTTAATTATTGCGTCCTTTAGCATATTATTAGCTATAACTCCATCGCTAAGGGTTTCTTTCCTACCATATTGAAGAATAGGGGAGAAATTTTTAAGTGCTATTAGAGAAAGTTTGACCATTTCTATTTGTGGCTCGGCTGCTCTAATAAAAAATCCTCGATCGATTATTCGCTTCTTTTTAAACTCACTAATCAATTCATTTGCTCTTTTTATATCTTCATCAGCTAGGAGGTTGAGCTTTTCGCTTATTTTATCTAATGTTTCATATGAAACATTTAAAGAGTCAATTTTTTTATCCATCATTCTAATGAGATTAATTGCCATATTAGCGACGAAGATAACTACAGCTCCACCCCCTGGGTTTGCAGTCGGCTTTTTTATTTGATGGAGAAGCTCTCCTACAGTCATATTAATCATCAGTTAGTCTCCAATATATATTTTCAATGTCTTCAACTGTGAAACAATCAATTATTAACTTGTAGGTATCTCCAGTCTTATCTATTTTAACTTTTGACCCAACTCTTTCCATAAATTTTTCTTCATAATCCTCTAATAGGATTTTATCTATATCACTAAGACCATTCTTCTGTGTTTTTTTTGAATCCTTATCCTTTTTATTTCCTATCTTTTCGGCATCCCTCACCTTTAATTTCTTGTTGATAAAATCATCCAAGGCCTTTTTTCTCTCATCTTCATCTTTTATTGATAAGAGGGTTCTTGCTTGTGAAGAAGTAATCTTTTTTTCTAGTAAGGCTCTACTTTCACTCTCGTTTAACTTTAGAAGTCTCATAGAGTTGGCAATATATGATCTGGACTTGCCAACTGTTTTTGATATTTCTTCTTGAGTCATTGAAAAGTCATCACTAATTTTTTTATAGGCCCTAGCCTCTTCTATGGGATTTAAATCTTCCCTTTGAATGTTTTCAATTAAGGAAAGTATATCTATATCTTTCTTAGTATAATCCCTTACTATGGCATCAATTTTCTTTAGGCCTAACTTAATACTAGCCCTATATCTTCTTTCACCAGCAAGTATTTCGTATCTTTCACATTTTTTTGTTAGCACAATAGGATTAAGTAAGCCGTATTCCTTAATGGATTCAGAAAGCCCTTCAATAGCTTCTTCATCAAAAATATTTCTAGGCTGGTCATCCCTAGGATCAATTAGGCTTAGGTCTATTTGTTCTATACTTTCCCTAACTTCCTTACTATTTGTTTCTGGTATAAGGGCTGACAATCCCCTACCCAATGTCTTTTTTCCTGTCATCTTATTCACCTATTAATTCTTTCGCTAATAACTTATAAGCCTTAGCTCCCTTAGAGCCTTCTTCATAGGCAAGAACTGGCTTGCCATAGGAAGGAGCTTCTGCCAAGTTTACATCCCTAGGTATCATAGTCTTAAAGACCTTATCCTTAAAATAGGTCTTAACCTCTTCTACAACCTCGTAAGAAAGACTATTCGCCTTATCAAACATTGTAAATAAGACTCCCTCTATTTGTAAGTTCTTATTAAGAGAATCCCTAACTAATTCATAAGTTTTCATCAATTCACTTACTCCTTCAAGGGCGTAATACTCAGTTTGGATAGGAATTATAATTGAACCACTCGCAACTAGAGCGTTTATAGACAAAAGTCCCAAGGAAGGTGGACAATCAATAAATATATAGTCATATGAATCGTCGATTTTCTCAACAATTCTCTTTAAAAGTTCTGTTCTTTCAACTGGATCTAAACTAACTAGCTCCACCTCAAGACCTGATAAGGCACTTTCAGATTTTATTAAAAAAACTCCTGACTTTGTTTCTTTTATATACTTAGTAATTTCTATATCTTTATTAATTTCTTTTGTTATAGGAAGCTCACAGTCAACTGCTTCTTCATCTTTGGTATCTTCACCTTCATCTTTGGCATCTTCTTCGTCATTCATTTGAGAATTTATTTCATTAAATAAATCATAAATAGAATCTTCACCATCGTATTTATCTAGGCCAAGTCCTGTTGTAGTATTAGCTTGGGGATCCATATCTATCACCAGAACTTTTTTTCCTTCTTTAGCTAAACTGGCAGCAAGATTTACTACACTTGTAGTCTTGCCCACCCCGCCTTTTTGGTTAAAAATCGAGATTTTCTTCATAATCACCTCTTATAAATATTATTGATAAATCTATAGCCCTATTCTTAGCCCTAAGTCTTACCCTATTCCTATCTCCATTAAATTGGAATTCTTTAAGTAAGTATTTGCCGTTATAAAGGATTCCAACAAAAACATGACCCAGATGGGCGTAACCTGTAGTGGCTATACACAAATTCGCTTTACTCTTCTCATAAAGTCCATCTAACATCTCTTTGAGGACTTGCCTACTTACCACGTCATATTTTTCTATTGTTTCATATGAAACATTTAAAAGCTTATTCTTTGTTTCGTTTGAATAAGTGATATAGGACTCATGTATAACATCGCTTGCACCTGGAATATCTATGATAGAGCTTGCAATAAGTCCGCCTGTAATTGATTCAGCACTTGCAAGTGTTTCATTTTTCTTTCTAAGCAAGTCGATTAAAATTTCTTCTTTCCTCTTATCCTCAAAAGTTATTAGATATTTGGCTAGAGCTTCTTTAACTTTTTTCTTTCCTTCTTCTAAAAGCTTGTCAGCATCTTTTTCAGTTTCTGCTTTTGCAGTTATTCTTAAAATACAACCATAGTCAGTCGCATAGGGACTAATAGTCGGGTTAGAACCTGTTAGGTCAACCCTACTTGCCATATCCCACTCACCTAAAAGTGCCGTCTTAGCAGTAACTGTCTTTATTATAGAGTCTTTGACAAGTTGTAATTCATTATCAAACATATAGGTCATCTCATGAGGGGGACCTGGCAAGAGGATGAATTTACTTTTTGATTCTATGATACAGCCCGGTGCTGTACCTTTTGGATTTTTAAGTATAGTAGCAGACTTTGGAAAAATAGCTTGCTTCTTATTTATTTTAATTGCCCTATCCTTCTTCTCAAAATATTCTTCTAAGGCCTTCATAGAATCAGGATCAACAACAAGCTCATTTTCTTTGCCACATACTTTAACTACAACTTCTTTAGTTATGTCATCAGCTGTTGGTCCCAAACCACCAGTTAGAAAAATATAATCATAAAGTCCGTTTGCCTCACTCAAGACCTTATAGAGCCTATCAAAATTATCACCTACCGTTACCATCTTATAGACATCTATTCCCATCTCCTTTAGATGACTAGCTATGTATTGTGAATTTGTATCTACAATATTTCCTAATAAAATTTCTGTTCCTACAGAACAAATTAAAGCCTGCATACATAACACTCCTTATGATTGTATTCATATAGAATATTTTACCATAAAAAAAGGAGCACTTGCAAAATGAAATGTAGAATAATTTTTTTACATTTTCAAACAACAAAAGCTCACTTAATTTTTTTATCATTGTTTCATATGAAACATTATAGGGGTTCTTTCTTAGGGAGATTTTTGCCCCTAGGATATTTGTCCTTAGTCTTTTTAACTTTTTCTATTACTATATTAACTCTTTCATTGCCATCCAAGTCAAAAGCTTTAATCTCTTTTACTCTTCCACCTAGTATCTTTAATGCGTTTTTGCTAGCTTCTAGTTCTTCTTCTGCCTTTGGTCCCTTGAGGGCGATAAATAAACCACCTATCTTTAAGAATGGTAGGGCGTATTCTGAAAGGGTAGCCATATTTGCTACAGCCCTTGATACAACAACATCAAAGCTTTCCCTTTTTTCCCTAGCATAATCTTCTGCCCTAGTGTGGATGGCCCTGGTATTTTTAAGTCCTAACTTTTCTATAACTTCATTCATAAAGACTACTTTTTTATTTACAGAATCGATTAGAGTTAAGTCGAAATCTTTTTCAATCCTTAGGGGAAGACCTGGAAAGCCAGCACCTGCCCCTATATCAAGTACCTTATCTTTTTCCTTAATATAGGATAATACTGTTAGAGAATCCTTGAAATGTTTAATTTCGATTTCTCTAGGATTGGTTATGGCTGTAAGGTTGGTATGAGCATTTACCTCTAGCAGGTAATCCATGTAGATTTGATAAGCTTTATCCATCTAATTCACCTGTCTTTAGTCTAATCAAAAGTACATTTATATCGGCAGGTGAAACGCCTGATATTCTTGAAGCTTGACCTATGGATTCTGGTTGAATTTCGTTAAGTTTTTCACACGATTCTTTCTTTAAACCAGGAATCTTAAAATAGTCTATATTTTTGGCTAGTTTTTTTCCTTCCAATTTTTTGAATTTATCTATATCAGCCATTTGCTTTTTGATATAGCCTTCGTACTTAATTTCTGTTTGGACTTGGATTTGTTGGAACTTTGGTAGTTGAGGTCTATCTGGGTCAAAGGCTTCTAGCATATCATAATCAACTTCTGGCCTTTTTAGAAGGTCATATAAGCTAATACCATTTTTTAGTGGTGAGGTGTTTAACTCTTCAAGTTTTTGGTTTGTTTCAGCTTTTGGTGTTAGGCTTACTGATTTTAACCTCTCTATTTCGCAGTCTATAGCATTTCTTTTAGCCAACATTTTTTGATATCTTTCTTCACTTACAAGGCCTATGTCATAGCCAAGTTTAGTAAGTCTTTGATCAGCATTATCTTGACGCATGGTCAACCTATATTCGCATCTTGAGGTCATCATCCTATAAGGCTCTTTTGTTCCCTCAGTTACCAAATCATCTATCAAGACACCGATATAAGCATCAGACCTATCTAAGATTAGAGGCTTTTCACCTTTTATCTTTAGGGCAGCATTAATGCCTGCTATTAAGCCTTGACCAGCTGCTTCCTCATAACCACTAGAGCCATTGATTTGACCTGCAAAATACAAACCCTCATAATCCTTTGACTCGAGTGTTCTGTAAAGTTTTCTCGTATCAATCATGTCATATTCAATAGCGTAGGCTGGCCTCATTATTTTCACATCCTCTAAGCCAACGATGGTTTTGTAAAAATCAAATTGCACTTCTTGGGGTAGGGATGAGGATACACCTTGGATATACATTTCATCCGTTGTTAGACCTTCAGGCTCTATAAATACTTGATGGACATCCCTATCTGGAAATCTTACCATCTTATCTTCTATGGAAGGGCAATATCTTGGACCAATTCCTTTTATATGACCACCATAAATAGGTGATCTATATAAGTTTTCCATAATTATTTCTTTAGTTTCAGGTCTAGTATAAGTTAAATAGCAATCTTCTTGATGCCTATGAGAGAAATCCTCTCCCTCGTTTAAAAATGAAAAAGGAATAACTTCCTTATCACCTTTTTGAACCTCTGTTTTTTCTAGATGTAGAGATTTTCTATCAACCCTTGCTGGTGTTCCTGTCTTAAATCTTCTAAGTTCAAAACCCATTTCCCTTAAAGAATCAGAAAGGAAAGTCGCAGCAGATAGGCCGTGAGGGCCTGATACCTTTTCATATTCTCCAATAAGGATTTTTCCATTCAAATATGTTCCTGTACAGATTATCAAGGCCTTACATTCAAATATTGCACCTTGGACTGTTTCACATGAAACAATTTTTCCATCCTTATAATTTATCTTGTCTACTTCTTGTTCGAAAAGATCAACTTCATCTTCTAAAGTTTTCTTCATTTCGTCATGATAGGCTCTTTTGTCAGCTTGAACTCTTAAAGAATGGACAGCTGGACCCTTGCTAGTATTTAGCATCCTTGATTGGATAAAGGTCTTGTCAATATTTATAGCCATTTGTCCACCAAGGGCATCTATCTCTCTAACTATATGTCCCTTACCAGTTCCACCGATATTAGGATTGCAAGGCATATCGGCGATTGATTCCATACTAGTTGTTAGAATTAGGGTCTTTAGGCCTAGCCTAGAAGCAGCAAGTCCTGCTTCACAACCAGCATGACCTGCCCCTACCACTATTACATCATAGCTTCCTGCTTTATATTTATTTTCCAACACAAAACTCCTTAAATACTTTATCCATTATCTCATCAGAAACAGATTCTCCAATAATAAGACCCAAATCGTCATAGGCGCCCCTTAAATCAACTTCACAAGCATCTATAGGGATTCCTCTATTGATATCATATAGTGAAGAAGTAAGCTTCTTACTTGCCATATTCAAGAGCCTTTCATGACGGGTATTAGTTATAAGAACTGATTCTCTCTTTAATTCCTTGGTATTAAACATCTCAGTTATAGTCTCTTCTAATTTATCAATACCTTCTTCATTTATCATTGAGGTCCTGATTATAGGTAGACTAGTCTTTAAGATTTTTTCATCAAACTTTCCACTAAGGTCTGTTTTATTTAAAATTATTATAGCATTTTTACCTTCGATTAAATCCATGATTTTCTTATCTTCTTGGTCAAAATCTCTAGATGAGTCAAAAATTGCAATAATTAAATCTGATTGGTCTATAAGTTCTATGGACTTATCGACTCCGATTTTTTCGACTACATCATCAGTCTCCCTAATTCCTGCGGTATCATTGATTTTAAGTGTAAAATCACCGAAAGAAATGTACTCGGTAATAAGATCTCTTGTAGTACCTGGAATATCGGTTACTATAGCCCTATTCTCATTCAATAGATTATTGAGCAAGGAAGACTTACCCACATTAGGTTTGCCAATTATTGTTGTGTTGATACCATCTCTTACTATTTTTCCCTTGTTGGAAGTATTTAGTAGCTTATCAATCATGTCCTTAGCCTTGTCCATGTAGACAATAATTTCATCTTTAGGAAGGTCTTCTCCATCCTCTGTGAAATTAATAGAATATTCCAATCTTGACAAGGCTTCTAGAAGCTCCTGTCTGATAGAATTAATCTTTTCTCTCAAGGCTCCATTTAATTGATTTATGCCTTCTTTTTGGCTCAAATCATTTCTCGCGTTAATAATATCAAGAACGGCTTCTGCCTGAGATAGGTCGATTCTGCCATTGAGAAAGGCCCTCTTTGTAAATTCTCCAGCTTCAGCTAAATCGCAACCCCTATCAAGCAAGAGATTGAGAATTTTTTTTACGGAAACAAAAGAGCCGTGGCAATTTATTTCGCATATATCTTCTCTAGTATAAGTAAAGGGAGCCTTCATAAAGCAAACCATTACTTCATCAATTATTTCTCCCTGATTATCTATAATATTTCCATAGCGCATCTTTCTATTATCGTCATTCTTATCGAGTGGCTTTCCCATAATCGGTCTAAATATTTGACTAACTATCTCATAGGCTTTTGGTCCACTCATCCTGACTATGGATATACCACCAGTCCCAGACGGTGTAGAAATCGCAGCAATTGTTCTCTCTTCCATATTTACTCCTTTATATACACTACTTTGACTAGTGGTTTGTAACATAAGAATTATAGTGGAAAAACTGAATTTGTCAACATTTAATCCTGACTGTCTCCGCTTTACTTAAAAATTCGTAGAAAAAATTTGTAGATTTCGATTAATATGTTATATTAGATACAGAATAAAATATTTTGGAGGGATTATGCAACTACAATCATTAAGCTCTCTGCAATGGAATCTTATAGCAGGAGGTCTGGCAATATTCTTGTTCGGTATCTCCCTTATGGGGGAAGCTTTGACAAGTTTTGCCGGCCCCAAGCTTAGAGGATATGTAGAGAAGTACACTTCCAATCCAATAATGGGAGTTTTGGTTGGTATAGTTATAACAGGTTTAATTCAATCATCATCTGCAACAACAGTAATTGCCATAAGCTTTGTTAGGGCTGGCGTAATGAGCCTAGAGCAAGCTATTGGAGTAATACTTGGAGCAAATATTGGTACGACCGTTACGTCTATATTAATAGGTTTCGACCTAGGATACTTATCGTATTTCATAGCCTTAATAGGTGTTGTTATTACGATGTTTTCATCAAAAAGAAGAAATAAATATGTCGGAGAAATAATGTTAGGTTTTGGCCTATTATTTATAGGACTCGAAATGATGGGTGGATCTCTAACTGAGCTAAAAAACATAGATGGTTTTGACAAAATCGTTGCTAACATGGCTCAAAACCCAATCATAGCTGTGTTAATAGGTGCAGCATTGACAGCTTTAATTCAATCATCATCAGCTTTTATTGGTATTATCCAATCTTTATTTGCCTCTGGAGCCATTGATTTAAGTGTAGCTTTGGGTCTTATGTTTGGAGCAAATATAGGTACCTGCATTACCGCTGTCCTTGCTTCCTTGGGTGGATCTCTATCAGCAAGAAGAACTTCTACCTTCCATGTTCTATTTAATGTAATGATATCTCTAATATTCTTACTATTCCTAAATCCATACGAAACTTTAGTAAGAAGCATAGCGGATTTTTTAGGCACAAATAAGCTAATGACCATAGCCGTTGGTCACTTTACCTTTAACTTTATTGGTATGATTATATTCCTACCACTAATAAAATATGTAGCCAAGGCACTAAATAAAATAATACCTGGTAAGGATTCAATATTTTCTGATCTTGGAAACCTAGAATTAGATGAAAGACTTATTGAAACTTTCCCAGTAGGAGCTCTTGATCAAATAGAATCTGCCATCCTAAAAGAATCAAAAGTAGCCCTTGAAACAATAAAGCAAACCAAAAAATACCTACTCGAAAAAGATAGAAAGTACCTAGAAACTGCTAATCAAGCAGAATCAATTGTAAATGACATGGACACTAAAATCCAAGCCTATCTCCTATCTATTGCCCAAAATTCAAGTCATATGGATATAGAAGCTGAAGTTCAAAATTACCTACAAATTCAAATCAACGTTGAAAGAACCTCAGACTTGGCTCAAAATTTAGGCGAATACTACGAAGAGATATACGAATCTGGAGCAAGCTATAATGAAGAAGCTCTCTCAGACCTTGAAGATATTTACAACCTTGTAATAAACAACTTCGTAAATTCCATAGAAGTCTTTAATAACAAAAATGAAGTCCTCTTTAGAAGATTAGGTGAAGATGAGGCAGCCTTAGACCTTATGGAAACAAATCTAAGAAAGGCCCACTACAAAAGACTAGCCAATGGTGAGGATATGACAACCATAGCCTCTTATGTATTTAACGATATCTTATCAACTATGGAAAGAATCGGGGATCATGCTTACAATATCGCAAGAATAACAATGGAACCTGTTAAAATACACGATACTTTATCTCACCGCAAATTTGAAGATGGAGATGAAGAAATTATAAAAGCCTATGATAAAATTGAAAAACATATAAACTAGTTTCAATTAAGGAGCTGTTTAAGAAATAATAATTATCCTAAATCATTAGAACTCCTCGGAAAAATTAATTAGGACCCTAGGGACTGTTAGATTTCCTAAGAACATCATCTTGTGATTGCTGGGAGATTATTCATAAACTTAAACAGTCCCTTTTTTTATCCTGTCTTTTACATGAATATAAAAAAAGCCCTTGCAGATAATCAATAAGGGTCTTATTGAATCTGCAAAAGCTTCTTTAATTAATCTTCTATATAATCAACTACCACATATCTTCTAGGCTCAGAACCTTCTGAGTGACTAGATACATTTTGGTGTTTGGATATTTCTTCGTGAGCTAGTCTTCTTTCGTATGAATTCATATATCTTAAATTCCAGCTCTTCTTACTTTTTTGAACCTTTCTAGCAGTATCTCTAGCAAGTTCAACTATCTTTTCATCCCTGCGTTTCTTATAAGAGTTGATATCGACATTAACTCTTACATTATTTCTTCTAGAATCAACTGCTTTTCTAACAATAAGTTCTATGGCATCTAGGGTAGAACCTGCCTTGCCTATAGCAATTCCTGTATCCTTCTCGTCAACCCTAGCATCAAGTTTGATAATATTATCTTCCAAATCACCTATTACACTTACATTTTCAAAATGCATGGACTTTAGGATATTTTCTAATAGGTCCTTTGCTTCGTAAAACTTATCTATATCAGCCTTTTGCTTAGCTTTTCCATAATCAACACTTAGCTTTGTTTCTTCGTCATCTAGATCTTTAGCTTCTTTTGTTTCAGCATCGATTTCTGGAGAGCCTTCTTCGCTTAGCTCTAATTTTTCTTCTAAAACATCATCTACTGGGATTTTTACAGGCTCTTCTTCTTTATAATCATAGTCTTTGACGAAGGATTCTGTATTTTCAATCTCTTTTTCTAGGTTTGATAGGGCTTCTTTGATGTCTTCTTCATAACTTACCCTAACAACAGCATCCTTACTTCCAATAAGACCAAGAAAGCCACTAGATTCTTCTTCGATAATTTCTACTTCTACTTCATCTCTACTTTTACCAATTTCATCAAGAGCAAGCTTAATAGCTGCATCTTTAGTTTTAGCACTCTTAATTATTGACTTTTTCATCTTCTAACTCCGTTTTATTAGCTTTCATATAAAAATGCATAATTACCATAATTACAAGTCTGAATACAGAACTTAGGGTGTAATAAAGTGGCAAACCTGCTGGTAGACCCCTAAATATGAAAAAATACATCAAAGGCATTATCAAAAACATATTGTTCATATTTCCCATAGCTCCACCCTGTTGCATTTGAGGGTTTGTTTTCATTGAGAAAAGTTGAACAGCAACTTGGGATAAACTTGTAAGTAGTGGAAGAGCAAACCAATAAGGGTCCTTATCTAATAGATTAGATATCCAATAGAAATTTGTCCTAACATTATCTAAGCCTTCAGGGAATACATACTTTGTAGTGTCTCCCATCATCCTAAACAATCCAAAAAGAATCATAATTTGGATAATCATTACAAGGCAACCAGAAATACCAGGAGTTACTCCCTCTTCCTTATAAAGTTGTTGCATCTTTTTTTGCATTATTTGTTGGTCGTAACTATATTTTTTTTGGATTTCTTCCATCTTTGGTTTGAAAATCTTTGTTCTCTCTGCTTGTTTTTGTTGGCTAACGGTCATTGGTATAATTAAAAGACTTACAAGCAAAGTCATAATTATTATAGCTATGGCATAAAAACTAATATTTGTAGGCTCTGTGAAATTAGCTTGCAAGCTATCATAGATCCATCTCATCAGTTGGCCTAAAATACCGGCTAGTACTTTAATCATATAAACTCCATTATTTCAGTATTTTCTTATATTTCCTAAAGAAAAGTTTAGTTAACTGGGTCATAACCTCCCTTAGAAAATGGATTACATCGTAAAATTCTCCACACAGACATAAAAAACGCTTTCAAGAATCCATGCTTCCTAAAAGCCTCCAGGGCATATTGGGAACAAGTTGGTTGAAACTTACACTTTGAATATCCTAGTTGTGGAGAAATAAATCTTTGATAAAACTTAATTATTGCAATGAATAATTTATTTAACATAAAAAATCATCTTCTTTTTAAAAGCTTTACTAAGAACATGACCCAGAGATTTTTTTAAATCATCGTAAGTAAAATCTATCGTATGTTTCTTTGGGATAATTACGACATCTACAGCATTAATAGATCCGTAATTAATCCTAATAATATCCCTAAGCTTTCTTTTAAGAGAATTTCTAACATTAGCCTTACCTATCTTTTTACTTATGGAAAAACCAAATCTAGGATGTTTTTGACCGTTATTTTTCACTAAAACAGTGAAATCCCTATTGTAGAAAGCTTGGTTTCTTTTATATACTCTTTGAAAGTCTGCGTCTTTTCTTAAACTAATTCTTTTTTCCATTAAACACTTCTTAACTATTTGTAGAAAAGTAAAAAATATAAACAAGAGCCTTATATAAGGCCCCTCCTAATCTATATACAATTAATACTTTCTAGCTTAAGCAGATAATCTTTTTCTGTTTTTTCTTCTTCTAGCTTTTAGTACTCTTCTACCACCTGGGCTTGACATTCTTTTTCTAAAGCCGTGATCTTTTGATCTCTTTCTTCTATTTGGTTGATAAGTTCTTTTCATGCTTACACCTCCTACTCTTTTTTTGACTCATACTATTATATTGAAATAAAGCTAATCTGTCAAGATTTTTGAGTAAAAAAATAATATTTTGTAAAAAACTAGGCTCTAAAGAATAGCCTTGAATATAATTTCAATTTAAGCAGAATATTTTTCCACTAATACCAGTTTTTTCGGAATAAATTTCCAGTGTGGATAATTTTCTTGATAAAATTTCTATCCACAACTTTTAAACAAAAAATCTCCATGAATAATTTTGTAAAATCATCTCATATTATAATTTTTTTTGGCTTATCTAGTAAATTTATGAAAATTTTATGAGAAAGACTAAATAAATACACAGACTTATCCACATATCCACCCTTTTTCCAAAAGTTTTAAATTTTTAAAAATAAGTTTTCCCAAAAAATAAATAAAAAATGTGGATAAATTGCTTAAATCGCATGATTATAGTATAATTGAGGGTGTATAAGTATATGCAAAACTATGTTTTTTATCTGGATTTTTACTTTTTGTGTGGATAAATTTGGAAATTATCCTTGCTTTCTAAAATTTTCTAGGCTTAAAGCTTAAAATTCAGAAGAAAATTTTATCAACAAAAAAGTTATCCACAAGTTATCCAATTTTTGGGGATAAGTCTTATTTTTCTTTCTTATTTTTAAATTTTAGGGCTTTATAGACTGTGTATAACTTTTAGAGGAAGGTAGGATGGATGACGAATCTAGAATACATTACAGATGAATTAAAAAATGAAATGAAAATGCATGTAACCGATAGTCAGCAATTTGACACATGGATTAGCATTCTAAAACCCCTTAATTTGTACAATGGAACCCTTTATTTGGAAGTGCCTAAGAAGGATACACTTTTTATTTATGATAAGATTTGGGCTCCTCAACTCCAGATTGCCCTTGATAATATCAAAAGCAAAACTGGTAAAGATTTAATTATTGAGGTTGTTGCAAAAGATGGAGACAATTACAACAAGGTCTTAACCCTCGGTAAGGACTATGATCCTGACGGACAGATGAGACTTAATAAAGTTTCATCCTTCCCTAGACCCCAGCTAGAAGAAGAAAATATTTTCGCAAATTTCGTAGAAGGCAAATCCAACCAATATGCCTTAGGGGTAAGCCAGGCTGTTGCAGAAAATATTTCTAACAAATCTCAGGCAAGACTTTACAATCCTCTCTTTATTTATGGGGAAAGCGGCCTAGGTAAGACCCACTTGATGCAGGCAATAGCCCACGAAATCCTTGATAATAGGGATGATGCTTATGTAATGTACTTATCAAGCGAGAAATTTACCAACGAGATGATTTCAGCCCTAAGGTCGACAAAAAATGAAAAATTTAGGGAAAAATATAGGTCAGTTGATATTCTTCTTATAGATGATATTCAATTCATTGCAGGTAAAGAAGGAACTCAAGAGGAGTTCTTCCACACCTTTAATGACCTTTATAACACAGGTAAACAAATAGTAATATCCTCAGACAGGCCACCAAAGGAGATAAAGCACCTAGAAAATAGGCTTATTTCAAGGTTCTCCTGGGGAATTATAGTCGATATTGGTAAACCTGATTTTGAAACTAGGGTAGCAATCCTTCAAAAAAAGCTTGACCAATTAGGAGCTTATATAGAAAATGACATCTTGTTTTATATAGCAGAAAATATTGATACCAACATAAGAGATTTGGAAGGAGCCTTGTCTACTGCCATAGCCTATGCTAAAAGTGATAATAGAGAAATTGTTACTATGGAAGATGCTATAAAGGGTGTAGGAACTAGGGTTAAGGATAAGAAAAAACGTGTTGGTATAGATGATATACAAAAATATGTCGCAGATAAGTATGGAGTCAAGCTATCAGAGCTAAAGGGCAAATCTAGAAAGAAAGAAATTGTAAATCCTAGACAAATAGCCATGTTTTTAGCTAGAGAAATCCTAGAAGATTCTCTAGTAACTATATCGAATGCCTTTGATAGGGATCATACAACTGTCATGCATGGTATAGATAAAATTCAAAAACAAATGGATGAAGATGGTAGCTTCAAAGAAGAAATAGATGCTCTCCTAAAGGAGATAAGCGAGTAAAATGTTAATAAGCCTGTGGATAAGTATGTTGATAAGTAGGATGTGATTTTTTCTTGCTTCACGCTTGTGGATAATGTGGAAAACTAGCTATCTTATCCTTTTTCTACCCACAAGTTATCAATAAGACTTTTAAGCTAGATATAGACTTTTAAGAGACTTATCCACATTTATACAGGCCCTACTAATAATACTACTAAGTATATATTTAAGTTAAGGAGTAACAATGAAATTTAGAATTAGTCAGCAAGATTTAATGAGTGCTATAAATATTGCTATGAAAGCTGTCTCAAAAAGTACCAATATACAGATTCACGAATTAATATACTTCGAGTGTTTTGATAATAGTCTTTTCCTCAAAGCCTTTGATGGCGAAATAGCTATAAAAACAAAAGTAGATGCTGTAGTTGATGAAAAAGGTGAGATGGCTGTTAAGGCAAGCCTTATTGCAAATATAGTAAGAAAACTACCTAATGATATTGTAATTGTAGAAAATAAGGATGGAAAAATAAATATCAAGTGCTCATCATCAAACTTTAACCTTTTAGCCTTTGATTATTTTGAAAAAAATGAATTATCCATACCAGATACTTTGGCTATAGAAATAGATAATGATGTCCTAAAAAGATCAATAAGTCAAACTGAATTTGCAACAAGTCTTGACGAAACAAAGCTTGCCCTAACAGGAATTCTTTTTGAATTTAAAGATGGATTTCTAAATATGGTTGCCTTGGATGGTTACAGGGTTTCTCTAAAAAAAGTAAAACTCGAATATCCTACAGACTATGAAGATAGTGAATATATCATCCCAAAAAGATCCCTATTAGAATGGTCAAGGATCGTTTCTGACGATACAAAAACTAAACTCTATAAGAATGAAAATGATTTGATTTTTGTAAGTGAAAATACTACTATGCAATGCAAGGTAATAGATAAGAATTTTATAGATTATAGAAATATTATTAATGATATTTCAGAAACTAGCATAATCGTTGATAAAAGAGAGCTTATAAATTCACTAGACCGTGCTCAAGTTTTAGCAGATCCTGGCAGGGCAAACCTAATAAAGATAGAAATTTCTGATAAGCTTATGTTAATAAAATCAAATTCTGAAATAGGGGATGTAAGAGAGGCTATAGATGTTGATCAACAAGGCCCTGATCTTGAAATAGCCTTCAATGCAAGATACATGCAAGAGGGTGTCAAGGCTTGCGATTCTACAAAAATCAAGCTAAACTTCAAATCAGCCCTAAATCCATGTTTAATTTATCCTGAAAATTCATCCTATGAAAATGAAGATTTCACCTATCTTGTTTTACCAGTAAGGCTTGCTAATTAGAGGTATATATGGAAAAGATAGAATTTTATGCAGAAGAAATAAGCCTTAAAGATCTACTAAAGGCTACTAATATAATTCCAACGGGTGGACTTGCGAAAAACATCATAAAAGATGAGGGAGTCCTCCTCAATGGTGAGCTTTGCCATATTCCAGGCAAGAAACTTCACAAAAAAGACCTAGTAGTATTTGATGATTTTGAAATTACAATTGTATAATGTGGATTAAAGACTTAAAATTAAATAATTTTAGAAATTATTTTTATGAAAGTGTGGAATTTAACAAAGATACAAATATTTTCATCGGAGATAATGCCCAGGGTAAGACCAATCTTTTGGAAAGTGTCTATTATTTGGCTAATGCAAGGAGCTTTAAGAAAATTAGAGATAAGGACATTGTTAGATTTTCTCAAAGTCAGATGAAATTAGCTGGAACCGTTAGAAAAGGAAGGTCTTTTAAGGAAGTTCTTATAGAAGTTAATGATAAGGATAAGAGTATTTTTGTAAATGGAGTAAAGTATGATAGGAGCAAAGATTTAAAATCTTTGTTTAAGATAGTCCTTTTTACACCTGAAGATTTGGCAATCATAAAGGATGGGCCAAACCTTAGACGTGATTTGATTGATAAGATTATAGAAGGGATAGACTTATCCTACAAGTCATACAAGAGGGATTACGATAAGATTTTATATCAGAGAAATAAACTCCTGAAAAATACTAAATCCCAATATTTTAAAGAACAGCTTGCTGCTTTTGACAAGTCTCTAAGTAAGCTCGGATATAGGATTTATAAGAGTCGATTAAAATTTATAAAAATAATAGACCAGTATGCTAGAGATTTTCACTCATCCCTAACTTCTTCTAAAGAGGAATTAAGGTTAAGTTATCTAGCAGATATAAGTCCAAAAGATTTAGAAGAATATGAAGAAATTTTCGCTACCTCAAGGGATAAGGATTTAAAATATTTGACCAGCCAAAGGGGCATCCATAGGGATGATATTGAGATTACTATAAATGGCAAGGATACAAAAAACTTTGCTTCCCAGGGGCAACAGCGTTCGGCAATTCTAAACATAAGACTTGCGGAAGTTAAATTAATCAAAGAGGTGACAGGTGATGAGGCTGTCATTTTGTTTGATGATGTATTTTCAGAACTTGATGAAAAAAGGTCCGTGTTTTTACTTGAAAACCTTAATGGTTATCAAACTATAATTACTGCGACCAACACCAAGAGCTTGGAATATATAGACAAAGATAAGATTTCATATATCTTTGATGGAAAGATTAGAAAGGAATAGTATGCAAGATAATAATTATGATGCTGGTAATATCAGGGTTTTGGAGGGGCTTGAACCCGTTCGTCTAAGACCTGGTATGTATATAGGATCAACCAGTCAGAGAGGACTCCACCACCTAGTCTATGAAGTAGTAGACAACTCGGTAGATGAGGCCCTAGCAGGACGTTGTGACTACATAAAAGTTACTATTGATAAGGATAATGTTGTAAGTGTAGAAGATGACGGATCAGGAATCCCAGTCAAAGAACACCCAACAACTCACAAATCTACCTTGGAGACAGTCCTAACCGTCCTTCATGCTGGTGGTAAATTTGACGATTCAGCCTACAAGGTATCAGGTGGTCTTCACGGTGTAGGTGTTTCAGTAGTAAACGCCCTTTCTGAATACCTAATAGCAGAAGTAAAAAGAGATGGTCACATCTACAAGATGGAATTTGCTAGAGGTGAGGTAACTAAAGACATAGAAGTAATAGGCGATACGGTAGAAACTGGAACAAAAATCACCTTCAAGGCAGATGGAGAAATCTTTGATACTACCATATATGACAGGACAATCCTTGAAAATAGATTTAGGGAGATGGCCTTCCTCAATAAGGGAGTGGAGATACAATTTGAAGATGAGAGAGAAGACTTCAAAACTAGCTTCAAATTTGAAGGAGGTATTTCAGAATTTGTAGCCTATCTAAATAGGAATAAGGATCCAATAATGGAGATGATTCCTAATTTTGATGGCTTCCAAGAAGATACTGAGGTAGAATTTGCCTTCCAATATACAGATGCCTATAGCGAAAATATCCTATCTTATGCCAACAACATCCAAACTCCAGAAGGAGGAAGCCACTTGGCAGGGCTTAGGTCATCTTTAACTAGGACTGTAAATGACTATGCCAGAAAATATAACTTTTTAAAAGACAACGAAGATAACCTCCAGGGTGAGGACATCAGAGAGGGTATTACAGCCATAATATCTGTAAAAATAACTGATCCTCAATTTGAAGGCCAAACCAAGTCCAAACTCGGTAACTCCGAAGTAAGAGGTGCGGTAGATACCTTTATTTCAGAACATTTGGCAAACTTCCTTGAAGAAAATCCAAAGCCTGCCAAGGCCATAATAGATAAGGCCCTTGCAAGTAGACGTGCTAGGGAAGCTGCTAGAAAGGCAAGAGATCTAACCCGTAAGAGATCAATCCTTGATTCAGCAACTCTTCCAGGAAAACTTGCAGATTGTCAATCGACAGATATAGGAGAAAACGAAATTTTCATAGTCGAGGGTAATTCTGCGGGAGGCTCTGCCAAAGGCGGTAGGGATAACAGGATTCAAGCTATCCTTCCTCTAAGAGGAAAGATAATGAATGTAGAAAAAGCCCACCTTGATAGGGTTCTTAATTCAGAAGAAATAAAAAATATGATTACAGCCTTTGGTACAGGTATAGGCAAGGAATTTGACCTAGAAAAACTTCGCTATGGCAAAATCATAATCATGACCGATGCCGATGTTGATGGTGCCCACATCAGAACCCTACTTTTAACTTTCTTCTACAGATATATGAAGGATTTAATAGATAAGGGCCATGTATATGTAGCCCTTCCACCTTTATACAGGATAAGCGTAGGCAAGAAGGAAAGATACGTTTATTCAGATGATGAAAGAGATAAGGTAATCAAAGAGCTTGGAGTAGATAATTACAAGATTAACAGATACAAGGGTCTTGGTGAAATGAATGCAGAACAATTATGGGAAACAACCATGGATCCAGACAGACGTGTTCTCCTAAGAGTAGTAGAAGATATGGAATCAACCACAACTGATGACACCTTCGCCCTTCTCATGGGAGAAAAGGTAGAACCTAGACGTAACTTCATCCAAGAAAACGCCAAGTACGTTACAGACATAGACGTATAGGAGGCAATATGACAGAAAATCAGAATATAATGAATATAGACCTTGAGAGCAAGATGAAATCATCTTATCTTGAATACTCAATGTCTGTAATAGTAGCAAGAGCCCTACCAGATGTGCGTGATGGTCTAAAACCAGTTCATAGAAGAATCCTCTATGATATGCAACTTCTAGGCCTTGATCCAAACAAACCAACCAGAAAATCAGCCAGGGTAGTCGGAGATGTAATGGGTAAATTTCACCCTCACGGCGACTCAGCAATCTATGATGCCCTAGTAAGACTTGCCCAAGACTTCTCAACCAGATATCCCCTTGCCCAAGGCCAAGGTAACTTCGGTTCCATAGACGGGGATGCTGCCGCAGCCATGCGTTATACAGAAGTTAGGATGAGTAAGATTGCCAAGGAAATGCTAAGGGATATAGGCAAAGACACAGTTGACTTTATGCCAAACTTCGATGAAGAAGAATTAGAGCCAACAGTCCTTCCATCAAGATTTCCAAACCTACTTGTAAATGGGTCAAATGGTATAGCTGTAGGTATGGCGACAAACATGGCTCCTCACAATCTAGGTGAGGCCATAGACGCATGCATAGCCTACATGAAAGATCCAGAAATATCCATAGATGATCTCATAGAAATAATACCTGGACCAGACTTTCCAACAGGCGCCCTAATCTTAGGTAAGTCAGGCATAAAAGAAGCCTATAAGACTGGTAGGGGCAAGATTAAGCAAAGGGCAGTAGCAAAAATTGAACCCTTTAAGAAAAATAGAGAAAGAATAATCATAACAGAAATTCCTTATCAGGTAAACAAGGCAAGATTAATAGAAAAAATAGCTGACCTTGTAAAAGAAAAAAGAGTAGATGGCATATCTGACATAAGAGATGAATCAGATAGAAAGGGAATGAGGATAGTAGTTGAAATCAAGAGAGATTCCAACCCTAATATAGTCCTAAATAACCTCTACAAATACACCCAACTAGAAAATACTTTCGGTATTATAAACCTAGCCCTAGTAGCTGGTGAGCCAAAGATATTAAACCTAAAAGAGCTAATTGAATACTATGTTGACCACCAAAAGGAAGTAGTAACTCGTAGGACTACATTTGACCTATCAAAGGCAAGAGATCGCAAGCACATAGTAGAAGGTTTAATTATAGCCATTGATCACATAGATGAAATTATCAAAATAATAAGATCATCCTATGACAACGATCAAATCAAGAAAATCTTTTATGATAAATTTAAGCTAACAGAAGTTCAATCTCAAGCCATCCTAGATATGCAACTAAAACGCCTATCAGGACTAGAAATTGAAAAACTAAATGCAGAAAATGACGAACTTGCTAGGATGATTGACTACCTACTTTCAATCCTAAACTCTGAAGAAACTCTAATCAACCTAATAATCGACGAAATGACAGAAATCAAAGAAAAATACGCCGATGATAGAAGGACACAAATAGTACCAGATGAGGGAGAGATAGAAATATCAGAGCTATTTGAAAGAGAAGATATCCTAATAACCCTAACCAAGGATGGCTACATCAAGAGACTTCCTATCGACACCTACAAGGTACAAAATAGGGGAGGTAAGGGAATTGCGGCAGGAAATACCAAAGAGGGTGACTTCATCAAAAAGATTATCACAACTAATACCCACGAAGAGCTCTTATTCTTCACATCTATGGGTAAGGTATTTTCTCTAGAAGCTTACATGATTCCAGAAGCTAGTAGAACATCAAGGGGACAAGCTATAATTAACATCCTAAATCTTGAATCTGGCGAGAGAATCACAGAAATGATGACTCTTTCAGACCTACACAAAAATAGCCAAATAGTCCTTCAAACCAAAAATGGTACCATAAAGAAAACTGATGCAGAAAACTTCGCTAACATAAGGAAAAATGGAATAATAGCCATATCTCTCCAAGAAAATGATAAGCTAATATCAGTTAGACAGATAGACAAGGAAGAAGAACTCCTAATATCTACCAAAAATGGTATGACTATCCAATTTAACTCCAAAGACCTTCGTTCTATGGGTAGAATTGCTCAAGGGGTTAAGGCAATCAAGCTAGATAAGGATGATGAAGTAGTATCAATGAACATCAAGGGTGAAGAAACCTACCTCTTGGTTGTTACAGAAAATGCCTATGGAAAGAAAACTTCCTTTAACAACTTCAAAAACCAAAATAGGGGAGGCAAGGGTGTAAAATGCCATAAGGTTACAGAAAAAACTGGAAAAGTAGTGGATACTTTACCAGTAGACCTAGATAATGATATAATGATGGTATCCCTATCAGGCGATATGATTAGACTAAGTGTCAGGGATATATCTATCACTGGTAGGAATACTGTAGGTGTAAAACTCAAAAACCTTACAGATGACAAAGACAGAATTGTTTCAGTAACTAAATACAGCACTTTGGAAGAAGAGGAAGAAGATGTTTAAAGCAAATATTAGTCAAGCAGAAGACAAGTTAGTTCTAGAACTTTCTGGCGACCTAGATGTTTATTCAGAAGAAGAATTCAAAAATCTAATAGAAGATGACCTAAGCTCAGTTGATAAAGACATAGTAATAGATATCAAAGATCTTGACTATCTAGACTCGACAGGTCTCGGTATGTTTATGAAAATATATAAGATAAACAAGGAAAAAGATAAGAAAGTTAAGATAATAAATCCAAAAGAAAATATCCTAAAACTATTTAAGATTACTGAGCTTACAGAAATATTCGAGATGGTGTAATATGGAAGAAATAAGCATAAAAATCCCAGCAAAAAGCCTCTACATTAAGTCTATGAGGCTTTTTGCTGCAAGCCTTGCATCAGACTTGGAATTTAACATAGAAGAAGTAGAAGATATCAGAGTTGTCGTATCCGAAGCCTTAAACTATAAGCTAAAGGGTGATGACATAAAGATAAACTTCTTTGCAGAAAGAAAAAAGCTCAAAGTTGAAGTTATAGGAAAAGATAGGGACTTAAACGAAAAGGCCCTAGCTATGAGAGACCTAATCCTTAAAGAATTGTGCGATGAACTTTCTATCTCAGAAGATAAGATAGTTATGACAATAAGGGCAGAATAATGTCTAAAGAAAGCAAAAAAGAGCACAAAGAAGCTCTTCAAGAAAAATTTGAACAATATTACAAAACCAAGGACAAAAAACTAAGAGATGAGCTTATAGAAGAACATATGTATATAGTCGATATCCTCTCCAACAAATATGTCGGCAAGGGAATCGAAAAAGACGACCTCTACCAAGTGGCAAGCCTCGGTCTAATATATGCAATCGAAAGATACGACCCATCCAAGGGCTTTGCCTTCTCATCCTTTGCAACCCCAACCATAATGGGCGAGTTAAAAAGATACTTTAGGGACAAGGGTTGGGTAATAAGAGTACCTAGGAGAATACAAAATCTCTATAAGAAAATAAATACTGCAAAAAAAATCCTACCCCAAGAACTCCAGAGAACCCCTACAGTAGCTGACATAGCAGACTATCTAGGAGAAGATGAGGAAACAATCCTTGAAACCATGGAAGCAAGTAAGGTCTACACTCCTCAATCCTTGGATATGAAATACCAAGTCCAAAAAGGAGAAAATGCTGTCGACCTATCCGATATGATAGGAGAAGAAGACAAAAACTTCGATTCGATAGAGCTAAAAGACCTAATAGACAAATCAATGGAAAGATTAAACGACCTAGAAAAAGAAATCTTGGAACTAAGATACTACGAAGGAAGAACCCAAGTTGACATAGCTAATAGTTTGGATATAAGCCAGATGACAGTATCTAGAATTGAGAAAAAAATCTTACAAAAATTTAGCATAGAGCTAGAAAAGATGGGCCTATAATAAATCGTGTTGGTAGAAGTAAATGATACTTCTGTCAGCACGATTTTTTT